>CANGPS010000013.1 GCA_947456245.1 Acidimicrobiaceae bacterium
GAGCACCTCGAGCCCCCGTGTTCGATCGACCGCGAGATCGAGCGCCGAGACGATCCCGGCGCCAAACCTCCATGGCCCCCAACGGTCGGCGCCAAGGTCGGTCCGCTCTGCGCAGACCAGCGGCGTCGGAGCCACGGCGATCGTGCAGGCCCGTTCCTCGAAGCTCGGAGCGCGCTCGAGGAGGACGGTAGCTCGCCGCAGGGCAACCTGTGACGGGACGTAGAAGCTCGGAGGCTCGTCGGCACGCATCACCAGGGGAGCGCCCCAGGCGAAGGCTCCGACGGGTCCAGCCACAGCCCAACCCGGTGTCTCTGAGGTTCCGAGCTCGAGGCGGTCGACCTCGAGCTCGTCATCGAACGATGGGCAGCGCCGGAGCGGAACCTGAACCGAAGCCCACACGTCGGACAATGCCCAGAAGAGCTCTGGGATGAGCGGACTCCCATCGGCTGTCAGGAGGTTCGCCTCGCGCAGCTGGTGCGCTGCTGCGGTGACGGCGGTGTGCGACATCGTGACCCGACGAGCCACGCTTCGCAGCGAGGGTCTTGCACCCGGGTCCATCAGGAGGGCGACAGCGAGGGAGATGGCGGCCGTCCCCGCAATCTCCCGCTTGCGAGGTCCGAGCATCCTCGCCAGGGGCGGGACGTCGGTGTCGATCAGCATGCCGTCCGAGCGCAGATAGAGGTGACCTCGGCGATCGAGGTAGGACCATCCGCTGTCGACGAGGATCGACCGCGCGGTCGCCGCAACCAGGTCCGCCACCAAGAGTGGTGCCGGAGCGCGTGACGGGCGCTCTGCGGTGACGAGGCGGTGGGCCACCTCCGGTGAGCAGGTCGAGGCGCAGTGCACCTGGAATGCGACATGACGACCATCGAAGTCAAGGGTGGTCACCCCGTCGGCTCCGGAAGTGGCCTGCTGTCCGAGGGCGGCAAATGTTTCGGTGACGGCGTCTCGACCCTGCTTCGCCAGCTCCGCCTTCGCCGTTCGACCCATACGGGAAGTCTAGTCGGTCTGGACTATGGAAGGTTATTAGTGAACACACCGCCGAATTCAGCCGATCACGGCGATGCGCGCGGTGCTCCTCACCTCCTCGC
Organism: Acidimicrobiaceae bacterium; assembly: GCA_947456245.1. Lineage (GTDB taxonomy): Bacteria > Actinomycetota > Acidimicrobiia > Acidimicrobiales > RAAP-2 > CAIUMH01. Next base: position 1,092 of record CANGPS010000013.1, read on the forward strand.
GTGGTTCGAGGAGACCGGACAGGTCAAGCTTCTGGTGGGCCATCGGAGTAGTGCTTGTTTGTGTCGTGAGCAGGAACACGTTGCGGATGCTCCGTGGGCCGGCGACCTTGGTATCTTCCGGACGTGCACGCAGACCCATCGATGATCGTCAGAGGACTCCTTGGAGCCGCCACCGTCGGCGATGGCCCGACCCCCGAGCAACATCGGGTGATCCAGAGTCTGGCGACCGGCTACCTCGGCCTCGAGCTCGACATCGACGCGCTCGAGCCGTGCACGTCGGGAGAGCTGGCCACCGTCGTCGACGACGATGATCGCCACCGGGTCATCGACCTGCTGATCCTGATCGAGTTCTGCCGGCACCCGAGCCTGGCCGAGCAGGCTGATCAGGCGGAGCGCTACATCGATGCGCTCGGTGGCGAGGGCCTCGCGCAGGTCGCTCGCGATGTCCAGACCGGCCACCGTGAGTGGGTCATGGCCGACTGGATGCGCTTCGGCGAGACGGCCACGGGGATCGAGAGCGTCGACGACGCGGACCTCGGCTCCGAGCTTCGCTCGCTCAAGCACTGCGCGAAGGGGAGCCTCGGGCGGGGGCTCTTCGACTTCTACGCGGACCTCGGCGTGCCGTTGCCCGGCGAGCCGGATGGCGGAGATCCGTCGCTGGCGCACCACGACGTGACGCACGTGCTGACGGGATACGGCACCACCCCGTCCGACGAGGTCGCCCTCCAGGCCATGCTGACCGCCGCCAGCGGCTTCGACCACCACTTCTCCGGCCTCGTGGCCTCCCTCGCCCTCTTCGAGTCGGCCGCCCTCGACTTCCCGGGCTTCGTGCCCAAGGAGGGCGTCCTCGACCGCCCGGGGGCCGCCGACGAGCTGGCCGACGCCTTCCGCCGCGGCGAGGCCTGCACCGGTGACATCTCCACCATCGACTTCATGGCCCGGAAGGACGAGCAGCTGGCGAGCATCCAGGACGAGTTTGGGGTGGTCCCACCACCCATTCGCTGATCGGCACAGGGCTACCACTTCACGACCCAACGTTGACCAGAGCCTCCTCAGGGTGCAGCGGCGTGGAGTCCTCTGGCCGCAGGGTCATCAGAGTGCAGGAGGCAGGGAGTCCCAGAGGCGCCTTGAGGCGAGCAGCTCGTCTGCCCGCTCACCCGCACGTCGGCGAGCAACGTCGTCGTCGACTCGCTGATCTTCGAGCAGCATCGTCTGGTCGACGGCCGCGAGCTCCGATGACGCCAGTGCTCTCGCCTGCCGCCGCATGAGGTCGTCGAGCGAACCGTCAGGCACGAAGGCATACACGAGCTTGCAACCAAGCGCCTCTGCGCTGCGCTGGAGGGTGGCGAGGCGGATCGAGCCGTTCACCTCGGTCTGCTCGCTCTGCTGGGCTGCCTGGCGGGAGACCCCGCAGCGCGCAGCGAACTGCGTCGCGCTCATGCCGAGCGCTTCACGGGTCGCACGTATCCACCCGCCCACGGGAGGGGCATGATCCGCGGCCTGACGGAGTGGCGCCACGCGCTGCTCGAGGGCTCTGCGGCCGGCGGCAGAGATCGACGGTCTCACGAGTTGCCTCCTTTTTACTCTTGGCACGCTCTGCTCAGAATAGCAAGTTATAGATTGCAAAAAGACGCCAAATCGCAATTTAAAAACTGCAAGACAGGCCTACGTGAGGCAGAGTTGAGGCTTGATGGCTCATGGCTGAGCTGGTCAATCCGCCGTGGACCTCGTGGCCATGAAGGAGGGTCACGCGGCTCGACCGCATCATCGAGGTGTCGTCCCGAGATCGGACCTGGTCCCGATGGCGATCACCGGCCGCTGCGCCGGATCGAGCCAGCTCAGCACGAGCTCGAGCACCCCACCGGGGAGTGCCACGCACCCGGCCGTCGGACTCCCGGTCGAGCCGTGCAGGAAGATGCCCGATCCCCATCCCGGCACGATGGGACCAGCGTTGTAGCGGATCTCGACGAGGTGCTGGTAGGCGACCTGCTCGGTCCACAGGGCCTCGGACCCACCTCCGAAGGTCGGCCGCTGGCCGCAGGGGAGCTGGACGAACCGGTTGTAGTCAGGACTGAGCGGATCCTCGTCCCACCAGCTCCCGCACGTGATCGGCTGGTGGCGCTCGGCACCGGGGAGGGGGCTGCCGATCTCGTAGAGCCGCCCGCCGAGGCGGAAGGTCCCGACCGGCGTGGCGCCGTCGCCCTCGCGCTTCGTCGTGCTCGTGCCGTGCCAGCCCACGAACGCCGAGAGCGCGGGCCCGAGCCGGGCGAAGCAGCCGTCGGGCTGGCGACCCCAGGCCTGGACCGTCGCCGTCGTGGCGCGGTGGTCGGTCACGAGGACCGTGATCAGCTGTGAGGTCGACGGCGGCACGAGGATCCTGTGGGCGAGGCCGGCGCAGCCGCTTGCCGCCGAGGGAGGTGCCGCCGAAGCCGGGTCATCGGGGAACGCGCTCCCGGCGAGGACGATCGGGAGCGCCAGTGCGATCGCGATCAGCGTCCGACGCAAGCGTGCTCCCATGGCCCAGATGCTACGAACCCGCGCCCGCTGGTGTCCGGCCGCCGAGCAACGCTCGATCTCGACGGTGGCTCAGGCGTCCATCCACCATGGCGGCCGGCAGTGCCCACCGAAGTCGAGCTGACGCAGCTGCTCGAGCACCGACGGGTCGATCGGGAGGGCGAGGGCATCCTGGAACCAGAGCACATCGAGCTCGCCGTCGCCTGTCACCAGGGTCGCCTGGCAACGGAAGGCGGGAAGCGGAACATGTCGCCGGGGGGATGCCGGAGGCTCGGTCGGTCGGTCTGGCCGGAGCAGGAGCCAGCCGGGACGCGACGAGCACTGCTCGGCGAGCCGGTCGACCAGCCGCTGGTCGAGCGACGGCGACGGTCCGCCGTCGAGCAGTCCGGCATAGGTGCGCGTCTGATGGAGCTCGGTGATCCTCGCTCGGACGCCACCGGCGAACGTCAGGTGCTCGCTGTGCTCGTGCTTGCCGTCCGCCATCGCCCTAGATGACCGTGAGCGTGCCGAGCCCGGACCCCGAGACCAGGGACTCGAGCGTCTGCGACGCTGGGCCAGAGAAGTGCTCGACGAGGAAGTCGAGGAGGTCGACGTCGGCGGGAGCGCCGAGGACCTCACGCAGGGCTGGCAGGTTCTCGACCGGGACGTTCCAGTAGTACTCGTACTCGCCGTCGTCCGAGACCATCGACGTCATGGGCCCGAGGTCCTGTCCCACGAGCTCGAGCTCGCCCTCGGTGGTGATCCGGGCGCGGAGGCTGGACGAGCTGTCGTCCCGCTGCTCGTCGCGGAGGGTCACGGTGGTGTCTCGTCGGGCGGCCATGGGCCCATGATCGCAGTCGGGTGCGACACGACCTGACGTCATCCCATGGGCGACACATTCGGTCGAGGGGCGACCAGACCGATGCCGATCGGCCTCGGTAGGGTCGGCGGATGGCACCGGAGACGAGGCTCTCGAGGCGGTCGTTCCTGTCGCTGGCGGGCGCCGTCGGACTCGCCGCACCGGCGGCGGTCGCGACGGCGCGCGCAGGTGCGACGCCTCGGGCATCAGCGCTGCCGCTGGCACTCGTCTACTTGGGCCCGGCCTGCGACCCGGGCTGCGCCTTCTCGATCGGCGACATCCTCGCCTCGGGTCCCTCGCCGATGCGGGTCCTCTACTGCGGGCCCGACGGCGACGTCCCGATCACGGCGGCCACCCTCGCCCGGGCATCGCTCTACGTCCAGCCCGGCGGCGGGGGAGACGACTACGACGCGGCCTGGCGGCTGGTCCAGCCCAAGGCGGCGCTCCTGCGGGGATGGGTGCGCAGCGGTGGTCGCTACCTCGGCATCTGCATGGGGGGCTACATGGCCGGCCACGGGCCCGGCTACGACCTGCTGCCCGGCAACAGCTGGGAGTGGACCGGGACCCCCGGCGCGTCGGTCACCGGACTCGACCCGGCGGTGGTCACCGTCAACTGGGCGGGGGAGGACCGTCAGGTCTTCTACCAGGACGGTCCCTGCTTCACCCTGCGCCCGGGCCGAGGAGGCCGGGTGCTCGCCACCTATGACGACGGCCGTCCCGCGGCCGTCGTCGCCCCCTGCGGCAAGGGCAGGGTGCTCGCCTGTGGCGTGCACCCTGAGGCCGACCCGTCCTGGTACGAGGGGCTCGCCATCAGCCCGCCGGCCAGGGGGACCCTCGATCTCGCTCGGGCCATGGTCGCCGAGGTCCATCGCTAGCGCAGCAGGCCGCCTCCCGGCGGGACGACACCGCCGGACTCACGACGCTGGCTACCAGAGGTGGTGGCCGTCGTCCGGGTCGTCTGGCGCCTCGACGCCGAACCGCTCGCGCACCTCGGCCAGCGGCAGCGGGGCCAGGGCGAAGTGGTCGACGAGCGAGAAGTCGGCCCGGCATCGGCTTCCCCTGGCCAGCTCGGCGGCCAGCAGCTCCGCCGCCTGGTCGCTGTCCAGGGTCTCGGACTCGGGCTCGAAGGTGCCGGGCGTGCCGAACCCGGCCTCGTGGGCGATCAGCGAGGCCAGCAGCGCCCCGGCGTTGATGTCGTTGTCGTCCATCCCCATCTGGAAGGCGCTCAGGGCCACCTCGCCCTCGGCGGTGGTCGAGATCCCGGCGATGACGTGGGTCATGTCATGGGCGACGAAGAAGTGGTTGAGCTTCGACGCTGTGGCACCGGGCAGGCTGAGCCCGCTGCGCTCGTAGAAGGCGAGGAAGGCCGCGCCGAGGCTGTCGGCGGGCAGGTCGGCGAAGCGCTCGAGCCGGCTGACGAGCTCCGGCTCGGCCGCCGCCGGGGTGGCACCGAGGGACGGCTCGACGCGCCGGGCGAGGAGGTCGGCGATGAAGCGGTCGTAGTCGGCGGTGGCCCGTTCGGTGCCGTGCTCGACGAAGGTGCGGAACAGCGGCGCGTCCGGCCCCATGGTCCCCATGGCCACGGCGTAGCGCTCGACGAGCTCGACCTGCTCCAGCGTCTGCGGATGACGGCACGACTCGAGGGCGACGTGGATCTCATGGAACCGCCGCCGGCTCGACGGTGAGGTGAGACGGGCGGCGGTCTCGTCCGGTCCCAGGCGCTCCATCGTGGCGAGGTCGAGGTCGGCGCGTCGCCACACCCGCCGGGTGATGGCGCCGAGGATGCTGAGCTGCTCGTGCGTGGGGCCGCCCGACACGTCGATGCCACCGAGGAGGCCGCTGACGATGACGTCGACGTCGCTCGGCTCGGTGGTGAAGGGCATGAGCGGGGCTCCCGGGTGGTCGTGGATGGCTCCCCGGCATCTTCTTCCCCGCCTCGGGCGGTGGTCAACCCGGTCGCGTAGCGTGACGCCGTGGCGCCATCGAGCATCTCGACCATCACCGAGCCGGCGCGCCAGGTCGACGTCGTCGCCCGCTTCGACGTCCTCGTCGTCGGGTCCGGCCCCGGCGGCCTCGCCGCCGCCCTCGCCGCCGCCCGAGCCGGAGCGCGGGTCGGCCTCGTGGAGCGCTTCGGGTTCTTCGGCGGCAACATCACCGCCGTCGGGGTCGAGGGGCTCGCCTGGTATCGGCACGAGGCGACGGTGGAGGCCGGCGGCATCCTCGTCGAGCTCGAGGCGGCGGCGGCCGCGGCCGGTGCCGCCGTCCCCGAGGGCCAGTCGCTCTCGATGGAGCTCGACGCCGAGGGCTTCAAGGCCGTGGCCGACGACCTGGTGGTCGAGGCGGGCATCACCCCGATGCTGCACCGGACCTTCGCCGCGCCGATCGTCGAGGCCGGCCGCGTCAGGGGCGTGGTCGTCGAGTCGAAGGCGGGCCGAGAGGCGCTCCTGGCCGAGGTGACCATCGACGCCACCGGCGACGCCGACGTGGCGCATCGAGCGGGCGCGGCCACGAGGACCACCCCGGTCGAGGACATGATGGCGACCTCGGTGATCTTCCACCTCGCCGGGGTGGACCGTCGGCGCTTCCTCGACGGCGTGGCCGCCGACCCGCAGACCTATGCCGACTGGTCCGGCGGTGGCGAGTGGGTGGTCGAGACCGACGGCAAGGAGGACGAGCTGTTCTCCCCCTTCCTGTCCAAGCCGTTCAAGGCGGCCATCGCCGACGGCCTCCTGCCACCTGAGCTGGTCACCATCGGGGGGACCTGGGGGGCGGTGCACGACTCGGGCGAGCTGACCTACCTCAACCTCGTCCACCTCGACGGCATCGACGGGACGGACCCTGACGCGCTCACCCGGGGCGAGATCGAGGGGCGCCGTCAGGTCCGCCAGGTGATCGAGGCCATCCGGCGCTACGTGCCGGGCTGCGAGGAGAGCCGCCTGCGGAACCTCGGCTCGACGCTGGGGGTGCGCGACACCCGCAAGATCGTCTCGGCCCATGACCTCACCGAGGCCGACGTGCGCGACCAGGGCCGCTTCGCCGACTCGATCGGCATCTTCCCCGAGTTCATCGACGGCTACGGCATCTTGATCCTGCCGACCACGGGCCGCTACTTCGAGGTCCCGTTCCGGTCGATCACCCCGGTCGGCGTGGGCGGCCTGCTGGTTGCCGGGCGGTCGTCAGGCGGCGACCGCGTGGCTCACGCCGCCACCCGCAACATGGCCTGCTGCGTGGTGACCGGACAGGGGGCCGGCGTGGCCGCCGCGCTGGCCGTCCGGCTGGGCGTCGACCCGGCGGAGGTCCCGATCGACGAGATCCAGGACGAGCTGCGACGACAGGACGTACGGCTGCACTGACCCCGTCGGGCTCAGGGCCGGCGCAGGACCGTGAGGGCGTAGTCGGAGGTCTCGGCGAACGCGTCGAGCTCCCAGGTCGACCACCGCCCCCAGAGCTCGAGGCCCGCGGATGCCCACGAGGCGTCGAAGGACTCGAGGCCGTAGCCCCGCCCCAGCGAGAACCCGGCGACCATCGATCCGCCCGGGCGCACGTGCCGGGCACAGGACGCCACGAGGTCGTGGCGCCTCGAGTCCGTGCAGAAGAGCGGGACGTTGCCGGCGAGGAGCACCACGTCGAAGGTCCGCCCGAGCTCGAGGCTGGCGAGGTCCGCCTCGATCCACTCGAGGCCCGGGCCTCGGCGTCGGGCCTCGGCGAGCATCGAGGCATCGACGTCGACCCCGACGACCTCGATCCCGTCCCGAGCGAGCTCGATGGCCACCCGGCCGGTGCCGCACCCGGCGTCGAGGACGCAGGTGGGCTCGAGCCCGAGGACGAGCCTCACCTCGCCGTGGACGTCCTTGCCTCCGGCCACCATCGCGTCGATGCGGGCCTGGTACTCCCTGCCGTCGAACTGTCCCATCTGGCGAGTCTCTCAGGATCCGGTCGCACGTTCGTCCGGCCACCCCGCACCGGGGTCTCGCCGGTCGACCGTTGCGTGCCGGCGCACATTGGCGGGAGAAGTTGGAGAGTGTGTATGATATGCGCATGGCCCGGATCAACGTCTACCTCCCTGACGAACTCGCCGAGCAGGCTCGGGATGCGGTGCTGAACGTCTCGGCGCTCACCCAGGCGGCGATCCGCGCGGCACTGCTCGAGGCGTCGACCGATGGCTGGCTCGAGACCCTCCTCCCGCCGAGCAGCCGACCCGACCACGAGGCGGTCCTCGTGGCCATCGACGATGGTCGAGACGAGCCCACCACCCACCATGGCTGAGCTGGTGATCGACGCGTCGGCCATGGTCGACCTCCTCCTCGGCGGCCCGCTCGGCGAGGCCGTCGGACGTCGGCTCCGTGGCCACGCCCTCCACGCTCCGGCTCATCTCGCCGCCGAGGTCCTCTCGGCGCTCGGACGGCTCAGCCGGGCCGACGCGCTCGCCGCCTCCGACGTCGACCTCCTGCTCGTTCGTCTCGCCGCCGCCCCCGTGGTCGCCCATCCCGTGTCTGGGCTCCTCGAGGGGGCCTGGGCGCGTCGGTCGAACCTCCGCCTGGCCGACGCGCTCTACGTCGAGCTGGCGGACGCCCTCGGCCTGGCGCTGGTGACCACCGACGGCCGACTGGCCCCGCACCCGACCGTCGAGGTGGTGGCTGCCTGAGGGAACCCAGGCGCCTGCCCTGCGATGAGCACCCGCAGGGTCGTAGGTTGAGGGTGCGGGCGTCCAAGGCTCGCGCCCGTGGAGTCACGGGTGTGGCACAGCCTCCATCGAGGGCACCGCGGGGAGGCCACCATGACCAGCTAGACGAGCGGACCGAGCGCTGGACCGATCCCGATCGGGCTCCGGTCGCTCCAGCCCACGCAGCGCAACCGCCTCACCGCGGCGCTCCGCATCATCTGGGTGATCCCGCAGCTCATCGTGCTGGTGTTCCTCGGGATCGCCGCGTTCTTCGTCCTGGTGCTCGGGTGGTTCGGGGCCCTGTTCACCGGCGAGCTCCCGGCGTTCGCCGAGGAGTTCCTCACCGGGGTGCTGCGCTGGGAGACCCGGGTCACCGGCTACCTCTACTTCCTCACCGACGAGTACCCGCCGTACTCGCTCGAGGAGGAGCCGACCTACCCGATCGCCGTCGCCGTCCCGCCTCGGGTCCCGATGAACCGCCTGGCGGTGCTGTTCCGCCTCATCCTCGTCGTGCCGGCCTCGGTGGTGGCCTCGGTGGTGGCCGCCGGTCTGGGCGTGGTCTCCATCGCCAGCTGGGCCATGATCACCTTCACCGGCTCGATGCCCCGCTCGCTCTTCGAGGTGACGAGGGCGGCCGTGCGGTACCAGACGCGCCTCGGTGGCTACTACACGCTGCTCACCGCCGAGTACCCCTGGGGCGTGCTCGGCGACACCGAGGCCTCGGTGGACCAGGACGAGGCGGGGTCGACCAGCTGGTCGCTGCGCTTGAGCGACCAGGCCCGCACGCTCATGATCGTGCTGATCGTCATCGGTGCCGTCGTCAGCGTGCTCCAGAACTCGCAGTAGGGCCAGCTCCCGAGCGGGCGTCTCGGCTGCTCGGCGGGACAGCCCGTCACACCGCCGCCGTACGCTGGCGTCGACCATCAAGAGCAGCCGAGGGCCGTGGCCCGATGACCCTGCCGCAACCGACCGAGAGGCACGGTGCGAACGCCACGCGATGGAGGAGCCATGGCAGAGCAGCGGTTCAGCAGTCGAGCGCACCACCTCGAGAGCACGAGGACCTGGTCGACGCTTCCGGCGGTCGCCGAGGCGGTGGCGGCGGCCTCGGACTCGGGGGCGCGGCGGATCTACGTCGAGACCAAGGGCGGCCGGTATCGCTGGAGCCTGACGGCGATCGGCGGCGGCTATCCGCTGCTGCGGGTGGCGGCACGGTTCCTCGAGGTCGACCACCGGAGGATCTTCGTCGGCTTCCGGACGCTCGAGGACGGCACCGCCGTGCTGTGCGAGGACCCTGACCAGCACGAGGCTCCGGAGCGCTGGCGCCTCATCGAGGTCGACCGCTCCGTCGATGCGGTCGAGGCGACCAGCCTGATCGCAGCCGTGCTCTGAAGGGGCCTCCTCGGTAGGGTCGGGCCATGGACCCTCTCGAGCTCTCCTCGCGCACCATCGACTCCGGCACCATCACCGAGCCGGTTAACCGCGTCACCAACGAGCTGACCGAGCTCGCCCAGGGCCTGGCCGTGGTCGAGAGCTTCAGCCACTCCGCCATCCTCGACACCGGTGACGGACTCGTCGTCTTCGACGCCTCGGCCGCCATGACCGGCTCGGCGGTGGTCGGCGCCATGCGGACCTGGAGCGAGGCCCCGGTGTCCGACCTCGTCTACACCCATGGCCACGCCGACCACATCGGGGGCAGCTTCGCCTTCGCCGCCGACGCCGAGAGCGCGGGCCAGCCGCTGCCGACCGTCCGGGGCCACGAGCGGGTCGGCGCCCGCATGGACCGCTACAACCTGACGAACGACTGGAACCTGCTGATCAACCAGCGCCAGTTCGGCGGCATCCCGAGCGACATGGGCCTCACCCTGACCGAGGGCGCCACCCGCTTCATCCCAGCCGCCACGCTGCGGCCCGACGTCACCTTCTCCGACGTCCACGCCTTCACGGTCGGCGACACGGCCATCGAGCTCCACCACGCCCGCGGCGAGACCGACGACCACCTGTGGGCCTGGCTGCCCGAGCGTCGCTGGCTGTTCTCCGGGGACTTCATCATCTGGAACTACCCGAACGCGGGGAACCCCCAGAAGGTCCAGCGCTACGCGGCCGAGTGGGCGGCCGCCCTGCGCACGATGATCGCCCAGGGCCCCGAGCTGCTCATCCCCGCCCACGGCCTGCCCATCGAGGGTCGCGAGCGCATCGCCGGGGTGCTCGACGACATCGCCTCGACGCTCGAGACGCTGGTCGACCAGGTGATCGCCATGATGAACGCTGGCGAGACCCTCGACGCCATCATCCACACGGTCACCGTCCCGGACGAGATCCTGGCCAAGCCCTACCTCCGGCCCTACTACGACGAGCCGGAGTTCGTCATCCGCAACATCTGGCGGCTCAACGGCGGCTGGTGGGACGGGGCGGCGTCTCGGCTCAAGCCCTCGCCCGACGCCGTCGTGGCCGCCGAGCTGTCCGCCCTCGCCGGCGGACCCGAGGTCCTGATCCGTCGGGCGACTCAGCTGGTCGAGTCCGATCTTCGCCTCGCCTGCCACCTCGCCGACCTCGCCGGGTGGGCGGCCCCCGACGACGCAGGCATCCACGCTGAGCGCGCCGCCATCTACGACGCGCGCCGACGAGCCGAGCCCTCGCTCATGAGCCAGGGGATCTTCCGGTCGGCGTCGCGGGCCTCGGCCGAGGTGGCGGCCCGCTCCGACCTGGGCTGAGCCAGCGCCTGGCGGGCACGCCGAGACGGCGGCGGGATCTGTCACAGCCCCGGAGCACCATCATGCGATGGACTGCATGCTCCTCTCCGACGGCCATCTCCTCCACGACCATCTCCTCCACGGCCATCTCCCCAACGGCCATGAGGTGACCTGGTGAGGGTCCTCGGCGGCCTCCTGACGTTGCTCGCCTCACTGCTCGCCACCTCGATCTTCGCCGTGGCCGCCTGGGCGATGCTGATCCTGATGCACGAGGGTCACACCTGGGTCTTCGTCCTGTGGTTCTTCATGGTCCTCCCCGCGCTGGCCCTCCCGTTCTTCACCCACCTCTGGCTCCTCGCCGTGCTGCTCTGGGTGGCGTTCTTCGTCGTGGCCGGCCTGGCCAGCGCCGTCGACGACGCCTGACGCTCGGCTCCTCCCCGGTTGGGAGCGGGGGAGGCCCTCGGGGCAATAGGGTCTGGCGTGGTGGAACCAACGATCGACCCGCAGCTCGTCCTCGCCGCCTCGCAGGGGGTGCGCGAGCGGGTCATCGCCCTGGTGCGCGATCTCGACGCCGAGGCGGCGGCCACGGTCGTCCCCACCTGCCCGGAGTGGACGGTCACCGACCTGCTCTGCCACCTGCGCGGCGCGGAGGGCGACATCGCCAGCGGTCGGGTCGAGGGCGCCGCCTCCGACGCCTGGACCGCCTCACAGGTCGAGCGCCATGGCGGCAAGGACGTGGCCACCCTCTGTGCCGAGTGGGCCGAGGGAGCAGACCGGTTCGATGCGGTGCTGCTCGCCATCCCCGAGCCGATCAACCTCCAGATCGTCATGGACCGCACCACCCACGAGCACGACCTGCGCCTCGCCTTGGGCGCGCCCGGGGCGCGTGACGACGACGCTGTCCGCATCGGGTCGACCTTCTTCCTGATGGGACTGCGCCGCTCCGAACCTCTCCTCGCCGAGCAGATCGAGGCGCTCGGGATCTCCGACTTCGAGCTGTTCCGCTCCCTGTCGGGTCGGCGCTCGCTGGCGCAGATGACCGCCGCCGGCCTCCCGGCCGAGGCGCTGGCGGCCCGGATGGCGACCTCGCCGGTCCCGGTCCCGTCCTACGACGTGCACGAGGGTCCCGACCTCCCGTAGCGACCGGCGGCCTGATGCCGTCGTCGATGGCGGGCTTCGCTCGAGGCGGAGGTCAGACCCGGATGACCTCGAGGGCTCGGTGGGCGGCGGCGAGGCGGTCGAAGCTCTCGTCCTCGGCCGTCCTGCTCCGGGGGTCTCGGACGCCGATCTCCGTGCGCGGCACCGGAGGATTCTACGGTCCTGGCGTCATCGAGGCGGCTCGGGGGCTACGGTCACCTGCATGGACGCAACGGTCGCTCGACTCAGAACCTGGAACCTGGCCGCCGGTGGCCTCCACCTGGTGCAGGCCATCATCATCGTGCTGCTGGCCAACAGCTTCGCCCTGCCGGTCACCGCCCACTACATGACCGGGCCGCCCGGGCCGGGGGTCGGCACGCAGGCGGTGACCCTGTTCCACCTCAGCTTCGCCTGGGCGATCTTCGCCTTCTTCGCCCTGTCGTCGATCGCCCACTTCACCGTGGCCGGGCCGAAGTGGGGGTCGTACACGGCCAACCTGGCCAAGCAGCGCAACCCCTATCGCTGGGTGGAGTACTCGCTCAGCTCGTCCATCATGATCGTGCTCATCGCCATGCTCACGGGCATCAGCGACATCGCCGGCCTGATCGCCCTGGCCGGGGTCAACGCCTCGATGATCGGCTTCGGCTGGATGCAGGAGCGCTACGAGTCGCCCGGCGGCGGCCTCGGGCCGTTCTGGATCGGCTGCCTGGCCGGCATCGTGCCCTGGGTGGCGGTCGGGGTCTACCTGATCGGCCCCGGCGCCTCGGCCCACCCGCCCGGCTTCGTCTACGGCATCTACGTCTCGCTCTTCGTCTTCTTCAACTGCTTCGCCGTCACCCAGTGGCTGCAGTACAAGAAGGTGGGTCGCTTCGCCGACTACCTGGTGGGGGAGAAGACCTACGTGGTGCTCTCGCTGGTGGCCAAGAGCCTGCTGGCCTGGCAGATCTTCGCCTCCACGCTGGCCTCGACCTCGGGCAGCTGAGCCACAGTCCGACGGGGGCGCGGATCATCGCCTGGCAGAGGGTCGCGGGCCTGCTCCCGGCACCTCGATGCGGTTGAGCTGCACCGTGATCTCGACGCACACCGACCGGGTTGGGCCGAGCGGTTCCGGTTCACCGATGTGCAACTCAGCACCCAGCCGCACAGGAGCGGCGTCATCCCGTGACTGTCATAGGAAACAGGTGCGCGTAAATACGGGACCAGATAATGCGCAAAACAGGGAGTAGATGATGCGTAAATCAGGGATTACGCGATAGGATCATCCCGTGGACCGCTATCGCAATCGGTTGATCGATCCGCTGCTCGACGAGGTGATGGCAGCCCAGTCAGCCGTGATGCTGGTCGGACCCAGAGCTGCGGGCAAGACGACGACCGCGATCCGGCGATCGACGACGGTGGTGCGGCTCGACCGCGCGGCGGAGGCGGGCGCCTTCATCGCTGATCCTGACGCAGCGCTCCGAGGGCTCGCTGAGCCGGTGCTCATCGATGAGTGGCAGGAGGTGCCCGGCGTGCTCGGCGCAGTGAAGCGAAGCGTGGACGAGGACCCTCGACCTGGGCGCTTCGTGATCACCGGTTCGGTGCGAGGTGACCTCTCGGGGGAGACCTGGCCGGGGACCGGTCGAGTGGTGCGGATCACACTGCAGGGGATGTCGATGCGCGAGCAGATCGGGAGGACTTCGGGATCTGCATTCTTCGATCGCATCGTCGAGGATGCGCCAGTCGAGACCCCCGCTGACCCCCCTGACCTCCGTGGGTACATCGAGTTGGCGCTCCGAAGCGGATTCCCCTCCGCCCTGAGCCAGGAGCCGACGGCCCGCGAGGGGTGGCTCGAGAGCTACGTGGATCAGCTGATCACCCGCGACGCCGTGGAGCTCGGGCAGCTTCGTGACCCCGCGAAGCTCCGTCGCTACGTCGATGCGGCGGCGGTCAACGCTGCAGGCTTCGTGTCCGAGCAGACGATCCTGGATGCGACGGGGCTCGACCGGAGGACCGCAGGTGCCTACGAGCGTCTGCTGAGCGACCTGTTCGTCCTCGAGGCGATCCCAGCATGGTCGTCGAATCGCCTGCAGCGTTTGGTACGAGGTCCGAAGCGCTACTTCGTCGACCCTGGTCTTGTCGCAGCGGTCCTGCGGGCAGACGTGGACACGGTCATGCGTGACTCGGATCTCCTCGGCCGTCTCATCGATACCTTCGTGCTCTCACAGCTCCGGGCTGAACAAGCGGTCACGCGCTGCCGGCCGGTGTTCCACCACCTTCGGGAGCAGCAGGGTCGCCACGAGATCGATCTCGTTGCTGAGATCCGCGGACGGCGGGTCATCGCCTGCGAGATCAAGGCCAGTGCGTCCCCATCCCGATCTGACGCGCGACACCTGGCCTGGCTCCGCGACAAGATCGACGATCGCTTCGTACTCGGTGTCGTGTTCCACACCGGACCCTCGGTGTTCACGCTCGACGAGCGAATCGTGGCGGTCCCGATCGCCTCACTCTGGGCCTGAACGCCGAGCCGACGCCAGAGCCGGGCTCAGCTGAGCAGCCCTCGGATGTCCGCCGCGCTCAGGCCGCCCTGGCTGAGCTCACCCGAGTCGATGACGTCGTCGAAGAGCGCCGCCTTCTTGGCCTTCATGGCCATGACCTTCTCCTCGATGGTGTCACGAGCCACGAGCCGGTAGACCATGACGTTCTTGGTCTGGCCGATCCGGTGCGTGCGGTCGACGGCCTGAGCCTCGGTGGCCGGGTTCCACCAGGGGTCGAGCAGGATGCAGTAGTCCGCCTCGGTCAGGTTGAGGCCGAACCCACCGGCCTTGAGGCTGATCAAGAACACCGAGGCGTCGCCCTGGCGGAAGCGCTCGATGGCCGCCTGGCGGTCCTTGGTCTTGCCGTCGAGGTAGGAGACCTCGATCCCGAGGCTGGTCACCATCTCGGCGGCCTTGGTCAGGAAGCGGGTGAACTGGCTGAAGACGAGGACCTTGTGCCCTTCGGCCACCACGTCGCCCACCATCTCGGCGAGCACCTCGAGCTTGGTCGACGGCACCGCCGCGTGAGCCACGTCGACGAGGCCCACATCGAGGCTGGCCTGGCGCAGCAGGGTGAGCGACCGGAAGATCTCGAAGCGGTTGGTGTCCATGTCGTCGAGGAGGCCGAGGACCCGGCTGCGCTCGCGCGCGAGGTAGGTGTCGTAGACCCTGCGGTGCTTGGGCGACAGGTCCACCTCGAGGACCTGCTCGGTCTTGGGTGGCAGCTCGGTGGCCACGAGCTCCTTGGTGCGCCTGAGCATGAAGGGCCGGATGCGGTTGCGCAGCTCGACGAGCCGCTCGGCGTCTTGGCGCTTCTCGATGGGGCCGGCGAAGTGGGCCTTGAACTTCTCGGTCGACCCGAGGAGGCCGGGCGCGGCGATGGCGAAGAGCGACCACAGCTCGAGCAGGTTGTTCTCCATCGGCGTGCCGGTGATGGCCACCTTGAACGGCACCGAGAGCATCCGGGCCCGGCGGCTGGCCTGGGAGGTGTGGTTCTTGACGAACTGCGCCTCGTCGAGGAACAGGCCCGACCAGGCCACGGACTCGTAGGCCTCGAACTCGCGGCGGAACAGGCCGTAGGAGGTGATCACCACGTCGGCGCCGTCGATCTCCCCGTCGATCTCCACGCCTCGCCGGGCCAGGCCCTCGGAGATGGTGGCCACGCGGAGGCCGGGGGCGAACCTGGCCGTCTCCGACGCCCAGTTGCCCACCACGCTGGTGGGCGCCACCACCAGGAAGGGGGGCGCGTCCGGGTCGGCCTCGTTGACGTGGGCCATGAGGGCGAGGGCCTGGAGGGTCTTGCCGAGGCCCATGTCGTCGGCCAGGATCCCGCCGAGGCCGTGGGCGTGGAGGTGCGCCAGCCACCGGAAGCCGTCGACCTGGTACGCCCGGAGCGTGGCGTCGATCCCGGCGGGCACCTCGTGGGCGACGGGGCCGTGGGAGCTGAGCAGCTCGGCCACCGACTCCTGCCAGGCGCTGGCCTGGGCATCGAGGACGCCCAGGGCGGCGATCTCCTCCCACCACCCGGCCTGGAGGCGGCCGACCCGAACCGCACCCGACGAGCCCGACCAGAGGGCTCGACCCTCCTCGATCAGGGCGGCGAGCTGGCGTAGCTCGTCGGAGTCGAGGGGGAAGAAGGTCCCCGAGGGCAGGACCATGAACTCGTCGCCCTCGGCCAGGGCGATGAAGAGCTCCTTGAAGGCCACGTCCTCGCCGTCGACCGACACGGTCACCCGGAGGTCGAACCAGTCGCCTCCGTCCTCGCCGCCGAGCGTGACGACGGGAGCGCTCGTGGCCGCCCGGTAGCCGGGCATCTCGCCGAGGTGCTCGATCTCGACACCCTCCATGGCCTCGAGCAGGGGCAGGACGTCGGTGAGGAAGCCCAGCATGTCGCCGCCGGTGAGCAGGGTGGAGGCGGAGAGCTGTGGGCCGTCGGGGCTGTGGGCCACGAGCTGCTCGGAGTCGGCGAGGAGGTTGGTGATGCCATCGAGCAGCCGTCCCTCGGCCACCGGGTCGACCGGCTCGCCCGGTGCGCTGTGGAGGGTGCCGGGCTTGGCCACCCGCGACCCGGGCCGGATCCAGCACCAGGCGAGGTGGAGGTGCTCGCCACCGAGCGGGTCGATGGTCAACAGCAGGTGACGAGAGCGCGGGGCGGGGAAGTCGACCGAGTCGTCGCCCGACACCAGGCGCAGTCGCTCGGCGAGGTCGGGGGCGTAGCCCTCGAGGAAGCGCTCGGCGTCCTCCTCGGGGATCGAGACCCTCCCGGCGCGCAGCAGGCCGAGGAGGGCGGGGTCGAGGGAGGTGCCGAGGCGGGCGAGGTGGAGCTCGTCGACCTCGCCGGTGGCGAGGTCCGTCGCCCACCACGCGATGCCATGGGAGGTCGGGCCGAGCAGGCGGGAGCTGTCGAGGTCCACCTCGACGTCGTCCACCATCACCGAGGGCCACAGCACCAGGCCGTCGGTCGACCGGCGGACGTCGAGGACCGCCTCGGCGGGGTGCCGGTGGAGGACGACCTCGCGGCTGCCGGAGCGACCCGTCACCAGGGTGACGCCGAGGTCCTCGGCCTCCTCGAGCAGGTCGAAGACCCGCCGGCTGCGCACGGCGTCGAGCCAGACGGTGTCGTCCGGCCGGTAGTAGGCGTTGGCCTCGTTGATCTGGGCGAGCGCTCGGAGCTCCTTGAGGGCGAGGACCTGCGCGTCGACCTGGCCGCCGGCCTGCCAGCCACGGCGCATGCCGTCGAGCGTGCCCCAGGTCACCCCCTTGGTGGTCCAGCCGGCGCGCTTGATGCGCCCCTCGTCTCGTCGCACCGGCTGGAGGCGGATCCGGGGCTGGCTGGGCGTCGAGCCCGTGGTGCGACGATCCCGCTCGAGCACGACGTCGACCTGGAGGCCGAGGCCCTGGACCACGTCGGGCTCGTCGGCCGGAGGCGAGGCGACGGCCCCGTCGAGCAGGGCCTCCCACGACGAGCGCTGGGCGGTCCGGCCGCTCGACGTGACGGACGGGACCTGGTCGTCGAGCAGCCGCTGGTGGGCGGCGGCGGCGAGGACCAACGCCACCATGTGCTTGCAGCGCTGGCGCACCGGGCACGAGCAGCTCCCGTCGACCGATCGGGCGACGCCCTGCCGGTCCACCAGGATCTCGGCCGAGGTGTCGTAGACCTCGTCGCGAGAGCCCTGGATGGAGCCCTCGAGGGTGCTCCCGTGCACCGTCCACTCGAGGTCGAGCACCTTGCCCTTCTCGGCGTAGGCCTCGCCCCGGGCAAAGGTGCGGGCATCGACCGACTGGCGAAGGGCGGCGATGAGCTCGCCCGAGCGGCCCTCGTCCTGCGCCTCGGCCGCCGCCGGCCGCCTACGGATGGCCATGGACGGATGGGAGGGAGGACGAGCGCATCGGACCTCTCAGTCTACGGACGGCAGTGACAGCCAGGGCCCTCGACCGCGGTGGCGGCCTCCGGCGTGGGTGCGGCCCGTCCTGGTGGAAGACCTCGCTGAGCGCCTGGCGTCGCTGTCCCTGGTCGGCTCAGGGCGCGGGCTGTGGCGGGGCGTCGAGGATGAGGTCGACGAGGGCCAAGAACGCCGCGTCGGCGGACTGGGCCAGGCCATCCGGGTCCTGGGCCACCTGTCGGATCTCGGGGATGGCGATCTGCCGGTAGCGCCGGGCTCCCTGCCGCCAGCCGTCTCGGGCCCGGGCCGCGTCGTACTGGCTCCCCCCGACCACGAGCAGCTCGAGCATCTGGAACCGCTGCACGAGGTCGTCCCCGGTGAACCCGAGCTCGATCAGCGCTCCGGCCACGAGCTCCTCGGCCAGGGTGGACGAGCCGTGGATGTCGGTGACCGAGAACATTCGCTGGGCGAGGTCCGGGTGCTCGATCACCATCGATCGCGAGTAGCGGGCCAGCGAGACGATCAGGGCTCGGGGGCCCCCGCCGAGGTCGAGC
Organism: Acidimicrobiaceae bacterium; assembly: GCA_947456245.1. GTDB lineage: Bacteria > Actinomycetota > Acidimicrobiia > Acidimicrobiales > RAAP-2 > CAIUMH01. The sequence continues at coordinate 19,384 of CANGPS010000013.1, forward strand.
TCGAGGGCGCCCCGGGCGAGGAGGCGCCAGTAGAGGTTGAGCAGCAGGGCGTCCTTGCCCTCGAAGACCCGATAGAGCGCAGGGGCGGCGATCCCGAGGTCGGCGGTGAGCCGGGCCACGGTGACGGCGTCGATCCCCTCAGCTTGGTACACGGCCTCTGCGGCATCGAGGTAGGAGTCGATGAGCTGGAGGCGGTCGGTCATCGTGGGCTCAGCCTAGGTGGCGGTGGGTGGTGCGGCCGCCTCGAGCTCCATGGACCCTTACCTCCGTTGGTGGCCGACGCGTGGCGGCCGAGGTGAGGTGGGATGAGATGAGGAAGACGTTGCATACCTATTAGTAAGACGTTACTGTCCACTGCTGCAGCCTGCGGGCCGCACCGCTCCCGGTGCTCCCCGCCCGAGCGAGGATCAGGTGACGGCAATGGCACAGCAAAGCGATGATGTTCGGCCGGTGAGCCGGTCCGGCGCCCTCTCGGGGCTTCGAGGTGCTGTGCGCAGGACCCTGGCCATGGTGGTCCCGATCGCCATGGCCTCGTCGGCCGTGGTGGTCCTCGGACCGGTCTCGGAGGCCGGGGCGATTACCTTCTCGAAGCCCGCCGCGCCGGCGCTGACCCAGGTCACCGCCGGACACGGGACCCTGACGGCGACCTGGACCGCGTCGGCATCGGGATCACCGACGGGATACACGGTGACGGCAGCCAGCGTCGTCGACGGCTCGGCCACCTGCACCGTCGGCACGGTGTCAGGCGTCACCATCGGCACGAACCCCTACAGCGGGACGTTGTCCTGCACGATCTCCGGCCTGCTCGACACCATCAGCTACTCCGTCACCGTCACCGGGACCAACCGTATCGGCACCTCTGACGCGTCGTCGGCGACGTCGAAGGCTCCCGAGGGCAACCCGGACCCGGTGACCGGCTTCTCGGCCACTCCGGGCGACAGCACGCTGGCCACCTCGTGGACGATGCCGTCGTCGAACGCAGGAGCCGGGGCTGTCACCGTCACCGCCACCCCCGGCGGCCACCAGTGCACCCCAGCCACAATCGGCGCCACCACCTGCACCGTGACCGGCCTCACCAACGGCACGACCTACTCGCTCAGCGCCGTGGTGTCGTACACGGCCAACAGCACCACCTACTCGTCGAGCGCAGCCACGGCCTCCTCCATGCCGAGCACCGTCCCGGGCCCACCGACCAACGTCTCGGTGACCACCGGGAACGGCTTCCTCGATGTCTCGTGGAACCCGCCTGCCTCCGATGGCGGACGGCCGATCATCTCCTACACGGTGACGGCGGGCAACGAGCCCCTCGACGACTGGGGCACGTGCGAGTACACCGTGGATTCGCCCGAGTCGGACAGCTGCACCGTCACGGGGCTGACCAACGGCGTCACCTACGACGTGTCCGTCGTGGCGACGAACGCCAACGGGTACGGCCTGTCCTCGACGAGCGGCTCGGGGATGCCACTGTCCGCACCGAGGTCGCCCCAGCTCGGCGCGCAGATCCAGCCGACCAGCGCCACGATCATGGTCGGCGCTCCCCAGCTCGGTGACTCGCCGGTGGACTCCTACACACTGACCGCCTCTCCGGGCGACGAGACCTGCACGCTCGCCGACATCGGCGCCGGGGCGCTGCGCTGCACGCTGACCGGACTGACCATGGGGACCACCTACACCGTCAGCGTGGCGGGGACCAACGCCAAGGGGACCACCACAGCGACCATGCAGATCACCCCCACGGACCACCTCGGGGCGGCCACCAACGTCTCGGTCGTCGAGGGCGACTCCGAGCTCACGATCAACTGGCAGGCTCCTGCGCCCAACCCGGGGGTCCACGACGGTCCCTACCGGGCAGTGGTCAGCGAGTTCGGCCAGCCCGTCGACGGGTGCGACGTCCACGCGCAGATCCACACGTGCACGATCTCCCAGCTGGACAACGGCCACACCTATGACGTGCAGGTGTTCCTCAACACGATCGGCTTCGGTCCGACGAATGGGTCGGTGATCGTGCAGGGAACCCCGCACGTGCCGCTCACGGTGCCGAGCGCGCCGACCAACGCCTATGCCTCGCGCGGCGACGGCCTGGTGACCGTGAGCTGGAACCCGCCCTACACCAATGGCGGGTCGACGATCACGAGCTACACCGCCACCTCGTCGCCTGGCGGGTTCACGTGCACCTACACCGTCAGGTCGCCCGAGATCGACGAGTGCGACGTGACCGGTCTCACCCCCGGCACGGACTACACCTTCAGCGTCACCGCCACCAACGCCATCGGTACGAGCCTGGCCTCGGCGAGCTCGGCCAGCGTCACGGCGGCCGTCCACCCGACGGCGAGCGGGATCTCGGTGACGGCGGTGGCCGGCAACGCCAGCGCTGTCGTCTCGTGGTCCGCCGTCGAGGGCAACTTCGGAGTCCCTCTGTGGGGCTTCGGCTACAGCGTCACGTCCTCGCCGGGCGGGTACGGCTGCTTCGAGACCGTCGGGTTGGAGCGGCACTGCATCGTGACCGGACTGACCAATGGGACGGCCTACACCTTCACGGTCAAGGCCGTGAACATCTTCGGCTTCGGTCCGGCCTCCGACGCCTCCTCGCCCGTGACTCCGGCCACCACGCCCGGGGTCCCGGCGAGCATCAGCGCCGTCGCCGGCGATGCCCAGGCCACCGTCTCGTGGACGGCACCGAGCAGCGACGGCGGCTCGCCGATCACCGGCTACACCGTCTCCACGTCGGTCGGCTCCCACACCTGCTCTTGGACGTCCGGTCCGCTGACGTGCACCGTGACAGGTCTGACCAACGGCACGAGGTACATCTTCAAGGTCCGCGCCACCAACGCCCTCGGGACTGGCTTCTACTCGGACTGGCCCAACTCGGCGACCCCGGCCACCACGCCCGGGGTCCCGGCGAGCATCAGCGCCGTCGCCGGCGACGCCCAGGCCACCGTCTCGTGGACGGCTCCGGCCTCGAACGGCGGCTCGTCCATCACCGGCTACACCGTGACGTCGAGCCCGGGCGACAGGACGTGCAGCTGGTCGACCGGCGCCCTCAGCTGCGTCGTGACCGGCCTGACCAACGGCACGTCCTACACCTTCACGGTCCGAGCCACGAACGCGGCGGGGACTGGCTCGGCGACGGACGCATCGTCAGCCGTGACGCCGACCGGAGCGGCCACCGAGCCGTCGGCCCCGAACGCCGTCGAGGCCACCGCCGGCGATGCGCAGGCCACCGTCTCGTGGTCCGCCCCGACCTCCGATGGGGGGTCGGCCATCACGTCGTACACCGTCACCTCGAGCCCTGACGCCCTCACCTGCACCTCGTCCACCACCTCGTGCACGGTCACGGGCCTGACCAACGGCACGGCGTACACCTTCACCGTGACGGCAACAAACGCCATCGGCGACTCGACGGCCTCGAGCCCGTCGAGCGCGGTCACCCCGACGGCCACCTCGACCCCGACGGTGCCCGGCGCCCCGACCGACGCCTCGGCGGCGGCCGGCGACTCCCAGGCCACGGTGAGCTGGAACTCGCCGCTCGACGACGGTGGCTCGGCGATCACGAGCTACACCGTGACCGCCTCGCCCGACGGCGCCACCTGCACCTCGACGGTCACCGTTCCCGAGGACGACACCTGCACGGTCACCGGACTGACCAACGGCACGGCGTACACCTTCACCGTGACGGCGACCAACGCCATCGGCGACTCGACGGCCTCGAGCCCGTCGAGCGCGGTCACCCCGTCCGCCACCTCGACCCCGACGGCACCGGGCGCGCCGACGGACGTCATGGCGACGGCCGGCGACGGCAAGGTCACGGTGAGCTGGAACTCGCCCGTCGACGACGGCGGCTCGGCGATCACCGCCTACACCGCAACGGCGTCGCCCGGCGGAGCCACCTGCTCGTACACGGTGGCGCAGCCCGAGACCGACACCTGCTCGATCACCGGCCTGACCAACGGCACGGCGTACACGGTCACCGTGACGGCGACCAACGCCGTCGGTGACTCGAGCCCGTCGAGCCCGTCGAGCACGGCGACCCCGTCGGCTGCCGGCGGATCGAACGCCCCATTCCTCAAGCCGCTGGTCGCCCAGCCCGGGGCCTTGAAGGTCAAGTGGGCGGCACCGACCATCCTGCTCGGCAGGGTCTTCAAGTACGTCGCCACCGCCGTGGACGCCCAGGGCGTCCCAGTCGGCACCTGCAAGGCTGCGGGCTCGGCCCGCACGTGCCGGATCCACGGGCTCACCAGCGGCACGGCCTACACCGTCTCGGTGATCGCCAAGGAGTCCGTGGGGCCCCGCAGGCACCGGACGACCCTCCTCTCGGACCGTTCGAACGAGGAGGGCGCGACCACGCGCTGAGCCACCGCTGCTCCCGGTGAGCGATGGCCCTGGGCGCGATGTGGCAACCTACGGCCACCGTCGCCCGAGCGGGCGGCCGCGAAGGAGACCAGCACGCATGCCAAGCGAAGAGCACCAGCAGATCGTCGAGTTCCTGCGAGCGTCGACGGCCGCCTCGCCGCGGTCGACGGACTTCGTCGAGGCGCGGGCCAGCCTCGATGCGATGGGTGCCCTCTTCGCGGTGCCCGAGGGCGTCACCGTCGAGGCCACGGCGATCGCCGGCGTGCCGTGCGAGTGGCTCATCCCCGGTCCCACGGCGAACGGGACCATCGTCTACCTCCACGGCGGGGCCTACACGGCCGGTTCGCTCGACAGCCACCGGGCGCTGAGCGCACGGATCGCCAAGGCCACCGGCAGCCGAGTCCTTGCCGTCGACTACCGCCGCGCGCCTGAGGACCCGTTCCCGGCTGGCCTCGAGGACTGCGTGGCCGTGGTGGCGAGGCTGCTCGCCGAGGGAGCTGATCCCGGGCAGCTCGTCGTGGCCGGGGACTCCGCAGGTGGCGGCATGGCCGCCGCGCTCCTGCTTCGCCGGCAGATGGCGGGCGAGGCCCCGCTGGCGGGAGCGGTGCTGCTGTCGCCGTGGCTCGACCTCCGCCTGGGCGCGGGCTCGATGGACGCCAACGCCGACGCCGATCCCATGCTCGATCGCCGGATCCTGGCGAACTCGGTGCGGGCCTATGTCGAGGACGTCGAGGACCCGATGGTCTCGCCGGTCCTGGCCGACCCCGCCGGCCTGCCGCCAGTGCTGATCCTGGTCGGGACCGCTGAGGTGCTGCTCGACGACAGCCTCGTCTTCGCCGAGGCGGCGAGGGCGGCCGGGGTCGCCGTGGACCTCGACGTCGAGGAGGGGCTGATCCACGTGTGGCCGTTCCTCGATGGGGTGCCCGAGGCCGCCGCCGCCATGGAGCGGATCGGCGCATGGACGAGGCGCATCCTCGGAGGGTCGGCGAGCTAGCGACGCCGGTCCGACGGACTGGCCTCCCTCGGATGGGGCAGGCTGGGTCGATGGCCGACGACGACTACGACCGGCGTCACGCCGCCCTCCACCAGGGCACGCGACTCGAGTGGTTCACCGTCGGCTGGAACATGGTCGAGGTGGTCGTGACCGTCACGCTCGGCCTGATGGCCGGGTCGCTCGCCCTGGTGGCCTTCGGCCTCGACTCGGTGATCGAGGTCTTCGCCTCGCTGGTCGTGGTCCGCTACATCTCCCGCCATGAGTCGGGCGGCCAGGCGGCCCGGGCGCTCCGCCTGGTGGCGCTGGCCTTCGGGCTGCTGGCGGCCTACCTCGTGGTGGCGAGCTCGTGGTCGCTGGCCCACCGCGAGGTCTCTGCGTCCTCGCCGCTCGGGATCGCCTACCTGGCCATCGCGGCGTCGGCGATGTTCGTGCTCGCCCTGCGCAAGCGCCGGCTGGCGTCCATCGCCGGGAGCGCGCCGCTGGCGGCTGAGGCGGCCCTCACGTTCCTCGACGGGTGCCTGGCGTCGGGCGTCCTGCTGGCGCTGGTGCTCAACGGGGTGCTGGGGCTCTGGTGGGCCGACCAGGTGGCGGCCCTCGGCGTCGGCATCATCTGCGCCAACGAGGCCCGGCGCAACCTGAGGGAGGCTGCCACGCTGTCGACCACGACCGACGACATCGCCGACCCGGCCTGAGCGGCCCGTCGCCTCCGGGCCTCGTCAGCCCTCGACGCCAGCGGTGGGCGACGACGGGCCGCCTCGCTCGGCGATCCATCGGGAGAGGTCGTCGATGGGCATCGGCTCGGCGATGAGGTAGCCCTGCACCCAGTCGGCGCCGAGCGACGTGGCGAGCTCGAGGTCGGCCTCGGTCTCGACGCCCTCGAAGACGACCTTGGCGCCGACGGCCCGGACCAGGTCCACCGCCGAGCTCACCAGCGCCCGTCCGTCGGGGTCGCTGCGAGCCCGGGCGAGCAGGTCCTGGGCGAACTTGATCATCTCGGGTCGCGCCACCTCGAGCTGGCCGAGGTTGGCGTAGCCGCTGCCGAAGTCGTCGATGCAGATGGTCGCCCCGAGCCGCCGCAGCAGGGAGAGCGCGCTGATCCCGGGTCCCTTCCGCTCGAGCAGCGCCGACTCCGTGACCTCGACGATGAGGCGGTCGAACCCGCCGGCGAGGTCCCAGGCCAGCAGGAGGTCGGCGAGGCCCTGCTCCTCGAGCTGGGAGACCGAGAGGTTGATGCCGATCGGGAGCCGGGACAGCGCAGGGTGGTCGGCCATCCGTCGGAGGTCGGTGGCGACGAGCTCCATGACGAGGTGGCCGAGGCTGCGCAGCTGGTAGGTCTCCTCGGCGAGGTCGATGAAGGAGCTGGCGTCGAGCAGCTCCTCGCCTCGCTGCCAGCGCACCAGCGACTCGGCGGCGAAGATGGTGCCGTCGGCCACGGCGACGATGGGCTGGTAGCGCATGGTGAAGTGCCGCGACCGGATGGCGTCGGCCAGCAGCTGGCGCTGCTCTGCACGCGCCGAGGCCACGGAGTGCATCTCGGGCGAGAAGAAGGCCCAGCAGTCGCGGCCCGATCCCTTGGCGTGGTACATCGCCACGTCGGCGTTGTGCAGGAGCGTGGCCGCATCGTGGCCGTCAGAGGGTGAGAGCGCCACGCCGACCGAGGCGGTGAGGCTGGCGTGGCCAGCACCGATGTCGATGGGCTCGCGAACGCATGCGAGGACCCGCTCCATGATCGGGTCGACCTCCTGGGCTCCCTCGATGTCGCCGATCAGCAGGGCGAACTCGTCTCCTCCGATGCGGCCGACGACATCCTGGCGCCGACCGATCGACCGCAGGCGGTCGGCGACGGCCTGCAGGACCCTGTCGCCAGTGGCGTGGCCGAACTGGTCGTTCATGGCCTTGAACCCGTCGAGGTCGATCGACGCCAGCGCCGCCATCCTCCCGCTGCGCTCGGAGCGGGCGAGCTCCTCGGCGAGCCGGCTGTGGAACCAGGCCCGGTTGTTGATCCCGGTCTGCTCGTCGATGTGCGCCCCTCGGGTCAGCCGCTCCTCGGTCTCGCGCAGCTCGGTGACCTCGTCGACGATCACGATGGCGAACGCGTCGAGGCCCTCGAGGGGCGGGACGGGCCGGACGTCGAGCATCACCCATCGCGCGCCGGGGGAGGCGGAGAGCAGGCGGTGGTCGCCGCCGACCAGCGGTCCGACGGCCGAGAGCCATGAGCCGGATCGAGCGGCGTCGAGGGGGTCGAGCGACACCAGGGTCTCGAGGGCTCGGCCGGCGAGGAGGTCGGGCGTGGCACCAGCCATGGTGGCGAAGGTGGCGTTGCAGGTGGTGATGGCGCCGTCGGCGTCGACGGCGACCACCCCGAAGGCCTCGGTGTTGAAGACGGACTCGAAGAGGTGGAGCCGGACGGTGCTTCGCTCCTCCGCCTCGTGGCGGTCGGTGACGTCGAGGGCCGTGCGGATGGTCAGCGTCGAGCCGTCGAGGCTCGGCACGCGGCGCGAGGAGCTCGAGACCCATCGGATCGAGCCGTCAGGGCGCACGATGCGGAACTCCGCCCGCCAGCGGTCGGCCTCCTGGCGTCGCAGCAGGCCCACGGCCGCGAGGTCGTCCGGGTGGACGGCGGACTCGAGGAGGGCTGGGTCGGCGAGGGCCGCCTGGCGCTCGACCCCGTAGAGCTCCTCCACCTGGGGGCCGATCAGCACGATGGCACCGGATGGGTCGGTCATCCAGAGCAGCTCGTCGATGGACTCGACCACCTGCTCGAGCTCGGCGAGCGAGTGCTCGACCGAGCGACGGATCTCGGCGATCGACGAGACGTCGGTGACGGTGAGGGTGACGCCCTGCTGGCGGGCGCGGCCGTCGAGGTAGGGCTGGAGCCGGACGAGGTAGTCGACGGTCTCGCCCGAGACCTCGATCAGCTCGCTGCCGCCGCTCGCAGCCACCCGACCGAGCAGGGCGGCGAGGCCGGGGACCCTCGCCGTGGTGGCGACCTCGACCAGCGGCTTCCCGAGGTCCGACTCGATCAGGGCGAAGAGCCGGACGGCGAGCGGGTTGAAGGTCCGGACGCAGAGCTGCTCGTCGAGCAGGATGATGCCGGTGTCGAGGGAGCGCTGGATGTTCTCGAGGTCGAGGTTCCGCGTCTCGAGCTCGGCGGTCCGGACCTGGAGCTCCTCGTTGAGGGTGGACAGCTCCTCGTTCGAGGCGGAGACCTCCTCGGACGAGGCCTGGAGCTCCTCGGAGGTCGCCTGGAACTCCTCGTTGAGCGCCTGCATCTCCTCGTTGGCGGCAGTGAGGTCCTCGATCGTCTCCTGCAGGGCCTCGTGTGCCTCGAGGTACTCGGCCTCCGGGATCATCCCGGCGACCGTCGGCGGGTCGCCGACCGCGGATGGTCGACCGACCCCGGGGGGCGTGGGGGACGCGGCCATCGCCGCGTCGAAGCTGATGACGGCGAAGACCTCGTCAGAGCGGTCGAGCCGGCGGGCGGTGACCTCGACGGTGCCATCCGCGGTGGCCACCCGTCGCGAGTGGCTGGTGCCCTCGCCATGGTGGAGCCGCAGCAGCAGCGAGCTCACCACCGGCTGGAGGTCGTCGCGCATCAGGGTGGTGACCTGGCTTGTGTACGGGCCGTCGGCCACCCAGCACCAGGGGGAGACGTCGCCAACGACCTGGACCACCTCGTCCTGATCGTTGAGGACGAGCAATGGGGGAGCCCACGCCCGCAGGACGTCGTTGAGGACGGCGACCTGGCGGCGCGACCGCTCGCTGCCCCGGGCCGCCGGGGGCGTGGTGGCGATCGCCTGCTCGACGGTGGGCCGGGTGGGGAACGGACCGAGGGCGGCGGTGGCCACGCGCTGGTAGATGGGGTGGTCAGGGTCGAGGGGGGCGAAGAGGTCGCCGGCGCCCGAGACGCCCTCGGCCTCGCCGAGGAAGAGCATCCCCGAGGGGTTGAGTGCGAAGCTGCAGAGGCGCAGCAGCCGCTCCTGGAGCGCCGGCTGGAAGTAGATCAGCGTGTTGCGCAGCGAGATGAGGTCGAGCCGGGGGAACGGCGGATCGAGGGTCACGTCGTGGCGGGCGAAGACGATGCACTCCCGCAGGGAGCGGGCGACCTCGAGGCCGGCGGCGGTGACCTCGGTGAAGGCGTCGGCCATCTCCGGCGGGAGGTCGGCGACGGCGGACGCCTCGTAGCGGCCCCGGCGGGCCACCTCGAGAGCCGCCTCGTCGAGGTCGGAGGCGAAGAGGCGGAGGCGCCGGTCGAGGTCGGCCGGACGTCCCAGCGCGTCGGCGAAGAGCATGGCCACGCTGTAGGCCTCCTCGCCCGTGGCGCAGCCGGGGACCCAGACCCGGAACTGGTGGGTGCGCGGGGTCCTGGCGACCAGGGCCTCGACCTGGCGGCGGAGGGCGTCCCAGGCGGCCGGGTCCCTGAAGAACGCGGTCACCGAGACGAACATCCGCCGCATGAGGGAGCGAGCCTCCTCGGGGTCGTCGCCGACGAGGGCGAGGTAGTCGGCGGGCCCGGCGATGCCGACGATGGCCTGGCGGCGGGCGATCTGGCGCTCGAGCGTGCCTGACTTGTACTCGGCGAAGTCGACCCCGGTCGCCGAGCGCACCGCGTCGACGAGCTCGACCAGCTGTGCCTCGGTCCAGCGCTCGACCGCCGGGCCGCCACGGGCCGCTCCCTCGGAGCAGGTCCGCCGGAGCAGGGCACCCACCTCGGCAGGCGGGGCGACGAGGTCGACCGACCCCGTGGCGATCGCCGCGTCGGGCATGGCGGAGAACCTGGCCGACAGCGGGTCCTGGGCGATGGTGACGCCGCCGGCGGCCTTGATGGCCTCGATGCCGGCCGCGCCATCCTCGCCGGTCCCGGAGAGCACGATGCCGACGGCGTGGTCGCCCCACTTGCGCGCCACCGACCGCATCAGGCCGTCGATGCTGGGCCGGGGGGAACTGGCCTCGTCGGCGGGCGTGAGGACGAACGCACCATCGGCGATGGCCACGTCGACACCGGCCGGGGTGACGTGGACGCAGCCCCCGCTCGGCTGCTCGCCGTGGCGGACCTCGACCACCCTGAGGGGCGCGCCCCGGCCGAGGATCTCGGCGAGCGGGCTCGAGTGCGAGGCCGACAGGTGCTGGGCGACCACGAGCGCGACGTCCGCCTGGGGCTCGAGGCCCTCGAGGAGCGCAGAGAGGGCCTCGATGCCCCCGGCCGAGCTGCCCACCGCCACCACCCACCGAGGGCTGACGGCGGCTCCGTCGGATGGCGTGGCGCTCAGCGATGGGCTCTCTCGGTCCCCCATGGCGATCCCGCTCGTTCCTGAGGCCGAGGGTGGTCCCTGCCGATGAGCAGGGACGCCGGGGCTCCATGGCGAACCTACCCCAGCGGCACCGGACCGCTGAGGTCGGCCCTGCCCGGCCTCGTTCGGCGGGGTGCTGTCACGGTGGGTGCGTAGGGTGACGGCCGGCGACCAGGAGGACCCATGGCACTCATCTCGAAGCGCGACCGACCGGTGTTCCCCGGTGCCACCTACCTCGGCGGGCTCTCGGAAGGCCCGCGCCGATCGGCGGGGAACCTCACCTTCGACGACACCGTGACCATCGGTACGGCCTGGCAGAAGGTCGAGATCCCGGTGGCCGACATCGTCTCGGTCGCCACGGGCTCCGAGATGGTGGGCAAGCGCCGGACCGGGGCGGTCCTGGCCTTCGGGGTCCTGGGGCTCGCCGGGAAGGGCACCAAGACCGAGGGCAGCATCGCCATCTCGCTGAGCTCTGGCGAGGAGGCCTACTTCACGGTCCCGAAGTTCACCGACGTGAAGATCAAGGCCGCCCTGGCGGGCTGGATGGGCAAGCACGCGATCGCTTGGACCGACGAGCTCGATGACGCCCCGGTGGCAGGCCCGGCCAGCAAGGCCGACGAGCTCGAGAAGCTCGCCCGGCTTCACGGCGACGGGATTCTGACCGACGAGGAGTTCGCGGCGGCCAAGGCCGACATCCTCGGCCTCGACGACTAGGGCCAGCGAGCCCTCGGTGGACCTGGACCCTGGTCGATGTCGCGAGATGAACTCCTCTGCATACCGCCACTACGATCGGACTGGAAAGGGAGCGTGAGTTGACCATGCCGTCACGACTTCTCAGGAGCCTCATCGGAGCAGCCCTCGCGGTGGCCGTCCTCGTCCCGGCGATGTCCATGGGTCCGGTGGAACCGGCCGGTGCGCTGACGCCCAAGGTTCTGGCCACCCTCCCCGTCGACCAGTACGCCTATGTCGGCGCCGTGAACCCGGTGACCAACCGGCTCTATGAGACCAACGGCGTCACCGGCGAGCTCAGCACGCTCGACGGCGGGACTCTTGCCACCCTCGACACCATCGTGATCGGTCGTCACGCCGGGGTCGCCGGCGTCGACGCGGTGCGCAATCTCGTCTTTGTGGTGTCGTACCCAGACACGGGCGTGGAGATCGACGTGGTCGATGGGTCGACGGGCGCGGTCACCGCGTCGATCCCGGTCGGCGCGGACTACGTGCACGATGTCGCGATCAACCCGACGACCGGCAAGCTCTATGTGCTCACCAGCACCTTGACGCAGGTCGACTTCGTCCGAGACTGGGCGATCGCCGTGATCGACGAGTCGACGTTCCAGGTGACGGCCTCGATCCCGCTGCCGAGCATGGCCATGCGGATCGCCGTCAACCCGGTCACCGGGAAGCTCTACGTGCTGGTGAGCAACAGCAAGTCGATCATGGTGATCGACGGGACGAGCAACGAGGTCATCACCACCCTCACCGTCGGGCCCGATCCGTACGACGTGTGCGTGAACGACGTCACCAACATGATCTACGTCTCGACCTGGTTCGAGTATGACCCTCCCAGCATCCCGCCGGATTCCATCGAGGAGATTCCCCCTGGTGCGATCTGGCCGATCGACGGGGCCACAGACCACGTGGAGAGCCACATCCGGGTTGGCCGCTCGCCGATGTCGATCGCCTGCAACACCGCGACGAACCAGGTCTTCTTCGCGAACGAGAGCGGCAGCGAGGTGGCCGTGCTCGATGGAGTATCGAGGAGCATCGTCGGCTCCTTCGGGGAGCCCGGGACGACCTGGTTCTACGGCCTCAGGATCAACCCGGTCACCAACCGTGCCTATGCCATGACCTCCAGTCCGAGCCGTGCCCTCCTGATGATCGACGCGTCCTTCGTGCGGCCGGTGCTGGTCCCGTCGGCCCCGACCATCGACTCGGTGACCCGCGAGGACGGCGGGCTCACCATCCGGTGGACCGACGGCGGGGAGGAGCTCACCGCCCGGACGGTCCGCGTCTACGCGGGCAGCACGCTCGTCGTCACCGACACGAGCTGCACGGTGTCGCCGTGCACGATCCAGGACCTGCACAACGGCACGGCCTACACCGTCACCATGACCGACACGAACGCCAAGGGCACCGGCCCCCCTTCCGCCCCGTCGCCTCCGGTCACCCCGGCGGCGACCCCCGTCGCCCCCACCGTCTCGAGCCAGCCGACCCAAGGCGCGGCCACCATCTCCTGGGCGCCGGCGGACGGGCAGGGGTCGCCGATCACCGACTACCTGCTCGAGACGAGCAGCGACGCCTTCACCTGGAGCAGGACCGACCTGCACTCCACCGCCACCTCGGCCCAGGTCGCACTTCCCGTGGCGAGCGCCCGGTGGGTCCGAGTCGCCGGGGTCAACGACGTGGGCGTCGGCTCCTTCTGCGATCCGGTCGTCGCCGCGTCCTCCGGCACCGCCCCGCAGGATGTGAGCGTCGTGACGGGTCAGGGACCCGTCACAGGGGGAGCGGTCTCCTGGGAGATGCAGCCGAGGACGGCCTGGTCGTCGAAGTCGTATGGCCTGCTGAGCGATGGGTCGATCCGGTTCCCCGCCGCTCCGGCCGGCCGCGTGGCGGTGACCATCGCCGACGGCGTCCTCCCGGATGGGACCCTGATCTCCGGCAAGCTCTATGGGGTGCTCGGCATCGGCACCCTGGTGCTCCACCCGCCTCCGGAGCCTGCGGCCAGCGCGAGCACGATCCACGTGGAGACGCCGTCAGGGGCGCCGCTCCCCGGGGCGACGGTGTCGCTCACGGGTGTCTCCGCCACTCGGTCGAGCGAGGGGATGGCCTTCACGGCGCCGAACGCCGCACGTTCGGGCGTCACCGACCTCAACGGGGACTTCCGGGCCTATGGGTTCGCCTCGCCGGGCGCAGAGGCCACGGTCAGCTTCGATGACGGGGTGATCACCCAGCAGCAGGTGGTGGCGCTCACGCCGCCGACGACGACGGTGACGATGCCCTACAACCCAGAGGTCCAGCCCACGGTGACCTCGGTCGAGGCCAGGTCAGGCGAGGCGGTGGTCGAGACCCTCCGGGTCACCGGACCCTCGAACCAGCGACCATCAGCACGGGGAGCGTCGAGTCCCACCAGAGCCGGCATCGTCGTGCGGGCCAACCTGCCCAAGGGCACGCCGGTCGGAACGTGCGGAGCCATCCTCTCCGCCGTGACCAACGCCAAGGGCAAGGCGAAGCTGCGAATCTGCGCGACCACGTCGACCACGATCGGCTTCTCCGCCACCGGGGCCTATGTCGTCGGTGCGCTCAGGCTCTTCGTGAAGGGTGCGGCTCCCACGGCCGTGATCGACCTCCACGCCAGCACGCCCTCGACCGGGTGCCTCAAGGTCGGATGGTTGCCGCCGGAGTACACGGGCGGCCATCCGGTGACGAGCTACTCGGTCTACGTCACGGCCCAGGGCCAGCCCACGGTCTCGCTGACGACGACGAGGACCTCGGTCAAGGTCAAGGGACTGGCCAACGCCACCCGGTATCGGGTGTGGGTGGCCGCCCGCACGTCGAAGGGTGCGGGCCCCGGGGCCTCGATCACCGCCCCCGTCGCCTGAGGCACCCGGCCATGGTTGGGTTGACGGGACGGAGGGCAGCGGGGTGAGGTCGCCCTACGAGGTCCTCGGCATCTCCGAGGACGCCACCATGGCCGAGGCGAGCCGCGCCTATCGCCGACTCGCCCTCCGCTACCACCCGGACCGCTACGTCGGCCACCCCACCTCCGAGGTGGCGGCCGCCCAGGCCGCCTTCGTCGAGGTGCAGCTGGCCTACGAGAAGGTCCAGGCCTGGATCCGCAGCGGCACGCGCAGCTCGGCCAGTCGTTCGAGCGCCGGCACCCGCCAGCGCCGCACGCAGCGGACCTCGCCCCCGCCGGGACCGACGGCGATCCAGATCGTCGAGCACGAGGTCGCCCAGGTGCTCAACAACGCGGCCCGGCAGCGCCGGGAGGCGGGCCTGCCGTGGGCCTTCCTCGCCCAGCGCGTGGCGCGTGGCGTGATCGCATCGATGGGCGATGTCTCGTGGCTTCGCGTCTCCCCGAGGTGCGACGCCGATCGAGCCGGCCTGGGCTTCGCCGCCTTCATCCTCCGCCCGCCCTCCGACGAGCTCTTCGACGAGACCATGGTGGAGTTCGCCTCCCGGGTGGCGCTCCTGTGCCTGCGGCGCCTCGGACCGAGCCTCACGGAGGTCACGCGGGCTGCCCTCTGGGCCAAGGTCCCTGACGTCGCCAAGAGCAGCCTCGCGTTCAGGGAGCCGACCTTCTGCCACGTGTGCCTGGTCGCCCCCGCCCGGCACCTCGGCTTCCAGGTCCTCATCGGCACCCTGTTCTGGCACCGGACGCAGTACCTCTCGGCCTACCGGTGCGCCGACTGCGCCGAGCCGCTCTTCCGCGACGTCCAGTCGGCGCAGCTCCGATCCGGCTGGTGGTCCCCGTCGTCCTTCGTCCTGACGCCCCTGCAGCTGCGCCGCAACCACCAGATCATCAAGCGGGCGAGGTTGGCGAGCGCACCGACGAGGCCTCGCGAGCTCGCCGTCGCTCCCATGACCCCGCCGATCTCGTCGAGGTGGGCCAGCTGGCTCTCGCCGGCCCTGGCCGCCTTGATCCTCGTCTGGCTCGTCTCCCGGTTCTTCGTGGGTATCTCGTCCCACCACGGCACCTCGGCCACGACGAGCCACCGCGCCACGGCCGTGACGACCAGCACCGCACCGCCGGCCAGCAAGGTGGCCTCGACCGGGACCGCCGCCTCCGAGGTGCCCTCCAGGCTGCCGAGGCTGGCGGCGGACTGGAGTCAGCCGCTGCGCCCGGGCCGCCCGAACTTCATGATCGGCGAGGTGGGCCCCATGGTGTGGTCGGCTGGGGCCCGGGTCCACACCTTCACGTACATCTCGCTGCACAAGGACCTGGTGGACGGGTTCACCCTCAACTTCCCCGACCACACCACCGAGGCCCAGGCCAGGTGGCTGGTGGCGGCGGCCCTTCCGGCGGACGCCACGACCACCTCGAGCAAGGTCATCAAGTCCTATGACAACAGCCGCGACCTGATCGTCGGCGACTGCGTGGCCTGGACCCTGAGGAGCCGATCGATGGCCGAGGCCTTCGCCGCCCGGGGGGTGACCAGGCAGCAGGTCGTCTTCGTCGGCCTCTACTCCTCGAAGCCGACCGACGCACCGTCGCCGGCCAAGAAGCTCTCCGCCAAAGACCGAGCCCTGCTCAAGACCCTGAACATCACCCCGTCCTCGAACGACAATGCCTATGACCCGGCGGATGTGACCTCGGCCATGGTCTTCGCCACCGTGCCGCCGAAGCCGACCAACGAGTGCTGGACCCCTGATCCCCCCGATCCCCCGAGGACCTGGGCCGATTAGCGAGGACGGTTCAGCGTCAGACGGTCAGCCGCGGAGCTGGTCGAGGACGGCGAGGATCTCGTCACCGTAGAGCTCGAGCTTCGCCGGACCGATCCCGGCCACGGCGAGCAGCGAGTGCTCATCGGTGGGCATGGCGGCGGAGATCGCCTCCAGGGTCTTGTTGTCGGCCACCACATAGGCCGGGACCCCGTCGGTCCTCGACCGCTCGAGGCGCCAGGCCTTGAGCGCGGCGAAGATCCCCTCGTCCACGGGTCCCCCCGAGGTGTCAGCCCTGGCGCGAGACGGGCGTCCCGCGGGGGCCGCAGGGTCGAGCTGGGTGCTCCGGCCGTCGACGGCGATGGCCGAGCCGAAGGGGATCGTGGTCGAGGAGGTGCCGATCGACACGGTCACCCCCGACTCGCCGACGGCGGTCACGACGCAGTCGTAGCCACCCCACACGAACCGCAGATCCTCGGCTGCCGCCACGCCGTCGCGCGTCGGGCGCGCACCGGCCTCGCCAGCGCCCGACCGTCGCGTCGCGGTCGTGGCCGGGCTCGGTGCACCGGGCTCGGAGAGCTCGTGGAGGAAGAGCGATGGGTCGTCAGCATCGGCGACGACGGCGAGCGTGGCCTTGGCCCGCGTGATGGCCACGTGGAAGACCCGGCGCTCCTCCTCGACGTCGGTGCTCAGGCGATGGGGGATTACGCCACCGCTGGCGTCGTGGACGACGACGTGCGGCCACTCGAGGCCCTTGACCTTGTGGACCGTCGACAGCGTGACGCCGTCGGGGTCGTTGCGCTGGCTGAGCGCCCGGCGCACCCAGTCGAGGAAGGTCGAGGCGTCCGGGTGGAGCTGGCCGAGGGCGACGAGGGCACGCAGGTCGTCGGAGTGGGCGGCGGCGTTGCGGCCCTGCTTGCTCGAATCGAGGGCGGCGAGGGACTGGTCGAGCCCGAGCTCGCTGCGGATGGCCTCGAGGATGCGGTCTGCGCTGGCACCCTTCGCCGTGGCCGTGAGGCGCTCGAGGTCGGCGGCAAAGGCGGCCACCTTTTCTGCCGCCTTGTCATCGTTGATCCGACCGGCCAGGCGGCGGAGCCCGGCGAGGTCGGACTGCTCGGACATCCAATCGATGATCCGAGGCGACAGTCCTCGAGACGGGCGTCGGGCGGCGTAGCGGATTGCGGCCTCGTCGAGCGCTCCGCCGGTGGCCAGGGCGAACCAGGCCAGCGCCGCCCGGGCGCCGGTGCGGCTGAGCAGGTTGCCGCCGTCCCGGTTGGTCACGGCCACGCCCTGCTCGCGCAGCGCCACCTCGACCGGGGCCAGCAGTGCGTTGACGCGGGTGAGGACGCAGACGTCCTCCGGCCGGGCCCCGGTGTCGAGGGCGGCGAGCACCCGCCGCGTCGTCTCGGCCACGGGCTCCGCCGCCTCGACGACGACCATCGTGCTGGGATCGCTGGACGCGCCCGGTCCGGCCTCGATCACCTTGGGCACGCGCACCCGGTTGCGGGTCAGCAGGTTCGAGGCCGCCGTGACCACGGTGACCGGGCAGCGGTAGTTGGTGGACAGGGCGTGGTGGGTCGACTCGGGGATGAAGCGGTCGAAGTCGACCAGCCACTCCGGCGTGGCCCCGGAGTAGCCATAGATGGTCTGGTCGTCGTCGCCGACTCCGAAGATGGGAAGGTCCGGCCCGGCGAGCAGGCGCAGCAGGAGCATGTGGGCCGGGTTGAGGTCCTGGTACTCGTCGACCAGCAGGACGCCGATCGAACGACGGGCCACGTCGCGCACCTCGGGCTCGGTGAGCAGCACCTCGATGGCCAGGTAGACCTGCTCGTCGAAGTCGACCTGGCGCCGGTCGGCCAGCGCCTCTCGCCAGCGGGGAAAGAGGTCGGCCAGTCCGGCCACGTCGCCGTTGTACTCGGCCTCCACCGTCCTCGGGTCGCGCAGGCCGAGGCGGATCGACGACAGCGCCTCGATCCAGGAGGCGGCCGGATCGGCGTTCGCCCGTCGCGGGAAGCTCACCATGGAGCCGAGGAGGTCTCGGACCCCCATCTCGTCGAGCGTGCTGAGCGAGCCCCCGCGGCGGGCGAAGCCCCGGGTGCCCGACACGATGGCGAACGCCAAGGCGTTGAGGGTGAGGATGCGCAGCCCGTCGAGGTCCCTGGTCCGATCCTCCATCTCCTCCTGGGCGCGCTTGTTGAAGGCCACCATCAGGATCGAGCCCGCCGGGATGCCGGAGGCGACGAGGTGGCGGGCCCGCTCGGTGAGGACCCGGGTCTTGCCGGAGCCGGCCGGGGCGATGATCCGGCTGCGCATGATCGGCTCGGCCACCGCCGCCACCTGGCTCGGATCGAGCTGATCGGTGAGCGGGGCGTCGGAGACGGTGCGCAGCCAGCCGGCGGCGATGGACACGGCCGGGAGGATGGGCAGGTCGCTCCCCAGGCGCAGGTCGAGGGGTCCGCCATCGATCAGCACCCGACGACCGTCGGGCAGTGCGACGTCGGCGTCCTCGTCCCCCAGGTGCTCGGCGCCGAGCCTCACCGCTGCGTCGAGCAGGGGCCAGACGGGCGATCCTCCCCGCACGTCGATGGCATTCGCGACGAGCAGGTCCCAGGTGTCCTCGGCGAAGAGGTCGTGGTCGGGCCCAAGACTCCAGACGGCCTCGGTGTCGATGGCCGGGTTGGGGGCGTCGACCCCGTCGGCGAGTCGGAAGACCGTGGCCGTCCGGGTCAGGTAGGCGTGGCGGACCTCGGCGAGCAGGGTGTCGGTCCCGAGCGTGGTGGGGGACACGACGACCTCCTGGCACGAGGCCCAGGCGTCAGGGACGTCCTGGGACCCTGCGACGATGACCGACCGACCGAGGAGGTGGGGTCCACGGCCGGCGGCGAGCTCGGCTGGGCGGGCGACCCGCCGAGTGCTCGAGGTCGGTACCGCCGGCGCTGTCCTGTTCTCGACGACGACGACGGTCGGCTCGTCGACCGGAGGAGGGGTGATCCCGGCATCGTCATCGGTCGGGACGATCGTCCCGGGCGGGCCCGCCACGATGACGCTCGGGGCGTGCGTGCGTGCGAGCGAGATGGCGTGGCGCCGGGCCGAGGTCTGGTCGGGAAACGACTCGTCGCTCCCCTCGAACGTCACCGTCCAGGTGCCAGACGCGGCGTGGACGTAGATCGGCGTGGCCTCGGGTTCCTCCATCCCGGCAACCTACCGGCCGGCTCTGACGGGCTGCGTCTGGCGAGGTGGCGGGAATGCCGCTGCGGTGGAATTCATCCAAACTGGCTCCGAGAAGCCCTGCAGAAGGCCCGGCGAGATCACCGTTCTTGACACTATGCACATTCTCGTATTCTCTTGTGGGGAAAGCCAAAGGTGCCGGTCAACGTCGGCAACACGGGGGATCGGGTCTTGAGGCGAACAGGTGTTCGCTTATAGGGAATAGGCCCGAGTTCTGTCACAGCCATTTGGGAGCGTGGACCTCGTCGAAACGAGGATCGTCGCTTCGATGGGATCGAGAGTCTGGAGACGGAGTGACACAGGGTGACGAGGCCGAGAAGAAGATCGAGGACCTTGAGAAGCTGGCGCTGGCCCTGATCGGCCAGGCCAAGGAGCTGCTCGAGACGGCCGTGAGCCTGCGCGAGCTGCTCAGTCTTGAAGGAGGAGGAGCTCCCGGAGCGCTCGCTGACGGGCACTCTCCGCGATGAGGTCCACGAGGTCCCTCGGCGTGATGCCGAGGAACCCGGCCACCGCTCGATAGGTCTCGACCTCTCGGGGCTCGGTGAGATCCCGCTCCCACCGGCTCAGGTTCCCCTGGGTGGTGGACAGCTGATCGGCGACCTCGGCCTGGTTCAGGCCCAGCGACTCGCGCCGCTTCTTGATCGCCTGTCCGAGGGTGAGAGCCTTGCGTGCCACACCCTGAGTCTATGGCGGACCGTCGACGGGGGCCGAACCTCGATGCGACTCAGGGATGCGAGGAGGGCCGGGGTCGCATGAGGGAGGCAAAGTGCTACCATGTAGCAGATGGAATCGATCGGGGTTCGAGAGCTGCGGCAGTACGCCAGCGTCTACCTTCGCCGCGTCAAGGCGGGAGAGACCATCGAGGTGACCGAACGTGGCCGGAGCGTGGCGCTGCTGGTCCCCTCTCCGAAGGGTCGGTTCGAGGCGCTGGTCGAGAGCGGGGTGCTGGTCCCGGCCGCAAGGCCCCCAGCGTTCGACCTCGACCCACCGGTCGACACCGACTTCGATGCGACCGGCGCGCTCGACGCAGTGCGACGCGACGAGCGTTGAGCTCCTACCTCGACGCCTCGGCCATCGTGAAGCTGGTCGTCCGA
>CANGPS010000014.1 GCA_947456245.1 Acidimicrobiaceae bacterium
ACCCACCGTCCTGGTAGCCGCCGTCCTGATAGCCGTAGTCGGAGCCATCGCCGTAGGTGCCTCCAGCGCTCGACGACGACTGCGGGGCGGAGCTCGACGGCTGGTTGGTGGTGGCGGTCTTGCCGGCATAGGCATGGCTCACGAAGAACGCCAGGCTCCCGGTGCCGACGATGGCGACGGTGGCGACGAGGCCGGTGGTGGTCCGGACGATGGACTGGCCGGCGTGGCGGCTGTTGGGGGTGCGACTGCTCGACATGGATGCTCCTTCTTCGGGATCAGTCTCGTCGAACCGAATAAGAGGGGAGAGGGGGGATCATAAGAAACGGTGAAGAATCAGGCCACCGTCGGGATCTCGAGGCGCATGAGCGCACCTCCGCCGTCGGCGGCTGCCACCGCCACCGATCCGCCCTCCTCGCTGGCCACCTGGGCCACGATGGCGAGCCCGAGGCCCGAGCCCGGCAGCGATCGCGCCGCCGGAGCGCGGTAGAAGCGATCGAAGATCTTAGGCATGTCCTCCGGCGCCACGCCGGGTCCCTGGTCGGCCACGGTGATGATCCCGGCATCGACGGTCACATGGACGGTGCCACCGTCGGGGCTCCACTTGATGGCGTTGTCGAGCAGGTTGCCGATGGCCCGACTGAGGCGCTCCCGGTGGGCGTTGACCCAGCACTCGGAGAGGTCGGAGGTGATCTCGATCGAACGGGTCCGCCCGTGGGTGGCGTCGATGGCCACGAGCTCGTCGACAAGCTCGTCGAGGCGGAAGCGCGTGGCGGGCGCTGCCTGGCTCTCGCCGCGGGCGAGCTCGGTGAGATCCCGGATCAAGGTGGTGAGCTCCCCGATCTGGGTGAGCATGTCGGCGATGATCTGCTCCCGGGTCTCTGCGTCGAGGGCATCGACCTTGCGCATGATCTCGGTGTTGGTCCTCAGGCTGGTCAGCGGGGTGCGGAGCTCGTGGCTGGCGTCGAGGACGAGCTGTCGCTGCTGGTCGTCTGATCGCTCGAGCGCTGCGAAGAGGCTGTTGAAGGCGATGCGGAGGCGGCCGAGCTCGTCGCTGCGGCCCTCGTCGAGCCGGAGGGACATGTCGGTCGTCTCCGCCAGCGTCTCGATGGCATCGGTGACGCTGTTGAGGGGCCGCAGTGCGGTCCGCGCCACGAGGAGCCCGAGCACGGCGGCGATGATGATCCCGGCGAGCGCCACCAGCAGCAGGGTGATGCCGAGCTCGCTCAGCTGGTGGTCGACGCCGCCGAGCGGCACGAAGAGCTGCAGGGCACCTGGCGTGGTGCCCACCACCGGAAGGTGCTCGCCACCGACGCGGATTCCGGTCTGGACCGGGACGACGAGCTCTCGGAACGAGGTCCCGTCGATGGAGGCGGTGGTGAAGGCCTGCTCGTGGCCGCCCTTGGCGATGGATCGCACGAGGCCGTCGATGGGCAGCTTCCCGGCGGGCGACTGGGCGATGATCGTGCCGTCGGCAGAGACCACCTGGGCCAGCGTGCCGCCGGAGTCGTTGGTGTCGATGAACGGGCGGCTCAGCGTCGTGCGAGCCGCCTGGAGGAGCGTGTCGTCGGTGGAGGAGACGAGTGCGTGCCGGGCGACGATGAAGGCGGACCCGGCGGCGAGCAGGACGGCGATGGCGACGGCCACGGCGGAGGCCATGGCGATCCTCGTGCGGAACGTCACTGCTCTTTGAGGACGTAGCCGACGCCGCGCACGGTCTGGATGAGGCGATCCTCGCCGCCCTCCTCGGTCTTGCGACGCAGGTAGCCCACGTAGACGGCCAGCGAGTTGGTGCCCGAGTCGAAGTCGTAGCCCCAGACCTGGTCGAGGATGACGTCTCGCGTCAGCACCTGGCGGGGATGGAGCAGGAAGAGCTCGAGCAGGTCGAACTCGATCTTGGTGAGTGCGATGATCCGCTCTCCGCGCCGGGCCTCCCGGGTGGACAGGTCGAGGGTGAGGTCTTCGAAGCGCAGGACCTCGTCGTCGCTGATCGGCGCTCGGCGGCGCAGCAGCGCTCGGAGGCGGGCGAAGAGCTCTGCGAGGTCGAACGGCTTGACGAGGTAGTCGTCGGCGCCGGCGTCGAGCCCGGCCACGCGGTCGCCGACCGCGTCGCGCGCCGTCAGCATCAGCACCGGCGTCCGGTCACCGAGCGTCCGAAGGCGGCGGCAGACCTCGAGGCCGTCAATGTCGGGCAGCTGGAGGTCGAGGACCATGGCGTCCGGAGCGGCCTGGGTGAGCGAGCGGACCGCCTCGGTGCCATCTGCCGCGACGTCGACCTCGTAGCCCTCGAGGACGAGCGCGCGCTGGAGCGAGTCCCGGACCGCCTTGTCGTCGTCGACCACCAAGATGCGCATCTGCTCTCCTCCTCGTTCCCGCGCCGAGACTACCGATGGCGGTCCCGTCGGGCTGACCTCGGGCTCAGGAGCCTCCGCTGGTGGCCTGGGCCGGGCTGCTCGAGGCGCCGATCGACGAGGCGCTGGCGGCCGACGAGGCGCTGGCGGCCGACGTGGTGGGCGTGGTCGAGATGCCGCTGGCGCCCGTGGTGGCGCTGGTGGTCGGTGCTGCCGTCCCGGCCTGGGTGGTGCTGGTGGCGCTGGAGGCGGCGGCGTGGACGGCCTGCTGGCCCATGTAGCCGACGAGCCCGAGCGTCCCGGCGCTGGCCAGGATGCCGGTGGCGAGGGTGGCGCCGGAGATGCGCCTGCGAGCCGTGGTGCGAGCGGCGATGGCGGCACCGAGTCGGGGAGGGGCGACGTGGGGGCTCTCGGCGTGGTTGGGGCGGGGGTCGTTGTTCATGATTCAAGCGTGCCTATGGTGGATAAGCCGCTCCCGAGATCCACATAAGGAGGGCGGAAGAATCTCGGTGGCCCGACGTGGCCCCTGAGGCCATGGCGAGTAGTTCAATCGGCAGAACAACGGACTTTGAATCCGGAGGTTGGAGGTTCGAGCCCTCCCTCGCCAGCCAGTCCGCTCAGCGGCGGAAGTCCTCGAGCACCTCGGCGAGGACCAGCGGCTGATCCCCTTGGACGGAGTGCCCGGCTCCCTCCACCCGCTCGATGCGCGCCCCCGGCTGGAGCTCGAGCAGCCTCGCCTCGTCGGCGTCGTCGACCACGGAGCCGGCGGCCATGCCGCGCACCAGCATGAGGGGGACCTCGATCCGGGCGATCGCCTGCCAGAGGTCGCTCGCCGGTGGGGCGGAGACGCGGCCCTCGCCCAGCGTGCGATGCCGGGCCCAGCGCCAGACCCAGGTGCCGTCGTCGAGCTGCACCGCGTTGTGGAGGATGCCTCGACGCAGGCTGCTGACCGAGCGGGTGGGGTTGAAGGCGATGGTCCGCTCGAGCAGCTCGTCGAAGCTGGCGAACCCGGGTGGCCCGTTGATGAAGTCCGTGATGTGAGAGGACTTCTCTCGCGTCACCCCGGGGGTGATGTCGATGAGCACGAGGCGCTCGACGAGGTGCGGGTGGCGGTCGGCGAGCTCGATGGCGACGAGGCCGCCGAGCGACATCCCCACCAGGGTGACCCGGGGCGCGCACAGCGCCGAGATGGCGACGGCGATGTCGTCGGCGTGGGCGGCCGGATCGATGCCTGCCGCGCTCGGTCCGTCGGAGTGCCCATGTCCCGGCAGGTCGAAGGCGGCGAGGGCTCCACCCATGGCGAGCGCCAGGGTGTCGTAGGTGTGGGCGTTCTGGGCGCCGCCGTGGAGGAGCACGAGGCTCGGCGGTCCGTCGCCCCAGAGCAGCCCGCTGATCGCTCGACCGTCAGGCAGCGTCGCCGCCGCCCTTCGGACCGTCGGCGGAGCGTCGAGCACCAGGCCCCACTCCTCGGCGTTCTCGTGGAACAGCCCCAGCTCGTCGTAGTCGATCCCATCCACGGGGCGAACCCTAGACCTCAGGCCGGCTGCTAGAGATGGAGCCGTGACCTCAGAGCTGAGCGCCATCGTCCTCGCCGCCGGTGAGGGTTCGCGCATGCGATCCGCCCTCCCGAAGCCCCTCCACCGGATCTGTGGCCGACCCATGGTCCTCCTCGTCATCGACGCGCTCGCCGAGCTCGCGGTGGACCGGGTCGTCGTGGTCATCGGCCACGCCGCCGACCAGGTGAGGGCCGTCATCGAAGTTGAGGCGCCACCGGGCGTGCGCATCGAGTTCGCCGTGCAGCCCGAGCAGCACGGCACCGGCGACGCCGTGTCGGTGGGCCTCGCTGCCATGCCTGTCGGATCGATCGACGACGTGGAGGACCTCCTGGTCGTGCCGGGCGACACTCCGCTGCTGCGATCCTCGAGCCTCGCGGACCTCGTCGCACTCCACCGCTCGGAGGACGCCGGTGCGACGCTGCTCACCGCTCGGCTCGCCGACCCGTCGGGATATGGACGGGTCGTCAGGGCGCCGAGCGGATCGGTCGTCGAGATCGTCGAGCACGCAGACGCCACCTCGCAGCAACGGTCCATCGATGAGATCAACACGTCGATCTACTGCTTCAGCCGAGGTCCTCTGGCTCCCGCGCTGCGGCGGCTCTCCCCGCAGAATGCACAGGGCGAGTACTACCTGACCGACGTGGTGTCGGTGCTCCACGACGCTGGCTATCCGACCCGGGCGCTCGAGCTGACCGATCCCCTCGAGGCCTCGGGGGTCAACGATCGGGTGCAGCTCGCCGAGGCCGAGGCGGTCATGCGCAGCCGGATCAACGCTCGGTGGATGGCACAGGGCGTCACCATGCGCGACCCGGTTGCCACCTATGTCGACGTCGATGTGGTGATCGAGCCTGACGTCACCTTGCTGCCGGGGGTCGCGCTCCTCTCGGGGACGAAGGTGGGCCGGGGGTCGCAGGTCGGCCCTGACTGCCACCTGGTCGCGTGCACGGTGGGCGAGTGGGTGCACATCAGCTCGACCACCGCCGCGGAGGCGTCCATCGGCGACGGTGCGTGGGTGGGACCGTTCGTGCACCTCGAGGCCGGTGCCGTCGTCGCCCCGGGCGCGCACATCGCCGGGCCGTCCGCAGCCGACGCCTGAACGCTCGGTCGCCGGTCCACCGAGAGCGCGGTAGCGTGGCCGCCGTGGAGGTCATCCCAACTCGTCGTCTCGCACTCATCTCCGGTCGATCGCACCCGGCGCTCAGCCAGTCGATCGCCGACCACCTCGGCGTCGAGCTGTCGGGTGCGAACCTCCGGGAGTTCGCCAACGGTGAGATCCACTGCCGCTATGAGGAGTCGATCCGAGGCTCTGATGTCTTCATCGTCCAGACGCACTGTGGTCCGGTCAACGAGACCCTGATGGAGCAGATGATCATGATCGATGCCGCGAAGCGGGCGTCGGCCAAGCGCATCACGGCCATCGTTCCCTACTACGGGTACGCCCGGCAGGATCGCAAGGCCACTGGCCGCGAGCCCATCACCGCCAAGCTGGTGGCGGACATGTTCCAGGCCGCCGGAGCGGACCGGGTGGTCTCGGTCGACCTGCACTCCGGCCAGATCCAGGGCTTCTTCGACGTGCCCTTCGACCACCTGACCGCAGCACCGGTGCTCGAGAACTACCTGCGCGCCAACGTCGGGGGCGACATCGTCGTGGTGGCCCCTGACGCCGGTCGTGTCAAGGTGGCGGAGCGCTACGCCCAGCACCTCGGCGCAGACCTCGCCCTGGTGCACAAGACCCGCCCCCGCGGCACGGTCAACACCGTCGAGGCGCTGCACGTCGTCGGCGAGGTCGAGGGCCGTCACTGCGTGATCATCGATGACATGATCGACACCGCCGGCACGATCTGCGCAGCCGCCACCCTCCTCGAGAGCTACGGGGCCAAGGAGATCTGGGCCATGGCCACGCACGCCGT
Source organism: Acidimicrobiaceae bacterium (assembly GCA_947456245.1). GTDB lineage: Bacteria > Actinomycetota > Acidimicrobiia > Acidimicrobiales > RAAP-2 > CAIUMH01. The sequence goes on from CANGPS010000014.1 coordinate 5,815, forward strand.
GCTCTCGGATCCGGCCATGGAGCGCCTGGCCGCCGCACCGTTCACCCGGGTCGTGGTCACCGACACGCTGCCGATCCTGCACCCTGAGCGGCTCGAGAAGATCGAGGTCCTTTCGGTGGCGAAGATCATCGCCGATGCGATCGACGCCGTCTTCGAGGACACCTCGGTGTCCGAGATCTTCGGCGGCGAGAACCTCGCCTGACCTCCGGTTGGAGGTTCCCCGCCGTTCGGGGATACAATGACCATCCCGCAACGGGCAGTCCTCGTTGCGCAACCGATTCTCCCCAAGGAGCCACGTCATGTCCGAGATCACCCTCACCGCCGAGGTAGGCCGCCCTCTGGGCTCCAGCGCGACCCGTCGCCTCCGCCGCGAGGGGAAGATCCCCGGCGTCGTCTACGGCCACGGTCACGACCCGGTGCCCGTCGCCATCGAGTCCTCGGCGCTGCGCGTCGCCCTCAACGGCGAGTCGGGGACCAACCAGCTCCTCGAGCTCGACACGGGCTCCGACAAGCTCCTCGTCCTCGCCAAGGTGCTCCAGCGCCACCCGGTGCGCGGCACGCTCCAGCACGTGGACTTCCAGATCACGAGCCGTGACGAGACCGTGACGGTCGAGGTTCCCGTGAACCTCGTCGGTGACGCCGTCGAGGTCCGGCACGCCGACGGCGCGATCGACCAGCAGCTCTTCAGCGTCTCGGTCAGCGCCCGTCCTGGCTCCATCCCGACCTCCCTCGACCTCGACATCTCGGCCATGGTCCCCGGCGACGTCCTGCGCGTGGCCGACCTCCCGCTCCCCGACGGCGTCGTCGCCGACTCGGAGCCCGAGGCAGCCATCGCCATCGCCCACGTGGGTCGCACCAGCGGCTCGATCACCTCTGAGGGTGACGAGGGCGGAGAGGCCGAGGCCGAGGCGACCGAAGCCTCCTGAGGCCCCTCGTGGCCCTGCGCCGCAAGGGCGCGCAGGAGCGTCGTGGCACCCCGTCAGAGCTCCTGGTCATCGGGCTGGCGAACCCTGGGGCCGACTACGCACGCACCCGGCACAACATCGGCGGAGATGTCGTCGAGCTGCTCGCCGACCGCCATCGGGCGACCCTCAAGGTCGAGCCCCGTCAGCGGGCTCGGCTCGCCGAGATCACCGTCGGTGGCCATCGCATCGCCCTCGCCGTGCCGACCACCTTCATGAACGAGTCGGGGGCGGCGCTCCCCGGTCTGCTCACCCGCACCGGAGCTCCGTCGCCCGACGGCGTCCTCGTGGTCCACGATGAGCTCGACCTCGAGCCAGGGCGCCTGCAGCTCAAGGTGGGCGGTGGCCTGGCTGGGCACAACGGGCTCCGATCGATCGCGTCGACGCTCTCCACGAAGGAGTTCCTCCGACTGCGGATCGGCGTGGGGCGTCCTCCTGGCCGAGGGAACGGGGCGGACTGGGTGCTCTCGAGGCCCGGCAAAGTCGACGCCGAGGCGCTGGCCATCGCCGCCGAGCAGGCCGCCGATGCCATCGAGCTGCTCGCCGAGCGGGGCATGGACGCGGCCATGAACGTCGTCAACGCCCGTGGCTGAGGTCGGCCCGCTCGTCGGCCTCGGCCGCAGGCTCGTCGGGGACGAGGAGATCGACCGGGTCATCGGGGTCGACGGGGCGACCCTCGCCGTGGCCCTCCCCGCACAGGCGATCGTGCTGGCCGGCATGGTGGAGGCGGCCACCGAGGGGACGCTGCTGGTCGTCACTGCGACCCAGAGCGACGCCGAGCGGCTCCATGGCGACCTCGTGTGCTTCCTGGGCGGCGGCGACGAGGCCGGGTCGCCGGGATCGGTGGAAGGGCCGGCGCTGCTCCTGCCGGCATGGGACACGCTTCCGCTCGAGCGGGTGAGTCCCGAGATCGCGTCCATGGGGCAGCGCCTCGCCGTGCGTTGGCGTCTGGCGGGGAGCCGTCCGCCGGCCGTGGTCGTCGCTCCGGTGCGGGCCCTGCTCCAGCGCCTGGCCCCGGATCCGCTCGGCCCGCTCGTGGTCCGACCGGGCGACCGGGTGGACATCGATGAGCTGCTCGCCGATCTCATCGCCCGGGGCTATCGCCGAGAGCACCAGGTCGAGCACCGAGGGGAGGTGGCGGTGCGGGGCGGCATCATCGACGTGTTCGGGGCCACGGCATCCGGGCCGGTGCGGATCGACCTGTTCGGTGACGAGGTCGACCGGCTCACCGCGTTCGACGTGGCCGACCAGCGATCGTCCGACGCCGTCGGGTCTGCCTGGTTCTTCGGGTGCCGCGAGATGGTGGTCTCAGGGTTGATGGCCGAGCGTGCCGAACGACTCGCGGCGGCAGAGCCATGGACGGCGTCGGTGCTCGGTCGGATGGCCGAGGGCGAGTTCTTCGACGGGATGGAGGGCTGGCTCGGCCCGCTCGCTGGCGCCGAGGAGCTGCTCCCCGACGGCCTCGGGGCGAGCGACACCGTGGTGTTGGTCGAGCCCCGACGCCTGCGCGACCGGGCCCTCGAGCTCGGAGACGAGGAGGAGGCGCTGGTCGCCGCCTTGGTCGAGACCTGGGCGGGCGATGCCGAGGCGGTCGAGCGGGACCACCTGACGCTGCACGTGGGGTTCGACCGCCTGCTGGCGAACTGCGGTGCGCCGACCCTGCTCATGCCGACCATCGCCGAGTCGCCGACCACGCCGCAGGTTGCGACGCGGGGGATCGAGCAGGTCACGGGCGACGCTGGTCGCCTCGCCGGCCTCGTCACCGGTCTGGCCGAGGACGGGATGACGGTGGTGGCCCTCGGGGCGCAGGAGGCCTCGGCCCGACGCCTCGCCGAGGTGCTCGAGGGGGAGAAGGTCGACGTCCGGGTCATCTCCGCAGCGCCGAGCGGGACTGGGGTGTCGGTGGCGTCGGCCGGCCTCAGCCGAGGGGTGATCCTGCCCACGGCGCGACTCGCCATCCTCGCCGAACCGGACATCACGGGCCGGCGCATCCCGCACCGCGCCGCCCGGCCGCAGCAGCGGGTCACCGACGGGTTCTTCGACGACCTCGCCATCGGCAGCTTCGTGGTGCATCGCCAGCATGGGGTGGCGCGATTCAGCGGGGTGACCACCAGGGTCATCGGGGGTGCCACCCGCGACTACCTGATCCTCGAGTTCCGGGGTGACGACCGGCTCTACCTCCCGGTCGACCAGATCGACGCGATCACGCCTTACTCGGGAGGCGAGTCGCCGAGCCTGTCGAAGATGGGCGGCTCCGACTGGACCCGGACGCGATCGAAGGCACGGGCCGCCGCCTCGGAGGTGGCTGAGGAGCTCGTGGAGCTGTACCGCCAGCGCCTCGTGGCCCAGGGCCGGTCCTTCCAGCCCGACACGCCGTGGCAGCACGAGATGGAGGAGGCATTCCCCTTCTCGCCGACCCCTGACCAGCGGCGTGCCATCGAGGACATCAAGGCCGACATGGAGGCAGAGCGGCCGATGGACCGCCTCGTGTGCGCCGACGTCGGGTTCGGCAAGACGGAGATCGCGGTGCGGGCTGCCTTCAAGGCGGTCCAGGACGGGTGCCAGGTGGCCGTGCTCGTCCCGACGACGCTGCTCGCCAGCCAGCACCACCAGACCTTCGTCGAGCGGTTCGGCGGCTACCCCATCAACGTGGCGCTCCTCAGTCGGTTCCTGACCGACGCAGAGGCGACCGAGGTCCGAGCGGGGCTCAAGGCGGGGAGCATCGACGTCGTCGTGGGGACCCATCGACTGCTCTCCGAGAGCATCGAGTTCAAGGACCTCGGCCTCCTCGTCGTCGACGAGGAGCAGCGCTTCGGGGTGTCGCACAAGGAGTCCATCAAGCGGATGTCCGAGGGCGTCGACGTCCTGACGCTGACGGCCAGCCCCATCCCGAGGACCCTCGAGATGGCCCTGACGGGGATCCGCGACCTGTCGATGGTCACCACGCCACCGGTCGACCGGCGGCCGATCCTGACCTATGTGGGGGAGACCGACGACCGAGCCACGGCCGAGGCGATCCGCCGTGAGCTGCTCCGGGAGGGGCAGGTCTTCTACGTGCACAACCGGGTGGCGGACATCGACACCGCGGCGCGCAAGATCCGCAAGCTCGTGCCCGAGGCCCGGGTGGTCGTGGCGCACGGCCAGATGGACGAGGGGACCCTCGAGTCGGTGGTGATGAAGTTCGCAGAGCGCGAGGCCGACGTCCTCGTGTGCACCACCATCGTCGAGTCGGGGATCGACATGCCCTCGGTCAACACGCTCATCGTGAGCCGGGCCGACCTGCTCGGCCTCGGCCAGCTCCACCAGCTGCGTGGGCGCGTGGGTCGGAGTGGCCAGCGGGCCTATGCCTACCTGTTCCACCCGGCCGACATGGTGCTGTCGGAGACGGCCTACGAGCGGCTCCGGACGATCGGCGAGAACACAGACCTCGGATCGGGCTTCAAGATCGCCATGCGCGACCTCGAGATCCGCGGGGCGGGCAACCTGCTCGGACGTGACCAGTCCGGCCACGTCGCCTCCGTGGGCTACGACCTCTACGTCCAGATGGTCGCCGAGGCCGTCGCCGAGGCGCGCGGAGAGCGACCGCCGCCACCGGTGTCGCTGTCGATCGACGTGCCCGGTGATGCGCACCTGCCCGCCGACTACATCGCCCAGGAGGATGCCCGCCTGGAGGCGTACCGCCGTCTGGCCGGTACCTCCACCGATGAGGACGTCGACGATGTGGCGGAGGAGTGGGTTGATCGCTACGGTCCGCTCCCGCCGGCCGCCGAGGGCCTCATCGAGCTTGCCCGGCTCCGGGTGGCCTGCCTGCGCCTCGGGATCGACGAGCTCTCCGTGATGCCGGCCCGGCCCGGCATGCGCGCGGTTCCCCTGGCGCGGATCTCTCCGCTGACGCTGCCCGTCTCCGGCCAGATGCGGGCCCGGCGGCTCCTCGGCGAGCGGGCCTACGACGAGGGGACGCGGACGCTCAAGGTGGAGCTCACCGCTCGACGCAGCGCACCCAGCGAGCTTCGGGCGCTCCTCGACGAGCTGGTGCCGCCGCCGGATCCCGTCACGAGCACCTCAGGCGAGTCTGGCTAGGCTCTGGCCTCGTGCACCGCTCCGTCTTCGCCATCGTCTCCTCCATCGTCGTGACCGCCGCCGTGGCGGTCGGGATCGCCTACGCCGTGCCGTCGAACGCCGCCGTCGTCAACGGGGCGGGCCTGCCGGTCTCCGTGGTCCAGACCGACCTCGACGCCGTGGCCAACAACTCGGCCTATCTCTGCTACCTGAACGCCAGCGCGCTCGTGCGGTCGAACGGGTCCTCTGGGCTCAGCGCGGTGAAGGGTGCGACCCCCGGGAGCTACTCGTCGAGCTTCGTGACGCTCTGGATGAACCAGGAGATCACCCGCACCCTGCTCGAGCAGAAGGCGGCGGCGGCAGGGATCCCGACCCCGTCGGCCGCAGACCTGGCGCAGGCCCGCACCGACCTTGCGAGCTCCATCGACTCGACCTTGGCGCAGGTCTCGGGCAGCCAGTACCAGTGCCCGGTCACGGCCGCCGCCCTGCTCGGCGGGATGCCCAAGGACTTCGTCGACCGCCAGGTCGGCGCCCAGGCGCTGAGCGAGGCCTTCCTCGCCCACTCCGCTGGCATCTCGATCACCCCGGCCGCCGTCAAGGCGTACTACGAGGCCAACACGTCGAAGTTCGACAAGATCTGCCTCTCGGGCATCCTCGTCAGCTCCAAGGCGACCGCGGACAGCCTGAAGTCCCAGCTCGCCGCCGGCGCCGACTTCGCCACCCTGGCCACCCAGAACTCGATCGACGCCCAGTCCAAGGCGCAGGGTGGGGCCATCGGCTGCTTCGGGCCGACGTCGAGCCAGTACCAGTCGGTGCTCACCGACGTGGGCTCGCTCAAGGTCGGCGAGGTGACCGACCCGCTGGCCTCCCAGGGCGGCTCGTACGTCCTGCTGACGGTGACGAAGCGCACGACCACCCCGTTCGACGGCCTCGCCACGATCATCCGCCGCACCATGGTGGCCAGCGCGGCGACCAAGTCGTCTGCGGCCATCAGCGCACTGCTCCACTCGGCCCAGGTCTCGGTGAACCCTCGCTACGGCACCTGGAAGGCCTCGGCGAGCTCGGCGGGCCTGATCCCGCCGGCCGCCCCGGCGACCGCGAGCATCCCCAACGCAGCGGCCAACCTCCCCGGCGGAGCACCGGCGTCGTCGGCTGCGTCTGGCGCCTCCTCCTCGACCCGAGGCTGATCCATGGCCCGCCCTCGGGTCACCATCGTCGGCCTCGGCCCGAGCGACGAGGATCACCTGGCCCCAGTGGCGAGGCGCCTCCTCGGCGAGGCCGGTGACGACGCCATCTTGCGCACGTCTCGCCATCCCGCCGTCTCGTCGCTCGGCCCCGTGGCCTCCTATGACGCCCTCTACGACGAGTCGTCGAGCTTCGAGGAGGTCTACGAGGGCATCGCCGACGACCTCGTCCGGCGGGCGGAGGCTTCTGGCCACGTCGTCTACGGGGTCCCAGGCTCTCCGCTCGTCGCCGAGCGGACGGTCGAGCTGCTCCGCGAGCGGCCGGAGGTCGTCGTCGAGCTGATCCCAGCCCTCTCGTTCGTCGACCTCCTCGTCGCCAGGCTCGGCATCGACACGATGACGAGCGAGCTGCGCGTCGTCGACGCCCTCTCCATCGGCGAGCGACTTCGGGGTCCGGGTCCGATCATCGTGGCCCAGTGCCACTCGGCGGACGTGCTGTCAGCGCTGAAGCTCTCGATCGACGCGGACCTCTTCGACCCGAGGCCAACAGCTGTGATCCTCCACCACCTCGGCCTGCCCGACGAGCAGGTGCTCGAGGTGGACGTCGATGCGCTCGACCGGTTCCGCGAGGCCGATCACCTCACCAGCGTCTTCCTGCCCGAGCTGCGGACCGTCGGGCCGGCGGCCGAGGACCTCGTCGACCTGATGGCCCGCCTGAGGGCGGAGTGCCCGTGGGATGCGAAGCAGACCCACGGATCGCTCACCCGCCACCTGCTCGAGGAGTCGTACGAGGCGCTCGAGGCGCTCGAGGGCCTCGCTGCGGCACTCGAGTCCGAGGTTGGCGAGGACGTGCTCAGCGCGGCCTACGAGCACACCGCCGAGGAGCTCGGCGACCTCATCTTCCAGGTCGTCTTCCACGCCCACCTCGCGGCCGAGGACGGACGGTTCGATCTCACGGCCGTGCTCGACGGCGTGCGGACCAAGCTCGTCGGACGCCATCCTCACGTCTTCGGCGACGTGGTGGCGGAGACCGCCGATGACGTGGCGGTGAACTGGGAGGCCATCAAGCGGGCTGAGAAGGGGCGCTCGTCGGTGACCGAGGGGATCCCGGCAGCGCTGCCGGCCCTCCTGCGCTACGTCAAGCTCCGGCGCAAGGGCCGGGCGGTCGGCCTGGTCGCGCCGACGGGCCCCGAGGCGCTCGATGCGCTGGATGAGGCGGTGGATCGACTCCGACGGATCGATCTCTTGGACGTCGATGATGCCGACTCGGCCACCGCCGGTGCGGCCTTCGAGGCGGTCGGACTCCTCCTCGGGGCGGCAGGGGATCTCTCGGCGGGGATCGGCGTGGACCCGGAGATGGCGCTCCGGCGGCGAGCGGACGACCTCGCCGGCCGGATCATCGAGACAGAGTCCGCGTGACAGGGTCAGCCGATGCCACATCGGGGGCAGTCGGCGAAGGTAGCGTTGGGCGAGCAGGTCAACCGATCGAAAGGGACCGTTGGTGAGTGAGATTGAGATCGTCATCGGCCGTCAGGTCCTCGACTCGCGCGGGAACCCCACGGTCGAGGCTGAGGTGGTCCTCGACTCGGGGGCTCGCGGTCGGGCGATCTCGCCATCAGGAGCGTCCACGGGGATCCACGAGGCCACCGAGCTGCGCGACGGCGGGGACGCCTGGGTCGGCAAGGGTGTGAGCCAGGCGGTCGACAACGTCAACGGAGAGATCGCCGTCGTCCTCGAGGGCTTCGACGCACTCGACCAGCGGGCCATCGACCGAGCGATGCTCGAGGCCGACGGGACGCCGAACAAGAGCCGTCTCGGGGCGAACGCCATCCTGGCGGTGTCGCTCGCCGTGGCCAAGGCGGCGGCCGACGAGCTCGAGATCCCCCTCTACCGCCACATCGGTGGCGCCAACGCCCACGTGCTGCCCGTGCCGATGATGAACGTCATCAACGGTGGCGCCCATGCACTCAACTCGATCGACTTCCAGGAGTACATGTTCATGCCGGTGGGGGCGAGCACGTTCTCCGAGGCGCTGCGCTGGGGCACGGAGTGCTACCACTCGCTCAAGTCGGTGCTGGCCGCCCGAGGCCTGTCGACGGCGGTGGGCGATGAGGGTGGCTTCGCCCCCGACCTCGCCAACAACGAGGAGGCCGTGGCGGTCCTCATGCAGGCGATCGAGGCTGCCGGGCGGACTCCGGGCGACGAGATCGCCATCGCCCTCGACCCAGCGACCTCTGAGCTGTGGAAGGACGGCCGCTACGTCCTGGCCGGCGAGGGCAGGGAGCTGACCTCGGCTGAGCTGGCGGACTACTGGGTCGACCTCGCCAGCCGCTACCCGATCGTGTCGATCGAGGACGGCATGGCCGAAGAGGACTGGGACGGCTGGGCCGACCTCACGACCAAGCTCGGCGACCGGGTCCAGCTCGTCGGCGACGACCTGTTCGTGACCAACGTCGAGCTCCTCAGCCGAGGCATCGACCAGGGTGTGGCCAACTCGATCCTGATCAAGCTCAACCAGATCGGGACGCTCACCGAGACCCTCGAGACGGTCGGCCTGGCGACGATGAGCTCCTACCGCTCGGTCATCTCCCACCGGTCCGGCGAGACCGAGGACGTCACCATCGCCGATCTCGCCGTGGCCACCAACGCCGGTCAGATCAAGACCGGGGCGCCGTGCCGCTCCGATCGGGTGGCGAAGTACAACCAGCTGCTGCGCATCGAGGAGGACCTCGGCGACGAGGGCCGCTTCCTCGGCGCCTGGGCGCTAGCGAAGCGAGCGGGCGGTGCCAGCAGCTAGGTCCAAGGCCCGGCCGAACCTGATGGGCCGGATCGATGCCGCCTCGATCGAGGACGGTCGCCGAGGCTGGATCATCTTCGGCGTCGCCGCCACCGCGGCCCTCCTGATGATGGTGGCATGGTTCCCGTTGTCGCCACTGCTCGCCCAGCGCCACGACATCGCCGCCACCCAGGCCCAGCTGTCCGACCTCGGCCGGCAGGACAAGGCGCTGGCTCGGGAGCAGGCGAAGCTCAGCGACCCGACCGAGATCGGACGGCTCGCCCGTCAGCAGTACCAGCTCGTCCAGCCCGGGCAGAAGCTCGTCCAGGTCCTCCCGCCCTCCGGCGCCCCCTCGGCCCTCGGCGGGGCCCCGACGCCCGGAGACCCGGGCCAGGCTCCGCTCGTCCGCCCGTCGGCGGTCGCGCTGCTGCCGAGCGGTACGTCGGCCAACCCCTCGTCCTCGCACCACCCTGCCGCTGCGCACCGGTCGCCGGGCATCATCAGCCGGATCGTCGGCTCCCTCGAGTTCTGGAAGGGATGAGCTCCCTCTCGGCGTCCGCGGCTGACGTCGAGGCGGTCACCCTGCTCCTCGGCAAGCCGCCCTCTGGGCGCTTCTCGGTCATCGTCCGTCGCTCCGGTGGCGCTCCGGCGGTCATCGAGAACGCACCGCACCTCGAGGACGGCACGCCGATGCCCACCCTGCTCTGGCTCGTCGACCCTCCACTCAGAGAGCAGGTCAGCCGAATCGAGTCCCATGGGGGAGTCCGCAGGATCGAGGCCGAGATCGACCCTGACGCCCTCGCGGCCGTGCATGCGGCCCATGCCCGCCGACGCGAGGAGCTCATCGACCGGCCAGACCGACCGAGGCCGTCTGGCGGCGTCGGTGGGACGCGCCAGGGCCTCAAGTGCCTCCATGCCCACCTGGCCTCGTGGCTGGCGGGCTACGACGACCCGGCAGGTGCCGTCGTGGCCTCGGAGATCGACCTGACCGGCGTGCAGCGGATCGACCCTGAGGCGCCGGAGGGTGCCGCGTCGGTCGAGGTGCCGGCGTGAGCGGCGCGCCGATCTGCGCGATCGACTGCGGGACGAACTCCACGAGGCTGCTCATCACCGATGCCGACGGCACGACCCTGGTGCGCGAGATGCGCATCACGCGCCTCGGCCAGGGGGTCGATGCCACCGGTCAGATCGCCCCGGAGGCGCTCGAGCGCACGTTGGGCGTCCTCGGGGAGTATCGCTCGTTGATGGACGAGGCCGGCGTCGGGCACGGACGGCTGGCGGCCACCTCGGCAGCCCGGGATGCCGCCAACGGCCCCGACTTCCTGCGCGCCGCCTCATCGATCACCGGCCTCGACGCGGAGATCCTCTCGGGCGAGGAGGAGGGACGGCTCTCCTTCGCTGGTGCGATGGCCGGCCTCGACCCGGCTCCCGGCGCCGACCTCGTGCTCGACATCGGGGGCGGGTCCACTGAGATCGTCCTCAACCGCGCGGGCCAGCTCAGCGCTCACTCGATGCAGGTCGGCTGCGTCCGGGTCGCCGAGCGCACCCTCACGAGTGATCCGGCGAGCGCGGCCGACCTCTCGGCGGCGCGGGCCATGGCCGACGAGGCCATCGATGGGGCCATGGCCGCCATCCCGGGCCTGGCCGGCCTTCCGGCCGGCTCACGGCTCGTCGGCCTGGCCGGGACCGTGGCGACGCTGGCGATGATCGACGGGGACGTCGTCGACTACGAGCGCGACCTCGTCCACCATCGGTGGCTCAGCCGCGAGGCGGTCGTGGCCTGGACGGCCCTCCTCGGGCAGGAGAGCGCGGCCGAGCGCTCGCGCCGACCGGGGATGGTGGCCGGCCGGGAGGACGTCATCGTGGGTGGCCTGATCGTCCTGCAGGCCGTCCTCGAGCGGCTCGACCTCGACGGCTGCCTGACGTCGGAGTCCGATATCCTCGACGGCCTCGCCGCGTCGCAGCGGGGGTCGTGAGCGTGCTGGCGGCGTGGGCTCGGGCCTGCAACGATTCGTCCCCATGGGCGGATGGGGTAGGGGGATGATCCGCTCGCAGCGGAGCGCAGCGGGATCGCCCCTGGCCCGACACGGTCGCAGGGTCACGCTGCGCACCATGACCCCCGGGGACTACGACCAGTGGATCGAGGTGCGCGACCGCTGCCGCGGGTGGCTGGTGCCGTGGGAGCCGCGACCCAAGGGCGCCCCGGTGGCGGCCGAGGACCGGAGCAGCTTCGCCTCGCGTTGCTCGCTCCGGGAGCGTGAGCGCCAGCTCGGGACAGGCTTCGGCTTCGGGATCTTCGTCGGCCGACGCCTCGTGGGGGAGCTGACCGTCTCGTCGATCCAGCGTGGTCCGTTCCAGAGCGCGTTCATCGGCTACTGGGTGGACCAGGCCGAGGCGGGACAGGGCTACGTGCCTGAGGCGGTGGTGGTGGCCCTGGCCTTCGCCTTCGAGGAGCTGGGCCTGCATCGCATCGAGATCTCGATCATCCCGCGCAATGCCCGCTCGCTCCGGGTGGTCGAGAAGCTCGGCATCCGCAGCGAGGGCGTGGCGTTGCGGTTCCTCCAGATCGACGGCGAGTGGGAGGACCACGCCCGCTTCGCCATCACCGACGAGGAGTGGGCGATCCGTCGCGACGAGCTCGTGGGTCGCTGGATCGAGGGCTTCACCCGAGACTGAGGCGCCCCGGTCAGCCCCGGTCGATCACCGCCGGTGAGTGACGGAAGAACTGCTCGACGTCGTGCTCGTAGCGGTAGGCGAGGGGCTCGGAGCCCGTCGATCGATCGAGTCGCAGGTGCTCGGCGAACGCTTGGACGGCAGCGGCCGAGGAGCGTCGGAACGTGAAGCCCGTGGCCTCGATCTTCGAGCAGTCCACCCCGCGGCCGAAGCGGAGGAGGTCGGCGAGCTCGGTCGGCATCTCGTAGAGGCCTGCCGCTGCGAGCGGTCGCATGAGCAGGCGATGGTGGAGCGAGGGCATGGGCAGCGGTCGGCTGCCCACCATGGAGACGACTTCCGACCAGGGGAGCCGCCCGGCTCCGGCGACGTTGTAGACGCCGCGGAGCTTGAGGCGGGTGGCGTGCTCGAGGGCACGCACGACGTCCTCGGACGAGACGAACTGCAGCAGGGGGTCGAAGCCGATGAGCGCGGGGCAGAAGGGTCGGGACAGGTTCTGGGTGATGGGGGTCGTGAGCCCACCGCTGAGGACGTTGGCGAAGCGCAGCACCGACACCGCGGTCTGGGGCCGGTCGACGGCGAAGTCGGCGATGAGGGACTCTGCCTCGATCAACGAGCGCTCCACCATGGTCTTCGGCGGGGTCGAGCGCTTGGTCTCCTCTGAGAACCAGTAGGGGTCGCGTTCGTTGGCGCCGTAGACCTTGGTGGATGACTTCACGACCAGGTTGGTCACCGCGGAGCCCGATGCGCTCGCCGCGGCGAGGAGGTTCATCGTCCCGATGACGTTGATCTCGTGGAGCGCTCTCGACTTGGCCAGGGTCGAGTCGGAGACGAGGAAGGTGTGGATGATGGTGTCGACCTTGGTGGCCTGCACCAGGCGGTGGAGGATCGAGTACGTCTGGTCGGCCCTGACGAACTCGGCCCGCTCGAAGGGCACCGAGGGGTCGTGTTCGCCGAGGCCCAGGATGACGTCCACCCCTGGGTCGGCCTCGAGGGCCTGGATGACGCGGCCACCCCAGAAGGTGTCGGCTCCGGTGACGAGGACGCGACTTCCCATCTCAGCCCCTCCAGATGCTTCGTCGGGCCTTGAGCATCTCGAAGACCTCCTCTTGGATGAGCTCTCGGACCCGCTCGGACTGCTCGAGGACGAGCGACCGGGGGTAGCGCTCGAGGCCGGGCTCCACGTCGAAGGTGATGGGCTCGAGGACGGAGATCTTCATCTTGACCGGGAAGGGCAGGACGATGCCGAGCGGGCCCATGGTCAGCAGGTTGGCGGTGACGGGGAAGTACGGGGTGCCGAGGACCTTGGCCATGGCCGGGAGGCGGAACAGGATCGGCATCGCCTCCTCGGAGCCGACGACGGCCAGGGGGATGATCGGCGTCCCGGTGCGCATGGCGATCTCGATGAAGCCTCCGCGGCCGAAGCGCCGCAGGTGATAGCGGTCGGCGAAGGCCTTCGACGGCCCCTTCGTGCCCTCGGGGAACACGAGGGCGAGCTGGCCCTGGTCGCGGAGCAGGCGCTCGGCGTTCTCCGGACGGGCGGCAACCCCGCCGGAGCGGGACCACATCGTGCCGATGAAGGGGACCGAGCGGAAGAAGTAGTCGGCGAGGCCGTAGACCGGCCGGTCGAGCTGCGACTCGATGCCGTGCATGATCACGGGGGCGTCCGACGGGACGGCACCGGCATGGTTGGCCACGAGGAGCGCCCCGCCCTCGGTCGGGATCCGCTCGAAGTTCTCCCACTCGACCCGGAACCACTTCGAGTAGATCGGGTCGTAGACGGTTCGGATGACCTGGCGGACCCGCTCGGAGCGCCCCCACTCGTCGACGTCGGACCGTCGGGGCTCGTAGACGGGCTCCTCGGTCGGGGAGGGCAGCGGCACGATCATGTTCGAGCGCTCCGAGGTCTGGGTGAGGCGGGGCTCCTCCATGGGCCGATCCTACCGGGCGTGGCCGGGGCCCCCCGGGTCGACCCCGGGTCTGTCGGGGATCAGCCTCCGGCGGCCACCACCGTCCCTGTCACGAGGTCGGAGACCTCGACGTCCCGTGGGGTCCCGCCGAGCCGTGCGACGAGCCGCTCGGGGCGTCCATCAGCATCGTCGGCGAGTGGTGCGAGCAGGCACAGCGACCCGTCGGCGCCGATCAGGACGGGTGCGGCGGCGAGCGGTGTTGCACGGACCGCCTCGGCGAGCGCGGCGAGGTCGTCGCTCGCGACGTGGTCGACGCCGGGGATAGTCGCGAGGTGCGCAGAGCGGAGGCGGGCCGCGAGGAGGTCTCGCAACATCACGACGGAGTCGTGCGCCAGCCGCACGTGGCTCCCTCCGACGTCGCTCCAGCTCACCGGGACCTCGGCGACGTCCCAGCCGAGGAGCCGGGCCCGGCTGAGCATCTCGACGTCGAAGGCGAAGCCGTCGATTCCGGTGAGCGCGAACAGCACCTTGGCGTGTGGGGTCGACATGGCCTTGAATCCGCACTGCGTGTCACGGAGCTCGACGGCGCTCACGGCCCGCACGATGCGGTTGAAGGTCCGGCCGGCCCGGGTGCGCAGCCAGCTGCCGTAGTCGATGTGGCCCTGGACCGTCCGTGAGCCGACGGCGACCGGGGCGTGATCGAGGGCGGCGACCAGGGTGGGGATCTGCCGGGGGTCGATGGCCATGTCGGCGTCGGTGAAGATCAGGCGCCCCGTCGTCGTGGCCGCCACGCCGGCGCGCACTGCTGCACCCTTGCCGCGGTTGCGAGGCTGGACGATCACCTCGCCATGGGGAAGGTCGGCAACGAGTCCGGCCGCCACCGACGCCGTGTCGTCGGTGCTCCCGTCATCGACGTAGAGCAGTCGCAGGTCGTCGAAGTCGACGCGACCCTCGCTCGCGGCGCGCTCGAGGCGTGCGAACCCGGTGGCGAGGCGCTCGCCTTCGTTGTAGGCAGGGACGATCAGCGTCGTGGACGGCACGGACACGGGTCCACTCTCTCACGCTGAGCAGCGGGGCTGGCTCCACGGCACGACTGCACGGCGCGGCGATCCGGCCCACGGCCTGGCCACCGTCGCTGTTGACCATCGCAGCCCGGGTTCCTATGGTCGTCACGGCACGGGGACGTGGCCCAATTGGCAGAGGCAGGACGCTTAAACCGTCCGAGATGAGGGTTCGAGTCCCTCCGTCCCCACCGCTTCGACGGGGTGGTCATGGGGTCCCAGCGACCCGCCGGATGGCGGGGGTCGCTCCACCCTGTAGATTCATACGCCGTGGCACAGAGCCAAAGCGGAAAATGGGTTGCTCGGGTGGCGTCGACCGGTGGCGGTCGCACCTACCAGAAGCAAAGGCCGACCAACTTCTACGCGGCCCTCGCCGTGATCGTGGTGCTGGGCCTGCTGTCCATCGTGTTCGCTCGCCACCAGTACCAGTCGGGCTCTGCGACGACGACCACGGTCGCCGTCACCCCGGCGGTCAACACCACGACCTTCGCTGGGCTCTCCATCGCGGCGTGCGGCACGGTCGAGCCGACGCTGGCGGTGCAGGCGGGCCAGGCGGGCTCGCTCACGGCCCAGGCTGACGGGGTCATCAAGGTGGCACCGACCGCAGCCGCCCAGGCCGGCGACAACTCGAACGTCACCGCCTTCGCCAAGTCTTACAAGGGCCTGACCGTGACCTCGTCGAAGCTGGTGGTCCCGGCCAACGGGTCGAACGCCGGCCTGAGTTACGCCAATGGGGCGACCTGCCCGGCTGGCACGCCCGACGCCGGGAAGAAGGGCGTCGTGAGCATCACGCGCTGGACCAACTTCGCCGACAAGAAGCCCCTGGTCACCACCGATCCCTCCAAGGTCAAGCTCTCGGAGAACGCCCTCGTCACCATCTCGTTCGCCCCCAAGGGCGCCAAGGTGAGCAAGCCACCGGCGACGACGGTCCAGGCCATGATCGCCGCCAAGACCAAGCAGGCGGCGGCGGCATCGACCACGACGACGGTCCCGGTGAGCACCACCTTGCCGGTCACGACGACGACCTCGGCGTCGACGACCACCACGACGAAGAAGTAGCTGCCGTGAAGGCCGTCATCCTGGTCGGGGGAGAGGGCACGAGGCTTCGACCCCTGACCCTGACCGCACCAAAGCAGATGCTCCCGATCATGGGTGCCACGATGCTCGAGCGGGTGATGGCCCAGCTGGCCTCCCATGGCGTCGACGAGGCGGTGCTGTCCCTCGGCTACCTGCCGGATCGGTTCCTCGAGGCCTATCCGGACGGCGAGTGCGCCGGGGTGGCGCTGCACTACGCCGTCGAGCCCGAGCCGCTCGACACCGCCGGGGCGGTGCGCTTCGCCGCCGAGGAGCTCGGCGTGACCGACACCTTCCTCGTGGTCAACGGCGACGTGCTGACCGACCTCGACGTCACCGCCCTAGTGGCGTTCCATCGCCAGCACGGCGCCGAGGGCACGGTGGCGCTCACACCGGTCGAGGACCCGTCCCGCTTCGGGGTCGTGCCGACGGACGATGACGGTCGGGTGATCGCCTTCGTCGAGAAGCCTCCGGCCGACGAGGCGCCGACGAACATGATCAATGCCGGCACCTATGTCTTCGAGCCGGCGTTCCTCGACCGGGTGCCGCTCGGTGAGCGCGTGTCGATCGAGCGGGCGACCTTCCCGGCGATGGTGGCCGACGGCGTCCTCTTCGCGATGTCCGATGACGCCTACTGGCTCGACACCGGCACCCCGCAGGCCTACATCGAGGCCCACACCGACATCCTCGACGGGGTGCGCACACCCTCCTTCGAGGTGGTCGGCAGGGTCGGCGACTCCGTCCGGATCCCCGGCTCGACGGTGGCGGACGACGCGGTCGTCCGGCGCAGCGTCGTGGACGCCGGGTGCGTGGTGGAGCCTGGGGCGACCGTGGTCGACTCGGTCTTGCTCCCCGGATCGATCGTCCGCTCGGGTGCGACGGTCAACGGTTCCATCCTCGGCCCGGGCGCCGTCGTGGAGGCCGGCGCCACCTTGCTGCCCACCTGCGTCATCGGTGCGGGGGCCAGCGTGGTGGCGGGTGCGACCCTGACCGATGAGAGGCTGCCCTCCTGATGCGCTGCCTCGTCACGGGCGGGGCGGGCTTCATCGGCAGCCTCACCGCAGAGCGGCTGCTCGAGCGGGGCGATGAGGTCATCGTCCTCGATGACCTCTCCACCGGCCATCGAGAGGTGGTCCCCACTGGTGCGACGTTGATCGAGGCGTCGGTCGGCGACCAGGCCGCCGTTCGTGCCCTGCTCGCCGACCTCGCCCCCGACGCCTGCATCCACTTCGCCGGACTGATCGCGGCGGGTGAGTCGATGTCCGAGCCCGGCCGGTACTTCGAGGCGAACGTGGGAGAGTCTCTTGCACTGCTCGAGGAGCTGATCCGGGCCGGCGTCGACCAGGTCGTCTTCTCCTCCTCCGCGGCGGTCTATGGCGAACCGCTCGGCACTCCCATGAGCGAGGACCACCAGACGATCCCGACCAGCGTCTATGGGGCGACCAAGCTCCAGGTCGAGCATGCGCTCGAGTGGATGAGCCGCCAAGGAGCGCTCCGGTACGCCGCGCTCCGGTACTTCAACGCCGCTGGCGGCTCCGAGGGGCATCGTGAGGACCACGCGGTCGAGACGCACCTGATCCCGCTCGCCCTCTCAGCCCTCGCTGGCCAGCGGCCGGCGCTGCAGATCTTCGGGACCGACTACCCGACCCCGGACGGCACGTGCATCCGCGACTACATCCACGTCGAGGACCTCGCGGCGGCGCACCTCGCAGCACTCGACCACCTGGCGGCGGGCGGCGCCTCCTTGGTGGCCAACCTCGGCACGGGTCACGGCTACTCGGTGCGCGAGGTGCTCTCCGCCATCGAGACGGTCGTGGGACGGCCAGTCCCGGCCGAGGAGGCGCCACGTCGCCCCGGAGATCCTGCAGAGCTCGTCGCCAGCTCGGCTCGCGCCCACGAGGTGCTGGGGTGGACGCCCACCCGGAGCAGCCTTGGCGACATCATCGCTGACGCCTGGCAGGCGTTCTCCGCCTGACCACCGACGTCGGCGGGAGCGGACCTAGCGGAACAGGTCGTCGTTGGGGCCCCTGACGACGTCGGACGTCACGGATCCATCGCCCAGCCACTCAGCCGGGCACCCCCTCACGATGGCGGCGGGGAACCCGGTCGCCTTGCCCATGACCAGGTCGGCGGCCCCGGCGATCTCGTCGACCAGGCACACCGTCGTGGCCTCGAGCACGCGACCGTTGGCGTCCATGGTGCCGCGCAGGTCGAGCACGGGGATGATGCCAGCCGAGCCGATGGCCACGTCGGTGACCCCCTGGCGCCACACGCGGCCGAAGGTGTCCGACACGATGACGCCGACCTCGACGCCGAGGTGACGGCGCAGGTCCGCCCGGATGCGCCGAGCCGATCGATCGGGGTCCACCGGCAGGAGGGCGGCTGTGCCGTCGTCGACGTTCGACAGGTCGATGCCGGCGTTGGCGCAGATGAACCCGTGCGTGGTCTCCGTGATGAGCAGCGTGCCGCGCCGGCGCAGGACGCGGACGGACTCTGCCTCGATCAGGGCGGTCTTGGCGGCTTCGTCGGCGTGGTCGAGGGCGACGATGCGACCTTCGGCCTTGGAGACGACCTTCTGGGTGACGACGAGCACGTCGCCGGATCGAAGGGCACCATCGCCGGCCGAGTCCCCGAGGCAACCGGCGAGGTCGGCGGCCAGGTCATCGCCGGGCGAGACCTCCCCGAGCCCCCGGACCGGGATGACGCTGAGCGATCCGGGCTCAGCCATCGAGCACCACGCGAGCCAGGTTGGCGGCACGCTCGGGCGTGTCCATGAGGGTCTCGGTGACCAAGCAGCGCATCCCGGCGGCCTCGACGGCGGGGCTCCACGACGCATCGACGACGTCGATGACCAGGGTGCCGGCGATCTCCGCGTAGCTTCGGGCGACCCCTTCGGCGGTGGCGCCGTGACCGATCTCGTCGAGGAGGCGGTCTGCGGGGCCCTTGATGGCCCGACCGCCGATCAGCGGGGAGACGGCGACGACGTCCCGGCGACGCTCGGACAGGACATCTGCGATGCCCGGGATGGCGAGGATGGGGGCGATGGAGATCAGCGGGTTCGACGGGCTGATCACGATGCGGTCAGCTTCGGCGAGAGCGGCGAGGACGCCTGGACCGGGCGTGGCGGCCTCGGCTCCGGTGAAGCCCACCGCCGTGACCGCCACGTCGTGGTGGTGACGGACGAAGTACTCCTGGAAGCTGAGGGTCCCGTGCTCGGAAGTGGTGAACGTGGTCGCCATCTGGTCCTCGGTGGCAGGCAGCAGCGCGATGGCGACGCCCATGTGGGCGAGGAGCTCGACGGTCACCTCGCTGAGCGAGGCACCGTCGGCGAGGCGTTGGGTCCGATAGAGGTGGGTGGCGAGGTCGCGGTCCCCGAGGCTGAACCAAGCCTCGCCTCCGAGGGCGTTGAGCTCCTGCATGACCCGCCAGGTCTCCCCGGTGAGCCCCCAGCCCGTCTCGGTGTTGTTCAGACCCGCAAGCGTGTAGGTGATGGTGTCGAGGTCGGGGCAGATGCGCAGTCCATGGAGCGTGAGGTCGTCGCCGACGTTCACGATCCCGACCAGCTCCTCGCCAGGCACCTGCGAGCTCAGTGCCGCCAGCATCCGGGCAGCGCCCACGCCTCCGCACAGAACAGCGATCACGGGCAGAGGTTAGGCGGAGGCGGCGTCGCTAGCATCGGTGCCCATGGGAGCGACGGCCATCGAGACGGATGACCTGTCGACCATCGACGCCGTGCTCGATCGAGCCGCCGAGGTCAACGCCGAGGTCGAGGCCTACGTCGAGCCCGCCGTCGAGGGCCGCGGGCGACGATCTCTGACGTTCGCCGGCTGGCGCGAGCGGGCGGACTCTACCGCCAACCTCCTTGCGACGCTCGGCGTGGCGGCCGACGACGTCGTGTGCCTCGTGCTCCCGCCGTCGATTGAGTTCGCCGTGCTCTACCAGGCCATCGTCCGCCTCGGTGCGATCACCACGGGGATCAACCCCCGCATGGGTGAGGTGGAGCGCCAGAGCATCTTCGAACGCATGCGACCGACGCTCACCATCGTCGAGGATGGCGCCGACCACCCCGGGGCGCATGCCGGCCGGGTGGTGACGCTCGGGCAGGTGGCCGATCCGCCGTCGGCCCCAAGGCCCGCCTTCTCGCCGCGGCCCTCGAGCGCGCCGGTGGCGGTGGTGTGGACGTCGGGGACGACGGGCCTGCCCAAGGGGGCGCTGTTCGACCATGAGGCCCTCCGCGCCGTGGCCACCGGGACTGACGTGCTCAGCCAGCCGGGCGACCGCCGGCTGTCCCCGCTGCCCTTCAGCCACGTGAGCTACGTCACGCGGGCCTGGGACGAGATCGCCAACGCCATCACCACCATCATCAGCCCGGCACCGTGGCGGGCAGAGACCACCCTGGCGGCCATGATCTCCGAGGGCGTCACGGTGGCCCAAGGGGTCCCGACCCAGTGGGCGCTGCTGATGGAGCACCACGAGCTCGACGCCGCCCATCTGCCTCACCTGCGCCTGGCGGGGACCGGAGCGGCTCGCATGGCTCCGTCCCAGGTCCGCCAGCTCAGCGAGCGGATCGGTGCGCCGGTGGTGGTCCGCTACACCTCGACGGAGACCTCGCTCGGCACGGGGACGCGACCAGGTGATCCTGACGAGGTCGTGGCGCTCAGCGTGGGCCGTCCGGTCCCTGGGGTCGAGATGGTGCTCGTCGACGCCGACGGACGGGCCGTGGCGCAGGGCGAGGTCGGTCGGGTCCGATTGCGGAGCGCGGCCGTGATGCGGGGCTATGTGGGCTCCCGAGCCGAGCTGGCCAGAGGCGTCCCACCTCCGGTGGACGCCGGGCTCACCGCCTCGGTGCGCGACGACGACGGCTGGGTGACCACCGGGGACTTCGGGTGCCTCGATGCGCAGGGCAACCTGATGCTCGTGGGCCGCGACAACGAGCTGTACCAGCGTGGTGGCTACAACGTCTATCCGGCCGAGGTCGAGCAGGCCCTCGACGGAGCGCCCGGGGTGGCGCAGGTGGCGGTCGTCGCCGGAGAGGACCCTGTGCTCGGGGAGGTGGGGGTCGCCTTCGTGGTGCCGACGCTGCGAGGCACAGCCCTGGCGCTCGATGTGCTGCGCGACCACGTGTCGCGCCAGCTCGCCGACTACAAGGCGCCAGAGGTGCTCGTGGTGCTCGACGCGCTCCCGGTGACCCCCATGGGCAAGGTCGACAAGCGCGCCCTCAAGGCGCCGGCCGACGAGGCGGCGCGCCGTCGCTCAGAGGAGCGCGCAGAGGCTCGTCGGGGCCAGCGTCAGCAGGCCGGTCACGATTTCGGTAATGATGTCGCTGCCCAGCACAGCGCACAGGAGAGCACATGAGCCCGATCGACAACCTTGGACAGCCCGACGCAGACCGGGGGACCATGCCCGAGAACGTCCAGGCGGGACGCTTCGACGGCAAGGTGGCCTTCATCACCGGCGCAGCCTCGGGGATCGGCCGGGCGGCTGCCCGTCGGATCGCCGCCGAGGGCGGCTCGGTCGCCTGCGTGGACATCAGCGAGGAGGGCGCACGCTCGGCGGCCCAGGAGATCAACGACGCTGGCGGGACGGCGGTGGCCATCACCTGTGACATCACCGACGAGCCCTCGGTCGCCGAGGCGATCGCCACGGCCGTATCGGCCCTCGGCCGGCTCAACGTGGTGTGCAACATCGCCGGCATCGGCGGGTTCGCCAACACCCACGAGCAGACCCTCGAGAGCTGGAACCGGATGATCTCGGTCAACCTGACCGGGACCTTCCTGGTGTGCAAGCACTCGCTGCCCCAGCTCCTCGACGGTGGTGGCGTGATCATCAACACCTCGTCGACGGCCGGCGTCATGGGGCAGCCCTACTCGGCCGCCTACTGCGCCTCGAAGGGTGGTGTCTCGATGATGACCCGTGCCATCGCCATCGAGTACGCCGCCAAGGGCGTCCGGTGCAACGCCGTCGCTCCGGCTGGGGTGGACACCCCGCTCGTGCACAACTTCGGCCTTCCTGAGGGTGCCGACTTCAAGCAGCTCGACCGGATCATGACCCCGCTGGGCTACTCCACTCCGTCGGAGGTCGCCGGGGCCATCGCCTACATGGCGTCGGACGAGGCGTCCTACGCCTCCGGAGCGATCCTGTCGATCGATGGTGCGATCAGCTCGTAGCGCTGTGGGAGGCTCGGGGGATGCCCGGCCCAGTTGAGAGCATGGGGCGCCTGCGCGTGGCGCTCGACGCCACGCCGCTCCTCGGAACACCGACCGGAGTCGGCGTGTTCGCCGCGCACCTCCTCGCTGCACTGGCACAGGACCCGTCGCTCGACCTCAACGCCTTCGCGGTGAGCTGGCGGACGCGCCACGACCTCGCCGACCGGGTTCCGACCGGGGTCCGAACGGAGCAGCGCGCCATGCCGGCCCGCCCCCTCCACCAGGCCTGGTCGGTCACCGACCACCCGCGCATCGAGCGGTTCCTCGGTGGCCTTGACGTCGTCCATGGGACGAACTTCACCGTGCCGCCCTCGAGGAGGGCCGGACGGGTGGTCACGGTCCACGACCTGACCTGCATCCGCTTCCCCGAGATGTGCCAGCCCGCCACGCTGCGCTACCCCAAGCTCATCGAGCGCGCCCTCGCTGATGGGGCCGTCGTCCACACCCCCTCGCAGTTCGTCGCCGAAGAGGTCCGAGAGCACTTCGCCGCGCCTCGCGACCAGGTGGTGGCCATCCACTCTGGCGTCCCGTCGCTTCCCCCTCCGGACCACACCGCGGTGCCCGCCACCGTCGATCTGTCTCGCCCCTATGTGCTGAGCGTGGGGACCGCAGAGCCGCGCAAGGACCTGCCGGGCCTCGTCGCCGCCTTCTCCGCCGTCGCCGGAGGGCTCGACGACCTGCAGCTGGTGCTGGTCGGCCCAGACGGATGGGGGAGCGACGCGCTGGGAGAGGAGATCTCCCGGAGCGCGGCCAGATCGCGGATTGTGACGACGGGGTTCGTCTCAGACCCCGCGCTCGCCGCGCTGCTCGAGGGCGCCCGGGCCCTCGCCTATCCGTCGGTCTACGAGGGGTTCGGCTTCCCTCCGCTTCAGGCCATGGCGGCCGGCGTCCCGGTGATCACGACGAGTGCTGGCGCCCTGCGTGAGACCTGCGGGGGCGCCGCGCTGCTGGTCGACCCCGGCGACCGAGACGGGCTCGCCTCAGCGCTCCTCGCCGCGGTCGCCGACGAGGCGAGACGGTCGATCCTGATCACGGCCGGTCGAGCACGGTCGGCGGACTTCACCTGGTCGGCCACGGCGCAGTCGATGGCGGCGCTGTATCGGCGCGTGGCTCGCTCGTGATGCGCGTGGGCGTGGTGGCGGAGCAGCTGCGCCATGGCGTCCCCGGGGGGATCGGGACCTATGCGTCGGGCCTCCTTCGTGGCCTTGGGGCGCTCGATGACCACGACCTCGACGTGGTGGCGCTGGCGAGTCGGCCCACCGGGGCGGACGCGCTGAGCGCGATCGGCGTGGCGGTGGAGTCCACGAGGTGGCCGCACCGCATGCAGATGGCGCTGTGGGACCGCGGAATCGGCCGGCCATCTGAGGCCATCGACCTGCTGCACCGGACCTCCCTCGCTGGTCCACCGGCGAAGCCTGGGACCGCATCGACGGTCATGGTGCACGACCTCGGGTGGCGTCGATATCCAGAGCTCACCACCGCTCGAGGCCGGCGCTGGCACGAGGCTGCGCTCCGACGCACGATCTCCTCCTCGGCGCACCTCATCGTCCCCTCCGCCGTGATCGCAGCCGACCTCGAGGATGCCGGAGCTGCGTCGGAGCGCATCCATGTGATCCCCGAGGGTGCCGACCACCTCGCGCAGCCCGACCTCGAGGCGGCCGCCCGCCTTCGCCAGGAGCTCGGCGTGGGCGATGCATTCGTGCTGACCGTCTCGACGCTGGAGCCTCGCAAGAACCTCGAGGCGCTCGTCGCCGCCCACGCCGAGGCCTCCGAGCGCGCTGCGGTGCCTCCGCTGCTGATCGTCGGACCGTCTGGCTGGGGCGATGTCGCGGTGGCGGACACCGACCGAGTGGTCCTCGCCGGACCAGCGACCGCCGGCGTGCTCTCGGCCCTCTACGCCACGTGCGCGCTGTTCGCCTATGCCCCGGTCCACGAGGGCTTCGGGCTCCCGCCCCTCGAGGCGATGGCCCAGGGGGCGCCGGTGCTCGTGAGCACGGCGGTGCCGTCGATGCTGGGGGCACCCACCGTGGCCACCGTCGACGCCGGTTCCGTCGCTGCGATCACCGAGGGGATCCTCTCGGCGCTGGCCGACGTCGAGGCCCTCGACTCGGCGACGCTCGCCGGCCAGGAGCACGCCGAGCGCTCGCGATGGGTGGATGTCGCGGCCGAGCACGTGGCGCTGTGGCGGAGGCTGGTGTGAGCCGCCTGCGGGCATCGCTCGATGTGAGCGCGGTGCCGGAGCGCCCGGCCGGTGCGGGGAGGTACACCATCGAGGTGGCTCGGGCCCTGGGCGACCGCGACGACCTCGACCTGACCCTGCTGTCGCGTCGGAGCGATGTCGGCCGGTGGGTCGAGCTCGACGCCGCTGGCGTCGACGGCGTGGTGCCGGACGGACGACTTGGTCGCCTCGCCTACGAGCGTTGGCGCATGGGTCGTGCGGTGGACCGACTTGGGGTGGACGTGCACCACTCCCCGCACTACACGATGCCCGGATCGATGAGGACCCCTGGCGTCGTCACCATCCACGACGTGACCTTCTTCGAGCGTCCCGAGGTCCACGAGGCGGCCAAGGTCCGGTTCTTCTCCGCGGCCATCGCCAGGGCGGCATCCTCGGCCGGAGCGCTCGTCTGCGTCTCGCAGCGCACCGCCGACCGCCTCGGGCGCCACGTGGAGGTGTCCGTGCCCGTGGTGGTCGCACCCCATGGGATCGACCACGACCGGTTCACCACCGTGTCGGTCGCCGACGATGCCTCGACCATGGCCGGTCTCGGCCTCGACCCTCAGGCTCGCCGCATCGTGAGCCTCGGGACCCTGGAGCCTCGCAAGGGGATCGACACCCTGATCACCGCCTTCGACGCCTTGGCGCACGACCATCCCGACCTCGAGCTGGTCATCGCTGGACAGCGCGGGTGGGGGACCGACGAGATCGATTCGCGATGTGCCGCCTCGTCAGCGGCATCGAGGATCCACCTGCTCGGCTACGTGGCCGACGAGGTGGTGCCCGCCCTGCTGCGGACCGCTTCGGTGGTCGCCTACCCCTCGATCGACGAGGGGTTCGGCCTGCCTGCGCTCGAGGCGCTGGCCTGCGGTGCCCCGCTGGTGACGACAGCGGGCTCGGTGATGGAGGAGATCTGTGGTCCGGCTCCGTGGTTCTGCGACCCCGGCGATGCGGCGAGCCTCAGGCATGCGATCGCCCTCGTGCTCGGGTCGGACCTGGAGGAGCTCGGCCGTCGCCGGGACCTCGGCGTGGCCACGGCGGGCGAGTTCACCTGGGCTGCCTCGGCTGATCGGCACGTCGAGGCCTACCGCCTCGCCATCATTGGCTCCTGATGGGTCGACGACGGGTTGTAGGGTGCCATCGATGAAGGCGCTGATCACCGGGGGTCGAGGGTTCGTCGGGCTGCACCTCGCGTCGCACCTCGCCGCGGAGGGCGACGACGTGGTGGCCATCGACATGGAGGTCGACGTCACCGACCCCGCTGCGGTGGCCGAGGCGGTCGCCGCGGCCGACCCCGACGTGATCTACCACCTCGCGGCGCTCGCTCATGTGGGCGAGTCCTGGGTCGACCCGAGCAAGGTGCTCGGCGTCAACGTGATCGGCACCGCCAACGTGCTGGCCGCCGCCCGCCAGGTCGCACCGGCCTCGAAGACTATCGCCGTCAGCTCGGCCGAGGTCTACGGCATCGTCGCTCCCGACGAGCTCCCCCTCACCGAGGGCAGCGAGGTCCGCCCCGCCTCTCCCTATGCCGCCAGCAAGGCGGCGGCCGAGCAGGTGGCCCTGCAGGCGGCCAGAGGGTTCGGACAGCAGGTCGTCGTGGCTCGGCCGTTCAACCACGTGGGCCCGGGCCAGGCGCCCGTCTTCGCCGTCCCTGCCCTGGCCAAGCGGATCGTCGACGCCAGCACCGCGGGGGAGGGCTGGCTGCCCGTGGGGACGTTGACCACGCGGCGGGACTTCACCGACGTGCGCGATGTGGTCCGGGCCTATCGGCTGCTCGCGCTCGAGGGCGTGTCAGGGGAGGTCTACAACATCGCCTCGGGCGTCGACGTCGAGATCGCCGAGATCGCCAGGATGCTCCTCGAGCTCGCTGGGGCTGACCTCGAGCTGCGACCGGATCCGTCGCTGATCCGTCCTGTCGATGTCCCGGTCCTGCGCGGCGACGCCAGCCTCCTGCGGGCCACCACCGGATGGGAGCCGAGCATCCCGCTCGACACCACGCTGGCCGACGTCCTCGAGTCGTTCCGGACCTGATCGAGGCTGACCGGGCCGGGGCGCGAAACGAGCGGCCCCCCGGAGGAGGCCGCTCGTCCATGAGGTGGCTCTCAGCCGATCAGGCGAGGACCTTGGTGCGCACCTGCTCACGGACCTTGGCGCTCGTCTCGCGGGTCTTGCGGGAGAGGTCGCGGACCTGGGCCGGCAGCTTCTCCTCGTAGGGAGCGAAGGCGGTCTCGGCCTTGACGATGACGGCCTCGATGCGCTCGTCGGCCTGCTTGCCGGTCGACTTGGCGGTCTCGGTGGCCTGGTCGACGACCTTGGTGATGCGGCTGCCGAGCTCGTCGGCCTTCACGCTCTTGATCAGGTCGCGGGCACCAGCCTGCACCTTGTTGACGCCCATCACGCCGAAGCCGACGACCGTGTTGACGGCGTCCTTGGCGCTGCGCGGGGTGGCGTCGGTGGCCTTCTTGGCCGTGGCCTTGGCGGTGGACTGCGCCTTCGACGCGGTCGCCTTGGCCGTGGTCTGGGCCTTGGCGGCGGTCGCCTTGGCCGTGGATGCTGCCTTGTTCGTCGTGCTCTCTGCCATGAGGAGATCCCTTCACTTGTTCGATCCCGGTCGGACCTTCTGTCCGCCTCACATGCAACTGTATAGGAACTGTTAAACAGTTGCAAGCACCCCCGGGGAGATTTTGTTTCGCAGGTAACCTCGGGGGTCTCATGGAGACCCGTGCACCGACCGTCGTCGCCGTGGTGGTCACGAGCGACCCCGACGACACCCTGGAGGTCACGCTGGGCTCGCTGGCCGAGCAGGACTACGCCGAGCTGAGCACGCTCGTCCTCGTCAACCGAGGCCCGGCCGACATCCCGGCCCGGGTGGCAGCCGCGCTGCCCGAGGCCTTCGTGGCGGTGCTCGAGGAGGATCGTGGGTTCGGGGCGGCGGTGAACGCCGCGCTCGACAAGGTCGAGGGTGCGGCGTTCCTCCTGCTGTGCCACGACGACGTGAGGCTGGCGCCCGATGCGGTCCACCTGATGGTCGAGGAGGCCTTCCGGTCGAATGCCGGGATCGTCACCCCCAAGGTGGTGTCGATGGACGACGCCTCGGTCCTGCTGCACGTGGGCCAGAGCGTCGATCGCTATGGCACGGTGATCGAGCGCGTCCAGTCTGGTGAGATCGACCAGGGCCAGCACGACGCCGTTCGCGACGTCTTCGTGGCCCCGGGCGGAGTGACCCTGGTGCGCGACGATCTCCTTCGCCTCCTCGGCGGCTACGACGAGCGCTACGTGGCGATGGGCGATGACCTCGAGCTGTGCTGGAGGGCACGGCTCGCCGGCGCACGCATCGTGTGTGCTCCCGATGCGGTGGTGGCCCACGCTGAGCGGCTGGTGTCCGGGACCCGGACGCTCGGCATCCCGGTGGGGGAGGAGGCGCCGCCGACGTTGAGCCGACTCCGCCGCCGCAACGAGGTGCGCACGCTGGTGGCGTGCTGGGGCCCCTGGGAGCGGGTGCTCACGATCGCCCTGCTGCTCGGCTGGAACCTCGGAGAGGTCATCGTGTCCGTGCTCGGCTCGGACCACCAGCGGGCGGTCGACATCCGCGAGTCGTGGCGGGTCTGGTGGCGCGAGCGAAAGGTGGACCGCCAGCGTCGGGCGGTCGTGGCGAAGGCTCGGACGGAGTCAGACCGGACGATCCGCTCGCTCCAGGCCAAGGGTGCCACCCGTGCTCGCACCTTCGTGGGCACGCTCTTCCAGCACGGCTTCGACGTCGCACTCGGCGTGATCCCCGTGGCGGCAGCCGAGCCGGAGGCCGGCCCCGAGCTCACGGCGAGCTTCGGTGGGGCGTTCAGCGACGACGAGGGCTTCGACGAGCTCGACGACCTCGGCCGGCGCGGGAACCGCCACACCGGTCGTCGCAGGCTGTCGAGCGCCCGGTCGATCATGGGGCTCGGGGCGATCGCCCTGCTGGTGTTCGTCATCGGGTCGCGCAACCTCGTCGGCGTCAGGCTGCCGCTGATCGGCCAGCTGCTGCCGCTGCGCTCCTGGGGGGCGACCTGGCACATGGCCTTCGCCAGCTGGCAGCCGGCGGGCCTTGGGTCGGGGGCGCCCGGGCAGCCCGGCTACCTCTCGTTGGGGCTCCTCGGCACCCTGACCTTCGGCCAGATGGGTGCAGCGGTCCGACTGCTGCTCCTCGCAGGGATCCCGGTGGGCGCCTACGGCGTCGCCCGACTCCTGCGCGACGTCGCGTCGGGTCGAGCCCGTCTCCTCGCTGCCGTGGCCTTCGGTGGCCTGGCCCTCGGCGTCAACGCCATCGCGGCCGGTGAGGTCGGTGCGGTGGTGGCCCTCGCTGCGATGCCCTCGATCCTGCGCCGCTCGATGCGACTGCTCGGCGCGGCGCCATTCGACCAGCCCTTCGAGGTCGGGCCATCGGTGGCCACCCGGGGCTGGCGGCGGACCCGTGCGGGCCAGGTGGTCGCCCTGGGTCTGTTGCTGGCACTCGTCGGATCGCTGGCTCCGGCGGTCATCGTGGCCACCGCCGCGTCAGCGATTGGCCTGCTCCTCTTCGGCGTGACGTCGTCGCGGCACCCGATGCGGGGCCTCGGCGGCATCGTGGTCGCCCTGGCTCTGAGCCTCGTGCTCCTCGCCCCGATGCTGGTGCCTGCCGTGCTCGCCGGTGCATCAGGACTCGGGGCGTTCGGTGCAGCGGGTGCCCCGTGGAGCCAGCCTGGCCTCGGCGGCCTCGTGCGGTTCGCCGTCGGACCGAGTGGCGCGACCCCGCTGGCATGGCTCCTCCCCGCGGCGGCTCTCGTGCCCCTGCTCATCGCTCGTGGCCCGCGGCTCGCCCTGGCCATCCGGCTCCTCGGGGTCGCACTGCTCGCGTTCGCCCTCGGGCTCCTTGTGTCTCGGGGTGGGATCGGTGCCTTCGCACCCGACCTGCTCGTGGTGCTGGCTCCAGCCGCCACCGCCCTGGCTGCCATGGTCGGCCTCGGCCTCGCCTCCTTCGAGGTCGACCTCCCCGGCTTCCGCTTCGGCTGGCGTCAGGTGCTCGCACTCGGTGGGATCACCGCCTCGCTCGTCGGGATCCTGCCGCTGGTGGGCAGCTCGATCAGCGGTCGTTGGAACATGCCGCAGACCGGGTACACCGACGCCCTGACCTTCCTCGATGGTCCCGAGATGGCCGGGCATCGCGTCCTGTGGCTGGGGGATCCGCGAGGGATCCCCGGCGGATCGTGGACGATCTCACCGGGGCTGGCCTGGGCCACCTCGACCGGTGGGCTGCCCTCGAACGCCAACCTCTTCGTCCCGCCAGCCCCGACGGCGGGGGAGGCGGTCACCAAGGCGATCACGCTTGCCATGGCGGGGTCGACGGTCCGGCTCGGGAGGCTCTTGGCGCCCACGGGGATCTCGGCCATCGTGGTCGTGACGGCGGCGGCTCCTCACGTGACGGGGATCCAGGTCCCGCAGCGGCTGGCGCCTCCTCCGAACCTCGTGCCCGCGCTGCTCCAGCAGAGCGACCTGGTCGAGGTCCCGGGCTCGGGGAGCTCGGTCGTCTTCGAGGTCAGCCACTCGATCCCGGTCGTGGCCGCTCGCAAGGCACCGCTTCCGGCCTCCGCCACGCCCACCGCGCCGCTGGTGAGCGCCGGATGGACGGACCTCGGTGGCCTGGCCGCCTCGGGAGCGACCGCACCCGCTGGTTCGACCACCGGCTACCTGGGCCTGGCTCCGGCCAGCGCCTTCACGCTCAGCACCCCGGGCGTGGACACGAGGAGGACCCCTGCGTTCGGGTGGGCGTCCTCGAGCTCGTTGTCGGCAGGGAAGGTGACGCTGACGCTCGACGCCCTGCCTCTCGCTGGCCTGCTCAGCGCGCTGACCCTGCTGGCGTGGCTGGTGGTGGCACTGTGCCTGCTCGGACGGCATCGCTGGCTCGACTGGTGGTGGCCCGCGCGATCCTCGAGGACGACCGCCCAGATCGCGGACGTCGACCCGGAGGGGGTCGCGCAAGGGACCAAGGTCGTCGACGACGAGGAGGGCGTCTCATGAGCCCGTCACACCGGCGCGGAGCGGACAGCACGGGACGCCCGCTGGCGGTGGCGCTGGGCATCCTCGGAGCTGGGGCTCTGGTGGCGACCAGCGTGATCACGTCAGCGACCGAACCGACGCCCCCCGCTCCGCGACCGATCTCGCTGGTGGCGGCCCAGGCCGTCGAGTCCTCGCAGTTCACGTGCGGGGGCATGACCGAGGGAACGGGCTCGCTGGCGGCTGGGACCGTGGTGCTGACCAATGCCGCGTCGTCGAAGCGGACCGTGGCGCTGGCGCTGTTCGATGATGCTGGGCACCGCACAGATCGCTCGGTGGACATCCCCGGCTACGCCACGCGCAAGGTCCCGGTCTCGGGGCTGCTCAGCGGTGGCTCGTGGATGGCCGCCCAGGCCACCATCGAGGGTGGTGGCGTGGCTGTCAGCCAGCAGACCTCGGGCTCCGGTGGGGTGTCGCTGGCCTCGTGCGCATCAGCGACCGAGACCCGCTGGGACTTCGCCGGTGGTTCGACGCAGACCGGCAGCACGCTCGAGCTGTCGCTCGTGAACCCCACATCGTCGCCTGCGGTCGCCAACGTCTCGTTCATCTCGTCAGACGCCGGTGCGGCGACACCATCAGGCGCTCAGGGGATCGTGGTGCCGGCCCACCAGGTCACCGGCGTGGCCGTCCAGGACGTGGTGGCCCATGGGAAGGACCTGGCCTCGCTCGTGACGGTCACCCAGGGACGCCTCGTGGCATTCGCCACCCAGTCCGCCCCATCTCCGATCGGGCTGTCGCTCACGCTGGGCCAGTCCGGGACCTCGCGGCGCCTCACCATGGCGCGCGCCGTGGCGAGCCCGGGCGCGACGGTGGCGATGGAGGTCGTCAACCCCACCGCCAAGGTCCAGCACGTCAGCGTGCGGGTGAGGATCCCCTCAGGCTGGCTGTCGCCGTGGACGCTGACCCTCGACCCCTACACGGTGAATCGCCTCGAGATGGCACCATCGACCCGGGTGCCCGAGACCGACGTGTTCTCGGCCATCGTGCGCGCGGACGGCCCGGGCGTCGTGGCCTTCGTCTCGACGACCACGACCTCGGGCGGCGGGGGACGGAGCCTCGTGCCGCTCGATCCACCGGCGGCGACCTCCATGGGGTCGTGGGTCCTACCTCGCTACAAGGGGAACCGCCGGCAGGGCGTGACGCTGTTCAACCCTGGGACCTCGGCGGTGACCGTGACGGGATCTGGGCTGAGCCCCCTGGGGTCGGCGACGATCAAGGACCTAACGCAGATCAGCATCCCGGCACGCGAGATGGTGACGGTCGACGCCGGCGTGCTCGGAGCGTTCGACAACCAGCCGATCTCGGTCGTGAGCTCCGGCCCGCTGGCCGTCGCCGAGACGCTCGACGGTGGTGCGGTGCCGGGGATCCTGACGATGGTCGCCCTGCCGCAGGCCTGACCCGGGACTCCTCGTCCTGCGGTCCTCGCGGCCCTGCCGTCCTAGAGGCTCGGTGGACCTGAGGTGCCCGGGTCCGGCCAGGACGGAGGTGCCCAGGTGCCGTTGGGGTCAGGGTCGTCGAGGATCGTGGGTCGCTGGGTGCTGTCGCCCATGGGTGCCGCACCGCTGAGGGTCGGGACCTCGGACTTGGGGCCGGACTCGTGGACCGGGCGCCCGTGTGCCTGGTCGACGAGGCGTCCAACGGTCGCTCCGTCGATGGTCTCGTGCTCGAGCAGCGCAGCGGCGATGGCATCGAGGCCCCCGCGGTGCTCGGTGAGGACGTCGAGCGCTCGGGCCTCCTCGGCTCGGAGGATCTTCTCGACCTCGTCGTCGATGACCCTGCTCGTGTCCTCGGAGTAGTCCTTCGTGTGCATCAGGTCCTCGCCGAGGAACACCTGGCCCCCGCCACCCCAGGCCATGGGGCCGATCTCGGCGCTCATGCCCCACTCGCGCACCATGCGGCGCGCCAGCTCGGTGTTCCCGACGAGGTCGTTGGCCGCCCCGGTCGAGAGGTCCCCGTAGACGATCAGCTCGGCCGCTCGGCCGCCCATGCGCACGCAGAGCGAGTCCTCGATCTGCTGACGGGGGTAGATGTGGCGCTCCTCCATCGGCATCTGCATCGTGACGCCGAGCGCCATGCCGGTGGGGAGGATGGTGACCTTGTGGACCGGGTCGGCATCTTCGAGCACATAGGCGAGCAGGGCGTGACCCCCCTCGTGGTAGGCCACGCGCTCCTTCTCCTGGTCGGACAGCACGAGGCTGTCACGACGCTGCCCCATGAGGACACGGTCTCTGGCGGACTCGAAGTCCTGCATCGAGATCGAGGTCGAGCCCCGGCGGACGGCGTGGAGCGCCGCCTCGTTCACGAGGTTGGCGAGGTCGGCGCC
>CANGPS010000015.1 GCA_947456245.1 Acidimicrobiaceae bacterium
GTACATGATCGACGGCGTCTTCGTGCACCGGGACTCCATCGGCGGCGGCGGCCTCATCCGCGACGGCGCCACGCAGTGGATGACCGCCGGCCGCGGGATCCTCCACATCGAGACGCCGCCCGAGTCGCTCGTCGTCACCGGCGGGCTGTTCCACGGCATCCAGCTCTGGGTGAACCTCCCGGCCGCCTCCAAGATGATCGCCCCCGCCTACCAGGACATCGAGGCCTCGGCCGTCACGCTGCTGACCAGCCACGACGGAGGGGCGCTGCTGCGCGTCATCGCCGGCGAGGTCGACGGGCACGCCGGGCCGGGCAGCACCCACACCCCGATCACGATGGTCCACCTCACGGTGACGCCGGGCGCAGAGGTCTCCATCCCCTGGGACCCCTCCTACAACGGCCTCGTCTACGCCCTGAGCGGCTCGGGTCGGGTCGGCCCCGACGGTGCACCGCTGTCGACCGGCCAGACGGCGGTGATGGGACCAGGCGATGCGATCCTGCTCTCCGCCGATGCCGTCCAGGACGGTCGGCACCCTGACGGCCTCGACGTCCTGCTGCTCGGCGGAGCCCCCATCGGCGAGCCGGTGGCGAAGTACGGGCCGTTCGTGATGAACACGGCGGAGGAGATCCGACAGGCCTTCGCCGACTACGAGGCCGGGATGCTCGGCACGATCCCCGAAGGAGGGCTCTGATGGCAGATCGCTGGTCGATCGACGAGGCACCGAGGATCGACGGCCGCACCGCCGTCGTCACCGGTGCGAGCAGCGGCCTCGGCCTCGAGACGGCCCGAGCGCTACGGGCCAAGGGCGCCACCGTCCTGATGGCCTGCCGCAACCTGTCCAAGGCGGCGACCGGCGTGGAGGACCTGCGCGCCAGCGGGCCAGGGCCCGAGCCGGTCCTGATCGAGCTCGAGCTCGAGGACCTCGGCTCGGTGGCCGAGGCCGCCGCCGCCATCAACGCCGCGGCCGACGGCATCGACCTGCTGATCAACAACGCCGGGGTCATGGGGCTCTCAGGCCCTGACGGCGGGGCGCGCCAGATGGCGACCAACCACCTCGGCCACGTGGCCCTGACCGCCGACCTGCTCGGCTCGCTCGAGTCGACGGGTGGACGGATCGTCGTGGTCGCCTCCAACATGCACCGCCAGGGCCGCCTGACGGTCGAGGCCCCGCTCGACGTGGCCGGCCAGTCGCCGTCCGGCGCCTATGGCTCGACCAAGCTCGCCAACCTGCTCTTCTGCTTCGAGGCCGACCGACGGCTCCGAGCCGCCGGCTCCTCGGTGTCGATCCGCGCCGCGCACCCGGGCTGGTCTCGCTCGGAGCTGGCCGCCAAGGGCCCCGTCGAGGGCCGTGGTGCCACCTCGAAGCGCCTTGGTGCCTTCGCCGGGAGGCACCTCGGGCAGAAGACCGCCCGGGGGGCATTGCCGACGCTCCGAGCGGCGCTCGATCCCTCGATCCCTGCCGGGGGCTACGTGGGCCCCGACGGGATCATGGAGCTCTGGGGTGACCCGGTGCCGGTCAGCGCGTCCAAGCTCGCCTGCGACCAGGCCCTCGCCAGTGCCCTCTTCGATGCCTCGCTGCTCGAGGTCGGAGCCACCTGGCCCAGGTGATCTGCCCTCCTCCGACCTGTCCCCGGTTCGGAGACGCCCGGAGCCTCAGGCCGTTGGGCGGTGGAGAAGGAAGGTGGCCGTGGCCCGACTGACGATCTCGCCCGCCGCGTCCCTGACCACGCCCTCTCCATAGGCGACCTGGCGTGCCATACGGACCACGTCGCCCCGCAGCGCGTAGGTCTCGCCGAGCAGGGCGGCGCGCATGGTCTCGATCTTGAGCTCGAGCGTGGCCTTGGTCCGGTCCTTGCCCGAGAGGGCCGAGTTGATGGCGAAGTTGATGGCCGCGTCGAGCAGCACCGAGTGCACGCCGGCCTGGACGATGCCGTGCGGGTTGCAGGCCATCGCGGTGGGGACGAAGGCACCCTCGACCCAGCCGAGGTCCTCGCCGTCGACGCCGTAGGCGTCGAACGACCCGCCGACCGCCTCGATGATGGGCATGCCGCCGTCGCCGAGCCAGCGGTCCATGTTCTTGTAGGTGTCGCTCACGCCTCGCACCCTACCCACCCCACGCCCGTCCCCTCAGCCTGCGGAGCGATAGTCTCAAGTCCATGACCGGCAGGCACCGAGCCGCCGGAACGAAGGGAGCACCCATGCCCAATGCCGTGATCGTCGATGCCATCCGCACCCCGGGGGGCAAGCGCGGAGGCCAGCTGAGCAACTGGCACGCCGTGGACCTCGCCTCGGAGACCTTGAAGGCCATCGCCGAGCGCAACAACCTCGACCCGGTGCTCGTCGACGACGTGATCACCGGCTGCGTCATGCAGGTGTCCGAGCAGTCGCTCAACGTCGGCCGGTCGGCCGTCCTCGCCGCCGGCTGGCCCGAGTCGGTCCCGGCCACCACCATCGACCGCCAGTGCGGCTCCTCGCAGCAGGCGATGCACTTCGCCGCCCAGGGCGTCATGGCCGGCGTCTACGACATCGTGGTCGCCCATGGCGTCGAGGCCATGACCCGCACCCCCATGGGCACGTCGGTCGTCCGGGAGAAGGGCTTCCCCTTCGGCCCGCGCGTCATGTCGCGCTACAAGCTCGCCAGCCAGGGCGACGGCGCCGAGATGATCGCCGACCAGTGGGGACTGACCCGTGAGGACCTCGACGCCTACTCGGCCGAGTCCCACCGCCGCGCCGCCCAGGCCACCGCCGAGGGCCGCTTCGAGGCCGAGATCATCCCGGTCGAGATCCGTGACGAGAACGGCCAGGGCACGGGCGAGATGATGACCCGGGACGAGGGCATCCGCCCCGACTCGAGCGTCGAGTCGCTCGGCAAGCTCAAGCCCGCCTTCCGTGAGGACGGCAAGATCACGGCAGGCAACTCGTCGCAGATCACCGACGGCTCGGCCGCCGTACTCATCATGACCGAGGAGAAGGCCAAGGAGCTCGGCCTCACCCCCCGGGCCCGCTTCCACGCCTTCTCGCTGGCCGGCGTCGACCCGGTGACCATGCTCACCGGTCCCATCCCCGCCACCCAGAAGCTCCTCGAGAAGACGGGCATGTCCATCGACGACATCGACCTGATCGAGATCAACGAGGCCTTCGCCCCCGTCGTCCTGGCCTGGCAGAAGGAGACCGGCGCCGACCTGTCGAAGGTCAACGTCAACGGCGGCGCCATCGCCCTCGGACACCCCCTGGGTGCCTCTGGTGCCAAGCTCACCGCCACCCTGCTCAACGAGCTCGAGCGCACCGGCGGCCGCTACGGCCTCCTCACCATGTGCGAGGGCGGCGGGCTGGCCAACGGCACGATCATCGAGCGCCTCGGCTGATCAGCCCCGCAACGCATCCGACGCCCGCATCGACGCCCTCCGGGGCGGAGGTGCGGGCGTCGTCGCGTGCCGGGACTCGCTATCGATAGCGGGTGGCCAGGACGAAGCCGGCGGCGATGATCGCCAGACCCACGAGGAGGAGCCAGCCCGACGGGGTGCCGAAGACGCTCAGGTAGTTCAGCAGCACCACGAGCACGCCGAGGACCAGCAGGATCAGGATCAGGGGCCCGAACCAGCGAGGGCTGACCTTGACGTCCTTGGGCACAGGCCGGGTGTAGCGACCGGAGTCCTCGGCGTCGACGTAGCGCCCGAGCGCAGCGTTGCGCGTCGGGGAGCCCTTCGGCGTCGTCCGACCGCGGGCCGAGCGGCCGCGGCGGGAGGAGGAACCGGGTCCGGTGGTCTTCGCCATGGTGGGGATGCTAGCCACTGACGACGGCTCCATCGGGTGCGTCTAGCCTCGGGGACGTGGCACGGCGCGTCCTCATCGTCGACAACTACGACTCCTTCACCTACAACCTCGTCCAGCAGCTGGGCGAGATCGGGGCAGAGCTCGTGGTGCACCGCAACGATGCCATCGACGTGGCCGGCATCCGGGCCGCCGCCCCAGACGCCATCGTGATCTCTCCAGGTCCGGGCCGCCCCGAGGACGCCGGGGTCACCTGCGAGGTCATCGCCACGCTGGCCGGGGAGATCCCGATCCTCGGCGTGTGCCTGGGCCACCAGGCCATCGGCCAGGTCTACGGGGGCGACGTGGTGGCCGCCCCGACGCTGATGCACGGCAAGACCTCAGAGATCCACCACCAGGGCACCGGGGTCTTCGCCGGCCTACCCGACCCCTTCACCGCCACCCGCTACCACTCGCTGGTGATCGACCCGGGCAGCGTGCCCGACGTCCTCGAGGTGACCGCCACCACTGCTGATGGGGTGATCATGGGCGTCGCCCACCGGGAGCTCAACGTCCACGGCGTGCAGTTCCACCCAGAGTCGATCCTCTCGCCGCTCGGACCCAAGCTCCTCGCCCGCTTCCTCGACCTCGCCGAGGGCTGAGCTCGACCCCGGCTAGGGGGCGGTGGTGGTGGTCGTGCTGGTGGTCGGCGGGGCCGCCGGGCACACGGCGATCGTCACCGACGCACCGGCCTGCACCGAGCTCCCGCCGCCAGGGGTCTGGCTGACGACGACGCCGACGTTGGTGATGGAGCACCCCGTCGTGGCGGTCGTGGCGGTGACGCTCAGGCCCTGGCCTTGGAGCGTGGAGGTGGCCGAGCCCTGGCTCATGCCGACGACGCTCTGGACCACCACCTGGCACGAGCCGCTCGAGACCGTGAGGTTGACCGAGGTCCCCGGGTTGACCTGCTGGCCGCCTGCGGGGCTCGAGGCGGTCACGATGCCCTTGGCGTAGTTGTTCGAGCAGGCTGACGAGGTCGTCCCGACGCTGAGGCCCTGCTGGCCGATCAGTCCGCTCGCGTCGCCGACCGACACCCCCACCACCGAGGGCACGGCAACGGTGTTGGGCTGGGCCACGATCGTCAGCGTCACCGTCGTGCCCTTCGACACGCGGGTCCCGGCGAGCGGGTCCTGGGAGACGACGGTGTTGGGCGGGAGGTTCTGCGGGTTCGACGAGGCCGTGGTGACCTTGAAGCTCAGACCCTCCTGCTGGAGCTTGGTCTCCGCCTCCACGAGGGCGAGGCTCTGGACGTTGGGCACGTCCACCTTCTGCGCGCCCGAGCCGTTCGACACGGTGAGGTTGATCCGGGTCCCCCGAGCGACGGGGATGCCCGACGCCGGGTTGGTCGACAGGACCGTGTTGGCCGGCTTGGTCGAGTCCTTGAGGGTGACCGTCCCCACCTCGAGGCCGTCGGTCTTGAGCTGGGCCGTGGCCTGGGTGAGCGTCAGGCCGGTGACGTCGGGCATGGCGCTCGGGCCCGTGTTGGAGCCGGCGTTGATGGCCAGCGCGATGCCAGCGCCCACGAGGGCCAGGACGGCCACGATGAGCAGGGCGATCCAGACGGGCCGCTTCGACCGACGGCGGGAGATGTCGGTGCGGGGACCGGGGAAGATCGGCACGGCCTGGGTGGCGTTGACCGAGTCCATCATCGTGGTGGCGCTCACCGACGCAGCGGCCGCCGCAGCCGGGTCGTCGGCCACCACCGGCTTGCCGTCGACGTAGCGCAGGAGGTCCGCCCGCATCTCCTCGGCCGACTGGTAGCGGCCGTCGACCCGCTTGGCCAGCGCCATCATGCAGATGGCCTCGATCGGCTCGGGGACGTCGGACCTGAGGTCCCGGGGCAGCGGCGCCTGGTCGCGCACGTGCTTGGAGGCCACCGCCACTGGGGAGTCGCCCTGGAAGGGCGGACGGCCGACGAGCATCTCGTAGAGGACGATGCCGAGCGAGTAGACGTCGCTGCGGGCGTCGACGGCACGGCCCTCGGCCTGCTCGGGCGAGAAGTAGGTGGCGGTGCCCATGACCGATCCGGCCTGGGTCAGGCCCTCCTCGGTGTTGAGGGCCCGGGCGATGCCGAAGTCCGTGACCTTGACAAGGCCATCGGCCGTGAGCAGGACGTTGCCGGGCTTGATGTCGCGGTGGACCACGCCGTTGCGATGGGCGTAGGACAGCGCCGCGGCCACGTTGGCGGCGATGATGGCGGCCCGAGTCGGGGCCAGCGGACCGTTGTCCCGGATGGTCTGGGAGAGCGGCTCGCCATCGATGTACTCCATGACGATGAAGTAGGTGCCGTCGTCCTCGCCCCAGTCGAAGACCGGCACGATGTTGGGGTGGCTCAGGCGAGCCGCGTTCTGCGCCTCGCGCTTGAAGCGCTCGACGAAGGTCTGGTCCACGCTCAGCTCGGCGAAGAGGACCTTGAGGGCGACGATGCGGTCGAGCTGGCGGTCGTGGGCCCGGTACACCTGGGCCATGCCCCCGCGCGCGATCAGGTGCGTGATCTCGTAGCGGTCGGAGAAGACGCGCTGCTCGGCGACGGGTTCCATCAGGCGCCAAGCCTAGAGCGGTCCGAGGCCCGAGTCGGTGAGGTTCGAACGGTCATCCGGCGCATGTCGTCGGCGTGTTCGAGACCGGCTGGCCGAGCGCCGCGGCGAGCGACCCCTGGATCATGCACTTCATCACCGGGCCAGCCACCTCGGCACCCGTTCCCGAGAGCGCCTGGTCGGGGAGGATCACCGCGATGGCCACGGTCGGGTGCGACGCCGGAGCGAAGGCGATCATCCAGTCATCGGTGCTGGTGTTCACCGCGCCCGCCGCCGTCTGGGCGGTGCCGGTCTTGGCCGCCACCTCGTTGGCCGGCAGGAAGCCGACGCCGGCCGCCGTGCCCTGCGTGACCACCTGCTGCATGAGCACCGAGATCTGGGCCGCCGTCTCCGGCGTCGTCGCCGTCAGCCACTTGAGCGGCTGGTAGCGCTGGACGAGGTTGCCCTCCTTGTCCCGCACCTCTCGGAGCAGGTGCGGCGTCATGACGATGCCGTTGTTGGCGATGGCCGCCGCCACCAGGGCGTTCTGGAGCGCCGTGGCCGTCACGTCGTGCTGGCCGATCGCGTCATAGGCCAGGAAGGCGCCGTTGTTCTTGAGGCTCTCGGGCGTCGGGAAGTTCGAGGCGGCCACCCCGGGAAGGTCGAGCGGCGGCCGGGAGTCGAAGCCGAATTCAGTCGCCTGCTTCCACATGAGGTCTCCGCCGAGGTCCATGCCGAGCTCGGCGAAGCCGGTGTCGCACGAGGGGGGGAGCATGATCGCCACGGTGCCACCGCAGGTGCCGCCGCCGAAGTTCTGCAGCCGAAGGTTGGTGTTGGGCAGGGCGATCGACGAGGCGTCCGGGTAGTACTTGGTGGCCAGGTCCGGCCGGTAGTCATAGGCCGTCGCCGAGGTCACGACCTTGAAGGTGGAGCCCGGCGGGAAGCTGCGCTGGTAGGTGAGCGCCACCAGCGGGGCGTAGCCGGCCGCGTCCTTCACCTGGTAGGCGGCCCACGCGTCCTGCTCGGCCTTGGTCGACGGTGCGGCCAGGGGCGTCGGGTCATAGGTCGGGTTCGCGTACATGGCGAGCACGGCGCCGTTGGCCGGGTTGAGGACGACCACCGCACCGTTGCGGCCGGCGAGCTGCTGGGCGGCCAGGTTCTGGAGCGAGGGCAGGATCGTCAGGGCCACCGAGTCGGTCGAGGTGGTCGGCGACAGGATCTGCGAGAGCGACCGCGCCGGCTGGGCGTGAGCCGACAGCAGCGAGTTGTACTGCGCCTCGATCCCGAAGCGACCGTAGATGGGCGAGTCGAAGCCGGTGATCTGGCCCATCAGCGCCCCCGTGGGGTACTCCCGCTGGTACTTGTAGACCCCGGTGGGAGTCTTGATCGAGTGGGCGAGCACCGAGCCGTCACCAGCCAGGATGTCGCCTCGACCCAGGCTGAGGCGGGCCTCGACGTTTCGGGGGTTCTTCGGGTCCGTGGCCAGCTTCTTGGCCTGCCGGAACTGGATGTTGGCAGCCTGGACGAGGACGGCCCCGAACAGGAGCATCATCACCATCGCCATGATGCGGATCCGCTTGCCCACCGGTCAGCCCGCTGCCGTCGTCGGGGTGCTGATGGCGGCTGGCACCGAGGTGGTGGTCACCCTCGACCCGCCGGTGGCGGTGGTGCCGGTCCCTCCGCCGCCGGTCGATCCGTTGTACGGGACCGTGTAGGGCACGGTCGACGGGACGGTCACCTTCGGCGTGGCGGAGGGCTGGACCGACGAGGTGTTGCGCTTCTCGTCGGCAAGGTTGGCGATGTAGCGGTTGGCCCCCTCGAGCGACGGTTCGACCACTCCGTGCTGGAGCTTCTTCACCCGGCTCGGCAGCACGTCGGCCACGGTGGTGGCCGACACCGTCTCGACCCGGGGCTGGAACCACAGCACGCCGCCGGGACGCCCTCGGTAGATCACGATCGACTGCCCGTCGGTCGACTGCACGAAGTAGGTGCTCATCGCGTACCAGCGGACGAAGGCCCATGCTCCCCAGACCACGCCCACCACGAGGAGCACGAAGATCAGGACCCGGAAGGTCACGGTGCGCGGGATCCCCAGCCGGCGGCGACGGGCGATCCAGCCCTCGTCCTCCGGGGTCTCCGGGGCCGCCTTGGACGAGGCTGCCACCGCCGCGTCGGACGGGATGATCGAGGAGATGACCTTGTGCGCCTGCGTCCCCTCGTCGGGACCATCGTCGGACAGCAGGACGTCGATGAGGACCACGCTGATGTTGTCGGCACCCCCGTGGGCGTTGGCCCGGGCGACGAGGTCGTCGGCTGCCGCCTGCGGATCGGCGATGGACGAGAGCGCCAGGGCGATCTCCTCGTCGTCGACCTCGTCGGTGAGGCCGTCGCTGCACAGCAGGATCCGGTCGCCCTGGCGCACCGGCACCGGGAAGGTGTCCGCCGACACCTCGGGGCCGAGGCCGAGGGCACGGGTGATCACGTGCCGCTGCTGGTGGGTCTCCGCCTCCTCGGCAGTCAGCTCGCCGCGGCGCACCATCTCCGCCACCATCGAGTGGTCCTCGGTGATCTGGACGAGCGCGCCGGAGCGGAACCGATAGGCCCGGGAGTCCCCCACGTTCATCACCACCAGCCGGTCCCCGCCCTCGCCCCCGAGCAGGCACGCCGACACGATCGTGGTGCCCATCCCGGCCAGGGACGGGTCGTCGAGGCTGGCCCGGTAGATGGCGGCGTTGGCCTGGCCGATCGCCTCAGAGAAGGAGGCCTCGGTGGCGAGGCGCTCGCCCGCCGCCTCGAAGGTGGCCACCGCCATCGTGGCGGCGATGTCGCCGGCAGCGTGCCCGCCCATCCCGTCGGCCACGACGAAGAGGGTCGGCGTGGTCAGGACGGCGTCCTGGTTCACCGATCGGCGGCGGCCGACGTCGCTGGCAGCTCCTGAGCGGAGCAGGGTCATCGAGCGACCTCGAAGATGGTGCCGCCGACCTGGACGACGTCGCCTCGGGCGAGGCGCGTGGGCACGACCACGCGCTCGGTGTTCACGTAGGTGCCGTTGGTGGACTGCAGGTCCTCGATGAGCATGTGCGCCCCGTCGGCGAAGACCTTGGCGTGGACCGTCGACGAGTAGACGTCGTCGGGCACGGCGATCTCGCACATCGAGGACCGCCCGATGGACATCTCGGTCCCCGGCGTGAGCGTGAAGCGCTCGCCCTGGCGAGCCTCGGGCTCGATGACCTGGAGCGTCAGCGCTCGACGAGAACCGCCCTGGCGGCGGTCCTTCCGCCGGCCGCCGGGTCGGGTCTCGACATAGACCGCCCGGACCACCCTGAGGAAGAACAGGAAGATGATGATGACCACGAACCACTGCAGCGGCCGGATGATGGCCTGGTAGTTGGTGGCGGCGACGAGGAGGTCCATGCTCAGGCCCCTTCGACCATCATGCGCGACAGGCCGATCTGGACGGCATCGCCGGCGCGCAGCGCGCAGGACCGGACGCTCGACCCGTTCACCTTCGTGCCATTGGTCGAGCCGAGGTCGGTGAGGACGATCTCGCCGTCGCGCACCACGATCTCGGCGTGCCGTCGCGACACGTTGGAGTCATCGAGGACGATGTCGCAGTCAGGCTGGCGTCCGAGGACGATCCGGCGGTCGGTGATGCGGACCCGCTGGCCATCGACGAGGACGAGGTCGCACACCTCGGCGCCCTCGAGGACCTCGGCGAGCACTGCGAGCTGGCCGGGCTTCATCGAGCTCGACTCGAACAGGTCGACCTCGACGGGGCCCAGCAGGGCGTAGCCCTCGAGGTGGGCGTGCTGCCGGGCAGTCTCGGCGAGCTCCTTGGCCAGCGCGTCGATGTAGCTCTCGAAGCGGTCGATGTCGTCAGGCGACAGGGTGATGCGGAACGAGTTGGGGCACACGAGCTGACCCCGCGGCCCGACCCGGCGTGCCAGATCCATCTCGCGCGTCAGCCGACGGCCGATCTCGACCGGCTGCAGGCTGCTGCGGAACGGCCGGGCGAACGATCCCTCGACCAGGCGCTCGAGACGCTCTTCGAACCTCTTGAGCCCCATGGTGAGCCAATGCTACCCATGTGCTCGGCACCCGCCGAGGCACCGGCTCCGCCATGATGGAGAGATGGGATCCTCCGGAGACAAGCAGCGCAAGCCACACCAGCACCTCGACAAGGTGCCCCGCGGCGAAGAGCCCAACACCATCCCGCTCGCCGGCCTCGGTGGCACCACCGGACCGAACCCGGGCCGCGAGGATCACGACAAGGGCCATCACGGACCAGACGATCGTCCCGGTCGCCTCGGCCGCTGGTTCCTGCGGCGGCTCGGCATGCAGTCACGTCGGCTCGACGGCTGAGGGTCCTCGCAGGACGCCTGCCCTGATCGGGTAGAGTCATGCGACCGACACGGGCGAGTGGCGGAATAGGCAGACGCGCTGGATTCAGGTTCCAGTGTCCGAAAGGATGTGCGGGTTCAAGTCCCGCCTCGCCCACTCCGTACCAGCGCTGAGGCCCTCATGCCCGGGCGTTCGGTGCCCCTGCCCCCATGGTGAGCCCGGGTGAGACCTAGGTTGGCAGCATGCGACTCCGCTCCGTCACCGCCCTCGGCAGCCTGGCGCTGCTGCTCACTTCCGCCTCGCCGATGACGGCCGGCGCCGCGCCGAGCCCTCGGACCCCGGAGTTCGACCGGATGTACCCCGGCGGACAGCTGACCGAGGGCCAGACGATGATCTCTACCTCCTCGCAGGTCTACCTCGAGCTCAGCGGCGGGGTCGTCACGCTCTACGCCGGCTGCAACACCGTGCTGTGGTCCCCTCCGGTCACCGGCGTGGCCACCGTGGCCTACTCGCTGACCGGGGTCCTCAAGCTCAAGGACGGCCAGGGAAGGGTGCTTGCGGCCTTCGGAGGACCCAAGGCCCACCCCCGCAAGCTGGTCGTCCAGAACGACGGCAACCTCGTGGCCACCGCCGCCAAGGGCTGGTACTTCCAGACCGGCACCCACTGGGCCCCGGTCCAAGCCGTCCATGGCGGCTCCGTCGCCCCCCGCTGCCGCTAGCGATGATCCGTCACCGGGCGGCCTTGGCTGGGCCGACCGGTCAGTCCCGGAGCACCCCGGGCTCGAGCAGGTACGCCACGATCCGCTCGGCGCTGTCCTCCGTCGATGTCGCCGAGGCGTCGATGTGGATCTCCGGTGACCGCGGTGGCTCATAGGGCGAGTCGATCCCGGTGAAGTTGGACAGCTCTCCTCGACGAGCCTTGGCGTAGAGGCCCTTGCGGTCTCGCTCCTCCGCCACCGCGAGGGGCACGTCGATGTGCACCTCGATGAACTGGCCGTCGTCGAACAGGTCGCGGGCCATCTGGCGCTCCGACCGGAACGGCGAGATGAACGAGGCGAGGACGACCAGGCCGCCATCGACCAGGATCCGACCCACCTC
This sequence comes from Acidimicrobiaceae bacterium, assembly GCA_947456245.1. Taxonomy (GTDB): domain Bacteria; phylum Actinomycetota; class Acidimicrobiia; order Acidimicrobiales; family RAAP-2; genus CAIUMH01. Next base: position 11,766 of record CANGPS010000015.1, read on the forward strand.
CGCCGCTCGGCGGATGTTCTCCACGCGGTCGGCATCGGTGAACCCGAGGTCGCGGTTGAGACCATGGCGAAGGTTGTCCCCGTCGAGCAGGTACGTGTGGAACCCGAGGTCGTGGAGCCGTCGCTCCACCAAGCTGGCGATGGTCGACTTTCCTGCCCCCGAGAGGCCGGTGAACCAGAGCACCTTGGGGTGCTGATGGAGGGAGCGGGCCCGGGCGGCGCCATCGATGAGCGTGGCCTGCCAGTGGACGTTCTGCGAGCGTCGCAGCTCGAAGGTCAGCAGGCCGGCGCCGATCGTGGCGTTGGTGTACCGATCGATGAGGATGAAGCCCCCCATGTCCCGATTGTCGACATAGGGATCGAACGGGATCGGTCGATCGGTGCTGATGTTGCACACGGCGATCTCGTTGAGCTCCAGCGTCGGCGCCGGCTCGTGCTCGAGGGTGTTGATGTTGATCTTGTACTTGGGGTGGGTAACCGTGGCCCCGACCGTGCGGGTGCCGATCTTGAGGAGGTAGGGACGACCGGGGAGCATGGGCTCCTCGCCCATCCACACGAGATGGCACTCGAACTGGTCGGCCACCTCTGGCGGATCCGTGGCCTGGGCGATCACGTCGCCCCTGCTCACGTCCACCTCGTCGGCGAGCGTCAGGGTCACCGACTGCCCTGCGGCGGCCTCGTCGAGGTCGCCGTCGGCGGTGACGATCCGGGCCACGGTGCTCTCCGTCCCCGAGGGCACGACGCGCACCCGGTCTCCCGGCCGCACGGTGCCGCCCACGATCTGGCCGGAGAACCCACGGAAGTCGAGATTCGGGCGGTTGACCCACTGGACGGGGAGCCGGAAGGGCTTGCCAGGACCGTCGTCGTCGACCACGACCTCCTCGAGGTGCTGGACCAGGCTGGGCCCGTCGTAGAAGGGCGTGTTGTCGCTCCGGGTGGTGACGTTGTCGCCCAGCAGCGCGGAGATCGGGATGCAGGTGACGTCGTCGATCCCGATCTGGCTCGCGAACGCGAGGTAGTCGGTCTCGATGGTCCGGAAGACCTCCTCGGAGTAGTCGACGAGGTCGAGCTTGTTGACCGCCACCACGACGTGGCGGATGCCGAGCAGCGACACGAGGTAGCTGTGGCGGCGCGTCTGGGTCACCACGCCGGAGCGGGCGTCGACGAGGATGACCGCCAGGTCGGCCGTGGACGCACCGGTGACCATGTTGCGGGTGTACTGCTCGTGGCCGGGGGTGTCGGCCACGATGAACTTGCGTCGGTCGGTGGTGAAGAACCGATAGGCGACGTCGATGGTGATGCCCTGCTCGCGCTCGGCGGCCAGGCCGTCGACCAGGAGGGCGAAGTCGAGCCCCTCTCCCTGGGTGCCGACGCGCTTGGAGTCCGCCTCGAGGGCGGCCAGGTGGTCCTCGAAGACGAGCTTCGAGTCGTAGAGCAGGCGGCCGATCAGGGTGCTCTTCCCGTCGTCCACGCTCCCGCAGGTGATGAAGCGGAGCATCGACTTGTGCTCGTGCCGGCGCAGGTACTCGCTGATGTCCTCGGTGACGAGGTCGTCCATGGCGTGGGCCATCAGAAGTACCCCTCCTGCTTCTTCTTCTCCATCGAGCCACTCGAGTCGTGGTCGATGACCCGTCCCTGGCGCTCCGAGCTCGCCGTGAGGAGCATCTCCTGGATGATCTCCTCGAGCGTCGACGCCGTGCTCTCGACGGCACCGGTCAGCGGGTAGCAGCCAAGGGTCCGGAACCGGACGCTGCGCAGCTCCGGCTCCTCGCCGTCCTCGAGCGGCATGCGGTCGTCGTCCACCATGATCAGGGTCCCGTCTCGCTCGACCACGGGTCGCTGGTCGGCGAAGTACAGGGGGACGATCGGGATCTCCTCGAGGTGGATGTACTGCCAGACGTCGAGCTCGGTCCAGTTCGAGAGCGGAAAGACCCGGACGCTCTCACCGGGCTGGACCCTGGCGTTGTAGAGGTGCCAGAGCTCCGGCCGCTGCTGCTTGGGGTCCCATCGATGCTGGGCCGATCGGATGGAGAACACCCGCTCCTTGGCCCGGGACTTCTCCTCGTCCCGGCGGGCTCCGCCGAAGGCCAGGTCGAACCCGTAGTGGTCGAGCGCCTGCTTGAGGCCCTCGGTCTTCCACAGGTCGGTGTGCATGGCCGAGCCGTGGTCGAAGGGGTTGATGCCGCGCTCGATGCAGTCAGGGTTCTTGTAGATCAGCAGCTCGAGCTGGTGCCGCTCGATGAAGGCGTCGCGGAACTCGTACATCGCCTGAAACTTCCACGTCGTGTCGACGTGCAGGAGCGGGAAGGGCGGGCGCGAGGGATAGAAGGCCTTCTGGGCGAGGTGCAGCATGACCGAGCTGTCCTTGCCGACGGAGTACAGCATGACGGGGTGCTCGCTCTCGGCCGCCGCCTCGCGGAAGATCTGGATGCTGTCCGCCTCGAGCTGCTGGAGATGGGTCAATCGGCTCATGGTCCGCCTACTGCTGGCTGTGGTCGATGGTTCCGGAAACTCTGCCACATTCTTTAGAGACTCTGATCATGCCGAGCGCATCGAGGTCGAATCGAAGCGTGAACGGAGGCCTCTTGTGTCGTGCGGGAAGGTCCACCGCGTCCGGCGAACCGGGGCAGGCGCGGCGAAGACTCCCGTTCCTGCGGGCTCGCTCGTCACCATCCTCAGCAGGACGGCCACGGCGGGGTCGCCGTGGAGCAGCATCACCGGGGAGCGGGCATCGATGGCTCCGGTGTTGAGCACCTCGGTGATGACGCAGCGATTGCCCCACGCCCGGATGAGCGCGGCGGTCGCCAGAGATCGGCACCCTCGGCCGAGGCCATGCACGACATGCACTGAAGCGTCGGCCAGAGTCCACCGAGCGCTCTGGACGAAGCGCCTGCCCACAGGTCATCATCAGGTCCGTGAGAGGCCTGCGAAAGCTGATGGTGATCCTGAGCGGGAATGGCCCGACGTCCGTCGTCAACCGACGCCGGGAGTCGGCTGGTCAGCCTCGTCTGCTCTTCCGGCGTCCAGTGCCCTTCGGTCCCCAACTCCACTCGCCCCGCAGGATCAACGCGCTCCTCGCTGGCCTGCCGTCGCGGAACGACTACCTCGAGATCGGGGTCTTCACCGGATTCACCCTCCAGGACGTCCGTGCCCCCCATCGCGTCGGCGTCGACCCCGACCCTCGCTTCGACATCACGGACCTCCCTCGGGGGGTCGAATTCCACACGCTCGAATCAGACTCGTACTTCGCGACCCTCGACCCGGCCGCCCGCTTCGACGTGGCGTTCATCGATGGACTCCACACCTACGAGCAGACCTACCGCGACCTGATCAACGCCCTCGCCCACGTCCGGGACGGCGTGATCCTCCTCGACGACACCGTCCCCGACGACGAGCTGACAGCGATCCCGGACCAGGCGGAGTCCCTCGCCGTCCGTGCGGCCGCCGGCATCACCGGACTCCGCTGGCACGGCGACGTGTGGAAGGTGGTCGTGGCCATCAGCCGCCTCCACCCTGAGCTCTCCTACCGCACGATCACCAACAGGGGCAATGGCCAGACCGTCGTGTGGCGGACGTCGCCCGACGAACCCGTCGCCACGCCGAGCCCAGCCGAGCTCGAGGCCATCGGGGCGCTCACCTATGCCGAGGTCCTCGCAGACGGGCTCCCCGACTGGTTCAACCCGATGGACGAGGATGCGGCCATCCGCGCTGCACTCGCCGGCACATCGGGCCGGAGCCGCTGAGCGCCGCACCTCGAGGACCGAGGCCTGCACGTCACACCTCAGGTGGCAGGCCCTCGACGCCTTCTGGACGCGGGCGGTCGAGGTCGAGCGACCAGAGGCAGGGTGCCAGCTGGCGCGTCCCCCTCAGCTCGGCTCACCGCGCGTGAAGCGGTAGCCGATGCCCGGCTCCGTGCGGAAGTAGCGCGGCTGGGCCGGGCTCGGCTCGAGCTTCCGACGGATGTGGGTCATGTGGACGCGCAGGTAGCCCGACTCGTTCTCGAACTCCTCGCCCCACACCTCGTCGAGGAGCTGGCGCTGGGTGACGAGGCGGCCCTCTGAGCGCACGAGGACGGTGACGATCTTCCACTCCGTCGGCGTGAGGTGGACCGGCTCGCCGGCGGCCTCGGCCACCCCTCGAGCGAAGTCGATGGAGAAGTCCTCTGTCACGAGGATCGGCGCAGGGTCGCCCGGGACGTGCCGCCGGAGCGCAGCACGCACCCGTGCCAGCAGCTCGCCCATCGAGAACGGCTTCGTGAGGTAGTCGTCCGCCCCCTGGTCGAGCGCGGCGATCTTCTCCGGATCGCTGGTCCGCGCCGAGACCACGATGACCGGGACGTCAGACCAGGAACGAAGGCTGGCGAGCACCTCGGTGCCGCTGATGTCGGGGAGACCGAGGTCGAGGATGACCAGGTCTGGGCTGGCGTCGGCCAGCTCGATCACGGCTGCTCGGCCCGTCGAGGCCGTGCGCACCCGATAGTCACGGGCCTCGAGGTTGGTGCGGAGCGCCTTGAGGATCTGCGGCTCGTCATCGACGACCAGGATGCACGGCGAGACCGATCCGGGTCTCATGGAATCTCCATCACGACGGTGAGCCCACCACCAGGGGTCTCGTCGAGCTGCAGCGAGCCGCCCACCACCTCGAGGAAGCCACTGGCCACGGAGAGCCCGAGGCCTGAGCCCGTCCCTGTGTCATCGAGCCGACGGAAGGGCGCGAGTGCCTCGGCTCGATCGGTCGCCGTGATGCCCGGACCTCGATCGCTCACCACCACCTGGATCCGACCCGGGGCGACTGCGGCTCGGATCTGGATCGGCTCCTCCGCCGGGGAGAACGTGCAGGCGTTGGCGATCACGTTGGCCAGCGACCGCTCCACGAGGTCGGGGTCGGTCTTCATCATCGGCAGGTCGTCCGGGATCTCGATCTGGAGCTGGCGGCCTTGCAGATCGATCGTCTCGAGCGCTCCGGCCAGGAGGTCGTCCAGGGCAACCTGCGATGTGCGCGGCACCACCACGCCTGCCTCGAGCCGACCAGCATCGAGGAGGTCGGCGATGAGCCGCGTGAGGCGCTGCACGTCGCGATCGATGGCCATGAGCACGGTGCGCTGATCGGCGACCGACCACGCCACGTCCTCGAGGAGCAGCGACGAGACGTTGGCACGGACGGCCGCCAGGGGCGTCCGGAGGTCGTGGGACACGGCCCTGAGCAGCCCGGTGCGCAGCGCGTCGACCTCGGCGAGCGCCTGGAGGGCGGTGGCCTCCTCGCGCAGGCGGGTCGCCTCGTAGGCCTCCGCCAGGCGCCCGGCGAAGGCCGAGACCATCAGGTGGTCCTCGTGGTCGAGCGGCCGTCCCTCCACCGCGAGGCATCGGTCCTCGCTGAGGGGGAACCGGCTGACGGGCTGCGGCGATGCGGCGGCCGATCCCACCCGGAGCTCCTCCAGCCACCCCGTCTCACCGCGACGCTCGACCGCCAGCCGGTCCAGGTCGAGGACGGTGCGCAGCGATTCGAGGACCGGCTCGAGGTCGTCGGGCGACACCGCCACCGTGGCGGCGGCCCTGGTCAGGATCTGCGCCTCCGCCCGGGCCCGGCTTGCCTGCTCCGAGCGGCGGGCGAACGCGCTGGCGAGAGCGCTGGCCCCCAGCGAGGAGACGAGGAACGCCAGGAGGGCCGCCCCGTCCGCCGAGCGGTAGACCGAGAGCGTGTGCGTGGGCGGGACGAAGTAGTAGTTCTCGAGCAACGTGGCGACGAGGGCGCTGCAGACGCCCACCGCCCACCCGGCCAGCCACGAGATGGCGATCACTGCGATCAGGTAGCAGGGGAACACGACGGAGATCGGCGAGGAGGCGTGGACCTGGCTCAGGCCGGCGGTCATGAGCGGGAGGACGACTGCAGCGGCAGCAGCGCCCATCGCCCGCCTCCTCCAGCCGAGGGTCGGGCGGGGGCGGCGGCCGGTCCCCACGCCGCGCACCTCGCCGAGCGGGACCACGAGGAGGTCGAGGCCCGGATCCATGGCCAGAATCCTCTGAGCGAGCCCCCAACCGTGCCGGCGCCGTCGCGGCCGGGCCGTCCCGACCAGGAGCCGTGCCGCTCCCTGCCGGCGGGCGAAGTCGACGAGCGCCCTCGCGACATCGTCGTCGGCGATCTCCTGGAGGGCCCCACCCGCCGCCTCGACGAGCTGCCGGGTCTCCGACAGGTCGCGGACCGGCCCTCGGCTCGATGAGGCGCCGACGACGTGGACGGCGATCAGGGCAGGTGCGAGGGGCCCGGAGGCAGACGTCGCCCGGCGGAGCAGGACCGCGTCAGACGACGCTCCGACGACGCCAACCACCACCGGAGCAGGCTGGATCGGGGCACCGGTCGCTCTCGACGCCGCCCCTCCAGTTCCCATCTGCCACCTCTTCCATCGCGGCCCCTCTGTGGCCATCTTCGCCGACGGCGGACCCGACACCACGAGGTTTAGCGCCTTCTTAACGCCGGGACCCGTGAGCGCAACGCTTCCATAACGAGCCCGTCGATACGTTCGGCCCATGACGACACCAGCCCCCTCGAGCGCATCGCCCAGGATCCTGACGGCCCACGCCGACGTCAGTGCGGTGTGCCCTGAGTCGATCGGCTACCGGGTCAAGCGGATCCTGCTCGGGCGGCCCTACGTCACCGAGCAGCTCGGTGGCGAGCGGCTCAACCGGTTCACGGCGCTTGGGGTGCTCGCCCCCGACTGCATCTCGTCCTCGGCCTATGGAGCGGAGCAGATCCTGACGCAGCTGACGCCCTACATCGGGCTCGCGGCCTTCGCCATGGTCGTCCCGATCATGTTCGTGATCATCGGCGTGCTGTTCCTGGTGACCAGCTCCTACCTCGACGTGATCAAGAACTACACGACGGCTGGCGGCTCCTACGTGGTGGCTCGAGACAACTTCGGCCCCCGCGTGGCCCAGGTCGCCGCCGTGGCCCTGATGATCGACTACATCGTCACGGTGGCGGTCCAATGCTCGGCCGGGACCGCGGCACTGACCAGCGCCATCCCGAGCCTCGTCCCGCTGACCGTCCCCATCACCGTCGGCGTGGTCCTGGTCCTCATCTACGGAAACCTCCGCGGCATCCGGGAGGCTGGCTCGCTGTTCGCCATCCCGACGTACTTCTTCGTGACCATGCTCAGCCTGACGATCGTGGTCGGGATCGGCCAGAAGCTCACCGGAAGCCTCCAGATGGCGGTCCAGCCGTCGACCTCGCTCCTCGTCGACCACCATCTCGGCACCCAGGGCAGCGGTCTGCTGATGGGGCTGGCCTTCCTGACCCTGCTGCGCGCCTACGCCAACGGCGGGTCGTCGCTGACCGGGCTCGAGGCCATCTCCAACGGGGTCACGAGCTTTCGTCGCCCCGAGGCGGACAACGCCCGCTTCACCCTGGTCGTCATGTCCAGCATCCTCGCCTTCCTGCTCCTGGGCACCACGTTCCTCGCCTCATGGACCCACGCCCTGCCCTATGCCAAGGGCACGCCGACGGTGGTCAGCCAAGAGGTCCTCGCCGTGTTCGGGAGCCACGGCATCGGGCACCTCATCTACTTCGTCGTGCTGGCAGCCACCGTCCTGATCCTCTACACAGGGGGCAACACGTCCTTCAACGGGTTCCCGTTCCTCGCCAACTACGTCGCCGGGGACCGCTTCCTCCCTCGGCAGCTCACCAAGCGCGGCCACCGACTGGCCTTCTCGAACGGCATCATCGTCCTCGGTGCCGTCGCCCTCACCCTGATCGTGGTGTTCCAGGCCCAGGTGAACGGCCTGATCTCGCTCTATGCCATCGGCGTGTTCACCGGGTTCACCCTGGCCGGGGCGGGCATGGTTGCCAAGCACCGGCGGGAGCGGACGGGGCGGTGGCGACTTGGTGTGGCCCTCAACGGGCTCTCGGCCACTGTGACGGCCGTGGTGGTGGTCGTGTTCCTGCTGGCCAAGTTCACCGAGGGTGCGTGGATCATCGCCGTGATCGGCCCGATCATGTACGTCGCCCTCCTCCGCATCCGCTCCCAGTACGCCCGCGAGGACCGGGCGTTCGTGGCCCGGCCGGGATCAGGCGAGTCCGTCGGCGCCGGGGTGCGATCCAAGCGCATCATCGTCTTCGTCGACAGCTTCGACGCGGCGGCGGAGAAGACCTTCGAGTACTGCCAGACCCTCAACGTGCACTCCGTGCGGGCCGTCCACTTCGACATCGACCCGAAGGTCACGGCGGAGCTCGCCGCCCTGTGGGCCCGACCCCGTCCGGCCATCCTCGGCATCAGCCTTGAGATCGTCGAGTGCAACGACCGGCGCCTGGACCGGGCCGCCCTCGAGATCGTGGCCGACACCGTGCGCGACCCGCAGGTCTTCTGCATGGTGATGCTGCCCCGCCGAGGCGTGGAGTCACGGCTCCAGCGGCTGCTCCACGACCGGACGGCGGATGCGATCTCGAAGGCCGTCTCCCACGTGCCGAGGACCGCCGCCACCATCGTCCCCTACTGGGTGGACGGGGACCAGCTCATGCTGGGTGGGGATGAGGGGGTGGACCATGTCGCCACCGGCGGCATCCGCCTCCAGCCACACCTCGAGGCAGACCTCACGCTCGAGGCCCGCTCGGTCGGCGCCGAGGACATCGGCGGTCTGGTGTTCCGCCAACGGGCGCACATCGCCGGCAGGGTGCGCTCGATCACGATCAACCGACGAGAGAGCTTCGTCGAGACCCGCTGCGTGGTCGCCGACCCGACGGGAGCGATCACGGTGGTCTTCCACGGCCGCCCCAGCGTCCCCGGCATCGAGCGCGGCACCCGTCTCATGGTGGACGGGATGGTGGGCACGCAGGGAGGCGAGGCGGTGATCTTGAACCCGGACTATGAGATCGTCGCTCTCCCGGTCGACCCGGAGGTCGCCGGGACCTGACCGGTCACGAGCGAGAGAACCACCTGCGCTTGGGTCGCTCCTGCGCGCAGCTGCAGCGGTCCTCCACCGGGACGTGGCCCAGCACCATCTCGACGTGCTGACCGCAGCCCACCCAGCCCGGCTTCCCGCACCTGCGGCATGTCACCTCATGGCACATGGTCGTGCTCCTCTCTCGCTCATCGTGCTCGTCATCTCGTCGCTCCGGTCCCCTCAGGCCAGACAGTCCTCGAGGAACGTTCGCAAGGCAGTGGTCTGGAGCCCGATGCGAAGCTCGCCGGCCTCGTCGCGCCCGATGTCGAGCGACGGGCAGAAGGAGTCTGCCCCACCGCAGAAGAAGTGGGGGGACCCCGTCACCCCTCGCGCCCTCCCCTCCTCCAGCGAGGCGAGGACGGCGCGATGGTCGGCCTCGGTGACCTCTGGCACGCCGACGCGCTCGGCGAACCCGGCCAGCTCGGCCAGCTCGGCCGGATCGCCGAGGTCGCACCCCTCCTCGAAGAGCGCGTCTCGCAGACCCAGGCTGACCTCCTCGCCGAGGCGGGGATCATGACGATAGGCCGCCTCCACCAGGGCCAGGGCGGGCAGCGTCGTGCCGGGCCACGCGGCCTCGGTCAGCCCCGCGAACAGGCCCGGGGCGACCTGTGCCTTGAGGTCCTCGGCGTGCGCCACGGTCGTGGCGAAGCGCATGGGCGCGTCGTTGACCAGCTCAAGCGGCCAGGGGCGCACCCTCAGGATCGCGTCGGGTCGGCCCAGCCGACCCCGCTCCTCGACGACGGCACGCAGGCCGACGTGGGTGAAGGGACACCAGAGGTCCGCGAAGACCTCGATCACCGGGGGTGCGATGCCCATGATCCCCAGCCCCGTCGCTCAGCCCCGGACGGCCTTGCCCGACAGGGGCTGGCCGAACAGCGGAGCGAGCAGGCAGAGGTCGAAGACCCCTACTGCCACGAAGACGAGGCCGACCACGCCGAGGGCGATCCAGCCGCCACCGAGGGCGAAGCCGATGATGATGACGGCGATGCCGACCAGCGCCCGGAGGCCACGTCCCGTCGGTGATGCCATGAACCGTGCGAATCCCATGTTGCTCTCCTCAACGCTCCGAGGGTCTCCCCCTCGTCTGGAGTGTATACCCATGAGGGTATGCTGTCACCATCACCGGACGTGAGGGAGCAGCGAGATGACCAATGACCTCGACCAACGAGATGTAAGCGAGAGCGGGCGTCGGGTGATCGTGGTCGGCGGGGTCGCCGGGGGCATGTCGGCCGCCACGCGGCTCCGTCGGCTCGATGAGTCCGCCACCATCACGGTGATCGAGCGATCCGGCCATGTCTCCTATGCCAACTGCGGGCTTCCCTACTTCGTCGGAGGGGTGATCGAGGACGAGGCCGACCTCCTCCTCCAGACCCCCGAGCGGCTCTACGACCGCTTCCGCCTCGACGTCCGGGTCGACACCGAGGTGATCGCCATCGAGCCGTCCTCGAGGACCGTCACCGTGCAGCCCACCGGAGGCGGGGTGCAGGAGCAGCTGGCCTACGACGCGCTCGTCCTGAGCCCCGGAGCACTCCCGGTCCGTCCACCCATCGAGGGCTTCGACCGCGTCCGGGTCCTGCGGACCGTCGAGGACGCCGAGCGGCTCGTCGGCGACGTGGCGGCGGCACCCTCCACGGCAGTCGTGATCGGCGGCGGCTTCATCGGGATCGAGACCGCCGAGAACCTCTCGGCGGCGGGGATCCCCACCACCATCGTGGAGGCCGCCCACCAGCTCCTCCCGCCCCTCGACCCCGAGATGGCCGTCCTCGTCGAGGCGGAGCTGCTCGCCCACGGCATCAGGGTCCTCACCGGCAGCGCCGTGACCTCGGTCACCGACAGCTCGGTGCTCCTCGCCGATGGCACCGATCTTCCCGCAGGCCTCGTCGTCGGCTCCATCGGGGTGCGACCCGACACCCGGCTGGCCGCCATGGCCGACCTGGCCATCGGGCCCAACGGCGGCATCGCCGTCGACGCCGACGGCCAGACCAGCGATCCGCACATCTACGCCGTCGGCGACGCGGTCGAGAAGGTGGACTCGGTGGACGGAGGCTCCTCGCTGGTGACCCTCGCCAACGTCGCCAATCGCCAGGGTCGACGGGTCGCCGACCACATCGCCGGGCGGACGGTGACCGCTTCGGCCTCCCTCGGCACCGCGATCGTCAAGGTCTTCGACCGGACAGCGGCAATGACGGGCTGGAGCGAGGCGCGGCTGCGCGCGGCGGGCCGGGCCTATCGGGTGGTTCGCTCCCACCCCATGAGCCATGCCACCTACTACCCCGGGGCCGAGCAGATGTCGCTCAAGCTGCTCTTCAACCCTGCCGACGGCACCATCCTTGGAGCCCAGGCGGTCGGCGGCTCCGGCGTCGACAAGCGGATCGACATCATCGCCACCGCCATGGCGGTCGGGATCTCTGCTCCGGACCTCGCTGACCTCGAGCTGGCCTACGCGCCGCCCTTCAGCTCGGCCAAGGACCCGGTGAACATGCTTGGCTACATGGCCGAGAACGTGCTGGCCGACGACAGCGGAAGCGCCGAGGCCGACGAGGTGGAGCACCTCGTCGGCGATGGATGGGTGCTCGTGGACGTGCGGACCACGGCGGAGCATGCCGCCGGAGCCATCGAAGGGAGCACCAACATCCCCCTCGACGAGCTCAGAGAGCGCGTGGGCGAGCTGGCCGACCGGCGAGCCCTCGTCTACTGCCAGGTGGGTCAGCGAGGCCACACCGCCGCCGCCCTCCTCGGGGAGCTCGGCATCGATGTGCGCAACCTCGACGGCGGGTGGCTCTCCTGGCGAGCCCATGCGGCCGCAGGGGCGGCCGGGGCCGCCTCGCTGGTCAGGTGAGCCTGGTGAACATCCGCTGGACCTCGTCGAGCGGATAGCCCGAGGCCTCGGCCTCGTCCGGGTGCTCGATGCAATAGGTCAGGCCGCTGGCGATCAGGCGGAACCCCACCTGCTCGAGCGCCTTGGTCGCCGCGCTGAGCTGGGTGACGATGTCGCGACACTCGCGTCCCTCGGCCAGCATCCGCTCGACGGCCTGCACCTGTCCACCGGCACGGCGCAGTCGCTTCCTCAGGTCGTCGACGACCTCGACTGGCAGCTCCATGACGTCCTCCTCATCCCCGTACCCCCAAGGGTACCGGGGTCAGGGAGCGTCGGCACCGCCGATGCCCTCGGGCAGGACCCGGAAGGTGATGCCGGCGGCATCGAGCCGGCGGCGGAGCGCCGGGCCCATGGCCTCGGCAGTCGTCACCTGGCCCGAGGTGGTCTCAAGGTCGTCGAAGGCGAGGCAGAGCGCCGCCTCGCTCATCATCTTCGAGGTCTCGGTGTACCCGGGGTCGCCACCCGAGACCTCGGTCACCACGCGGCGTCCGCCGGCCTCGGCGAAGAACCGGACGCGGAACCAGGCAGCGGCTCGCTTCTCCTCGCTCGGCCCCGTGCCCTGCGGCACTCGCCGCGAGAGGGCCTTCCTCGCTGGAGGGATCTGTGCCAGGCCGGCCACCGCCCCGACCCCCGCCACCAGACCCGCCATGGCCAGCCCGCTCTCGGCGTCGAGCAGGTGCGAGTAGGTGAAGCTGCGGCCATAGGCAGGGAGCCGACGAGCCGAGTCCGCCACGATCTGCGGGTCGAGGGTGGGCATCGGCAGCGACCAGCGCCCCGTGTCGGCGCTGCGACCCAACCGTGGCGTCCCGATGGTGATCGTCCGGCCGGCCGGCTCGCCCTCGAGCGCGAGTCGGCGCTTGCGGGCCGACGAGGCCTGGCGCATCCGGCTCATCGCCCCGAGGGCCGAGGCGAAGGTCCCGCCGGAGAAGGTGCCGGCCATGCGCACGTGCCCACGCACGTCGACCGCCTCGGTCGGATCCACCCCGAGCCGCTCGACCGCGAACTGCGCGCCGAGGTCGTGCGGGATCGAGTCGAAGCCGCAGGCGTGGACCAGGCGCGCACCCGAGCCCACGGCGGTGCTGTGATGCCGCAGGTAGGTCTCGTCGACGAACTCCGACTCCCCGCAGAGGTCGAGGTAGTCGGTGCCGGCGGCAGCGCACGCCGCCACCACCGGATCACCGTGGGCGGTGTACGGCCCGACGGTGGTCATCAGCACGCGGGTGGAGTCCGCCAACCGACGGAGCCCGACCGGATCGGTGGCGTCGACCACCACGAGCGCCACGTCGCGGCCAAGCGTGGCGGCAACCTCTGCGAGCTTCGCCTCGCTGCGGCCGGCGAGGCCGAGGCGGGCCGAGGGCGGTGCTGCCTCGGCCAGATAGGACGCGATCAGGCGACCGGTGAACCCGGTCGCTCCGAGCAGGACGATGTCATGGTCACGGTCGCTCATGGGTCGAGTCTCCCGCGAATCGCCGTCCGCCGCCCCTCCTGGGTTCAGGCCACCCCCGGGCTCACTAGCCTGAGCGGATGAGCAGCCCCTCCATGCCTGACCACGTCCACGTCCCCGACCCGAAGCGGTGGCTGGCCCTGGTGGTCATCGCCATCGCCCAGCTGATGGTGATCCTCGACGCCTCCATCGTCAACATCGCCCTCCCCGACGCACAGAAGGCGCTCCACATCTCGGCCGCCAACCGCCAGTGGGTCGTCACCGCCTACACGCTCGCCTTCGGCGGCCTGCTGCTGCTCGGTGGCCGGATCGCCGACTATGCCGGCCGCAAGCGCGTCTTCGTCATCGGCCTGCTCGGCTTCGCCGGGGCCTCGGCCCTCGGCGGGTTCGCCCCCGACCAGGCCCTGCTGTTCACCGCTCGGGCCCTCCAGGGCGCCTTCGGCGCCGTGCTGGCGCCCGCCGCGCTCTCCCTGATCTCCGTGACCTTCGTGGACTCGAAGGAGCGGGCCAAGGCCTTCGGCGTCTACGGCGCCCTCTCGGGAGCCGGCGCCGCCATCGGCCTGATCGCGGGTGGCCTGCTGACGCAGTACGCCTCATGGCGGTGGTGCTTCTTCGTCAACATCCCCATGGCCCTCATCGCCGTCGGCCTCGCCATCCCCAACGTGCGAGAGAGTCGCATCCACGGCACCACCCGCTACGACGTGCCCGGCGCCCTGCTCTCCACGCTCGGCTTCATCTCCCTCGTCTACGGCATCACCGAGGCCGCCACCCCCGGCCACGGCTGGACGTCGCCGTCGGCCATCGGCTTCATCGCCGCTGGCGTGGTCCTCCTGATCGCCTTCGTGGTCTTCGAGTCCAAGACCAGCAACCCGCTGCTCCCGCTGAGCATCCTGTTCGACCGGATCCGGGGCGGTTCCTACCTCGCCCAGTTCCTGCTGGCCTCAGGCCTCTTCGGCATGTTCCTGTTCATGACCTTCTACTTCCAGGGCGTCCACGGCTTCAGCCCGGTGAAGGCCGGACTGTGCTTCCTGCCCTTCTCGCTCGGCGTGATCACCTCGGCCGGGATCTCGAGCCAGCTCCTGCCCAAGGTCGGACCCCGTCCGCTCGGGACGATCGGGCTCCTGATGGGCACCGGCGGCCTGTTCTACCTCTCCAAGATCACCGCCACCTCGGGCTACGCGTCGTCGGTGCTGCCGGCACTGCTGCTGATGAGCCTCGGGCTCGGTGCGGTGTTCGTCGTCATCTCGTCGACGGCGCTGTTCAACGTCCCGTTCCACGAGTCCGGAGTGGCCTCGGCCGTGCTCAACACGACTCAGCAGATCGGCGGGTCGCTCGGGACGGCCATCTTCAACACCCTGGCCATCAGCGCCACGGCCGCCTATGCCCTGGCCCACCCGTGGCGAGGACCGGCGCTGCCGAAGGGAGCCACGGCGCCCGACGCCCTCACCCATGGCTTCTCGGTGGCCTTCGAGCTCGGGGCGGGGTGCATGCTGACCGCCGCCATCGTCTTCTTCCTCATGGTCAACGTCGATCGCCACCACCTCGCCCAGCACGACGATGTGGGCGAGCCGGACGAGGACGAGGTCCCAGCCGTCTGACGCAGACCGGCCTCGGTCGGCTCAGCGAGGGGTGACCCGGCCGAAGCCGGCGAGGTCCTTCCAGAAGATCGAGTGGAGCTGCACCACAGCCCCGGTGTGAGGGGCGTCGAGCATCACGCCGTCGCCGACGTAGATGCCCACGTGACCGATGCCCTTCTCGAAGAAGACGAGGTCGCCGGGCTCGAGATCGGCGAACGAGATCCGCGTGGTGGCCGTGAACTGGTCCTTGGCCACCCGGGGAAGCGAGACCCCCGCCGCGGCCCAGGCCTGCTGGACGAGGCCCGAGCAGTCGAAGTCGTCCGGGCCGGCCGCACCCCAGCGATAGGGCTTGCCGACCTGGGCGGCGGCATAGGCCAGGGCCAGCCCCGCGGAGGGCAGCACGGCCGGCGGGGAGTCCACCCCGGCAGGGATCGACAGGCTCCCGGCCTTGAGCAGGTCGGCGATGGCCGGGCTCCCGGTCATCTCGAGCGTGGCCATGGCGGCCTTCGTCGGAGCGTCGGCCGTGGCCAGGGCCACGAGCAGCTGCGCCTCGCCGGCGCGGGCCGCCTTCAGATCCCTCGCCGCCGAGCGCGTGGCCGACTTGGCGGCGGCGTCGGCTGCGGCGGCCTGCTCGCTGGTCGCACGACGGACGTGCTTGAGCCAGTCGAGCTGCGCCAGCTTGGCGGCGAGGCCCTCGCCGACGACGGCGTCATAGGCCCGGGTCACCTGCTCCTGCGTGGCGGCGGCCGGGCTGAGGAACTGGGCGAGCTCGCCCGAGTGCACGTCGCTGCCGACATAGGCCCGGATCACGAGTCGCTCCGCCTGCCGCCGGAGCGTGCGATAGGTCCCCCGAGTGGAGGCGAACTGCTCCCGGGCCGTGGTCGCCCTGGTCGCGGCCGAGGTGGCGTCCTGCACGGCGTGCAGGTAGCGGGCGTCGAGTGCGTCGAGCGAGGACGTCATCCGTCGGACCCGATCGAGCAGGTCTCCGGCCGCCCGGACCTGCTCCTCGGTCGGCGCCGGCACGATCGGTGCCTGGACCGACGGGCTCGTGGTCGAGGTCGTGGTCGTCGGCCGAGCCGGCTTCGCACCGGGTGCCGTGGTCCGCGTCGCAGCACCGGCGGCCACCGGCGCCAGCAGGAGGCTGGCGGCCAGGAGGGCGCCGCTGGCGCGGCGTGGCCACGGGGATCGGAGCAGGGGGACGAAGAGGGACATCGGAGGGCACATCTTCGCACCCCCAGGTGAACGACATCCGGTCGCCACCTGTCCTGTGGGCGACACCTCGGTGAACTCCTCGTGGGCTCAGCCGGCCAGGACCACCACGCTGCGGGCCGGGATCGTCAGGTGGGCCGTGCCCCCGTCGGACAGGACCTCCGTCGTCGTCACCGGCAGGTCGGTGGAGGTGACGTCGGCGACCGACATGGTGGTCCTCGAGGTGAACGACGATGGCCCCGAGGTGATGCTCACGTCCGTGAGGTCGGTCCCCGAGGTGTTGGCCACCACGATCCGCGTCGAGCCTCCCGGCATCCCGAGCGCCCAGGCGGACGTCCCGGCGGGCAGACGTCCGGCGGACGTCTTGAGCCGCAGGAAGGTCCCGCCCTCGAGGCCGGCCACCAGCTCGAGGCCGCGCATGATCGGGGTCGGACTCTGCGCAGCTGGCGCACCCTGATCCTCGGGGCACAGCGGCGAGTACGTGTGGCAGCGCTGGAGGTTGGCCTGGATACCTACGCTGGCCACCCCACCGCTGGCTGCGGTCAGCAGCGCCCGGACCACCCACAGCGCCGAGGCCCCCTGCCACTGCACCGGCGTCGTGGAGCCACACGAGACCGAGTTCATCTCGTCGAACGAGATGGGGATGCCGAGGGGCCCGGCCAAGGACGCGTCCTTGGCGATGGCCTTCGTCTCCTTGGCCAACGAGCGATCGCTCAGCAGCTGCGCGGCGGAGACGCCGGCGTTGGCGCAGTCGGAGAACGGGTAGAAGTGGTCTCCGACCTCGGTGAGCGCCCGAGCCACCCGTCGGGTCGACAGCAGCTGGTCGTACCAGATGGGCAGGTACGTGTCGGGCCCGGTGAGGCGGAGATCAGGGACCCGGGCCACGATCGCCTTGCGGTAGCTCGACCAGCGCTGCGCGTACTGCTCGAAGGTCATCGGGATCGGGTACATGTAGGTGTACAGCTCAGGCTCGTTCCCGAGGTGCACGTTGCGCAGCGAGGGGCCGAGGATCTTGGTCGCCGCCGCCACCTCGTCGGCCGCCCGCGCCGGGTCATCGTGGTAGAGGTTCACCCCGAGGTCCACCCGCCAGCCGGTGGCGGTGGCGAGGGCGGCGATCGTCCGCAGCTTCTCCGGGGTGACGGTGGTGGTCGCCCAGGCCGGGATCGGGTCGGAGGGGCGACGCTGCCAGACCACCGAGCGGTCCGCCGAGGACCCGGCGAAGTTCAGGACGCCCGGGCCGAGGGCGACGAGCTGCTCGTCGAGGTTCGACAGGGCCGGGTCGTAGGCGGTCGACCCCATCGACGAGGCCTCCACCGCCATGCCGAGGAACCCCGCCGGGAGGGTGCCGGCCGCCCCGCGGACCTCGAGGACGATCGCCGTGGACTCCGCCCCGGCCGGGGTGGCCAACCCGGCGACGGTGAGGAGCGCAGAGAGGAGGAGCACTGTCGCCCGGCGAGCCATCCGGCAACGCTATGCGCTCGGCGGTGCCATGGGGCCGCACCGGCCGCGACCTCCATCCGTCACGGGCCAGCCGTAGCATTGGTTGCCCGAACCAGGAGGTCTGCACATGTCACGCTTGATGGTCGAGGGCCTCGTGATGTTCCTGGCCGCCTTCCTCGGACTCATGGGCGCCGCCGTCCTCGTGTTCTTCTGGGCCAAGAAGCGCCTGCTGATGGTCCAGGCCCGTCTGCTGACCCGGGTGGCGGCCGGCGACTTCTCCTTCCGCAGCCTCATCGCTGCCTTGCGCATCCGGCGGCACGCCGTCACCATCGCCATGGTCCGCCGCCAGCTCCTCGACGACGCCAACCGGGCCTCGGTCGCCGTGGCCGAAGCCGAGCGGCTCGGGGTGGCCGATGGGCACATGGGCATGCGGGCCGCCGAGATCACCGTGGCCGCCCGGGACCTCGACGAGCACATGGGACGCCTGTCGACCACCGGGATCGACCCCGTGCTCTTCGCTCGGGCCGGCGACCTCGGGATCGCCGCCCACCAGCTGCGCCGGGACGCACAGCGGCGCTCGACGCACGCCGCCACCACCGGCATCCCCGCCATCGTCGAGCCCCGCCGGGACCGCGGCCCGTTCCGTCACCCCAGCCAGCACTGACGAGCCCGGGAGGCCGGACCTCGGTACCATCGGAGGCGCTGACTCGAGTGGGGGGACCATGGGCAAGGCGCTGACGAGATCGACGGTGGCCGCTGCCGCCATGCTGGGCACGGTGGCCACCGCAGGGTCCGTGGCCTCCGCGAGCTCCATCGCCCCGGACATCCACCACGTCGTGGTGATCAACCTCGAGAACGAGTCGTTCAACGCCTCCTTCGGGCGAGGGTCCGTCGCCACCTACCTGAACTCGACCCTCGTCCCGGCCGGTGTGCTCATCACCCACTACTTCGGCACCGCCCACCTCAGCCTCCCCAACTACATCGCCCAGGTCTCCGGGCAGGCCCCCGCCCCCGACACCCAGACCGACTGCGGGGCCACCTTCGCCGCGATGACGCCGGGGAGGGACACCGGCACCCTCGGGCAGGTCCGGGTGAAGCACGGGTGCGTCTACCCCGCCTCGGTGCCGACCATCGCCGCACAGCTCGACGAGCTCAGCCCCCCTGACCAGGCGACCCACCGCGCCAGTTGGCGCGCCTACATGGAGGACATGGGCGTCGACCCGGTGCGCGACGGGGGGACCGCCTGCGGCCACCCGGCCATCGGAGACCCCAACACCACGAACTTCGCCTCGACGAAGGATGGCTATGCCGCCCGGCACAACGGCTTCGTGTGGTTCCGCTCGGTCATCGACCACGCCGCGGAGTGCCGCGCCAACGTGGTCGGGCTCGGCCGCTGGACCAAGCGCGCCGGTGCCAGCGGCAACCTGGTCGACGACCTGGCCAGCGAGGCCACCACGCCGGCCTTCGCCACCATCAGCCCGAGCCTGTGCAACGACGGGCACGACGAGACCTGCGCATCTCCTTCGGCCGCGGGCGGGACCGTCGGCGGGCTCCGAGCCGCCGACGCCTGGCTCCATCGATGGATGCCGGTGCTCCTGGCCTCCCCCGCCTACCAGGCCGGGTCCATGGCCATCGTCATCACCTTCGACGAGGCCGAGATCGGTGGGGCTGGTTCCGGCGCGGCCTGCTGCCAGGAGCAGTCCGGCCCCAACGTGACCTCAGCCGGGTTCGGGTTCGGCCCCGGCGGCGGCCGGGTCGGGGCGCTGGTCCTGGCGGGCACCCACGTCCCGGTCGGGACCAAGAACACCACCGGGCACTACAACCACTACAGCCTGCTGCGCACCGCCGAGGACCTCCTCGGGATCACCTCCGGCGGGAGCGACGGCCAGGGCCACCTCGGCATGGCCGGGTCGCCCGGCGTGACGTCCTTCGGCGCCGACGTGTTCCCCGCCGCCCCCTGAGCCCGCTCAGAGCAGGGCGGCGGCGGCCCTGAGCTCGTCACGGAACTCCGGGTGGGCGACCTCGGCGAGGGCCTCGGCGCGCTCGCGCACCGTCAGGCCCGAGAGGGCGGCGATCCCGTGCTCGGTCACGATCGTCCCGGTGTGGTGCCGCGGCGTCGAGACCACCGAGCCGGCCGGCAGTGTCGGGAGGATCCGGCTCTGGAGCTCGCCGTCGACCTCGACGGTCGAGCTCAGGCAGACGAGGCTCTGGTCCTCGAGCTCGAACTCGCCGCCCACCACGAAGTCCTCGTGGCCCCCCACCCCGGAGATCTGACGGCCGTCGACGTGATCGGCGACGATCTGGCCGAAGAGGTCGATGGCGATGGCGCCGTTGACCGACACGAAACGGTTGTTCGACGAGATGACCATCGGGTCGTTGACGATGCCCACTGGAGCGAACGCCACCTCGTCGTTGTCGTCGAGCCACTCGTAGAGCTCGGTCGACCCGAGGGCGAACGTCGTCACCGACTGCCCCGGGAACACCCCCTTGGACGCGTTGGAGACCTTGCCCGCCTTGTGCAGCCGCATCAGGCCGTCGGTCATCATCTCGGAGTGGACCCCGTAGCCCCCGCCTGAGCCCTCGGCGAGGTGGGTGGCCACGATCGAGGGCACAGCGCCGATGCCGGTCTGCAGGGTGGCCCCCTCGGGGATGAGGGTGGCGGCCAGCTCGGCGATGGCGCGGTCGGCATCGGTGGCCTCGGGCTCAGGCAGGACGAAGACCGGTCGATCCGCCGAGACCAGGACGTCGATCTCGCTGACGTGGAGGGTGTTGGGGTGGTCGACGAGGTGGCCCGTCCTCGGCAGGTTGGCGTTGGTCTCCACGACGAGGAGCCGATCGGGGTCGGCCGCAGCCCGACGCAGCTCGTCCATCGTCGCCCCGTAGTGCAGCGACAGCGACACTCGGCCCTCGTCGTCCGGAGGCGTGGCGTTGACCACCATCACCCGGGGCCGCATCGCCTCGAGGATCGGGGCGAACCTCCGGAACCCGGCGGGGATGAGCTCCACCTTGGCGCCCGCTGCCCGCCAGAAGCGCTCGGCCGGGCCGAAGAAGCCGGCCCGGAACTGGACCCCGGGCTTCGAGAAGACCTCGTAGAGGCCGAGCACCAGCGCACCACCGATCACCAGGTCCTCGAAGTCCTCTCTGGCCGAGAGGGCCTCGAGCAGCGCCGGGGGGCAGGCCGGGCCGAGGCCCATGGCCATGGTGTCGATCGGACGCAGCAGCGCTGCGGCCTCCTCTGGGGTCAACGTCGTCGCCATGGACCGATCATTGCGCCAAACCGACCCCGCCCGCAGGCCGACCTAGGGGGCGGTGGTGGTGGTCGAGCTCGTGGTGGTGGTCGCCGATCCCGCCGCCGAGACGATCAGCTTCCTGGTGGTGGCGATCGACAGGCCGTCGACGCTGAAGGTCACCACGCTCGTGCCGACGTCGCCCTCAGCCGGGGAGCCGGTGATGCTGCCCGTCCCGTCGCCGTGGTCGTGGAAGGTCGCCCACCCAGGGAGGCCGGTGACGTGGAGGGGGGCCAGGTAGCCCCCGGCGTCGACCTCGATCCTGACGCCGAGCGAGCTGCCGACCTTGAACTGGAGCCGGTGCTGGCTCCAGCCGACCCACCGGCCGCGATGGACCAAGATCCGCGCCCGCTTGGCCACGATGATCTGCAGGTCCTGCGTGCTGCTCGCCTGGCCGGTGGCCGTGATGGTCACCGTGGTCGATGCGGCGCCCTGGTCGCGGTCGGGGCGACCGGAGATGGTGGCCGTCCCGTCGCCGTTGTCATGGAACCTGAGCTGACGCGGCAGCGTCCCCGAGATGCTCAGGCTGTCCGCGTGATCAGCGGCGATCGTGAACGACCCGAGGTGGCCGCGCACGAAGACGGTCGACGAGGCCGTGGTGAACACCGGCACCGGCACGAGGGTGGTCACCGGGTCCGACCAGGTTGGGCTCGAGCTGAGCCCGACGGAGTTTGTCGCCACGACCTGGATCCCATAGGTGGTGCCGGCGGCCAGCCCGGTGATCGTGCAGGCGTCCTGCTCGACCCCGACCGGCACGGTGTACGTGCACGCCAGGGAGTCATCCCCGATCACGCTTGCGCGGTAGCTGGTGATCGGTGCTCCGCCGTTGTCGCCCGGGGTCGTCCACGAGACGTCGATGCTCCCGTAGCCCGGGGTCCCGGTGACCACCGGTGGGCTCTGCGGCTCCATCACCTGTCGGATGCTGCCGCTGACGACGTACCAGCCCGACGGGAGCGAGGCAGGGGTCCCGATGAGGCCGGAGGAGACCAGGCTGGTCAGCGTGGCCGTGCCGAGCGTGGTCCCAGCCACCGTGGCATCGGTCAGGGTCGTCCCGACCAGGACCGCGCCGCTCAGGTTCGTGTTGGTCAGGTTCGCGCCCGTCATGTTGCTCATGGAGAGATCCGCGTTGGCCAGGCTGACGCCGGTGAGGTCGGCACCGGCGAAGGTCCAGCCCGTGATGTCGGCTGGGGTGTGGTCGAACCCGAACGTGGCGCCGACGAGGTAGGCGTCCGTGAAGTTGACCAGCGACTCCGAGGCCTCGTCCGACTCGTCGTCGTCGATGTGGCCGAAGATGGCGTTGCCGAGCTTCGCTCCGGTGAAGTTCACGCTCGTGAGGTCGAGGCTGGTGAGGTTGTCACCCGTCAGGTCCGCCCCGGAGAGGTTCGCTCCACCGGCGCCGTCGTCGGTCAGCGTCACGTGCTGGAGGTCGAGGCCCGACAGGTCGGCTCCCGAGAGGTCGGCCATGGTGAAGTTGGTCAGGTAGAGCGTCGTCCCCGTGAGATCCGCCCCGGAGAGGTTCGCGCCCGTGAAGTTGGTGCCCGAGAGGTTAAGGCCGGACAGGTCGGCACCAGCCAGGTTCGCACCGCTGAGGTCGGCGCCGGGGTAGATCGCGTAGCCGGCGAGGTGGACGGCTGGGATCACCGTGCTCGTCGTGGCGGCCGGACCGGCGCCAGCGGCCGTGTGGGCCACCACGTCGAAGGTGTAGCTCGTCCCGTCGACGAGGCCTGTGATGAGGCACTCGTCGACCTCGGGGGTCGGGGCCGTCGGGACGGTGTAGGTGCAGGTCAGGGAGGGGTCGCCGGTGACGGTGACCACGTACGAGGTGACCGGGAGCCCGCCGTCATCGGTCGGCGGGGTCCAGGAGACCAGGCTCTGGAGGTGATCCGAGGTGCCGATGGCGGAGGCTGGCGCACCCGGCATCGCGACGAGGCAGCCCGACACGATCACCCAGCTGTAGGAGAGGATCGGCGTGCCGGTGATGCCACAGCCCGAGGCACCATCGAGCGTGGTCGCGCTCAGGTCGGTGCCGTCGAGGTTGGCGTTGGAGAAGTCCGAGCCCGAGAGGTCAACCGAGGCGGGGAAGACCTTGGCGGAGAGGTCCTTGCCTGAGAAGTCGGTGCCGCGGTGGTCGCTCCCCGGGGCGAACCAGATGCCGGCGATCATGACCCAGCCGGCGCCCACCGGCGTCACGGGGCTCGACGCGCTCGAGGCCGGGCCCTGGCCGACGCCGTTGGTGGTGGAGACGGTGAAGGTGTAGCTGGTCCCGTCGGTGAGACCGGTGACCAGGCAGGGGCTCGACGAGCAGGTCGACACCGTGGCGACCAGCGTCGCTCCACTGAAGACGGAGACGGTCGCCGACGTGAGGGAGGCGCCGTTGGCCGAGCCCGGGATCCACGAGACCGTGGCCTCGGCGTCGCCGGGGGTCGCCGACACGGCGGTCGGGGCGGCGGGGAGCCCCGCAGGGATGACCGCCGAGGAGGCCGAGGAGTCGGGTGAGCTGCCGGCGTCGTTGGTGGCCACCGCGGTGAACGTGTAGCTGTCGCCGTTCGTCAGGCCGGTGACGGTGCAGGTGTCCGTCTCGGGGGTGACGACGGTGTAGGTGCAGGACTGCCCGCCGGCCCCGGCGTCAGAGACGTCGGTGGCGGTGACCCGATAGGAGGTGATCATGCCGCCGCCGTTCCCGGCCGGCGGGTTCCAGGAGACGACCGCTGACGCATCAGCCCTGACGGCGGTGACCTGGGTCGGGGCACCGGGGACCGTCACGGGCGTCACGGCCGACGAGGCGGACGAGGCCGGGCTCTCGCCGACGCCGTTGGTGGCGGTGGCCGTCACGGTGTAGCTCGTGCCGTTGGTCAGGCCCGAGATGGTGCAGGGCGAGCTCGTGCAGTCGGACTTGGTGGCGATCAGCGAGGCACCGGCATAGGCGCGCAGCGCGTGGCTGGTGATCGACGAGCCGTTGGAGGAGCCGTCGGTGTAGGCCACGGTGATCCCGCCGTTGGTGGCGCTGGTCGAGGTGATCGTCGGGGCGGCGGGGATGGCGGCGGGCGTCACGGCCGACGAGGCGGACGAGGCCGGGCTCTCGCCGACGCCGTTGGTGGCGGTGGCCGTCACGGTGTAGCTCGTGCCGTTGGTCAGGCCCGAGATGGTGCAGGGCGAGCTCGTGCA
>CANGPS010000016.1 GCA_947456245.1 Acidimicrobiaceae bacterium
GGCTACAGCGCGGTCGTCGCCATGCCCAACACGACCCCCGCCATCGATTCGGCCGCCGTGGTGGCTCAGGTGCTCGTGCTCGGCGAGTCCGCGGCCATCGACGTCGCCGTAGCGGGGGCGATCACGGTGGGCCGGGCGGGGCAGATCCTCTCGCCCATGGCGGAGATGGCGGCGCTGGGCGTCACGATCTTCACCGACGACGGGAACGGCGTCCAGGACGCTGGCCTCATGCTCCGGGCGATGCAGTACGCCCGGGGCCTCGGCGTCACCCTGGCCGAGCACTGCGAGGACGAGGCGCTCGCCGGTTCGGGGTGCATGAACGGTGGCTCCCTGGCGAGCCGCCTGGGTCTGCCGGGTCGTTCGGGGCTTTCCGAGGAGGTCATGGTGGCTCGCGACCTGGCGTTGGCGGAGGCCAGCGGCTGCGCCATCCACCTGCTCCACCTGTCCACGGCACGCTCGTTGGCCCTGTGCCTCGATGCCAGACGCCGGGGGATCGACGTCACCTTCGAGGTGACCCCGCATCACCTGCATCTCGCGGAGGATCTCTGTGCCTCCTACGACCCCGTGTACAAGGTCCACCCTCCGCTGCGCACCCAGGCGGACATCGACGCTCTGGTCGACGCGCTCCGGAGAGGTGATGTGGACGCCGTGGCGACGGACCATGCACCTCACCCCCCTCAGGCGAAGGATCGACCCTTCGACCAGGCGGCCCCGGGCATGCTCGGGCTCGAGCATGCCGCGGCGCTGACCCACGAGGCCCTCGGCGAGGATGCGGACCCGACCCTGCTGTTCGAAGTGCTGAGCCGGCGACCGGCTCGGATCGCACGGCTCACCGCCAGCGATGCCCGCCTCGGGGGGCAGAGCGCGCACGGGGGCGAGCTCGCCGTCGGTGACGATGCCAACCTCTGCGTGTTCGACCCAGGGGCTCGACCGGTGGTCGACCCGCTGGCGCTGGCGAGCCGGTCCAAGAACACGCCCTATGCCGGACGGACCCTCATCGGTGGGGTCCGCCACACGATCGTGCGAGGAGAGCCCGTGGTGAGAGAGTTCGAGGCCCAGCGATGACGAGGCGTCCTGAGGCACATCTGGTGCTGAGTGACGGGACCCTCTTCGAGGGCGAGGCGGCGGGCAGCCTCCTCGATGGCGGCATCGTCACGGGCGAGGCGGTCTTCAACACCGCCCTGAGCGGCTACCAGGAGGTCATCACCGACCCCAGCTACGCCGGTCAGGTCGTGGCGTTCACCTATCCCCACATCGGCAACTACGGGGTGACCTCGCTCGACGACGAGTCGGTGACCACGCACCTCGAGGGCATCATCGTGCGCGACCTCCCTCCGCTGCACTCGAGTTGGCGGGCGCAGGGCGCACTCGAGGACTTCCTCGTCGAGCGAGGGGTGGGGGCCATCACCGGCATCGACACCCGGCGCCTCACCCGGCACCTGCGCGACTCGGGGGCCATGCCGTGCGCCTTCGGAACCGGGGGGGTCGAGGCTGTCACCTCCGCCGCCGCAGCGGCAGAGGGAACCGACGGCAAGGATCTCGCCAGCACGGTGTCGACCCGAGCCGCCTACACGGTCGGCTCCGGACCGCTGCGGGTGGTGGCGCTCGACCTCGGGATCAAGTCCACCATCGTCCGCCACCTCTCCGGTCTCGCCACGGTCACCGTCGTGCCGTCGTCGACCTCCGCCGACGAGATCCTGTCGCTCGACCCGGATGGAATCTTCCTCTCGAACGGCCCGGGGGACCCCGGTGCCCTCGGCAGCGTGGTCGCCACCGTGGCCGACCTCGTCGGGACGAGGCCGATCCTCGGCATCTGCCTCGGCCATCAGGTCCTCGCCGAGGCGCTCGGGGGGCGCACCTACAAGCTGCCCTTCGGCCACCACGGCTCGAACCACCCGGTGATGAACCTCGCCACCGGGCACGTCGAGATCACCGCCCAGAACCACAACTACGCCGTCGAGGCAGGATCGATCCCGGGAGCCCAGGTGACGCACGTCAACCTCAACGACGAGGTCATCGAGGGCATCTCGGTGCCCACCGCCAGGGCGGTCAGCGTCCAGCACCATCCAGAGGCGGGCCCAGGGCCCCATGACGCGGTCTACCTCTTCGACGAGTTCGCCCAGGCCATGACCGAGCAGGGAGCACGCTGATGCCGAGGCGCGACGACCTCCACTCCATCCTGGTGATCGGCTCAGGACCGATCGTCATCGGCCAGGCCTGCGAGTTCGACTACTCGGGGACCCAGGCGTGCCGCGTGCTGAAGGAGGAGGGCTACCGCGTGGTCCTCGCCAACTCCAACCCGGCGACGATCATGACCGACCCCGGCACCGCCGACGCCACCTATGTCGAGCCGCTCGACCCGGACGTCCTCATCGCCATCTTGGAGCGCGAGAAGCCTGATGCCATCCTCCCCACGCTCGGCGGCCAGACGGCGCTGAACCTCACGATGGAGCTGGTGCGGCGCGGGGTCCCTGACGCCATGGGGATCGAGATCATCGGAGCCCGGCCAGAGGCCATCGAGACGGCGGAGGACCGGGACAAGTTCAAGCAGGCCATGACGGAGATCGGCCTGCGGGTCCCGGAGTCCGGGTTCGCCCACTCCCTCGAGGAGGCGATCGAGATCGCCGAGCGCATCGGGTTCCCGATCATGGTTCGCCCCTCGTACATCCTCGGTGGTCAGGGGACCGGCATCGCTCCGGATCGGGCATCCTTCGAGCGCCTCGCTGCCGAGGGCCTCGTGGCGAGCCCGGTGAGCGAGATCCTCGTCGAGCGGTCGATCGCCGGCTGGAAGGAGTACGAGCTCGAGGTCATGCGCGACGTGGCCGACAACTGCGTGGTCATCTGCTCGATCGAGAACTTCGATCCCATGGGCGTCCACACCGGTGACTCGATCACGGTGGCTCCCGCCCAGACGCTGTCGGATGTGGAGTACCAGGAGATGCGCGACGAGGCCTTCGCCTGCCTGCGGCGCGTCGGAGTCGAGACTGGTGGGTCCAACGTGCAGTTCGCCGTGGACCCGGCCACGGGGGAGCGCATCGTCATCGAGATGAACCCTCGCGTGTCTCGATCGAGCGCGCTGGCGTCGAAGGCGACGGGGTTTCCCATCGCCAAGATCGCCGCTCGCCTCGCCGTCGGCTACCGGCTCGACGAGATCATCAACGACATCACCAAGGCCACGCCAGCGAGCTTCGAGCCGACCATCGACTACGTGGTCACGAAGATCCCGAGGTGGGCCTTCGAGAAGCTGCCGGGTGCCGAGCCCACCCTGGGGACCCGCATGCAGTCCGTGGGAGAGGTCATGGCCATCGGACGGACGTTCCCCGAGTCGCTCCAGAAGGCCGTGCGCTCGCTCGAGCAGGGTCGCGCTGGCCTCGTGGCCGCCGACGAGGAGCCCGACGCCGTCGGTCTGAGCGACGATGAGCTGCTCGCCGCCGCCGATCACCCGACCCCCGACCGGCTCTTCATGGTGGCTGCCGCCCTGCGACGTGGCCTCGGCGTGCCCGCCGTCCATTCGGCGACCCTCATCGACCCCTGGTTCCTCGCGCAGATCGAGCTCATCACCACCGCTGCGGACGACCTCGCCGGGACCTCTCTCGCCGACCTGACCAGGGGGCAGCTCCGCGGCCTCAAGCGGCTCGGGTTCTCCGATCCGCAGCTGGCCGACCTGCTCGGGTGCACCGAAGTCGAGGTCTTCGACCGTCGGATGGCGGAGGGGATCGTCACGACCTTCAAGACTGTCGACACCTGCGCGGCGGAGTTCGAGGCCTTCACGCCGTATCACTTCGGGACCTTCGAAGACGAGGACGAGGTGGAGACCTCGGACAAGAAGCGCATCATCATCCTCGGATCCGGCCCCAACCGGATCGGCCAGGGCATCGAGTTCGACTACTGCTGCGTGCACGCCTCGATGGCGCTGCGAGCGGCGGGCTTCGAGACGATCATGGTCAACTGCAACCCTGAGACGGTCAGCACGGACTACGACACCTCGAACCGCCTCTACTTCGAGCCCCTCACTCGAGAGGACGTGCTGGCCATCATCGAGGCTGAGCGTCGCCACAGCGTTGGTGACGGCGAGCTGGTGGGGGTGATCGTCTCGCTCGGCGGCCAGACCCCGCTCAAGCTGTCGCACGACATCCCGGCGGGGCTCGTCCTCGGGACGTCTCCGGCCTCGATCGACCTCGCCGAGGACCGCAAGAGCTTCAACGACCTGCTCGAGCGCCACGGCATGTCCCAGCCCCCGGGCGGGACGGCGACCACGCTGGAGGGCGCCCGAGCGGTGGCGGCCACGGTGGGCTATCCCGCCCTGGTGCGACCGAGCTATGTCCTCGGTGGCCGGGCGATGGAGATCGTCTACGACGACGCCGGTCTGAGCCGGGCCATGGACACCCTGCTCGGCGTCGACGGCGCCGAGGGGGCGCTGGCCCGGGAGGGGGGCGTCTCTGAGGATCGGCCGATCCTGATCGACCGATTCTTGGAGGAGGCCATCGAGGTCGATGTCGACACCCTGCGTGATGCGACTGGAGCCACGCTGGTGGGCGGGGTGATGGAGCACGTCGAGGAGGCAGGGGTGCACTCGGGCGACTCCGCCTGCGCCCTGCCGCCGCAGACCCTGAGCCCTCAGGTCGTCGACACCCTCGAGGCGTGGTCGATCGAGCTCGCCGAGGCGCTTGAGGTCGTGGGGCTGCTCAACGTGCAGTTCGCCGTCAAGGACGGCGAGGTGTTCGTCATCGAGGCCAACCCTCGTGCCAGCCGGACGGTGCCGTTCGTGGCCAAGGCCACGGGCGTGCCGCTGGCGGCGGCAGCCGCACGGATCATGGCCGGTGCCACCCTGGCCGACCTGCGTGCCGAGGGCATGGTCCCCGCCGAGCGGATCGTGCCGACCCACGTCAGCGTCAAGGAAGCGGTCCTGCCCTTCGGTCGCTTCCCGGGCGTCGACACCCTGCTCGGCCCAGAGATGCGCTCGACCGGCGAGGTCATGGGCGTCGACCGGACCTTCGGCCTGGCCTTCGCCAAGAGCCAGATGGCGGCCGGGTCCCCGCTTCCGGCATCTGGGACGATCTTCTTGTCCCTCGCCGACCGCGACAAGGCCTCCGGGGCTGAGGTGGCGGCGGCGTTCCGTGACCTCGGGTTCGACATCGCGGCCACGGTGGGGACCGCAGGGTTCCTCAGGGACCAGGGGATCGAGGTGGCCCAGCTCGTGGCCAAGGTCGGCGAGGAGGGACCGGCGGCAGATGCGGTCGAGCTGATCGCCACCGATCGGGTGCAGCTGGTGATCAACACGCCGCGCGGTCGCGGACCGAGGGCCGACGGAGCACACATCCGAGCGGCTTGCGTCGAGCACCTCGTGCCATGCCTCACGACGCTCTCGGCGGCCCGGGCAGCAGCACAGGGCATCGGCGACTGGGCCAGCCATCCGCTCGAGGTCGTGACCCTCCAGGAGCTCCATGAGGCCACGGCGGCCCGATGAGCCGACGCCTTCCGCCGACGTCCGTCACGGTCGGAGCCCTCAGCCTCGGCGGTTGTGTCATGACGGCGGCAGGGACGGCAGGCCACAGCGACGAGCTCGGTGCCTATGGCGACCTGGCGGCGCTGGGTGCGGTGGTGGTCAAGTCGCTGAGCCCCGAGCCGTGGGCCGGGAACCCTGCCCCCCGACTGCATCCGATGGCGGTCGGGATGATCAACTCAGTGGGACTCCAGGGTCCGGGCCTGCCCGCGTGGATCGCTGACGACCTCCCGAGGTTGCGCTCGTCCGGGGCGCGGGTGGTCGTGAGCATCTGGGGTCGCAGCATCGAGGACTACGCCCTGGCCGGCGTCCTGCTCGCCAATGCCGAGGTCGACGCCATCGAGGTGAACGTGAGCTGTCCGAACCTCGAGGACCGGTCGAGGATGTTCGCGCACTCCGCCGAGGCGACCGCAGCGGCCGTCGAGGCGGTGGGGACGGCGCACCCCAGGTGGGTGAAGCTGAGCCCGAACACGTCAGAGCTGGTCGAGATCGCTGGGGCGGCGCTGTCGGCGGGAGCGGACGCCTTGGTGCTGACCAACACCGTGCTGGGCATGGTGATCGACACCGAGGCCCGCCGACCGGCTCTGGGCAATGGGGGAGGCGGGCTCTCGGGGCCGGCCATCCATGCGGTGAGCGTGCGAGCGATCTACGAGTGCGCCAAGGCGCATCCGGACGCGGCGATCATCGGTGTCGGCGGCATCTCCACCGGCGTCGATGCGGTGGAGATGGTGATGGCGGGAGCCTCGGCGGTCCAGGTGGGAACGGCCTCGCTGGCCGAGCCGCGTGCCCCGTGGAGGATCCAGTCGGAGGTGGCGAGGTGGATGGCCGACCATGGGGTCGGGGACCTGGCCGAGGTGAGAGGAGCAGCCCATGGCTGATCGTGCAGGGTTCGGTGACCGGCTGGTCGAGGCGGTGCGGGCATCGACGCCGCTGTGCGTGGGCGTGGATCCGTCGTCGGCGCTGCTCGGGAGCTGGGGCCTCGACGACAGTGCCGATGGTGTCGAGCGCATGGGGCGGACCGTCGTGGAGGCCGTGGTCGGGACGGCGGCGGCCATCAAGCCGCAGGTCGCCTACTTCGAGCGGCACGGGACGCGGGGATACGCCGCGCTCGAGGCGGTGATCGCGGCTGCGCGCGAGGCGGGGATCCTCGTCGTGGCCGACGCCAAGCGGGGCGACATCGATGCCACGATGACGGCCTACGGCGAGGCGTGGCTGTCCGACGCCAGCCCGTTGGCGGTCGATGCCCTGACCGTCAGCGCCTACCTCGGCCTCGCGGCGATGGAGCAGGTCATGAAGATGGCCTCGGGTTCTGGCCGTGGCCTCTTCGCGGTGGTGGCCAGCTCGAACCCGGAGGGCCGCAGCCTCCAGGAGGCGAGGACCGCGGCGGGGCAGCGGGTCGAGGAGGAGCTCCTCGCCGAGCTCTCGGCGCGCAATGAGGCGGAGGTGGCGGCGACGGGACGCGGTCTCGGCTCGTTCGGTGCCGTCGTCGGGGCGACCCGGACGGCAGGGAGCCTCCCGCTGGGAGGACTCCACGGGCCGTTCCTGGTCCCCGGTGTCGGCGCTCAGGGCGCCACGGCCAACGACGTCGGTGCCCTGTTCTCCCGATGCCCCGAGGGCTCGGTGCTGGTCAACGCCTCGCGATCGATCCTGGCCGCGGGACCGAGTGCGGCCGAGGTCGCCCGGGCGGCCCGCGAGCTGGGCGACGAGCTGCGCAGCGCCCTGCCCTGAGGCTCTCCTGCGCCCGCTGCAGGCGTCGCTGGTAGCCTTGGGGCATGCCGACGCCACCAGCGCTGACGCCCGAGCAGAGGGCCGCGGCCCTCGCCAAGGCCGCCAAGGTCCGCAAGGACCGGGCGCTGATCAAGCGACAGCTCAAGGATGGCTCGCTGAGCCTCGCCGAAGCCCTCGACCGTGCCGCCACCGACGAGGTCATCGGCAAGATGCGCGTGCTCGTGCTGCTCGAGTCGCTCCCGGCCCTCGGCAAGGTCAAGGCCCGTCGGGTCCTCGACCAGGTCGGCATCGCCGAGTCTCGACGGGTCCAGGGCCTTGGGATCCACCAGCGTGTCGACCTCCTCCGCGTCACCAGCCGCTGAGCCGGGGATCCTGGTCCTGATCGGGCCGGGTGGGACCGGGAAGGGGACGGTCGCCGGTCGGCTTCTCGAGAGCGATCCCAGCCTGTGGCTGAGTCGGAGCTGGACGACGCGCCAGCGGCGCGACGGTGAGCCCGAGGATGCCTACGTGTTCGTCGATCGGCCGCGGTTCGAGGCCCACGTCGCCGACGACGGCTTCCTCGAGTGGGCTGAGTTCCTCGGGAACCTCTACGGGACGCCGAACCCCGTGCCACCACAGGGCCGTGATGTGCTGCTCGAGATCGAGGTGGACGGTGCTCGTCAGATCCTCGCGCGGCATCCGTCGGCCCGGGTGGTCCTGCTGCTCCCGCCGTCGGAGGCCATACAAGAGGAGCGCCTTCGCCGCAGGGGCGACCCGGAGCACCACGTGCAGCGTCGCCTCGAGGAGGGGCGATCCGAGGTGGCCCAGGGCCGGCAGATCGCCCACCACGAGGTGGTCAACGATGACCTCGATCAGGCCGTGGCCGAGATCATCGGTATACTGGAGGCTCTTCGGCGGGGTCGCTCCGCCGAGACCACCTGATCCGAGGAGATCCCCCCAATGGCCACCAAGCGCATGACCCTCATGGACCCGCCCGTCGAGGAGCTCCTCGACAAGGTCGACTCCAAGTTCACGCTCGTGACCCTCGGCGCCAAGCGGGCCCGAGAGATCAACTCGTACTACCAGGGACTGGGCGACGTGCTCGGTCGCGTGGTGCCGCCGCAGGTGACCTCGGTCTCGGGCAAGCCCCTGTCGATCGCCTTCGAGGAGGTGGCGCAGTCGAAGGTCACCTACCACCGTCCCGACGCCGAGGAGCTCGCTGCCGAGGCGGCGGCCGTCGCCGATGCCGAGTCGATGGGCTTCCTGTCGGACCCGTTCTCCTCGACTGAGGCTGCGGACGTCATCGGGATCTTGGGCGAGACGGCTGCCGTCGAGGTCGTCGAGGAGTCCGACGACGCCAGCTGAGCCTCCCGCTCGGCTCACGGAACACCATGGCCACCCCTGACGGCCGTCCCTTCGTCGTCCTCGGCGTCTCTGGTGGCATCGCCGCCTACAAGGCGGTCGAGCTCTGCCGTCGCCTGGTCGACGCTGGCTGTCACGTCGCGCCCGTCCTGACCGAGCACGCCACGCGGTTCGTGGGCGAGCTGACCTTCAGCGCACTGGCCTCGGAGCCGGCCCAGACCGAGCTCTACGATGCCGCAGCGGTGATCCCGCACACCCGCTTGGGCCAGTCCGCGGATCTCGTCATCGTGGCCCCGGCTACGGCCCACCTGCTCGCCCGGTACGCGGCGGGCATGGCAGACGACCTCCTGACCGCCACCCTGCTCGCCACCCGCGCCCCGGTGCTCGTCGCACCGGCGATGCACACCGAGATGTGGGAGCAGCCGAGCGTGGTGGACAACCTCGCCCTCCTGCGACGCCGAGGGGTCGAGATCGTCGAGCCAGCGGTCGGGCGCCTCGCGGGTGGTGACGAGGGTGCCGGTCGCCTCGCCGATCCCGCCACCATCGCCGAAGCTGCGCTCGACCTCCTCGGGCGACGTCCGGCGGACCTCGCAGGCCGGCGGGTGGTGATCAGCGCCGGGGGGACCCGAGAGCCGATCGATCCGGTGCGGTTCCTGACCAACCGGTCATCGGGCAAGCAGGGCCACGCCCTGGCCGCCGCGGCGGCGGACCGAGGGGCCTCGGTGGTCCTCGTGACCACGTCGGCCCTGCCAGCCCATGCAGGCGTGAGGACGATCAGCGTGGAGACCGCGGCGCAGATGCACGAGGCCATGACGGAGGCGGCGCAGGACGCTGACGTGGTGATCATGGCCGCCGCCGTGGCGGACTTCCGACCCAGGGATCCGGAGTCGACGAAGGTCAAGCGAGAGCTCGGTGCTCCCGAGATCATCCTCGAGCCGACGCCCGACATCCTCGTGGACCTCGTGGAGCGACGTCCGGCCGGCCAGGTCGTCGTGGGGTTCGCCGCCGAGACGGACCATGTCCTCGAGCACGCGGCGGCGAAGCTCGAGCGCAAGGGGTGCGACCTGCTCGTGGTCAATGACGTCAGCGCCCCGCTGGTGGGCTTCGACCACGACACCAACGCCGTCCACATCCTCTCCCAGGACGGGACCACGGTCTCGGTCGACCTGGCGTCGAAGCGAGCGGTGGCCGACAGGATCTTGGATAGGGTGATGGACCACCTGAACCCCTCAGCAGAGAAGGACAGCAGATGAGCATCCGAAGCACGTTCACCTCGGAGTCGGTCACCGAAGGCCACCCGGACAAGATGGCGGACCAGGTCTCGGACGCCGTCCTCGATGCCATGCTCGAGCAGGACCCGGACAGCCGGGTGGCCTGCGAGACCCTGCTCACCACCGGCATGGTCCTCGTGGCCGGCGAGATCACCACCAAGGCGACGGTCGACGTTCCCTCCCTTGTGCGCGAGACCGTGAACGAGATCGGCTACGACGACGACGCCAAGGGCTTCAACGGCAGCTCGTGCGCCGTACTGGTCACCCTCGACCGCCAGAGTCCCGACATCGCCCAGGGCGTCGACACGGCCATGGAGCTGCGCAAGGGCTCCGGCGGTGAGGACGTCCTCAACGGCCAGGGCGCCGGCGACCAGGGGATGATGTTCGGCTTCGCCTGCGACGAGACCCCTGACCTCATGCCTCTGCCCGTCTGGCTGAGCCACCGCCTCGCCGAGCGCCTGACCCAGGTCCGCCGCAACGGGCAGCTGGCCTACCTGCGCCCCGACGGCAAGACCCAGGTCAGCGTCGTCTACGAGGACGGGAAGCCCGTCGCCATCGACACGGTGCTCATCTCGACCCAGCACGCTCCGGGCGTGGACCTCGAGGGGACCCTGCACGATGACCTCGTGAGCCAGGTCATCGTGCCTCTGCTCCCGAGTGACCTCGACACCAGCAACGTCCGGTTCCTGACCAACCCGACCGGGATCTTCGAGCTTGGCGGGCCCCACGCCGACACTGGCCTGACCGGTCGCAAGATCATCGTCGACACCTATGGCGGGATGGCCCGCCACGGTGGCGGAGCCTTCTCGGGCAAGGACCCCTCCAAGGTGGACCGCTCGGCGGCCTACGCCGCTCGGTGGGTGGCCAAGAACGTGGTGGCCTCCGGTGCCGCCTCCCGCTGCGAGGTGCAGGTGGCCTACGCCATCGGCGTGGCCCGCCCAGTCTCGGTGCTGGTGGAGACCTTCGGAACGGCGAAGGCCGACCCGCAGGCCATCGCCGCCGCGGTGGACGAGATCTTCGACCTCCGTCCGGCGGCCATCAGCCGCGATCTCGACCTGCGTCGTCCGATCTACAAGAAGACGGCCGCCTACGGGCACTTCGGTCGCGAGGAGCCCGAGTTCCTCTGGGAGCAGACGCCCAAGGTCGACGACCTGCGCCGGGCCCTCAGCCTCTGATCTGACGTGAGCGACGACGATCGCCCGATCGTCTCGGTCATCACAGAGGTCGGGGCGCTTCGGCGTCCCCTCGACTACCGGGTCCCCGAGGGCTTCACCGGACCGATCGAGGTGGGCAGCCGCGTCCGGGTGCCGCTCCATGGCCGAAGCGTCCAAGGGTGGATCGTCGGTCCGGGTTCCGGCGAGACGCAGGTCGAGTCGATCCTCGAGGTCTCCCGTTCGATGGGCTTCGGGCCGCCACCTCCGGTGGTCGAGCTCTGCGCCTGGGCGGCCTGGCGATGGTCGGGGACCATGTCGCGCTTCCTCGGGACCGCGTCTTCGCCCACCAACGTCAAGGCACTCCCGGTCCGACGCTCCGCCGCGATCGCCGTGGCATCAGGCAGCGGCCTTTCGAAACGAGGGTCATCGTTGGCCCTCGAGTCAGGGGCGGTGGTCGAGCACCTGGGGCCGGCGACCGACCCCATCGATCTCGTGATCGGCTTCGCCGCCGCGGCACAGGCCCGTGGCGGCTCTGTGGTGGTCCTGGTGCCCGGGCTCGGCTACGCCGGCCGGCTAACGCGCCGGCTCGCTGGCCGTGGCGTGCCGGCCGTCTCGCTGGCCGACGGCTGGGATGCGGCCCGGGCTGGCTGGCCGATCGTGGTCGGCACGAGGACGGCGGCGTTTGCCCCGGTGCCGCACCTCGCGGGGATGCTGGTGCTCGATGCCGAGGACGAGCGATTTCGCTCGGAGGCGGCACCGACCTGGTCGGCGGTCGACGTGACCATCGAGCGGGCCCGTCGGGCTGCGGTTCCGGCCGTGCTCGTCACGAGCTGTCCGCCGCCCGCGCTTGCGTTGCTCGACGACGAGCGATCCGAGCCCCGGGCCGACGTCCGTGGTGGGTGGCCGGCGATCGTGGTCGCTGATCGCACCGACGCCGATCCGAGGACGGGCTGGCTCTCCGAGGAGCTCGCTCGCATGGGGTCCACGGCACTCGAGGAGCAGCCCGACGGGATCGCCGTCGCCTGCATCCTGAATCGCACCGGTCGGGCCAAGCTGCTGGCCTGCCGACGCTGCGGAGAGCTTGCTCGCTGCGATGCATGCGATGCGGCGGTGGCACTTGGCGAGGAGGGGCTCGTCTGCCCGCGGTGTGCTGCTGAGCGACCGACCATCTGTGCCGCGTGCGGTGGCACGGCCATGAAGCGCCTGCGGCCCGGGACGGCGCAGCTCGCCGAGGAGCTCTCTGGGCTCCTGGGCGTCCCGACCGCTGAGGTCACTGCTGCCACGACACCAGGAGAGCTCGACGGGGTACGGGCGGTCGTCGGGACCGAGGCCATCGTCCACCGGGTCCGACGTTCGAGGCTGGTGGTCTTCCTCGACCTCGATAGCCAGTTGCTGGCGTCGCGACCTGGGGCAGAGCTCTCGACGCTGGCGCTGATCGGTCGAGCCGGCCGGATGGTGGGTGGACGGGATCGAGAGGACCACGGAGCCGTGATCCTCCAGACCCGCCTCGTCGACCATCCGGTGGTTATGGCGGCGATCCACGGGGACCCTGCTCCCGTCGTGTCCGGTGACCTCGAGCTCAGGCGATCCCTGGGCCTGCCGCCGTTCCGCTCGGCGGCGGTGCTCAAGGGCCCCGGGGCTTCGGTGCTGGCGGAGGCCTGCAGCTCCCTCGGCGTTCAACAGCGATCTCTCGACGAGGGGCGGATCGCCCTCATGGCCGCGGATTCGACGGCGCTCGCTGACGCGCTCGAGCGAGCGGGCAGGCCCAAGGAGCGCGTCACGGTCTCGGTCGATGCGGAGATCGCCTGAACGCCCAGGCCGGTAGAATGGTCGGGTGAGCCCGCACCGGATCCGCATCTATGGCGACCCCGCGCTCAAGAGCGCGACCGAGAAGGTCACGGACATCGATGGCCGCGTCGCGGCACTCTCGGATCAGATGCTCGAGGTGATGTACGCCGCCCCTGGCGCTGGCCTTGCCGCCAACCAGATCGGCGTCCAGCGCAGCGTCTTCGTCTACGACATCGGCGAAGGACCCAAGACGGTGATCAACCCGGAGATCGTCGAGTCTGATGGCGAGTTCGTCTTCGAGGAGGGCTGCCTGTCGGTGCCGGGGCTCTCCTGGGAGATCGTCCGGCCCGATCGGGTGCACCTCGTCGGGCTCGATCTCGACGGCAATGAGGTCTCCCTCGAGGTTGACGGCTACGAGGGCCGGGTGTTCCAGCACGAGCTCGACCACCTCAATGGGATCCTCCTCGTCGAGCGCCTCGACGAGGACCAGCGCCGCAAGGCGAAGCGGGCGCTTCGCTCGCTCCACCTCGATGCCACCGGGCAGCGGGAGGCCGGCGACCTCGGCCTCTTCCGCCGCGGCTGACCGACCGGGTCTGATGGCTCGTCTCGCCTTCCTCGGGACGCCCGAGATCGCCGTCCCGTCGCTCGAGGCGCTCGTGGATGCAGGGCACGAGATCGTCCTGGTCGTCAGCCGCCCTGACGCCAGGCGAGGGCGGGGCAAGGCGCTCACGCCGAGTCCCGTCAAGCAGGCGGCGCTGCTCCGGGGACTGCGCGTGACCGACGATCTCGATGAGGTGGCGCACTGCGGTGCAGAGCTCGGGGTCGTCGTGGCCTACGGCAGGATCATCCCGACTGCCCTGCTCGACCAGGTTCCCATGGTCAATATCCACTTCTCGCTCCTGCCTCGGTGGCGTGGGGCCGCGCCGCTCGAGCGGGCGATCCTCGCTGGCGACGAGGAGACCGGGGTGTGCCTGATGGCCGTGGCGCCTGCGCTCGATACCGGAGGCATCTTCGCCGTCGAGCGGACCAGAGTGGGCGACCGGACCCTCTCCGAGCTCCAGAGCGATCTCGCGAGACGGGGAGCGTCGCTCCTCGTCCGATCGTTGGCCGGTGGCGTCGCCGGGTTGGGCCAGCCGGTCGACCAGGTTGGCGAGGTGACCTATGCCGAGAAGGTGGGCCCTTTGGAGCACCAGCTGTCGATGGACGCCTCGGCGGACATCGCGCTGCGAACGATCAGACTCGGTCGGGCCTACACGACGCTCGGCACGAAGCGCATCCGGATCCTCGAGGCGAGGCGGTCGCCCGAGCAGTCGCACCAGCCCGCGGGGACCCTCGACGGCGTCACGCTGTGGCTGTCCGACGGTGCCATCGAGCTCCTCGCCGTGCAGCCGGAGAG
Organism: Acidimicrobiaceae bacterium; assembly: GCA_947456245.1. Taxonomy (GTDB): domain Bacteria; phylum Actinomycetota; class Acidimicrobiia; order Acidimicrobiales; family RAAP-2; genus CAIUMH01. The sequence continues at coordinate 14,182 of CANGPS010000016.1, forward strand.
CCGGTCGCCCATGCCGGCGCAGGACTGGCGCCGGGGCCTTGGCGCAGGACCGGTCTCGCTCGGTTCGGTTGAACCGGCCGGAAGTCCGGGAACCTAGGCTGTGGCCATGACGTTGATGACGAGCACCGATCCGGGCCCTTCCGGTTCCCTGCGGATCGCCCCTTCGGTGCTGGCCGCAGACTTCGGCGAGCTGGCGGCGGCGGTGGCCACCGTCACGCCGGCGTCGGACTGGTTGCACGTCGACGTGATGGACGGACACTTCGTGCCCAACATCTCCATCGGTCCGCCAGTCGTCTCGTCGCTGCGCCGACACACCGATCTGTTCCTTGACTGCCACCTGATGATCACCGACCCGGGGGAATACCTCGAGGCCTTCGCCAAGGCTGGGGCTGATGGTGTGACGGTCCACGCAGAGGTCGACGGGGTCGAGACCGTGCTCGCCGAGGCGCGGGCGCTGGGACTCCGCGTCGGCCTCGCCGTCAATCCCGACTCTCCCTTCGAGGCGGTGGACCCCTACCTCGAGGCTGTCGACCTGGTGCTGTGCATGACCGTGTTCCCGGGGTTCGGAGGGCAGTCGTTCATGCCGGAGGTGCTCCCCAAGATCCGCCAGGTCCGCCAGGCCATCGCCGACCGCGGGCTCTCGGTGGATCTCGAGGTCGACGGCGGGATCGACGCCACCACCACGCCGCTCGTGACCGAGGCCGGCGCCAACGTCCTCGTGGCCGGGAGCGCCGTCTTCGGGGCCGCCGACCCGGCGATGGCCGCTCGCGGGCTCCGTGACGCCGCCGTGCCGATGGCCGCCGGCTAGCGCGCTGCCGGATCGCACGATGGGAGCCATCCGTGACGACGCGGATCTGATGCGCGAGGCGATCGCGCTCGGAGAGACGGTGCGGCGGAGCACGGCACCGAACCCATGGGTGGGCGCCATCGTCCTCGCAGACGACGGAGAGATCCTCGGAGTCGGAGCCACCGAGCAGCCGGGCGGCCGCCACGCTGAGATCGTGGCCCTCGACGCCGCCGGCGACCGGGCCCGAGGGGGGACGGTGATCGTCACCCTCGAGCCCTGTTCCCACCACGGCCGGACCGGGCCCTGTACGGACGCACTCCTGGCCGCCGGGGTCGCCAGGGTGGTGGTGGGAGTCGTCGATCCGGATCCCCTCGTGGCTGGTGAGGGCCGTCGACTCCTCGAGGAGGCGGGCATCGAGGTGGTCGTCGGAGTCGAAGCGGATGCGGTCGCCGAGTCGCTCGCCCCGTACCTGCACCACCGTCGGACCGGTCGACCCCAGGTGGTCGTGAAGATGGCGGCGACCCTCGACGGCCGCACGGCGGCTCCAGACGGGTCCTCGCAGTGGATCACCGGGCCGGAAGCCCGAGCGGACGTCCATCGCCTCCGTGCCAACGCCGATGCGATCGTGGTCGGCGCAGGGACGGTGCGCAGCGACGATCCGAGGCTCACCGCTCGCCTGGACCCTCCGCCTCAGCGCCAGCCGCTGAGGTTCGTCCTGGGGGAGATCCCCCCTGGGGCAGCCTGCCTCCCGGCGGAGTCGATCGGCGGCCCCATCGAGGACATCCTCGATGATCTCGGTGGTCGGGGAATCCTCCAGCTGCTCGTCGAGGGTGGCTCGACGGTGGTGAAGTCCTTCCTCGATGCTGGCCTCGTGGACCGGTTCGTCCTGTATCTCGCACCGGCGCTGTTCGGAGGCGACGATGGGAGCCCGCTCGTGACGGGTCCTGGGGCTGGCACAATGGAAGAGCTCCGACGCGGTCGATTCGTCTCTGTCGACCAATTGGGCGAGGATCTACGCGTGGAGGTGGAACCCTGATGGCGTTCTCAACGATTGATGAAGCGATCGAAGCGATCGCACAGAAGAAGATCGTGATCGTGGTCGATGACGAAGACCGCGAGAACGAGGGCGACCTGGTCATGGCGGCGGAGGCTGCCACCCCAGAGAACATCGCCTTCTTCCTGGCGCACACGTCGGGCGTGATCTGCGTGCCGCTCGAGCCTGAGCGGGCCGACGAGCTCGACCTGCCCCTGATGGTGGTGGCGAACACCGAAGCGCAGCGGACGGCGTTCACCGTCAGCGTCGACTACCGCCACGGGACGACGACCGGCATCTCGTCGTCCGACCGCGCCACGACCATCCAGTCGCTCATCGATCCCACGACGCGCCCGACGGACCTGAACCGCCCGGGACACATCTTCCCGCTGCGCTATCGCCCGGGTGGCGTGCTCAAGCGGGCCGGCCACACCGAGGCCACCGTCGACCTGTCGAGGCTCGCAGGCCTGGCACCGGCAGGGGTCCTGTGCGAGGTCGTCACCGAGGACAAGTCGGGCATGGCCCGGCTCGAGGAGCTCGAGGCCTTCGCCGAGAAGCACGACATGCCGATCATCTCGATCGCCGATCTCATCCGATACCGCCGTCGTCACGAGAAGCTCGTGCGCAAGGTGGCCGAGGCCGTGATCCCGACTGCCTCGGGCGACTTCGATGCCGTCGTCTACGAGTCGGTGCTCGATGGCGAGCAGCACATGGCCTTCGTGGTCGGAGACGTGGCCAACACGGACAATGTGCTGGTGCGGGTCCACTCCGAGTGCCTGACGGGCGACGTGTTCGGCTCGCTGCGCTGCGACTGCGGCCCTCAGCTCTCCGCAGCCCTCGAGCGCATCGCCGAGGAGGGCACCGGGGTGCTCGTCTACCTGCGTGGCCACGAGGGGCGGGGGATCGGCCTCGGCCACAAGATCCGGGCCTACAAGCTCCAGGAGGCCGGCAGCGACACGGTCGACGCCAACCTCGAGCTGGGCCTGCCGGTGGACAGCCGGGAGTACGGCATCGGTGCCCAGATCCTCGTCGACCTCGGCGTGACCACCATGCGGCTCATGACGAACAACCCGAGCAAGTACGGGGGCCTCGAGGGCTTCGGCCTCGACATCACCGAGCGGGTGAGCCTCGAGAGCACGCCGAACGATCACAACATCGACTACCTGCGCACCAAGCAGCAGCGGATGGGACATATCCTGGGAGGCCTTGATGACGTCGTCGACTGAGACCGAGCTCGACCTCGGAGCCCTGCGGAGCCTCGACGGTCGGGTGGGCAAGAACCTCGAGGGAAGCCATGACGGGACGGGCCTGCGCATCGGCGTGGCCTGCGCCCGTTTCAACGGTGGCATCACAATGCGCATGATCGAGGGCGTCCTCGCCGCTGCCACCGCATCCGGGGTGGATCGCAGCGACATCCTCGTGGCATGGGTTCCCGGTGCCTTCGAGCTCCCGCTCCTCGCCCAGACCATGATCGCCTCCGGGCAGGTCGACGCGGTGGTGGCCCTCGGCGCGGTGATCCGCGGCGACACCGGCCACTATGACTTCGTGGCGGGAGAGTGCGCCCGTGGTCTCCAGGATGTGAGCCTCGCGACCGGCAAGCCTGTGATCTTCGGGGTCCTGACCACCGACACGGTGGAGCAGGCGCTCGAGCGCTCGGTCGAGGGCGAGGGCAACAAGGGCGCCGAGGCGCTCGAGACTGCTATCGAGATGGTGCGACTCGCCCAGACCAGCCCGCTGGGCTGACCCCGTCGTCTCCCCCCGGCCTCATGGGTCACAATGGGAGCGTGCTGAACATCGTCCTGCCCAAGGGCTCGCTCGAGCGAGCCACCCTCGACCTCTTCGCGTCGGCGGACCTCACGGTCCATCGATCGAGCGACGTGGACTACCGGGCGACGATCGACGACCCGCGGATCGACGAGGTGCGGATCCTGCGACCCCAGGAGATCCCCGTCTACGTGGCGGAGGGCCGATTCGACCTCGGGATCACGGGCCGCGACTGGATCGAGGAGCGCGGGGTGACCGTCGAGTCGATCGGGGAGCTTGGCTACTCCAAGGCGACGTCGAACCCCATCCGAGTCGTCCTGGCGGTCGCTGGGTCGTCTCCCTTTGAGTCGATCGACGACCTCGCGGGCCACGCCGGTCCGCTTCGGGTGTCGACGGAGTACCCGGAGCTGACGAGGCGAGCGCTCGCCGAGCGCGGGATCGACGCCGAGGTCTCGCTCTCCTATGGCGCGACCGAGGCCAAGGTCCCCGACATCGCCGACTGCGTGGTCGAGATCACCGAGACGGGTCGGGCGCTGCGCGCCGCCGGGCTCAAGGTGATCCACACGCTGCTGATCTCGCGCACCGAGGTGGTGGCCAACCCGGCGTCGTTCGCCGATCCCGAGAAGCGTCACGCGATGGGTCAGATCATGACGCTCCTCGCCGGGACCCTCGAGGCCCGCGAGAAGGTGCTCGTCAAGCTGAACGTGTCGACCGAGCAGCTCGCCGCGGTCCTCGGTCTGCTCCCGTCGCTGCGCTCGCCGACGGTCTCAGAGCTCTGGGGAGGAGCGGGCTATGCCGTCGAGACGGTGGTCGAGAAGCGCGCCATCAACACGCTGATCCCCGCGCTCAAGGACAACGGCGCCACCGACATCATCGAGCTGGCGCTGGCCAAGATCGTCCACTGACATGGTGGGCGTGGGTGCGGTCATCGACTTCTCCCTGAGCCGGGGGCTCGGGGAGGTGCAGCTCGATGGCGGCGAGGTGCTGAGCTTCCACGCCACGGCGATCTCCGGTGGGAGTCGAGACATCGCCGTGGGAACCCGGGTGGTGGTCGAGGCACGGGCCACGCACCGAGGGCGGTTGCAGGCGGCCGAGGTGACGCCGATCTAGGGCTGCGGCTCAGCGCTGGCGGCGGAGACCTGGACCCAGGCCAGCCGCAGCTGGGCGACGCCCTCGGCCAGCGGTCCGGCCGCCTCGCCAAGACGGTCACCGAGGGACTCGGTGAGCGCGGCGAGCGCGTCGATCGCCGTGCGGGCCGCTTCGAGTCGAGGAGGCTGGGCGGAGAGGTAGACCGCTCCGAGCTCGAACAGTCCGTAGCAGTGGTTCGAGATCACCACGGCTGGATCGGTGTTCATCAGCTCGGTGCGCAGGCGCTCGAGCTCCTGGTCTCGCTCGCTGTCGTCGGCGTCGGTGGGGTGGTCGGTCGTCATGGTGCTAGGTTAGATCTCTGTTCACCATCAAGCGGGGTGGCTGCGACTTCCGTCGTGCCCCTCCACCTGGCCACAGGAGCGGTGCTCCACACAGTGCGCCAGGTCGAGAGAGGATGCGGCTTTGCGCTGCCGTCCCGTGCGATGTCGTGCTGACTGCCGAGTGGCAGCGGCCCGGAAGCAAGGGAGAGGCCCCATAGCGACTGCCACATCAGGAGAGCACCGGATCAACGACAGGATCCGCGTTCGCGAGGTTCGGCTGGTTGACCCTGACGGGGTCCAGCTGGGCATCAAGCCGCTCCCCGAAGCCCTCACCATCGCTCGGAACCTCGATCTCGACCTCGTCGAGGTTGCGCCGAACGCCGCACCTCCCGTTTGCCGGATCATGGACTACGGGAAGTTCAAGTTCGACGAGGCGCAGAAGGCCAAGGAGTCGCGGCGCAAGACGCAGAACGTCGGCGTCAAGGAGATGAAGTACCGGCCGAAGATCGGTCCGGGCGACTTCGACACCAAGACGCGTCAGGTCTCCAAGTTCCTCGACGAGGGGCACAAGGTGAAGCTGACGATCATGTTCCGGGGTCGAGAGGTGTTCCACCCTGAGCTCGGCAAGAAGATCTTGGACCGCGTGGCCGAGACGATCGGTGACGCCGCGAAGATCGAGGCCGAGCCCAGGCTCGATGGTCGGAACATGACGATGGTGCTGGCACCGCAGAAGCAGAAGCCCAAGGCCAAGGCGCCGACGGCGGAGGCAACGCTCGAGAACGAGACCCCGGCGGCGAAGGCCGTCGAGGACACCACGACCACAGGAGAGGAATGACATGCCCAAGATGAAGACGCACAAGGGTGCGGCAGCCCGGGTGAAGATCACCGGAACCGGACGGCTTCGCCGCCGCCAGCAGAACCGCAAGCACATCCTCGAGAAGAAGTCCTCGGTTCGCACCCGTCGCCTCGACAGCGAGCAGGACTTCGACAAGGGCGACGAGAAGCGCATCAAGAGGATGCTCGGCATCTGATCCCTCGGGGGCCTCGGCCCCCGTCCCTGAACGACAACGACGAATCTAGAGAGAAGGAGCTGACAGATGGCGAGGGTGAAGCGATCAGTCCACGCACGCAAGCACCACAAGGCGATCCTCGAAGAGGCGAAGGGCCACTACGGCGACCGGAGCCGCACGTTCCGTGCCGCCAACGAGTCGGTCATGCACGCCAAGCAGTACGCGTTCCGCGACCGCAGGGCGCGCAAGGGCGAGTTCCGCAAGCTGTGGATCCAGCGCATCAACGCTGCCGCCCGTGAGAACAACATGAGCTACAGCAAGCTGATCGCCGGCTTGCACGCGGCCGGCGTCGAGGTGGACCGCAAGGTCCTGGCCGAGCTTGCCGTCAACGAGCCGCAGGCCTTCACCGCTCTCGTGGCAGTGGCCAGCGAGGCGCTTGGGGCGTCGAACTGAGCGATCCGCTCGGTCCTCGGAATCCCGAGGTTCAGAGACTTCGGAGGCTTCTCTCCTCACGGCGCGAGCGTCGGGAGGAGAGATCCTTCGCGTTCGAGGGGCCGACCCTCCTGCGAGCGGCGCTCGAGGCCGACGTGGACCTGGTTCGGGTATTCGTCGCGGTGGATGCTCGCTCCGAGGAGGTCGATGCCGCAGCAGACGCCGCTCGAGCGGCCGGGATCGATGTGTCGCTGCTCTCGGCCGGGGTCCTCGACAAGGTGGCTGACGCCGTCGCACCCCAGGGCTGCGCGGCGATCGCTCGTCAGCGCAGCGCTCGCCTCGATGACCTCGCGCTCAGCGGCACGGTCCTCGTCCTCGATGAGGTGCGCGACCCGGGCAACCTCGGGGCGGTCGTGCGGGTCGCCGAGGCGGCTGGCTGCGAGGCGGTGCTGCTCACCGGTTCGCCGGTCGACCCCTTCGGCCCCAAGGCCCTCCGTGGCTCGACCGGGTCGACCTTCCGCCTCCCGGTGGTCGAGGCCGGTGCGCCGCTGCCCCTGCTCGACGCCCTCGCCGCGAGGGGGGTGGTCACCATGGCCACGTCCAGCCACGAGGGTGAGGACTTTGCGACGATCGACTGGCCTGAGGCGACCGCGATCATCCTCGGCAACGAGGCGTCTGGGCTCGACCCGACCACGGTCGAGGCGTGTGCCCGGCGCGTGACCATCCCCCTTGCAGCGTCGGTCGAGTCTCTGAACCTCGCCGTGACCGCAGGCATCCTGGTCTTCTCGGCGGCCCGGCACCTGACGGAACGGCCGGCCTCGGCACAGGTTCTACGATGACTCAGATGAGCAGTCCGGACCTCCGATGAGCGACCAGCTGACCCCAGAGTCGATCGCCGCGCTGCTCGAGCAGGCGGTCGCTGCCCTGACGGCAGCCGAGAGCCTTGCCGACCTCGACCACCAGGCGAGCGCCATCCGGGCGAAGGACTCTGCCCTGATGGCTGCCCGACGCTCGCTGGGGACCCTTGACGACATCGATGCGAGGAAGGCCGCTGGGGCGCTCCTCAACGACGCGATGACCACCGTGACCGAGGTGGTCGAGGCTCGCCGAGCCGTGCTCGAGGTGAGCGAACGAGCCACGCAACTCGAGGCAGACCGCCTCGATCTGACCGAGGTCGTCGTCGGTGACGTGAGCCTTCCGCTCGGGCGCGGCCACGCGCACCTCGTCACGCAGACCCGAGCCTCGCTCGAGGCCGTCTTCGTCGCCATGGGTTTCACGGTGGAGGAGGGCCCGGAGGTGGAGACCGACTGGTACAACTTCGAGGCGCTCAACCTCCCGCCCGGACATCCCGCGAGGGACATGTACGACACGATGTACCTCGACATCGCCCAGCCCGAGACCGTGCTGCTCCGGACCCACACGTCGCCGATGCAGATCCACCTGCTCGAGCGCGCCGTTGCCGACGGGACGCTGCCGGTGCACGCCGCCATGGCGGGGCGCTGCTACCGCCTCGACACGCCGGATGCCCGGCACCTCCCGGTGTTCCACCAGATCGAGGGGCTCGTCATCGATCGAGGCATCACCTTCGCCGACCTCGCTGGGGTGATCGAGACCTTCACCGCCGCCTACTTCGGACCCGACATCCACTCTCGGCTCCGTCCGGCATACTTCCCCTTCACGGAGCCCTCGGCGGAGTTCGAGATCACCTGCACCATCTGCAGGGGAGAGGGCTGCCGGACCTGCTCGCGCACGGGCTGGATCGAGCTCGGAGGCTGCGGCATGGTCGATCCCGCCGTGTTCGCAGCGGTGGGCATCGACCCCGCCGAGTGGTCTGGATTCGCCTTCGGATTCGGCATCGACCGGTGCGCACAGATGCGTCACCAGATCGCTGACATGCGCTCGCTGATCGAGAACGATCTCCGCTTCATGAGGCAGTTCTAGGAGCTTTCATGCGTGCACCGTTGTCGTGGCTGAGGGAGTTCGCTCCGTTCCCGGATGATGTGGCTCTGCTGCGCGCCACACTCGACGACCTCGGCCTGGTGGTCGAGGACGTCGAGATCGTCGGCGAGGGCCTCGAGGACGTGGTCGTCGCGCGCATCGACGAGATCTCGGCGATCGAGGGTGCCGACAAGGTCCGTCGCGTGGTGGTCGATGCAGGTGACGGACCGCTCGAGATCGTGTGCGGAGCGACCAACTTCGCCCTCGGTGACCTGGTGCCCCTGGCTCCTGTGGGGGCGACGCTCCCCGGCGGGTTCAGCATCGCTAAGCGCAAGATGCGTGGCGTGACGTCAAACGGGATGCTCTGCTCCGGCAACGAGCTCGGCTTGGGTGACGACCATTCGGGTCTGTTGCTGCTGACTGAGGTTCCCGGCGCCGCTCCGGGAGCTGCGATCACCGAGGCCCTGGGCATCGAGGCCGACGTGGTCTTCGATGTGACCGTCGAGGGGAACCGACCGGATGCCTGGTGCATCTCTGGGATCGCCCGAGATCTCGCTGGACGCATGGGTCTTGAGTTCCGGCCGACCATGTCGGCGGAGGTCGCTCGGTCGAGCGCCGAGACCGTCTCGCTCGCCTCGGCCGAGGTGCTCGACCATGAGCTGTGCACGCGCCTCGGCGTGGCCGTCCTGACCGACGTCATCGTCGCGGATTCTCCAGATTGGATCCAACGGAGGCTGCAGCTTGCCGGCATGCGGCCGATCAACAACGTGGTGGACGCCTCGAACTACGTGATGCTCGAGCTCGGACAGCCGACGCACCCCTATGACCTCGCCAAGGTCGAGGGCCCGGGCCTCCGCGTCCGGCAGGCTCGGACGGGTGAGCAGATCGTGACCCTCGACGAGGTGACCCGCACCCTCGGTGTGCCGGGTCGGGGCCTCGGCGACGCTGGGATCGACTGCGTCATCTGCGATGGCTCGGACTCGGTGATCGGCATCGCCGGCATCATGGGTGGAGCGACCTCGGAGATCGAGGCGACGACCAGCACGGTCCTCCTTGAGGCTGCCGCGTTCGACCCGATCATCGTGACGCGAACGAGTCGTCGGCTCGCCCTCCGCACCGAAGCTGCAGCCCGATTCTCCAAGGGGACCGATCCCGGCGTCATCGAGCTTGCGATGGTGCGCTTCGCCGAGCTCGTGCAGCTCTCGAGCCCCACGGCGCTGCTCTGCGCCAACCCGATCATCATCCCGTCGGCCCCTCCGATCGCTCGCCAGGTCATCGTCCCCATCGAGCGCGTCAACGCACTTCTAGGCACGGACCTCGACGCCGCCGAGGCCGGCGAGCTGCTCTCCCGAGTCGGCTTCGTGGCCACCGACGCGGACGGGGTCCTCACCGTGTCGATCCCGACCAATCGCCCAGACATCCGCGACGGGGACCCCGGCGTGGCCGATGTGACCGAGGAGATCGCTCGCACGGCCGGATACTCGACGCTCCCACGCCGCCGTCCCTCGTGGCCGCAGCCAGGCGCCCCGGGTGACCGACAGGTGTTCCGCGCCGCGGTGCGCGAGGTGATCCTCGGCACCGGGGCATCAGAGGCGTGGACCAGCTCGCTCGTGGCGCCCGGCGAGATCGCCCTGCTGGGCCTCGACGAGGAAGAGGTCGTGATCACGAACCCGCTCACGGTCGAGGAGTCCCGGCTCCGCCGTTCGCTGCTGCCTGGCCTCCTCCGCTCCGTGGGACGGAACCTCGAGCGCCGCCAGGAGCGGGTCGCGCTCTTCGAGATCGGATCGGTTTTTGTGCACCCCTCGGCTGGCGGGCCGCGTCGGACCACCCGGGCCGGAGCGCTGGGCGGGCACGAGGCAGAGGTGCCGGGCGAGGCCGAACGACTCCACCTGCTCATCGCTCACGACGACGCTGATGCACGCACCGCCGTGGCGGTGGCTCAGCTCTTGGTCGATGGCCTCGGGCTTCGCCGTGTCATCGTGGGCGCCCAGTCCGACGATGATCTCCTTGCGGGCCTGCACCCCACGCGGGCGGCAGTGCTCGTCGACAAGGCGACCTCGTGCGTCGTGGGTGCCGTCGGTGAGGTCGACCCTCGCCTCGTCGACGAGCTCGCACCGGGGGCGAGGGACCGCAGGATCGCCTCGGTGGAGATCGATCTCGATGTGCTGAGGGATCCGACGAAGGTGCTCCGCAGGCCGCTCGAGGCCGTGGCGGTCAGTCGGTTCCCCTCGTCCGACCTCGATCTGGCCTTCGTCACGCCCGATGCTGTCGGCGTCGAGGCACTGCTCGACGCGGTGTCTGCTGGGGCTGGCGAGCTCCTCGAGGACATCCGGCTCTTCGACGTCTACCGCGGTCCCGGGGTGGACGCCGGCTCTCGGAGCCTGGCGGTCAGGTGTCGTCTGGTGTCCGAGGAGCGGACGCTTGGTGACGCCGAGCTGGCCTCGGTTCGCCAGGCGATGATCGAGGCGGCGACGGCTCTCGGAGCCGTCCTGCGCTGACAGCCCCTGGTTCGTCCTGCGTCGATCTCCTCCTGGTGGCGAGCACGCTGCCGAGGATCACCAGCGGGAACCCGAGGAGCATCGCCGGGGTGATCGCCTCTGAGAGCAGGATGACCCCGGCCAGGACGGCGACCGCTGGGTTGACATAGGTCACCACCGTGGCCCGCGGGGCTCCGACCTCCACGACGAGCGCGAAGAACGTCAGGAAGGCCATGGCCGTGCAGACGACGGCGAGGGTGGCGACCGCCCATCCACTGCCAGCACTGAGGTGTGTGGGCAGGTGCGTCACTCCCCAGGGTGCGTAGATCACGGCGACGAGCGTGACCGACGCGGCGACGACCCCGCCCCCAGGAAGATGAGCGAGGCGACCGGCGATGATGAGCGGACCGACGGTGTACCCGAGCACGACGACCGCCATCATGCCCAGAGCGGCACCCGTTGAGCCGGTGGCGCTGAAGCCCACCAGGAGGCCCACCCCAAGGGTCCCGAGAACGAGGCCGATCCACCGTGTCGCACCGAGGTGCTCGCCAGGGTGAGAGACGCGGAAGATGATGGCGGAGAGCATCGGGACGGCGGCGATGAGCAGGGCGGTGAGCGAGCTCGAGAGGTGCTGCTCAGCCAGGGACATCAGCAGCCACGGGACCCCGCACTCGCACAGGGCGAACGCCGCCACCCATCCGAGATGACCCCGCAGTGGGGAGAGCCGGCCGGTGAACGACGCCCAAGGCAGCAAGATGGCTGCGGTGAGAGCGCAGCGGAGGAAGACCAGGGTGCCGGGATCGAGGTCACGTAGCGCGACCTTGATGAGCAGATACGGGATGCCCCACATGATGCAGAGCCCGAGGAAGAGGAGCCAGCCACGACGGGTCACACGCAATTCCTAGCCCCTCGAGCGAGGGGGTGTTTGCATAAACTTGCGTCTGAATGTATAGAATTGCGGTCATGAAGGTCGGAGTCGCCGGTGCATCAGGGTACGCAGGAGCTGAGCTGGTCCGGATCCTTGCGTCCCACCCAGAGCTCGAGGTCGCTGTGGCGACCGGACAGCGGAACGAGGGGTCGTCGGTCGCCGAGCACACGCCCTCGCTGACGGGGGTCGTGGGGTCGATGACCTATGCCCCGACGACCGCAGAGGCGCTCGCCGGGCTCGATGTGGTCTTCCTGGCCCTCCCGCATGGGGCATCGCAGGCCATCGTCCCTGACCTGGTGGGTCCGTCGACCACGGTGATCGACCTCGGCGCGGACTTCCGACTCGACCCGGTTGCCTACGAGCACTGGTACGGGGAGACGCACGCAGCCCCTTCGCTCTGCGACGGAGCGGTCTATGGCCTGGTGGAGCGGAATCGGACCGCCCTCGCTGGTGCAGGACTGATCGCGGTGCCGGGGTGCTATCCGACGGCGACCAACCTCGCCCTCGCGCCATTCGTGGACGCCGGGGTCCTGACCCATGATGGTGTCGTCGTCGACGCCATCAGCGGTGTCTCGGGTGCCGGCCGGGCGGCCTCGGATCGGCTGCACTTCTCGAACCTCGATGAAGACGTCAGTGCCTACGGCCTCCTCACGCACCGCCACACGGCGGAGATGGAGATGGTGCTCGGACACCAGGTGCTCTTCACCCCCCATCTGGCGCCGATGGTCCGGGGCATGCTCGCCACGGTCTATGCCGTGGCGGTGGAGGGTCTGACCACGACGGCCGCCTTGGATCTCCTGCACGAGGCATACGACTCAGAGCCGTTCGTCCATGTGGTGGCAGAGCCACCGTCGACGAAGTGGGCCTCAGGATCGAACAGCTGTTTTGTGACGGCTCGGGTCGATGATCGGACCGGTCGCCTGATCGTGCTGAGCGCAATCGACAATCTCGGCAAGGGGGCGGCAGGCCAGGCAGTGCAGTGCGCCAACGTCGCTCTCGGTCTTCCTGAGGTCTCTGGCCTCTCTATTGCGGGGGTGTACCCATGAGCGTCACTGCTCCAGCAGGCTTCTCGGCGACAGGAGCGTCCGTCGGCATCAAGGCCTCGGGCGTCCCCGATGCGGCGCTCGTGGTCTCGGCGCGGCCTGCCGTCGCCGCCGCGGTGTTCACGCAGAACAAGGCGCCGGCCGCACCGGTCCAGACGAGCCGGGCCCACCTCGCCACCACCGGTTCGGTGGTGAGCGCGGTGCTGCTCACCTCGGGAAACGCCAATGCGGCGACGGGTGACGCCGGGCTGGCCGCCTGCAGTGCGCTCTGCGGCGATGTCGCCACGACGATCGGCCGGCCGTCCGACGAGGTGCTGATCTGCCAGACGGGCCTCATCGGGATCCCGTTCCCGATCGACGCGGCGCGCCCTGGGGTGTCGACGCTGGCGGCGACCCTCGGTCACGATGAGGCAGCTGCCCATCGTGCGGCGACGGCCATCATGACCACGGACACCTTCGCCAAGGAGGTCGTGGTCGAGCGCGACGGCGTGACGGTCGGCGGCATGGCCAAGGGCGCCGCCATGTTGGCGCCGGACATGGCCACGATGCTCTGCGTCCTGACCACCGATGCGGTGACCGACCCCACGACCCTTCAGCGGGCGCTCTCCGCAGCGGTGGCACCGTCGTTCAACTCGATGGATGTCGACGGCGCTACCTCGACGAACGACACGGTCATCGTCCTGGCCAATGGGTCCGGCGTCGAGGCGTCCGAGTCGCTGCTGACCGAGCTGCTGACCGAGGCCTGCATGAAGCTGGCCGAGGACATGGTCACCGACGCCGAAGGGGCGACGAAGGCGGTGCGGATCACGGTGACGGGTGCGGCGAGCGACGCCGAGGCTCACGCGGGTGCTCGCAAGGTGGCCAACTCGCAGCTGGTCAAGTGCTCGCTCAACGGCGAGGATCCCTACTGGGGTCGGGTGCTCAGCGACATTGCCACCGCCCGCATCGAGATGGACCCATCCACCACCACGATCGCCTACGGCGGGATCACCGTCTCCGCCGGTGGAGTGGGGGTCGACCACGATGCGGCAGCGGTCGCCGCACACATGGCCGAGCGCTGGAACTGGATCTCCATCGACCTGGGTCTCGGGCCGGGCACCGCGTCGATCCTGACCACGGACCTCGGCTACGGGTACATCGACGAGAACCGGACGACATCATGACCAGCACCCGGAGAGACCCTGCTGATGCCGCTGCGCTGCTGATCGAGGCCCTGCCCTACATCCGCAAGTTCGCGGGTGCGGTCGTCGTGGTCAAGTACGGCGGAAACGCCTTGGCGGGGAGCAACGAGGCCGAGGCCCTCGCCACCTTCGCCGAGGACATCGTGCTGCTCCAGGCCGTAGGCCTCAAGCCCGTCGTGGTCCATGGTGGAGGTCCCCAGATCGCAGAGCTCCTCAAGAAGATCGGCATAGAGTCGGAGTTCAGGGACGGCCTGCGCGTCACGGACGCCGAGACCCTCGATGTGGCGCGGATGGTGCTGGTCGGCAAGGTCAACAGTGACATCGTCGCCTCGATCAACGTCCATGGCTCCCTCGCTGTCGGGCTCTCAGGCGTCGATGCCAACCTGATCCGGGCTGATGTGCGCTCCGAGGACCTCGGCTTCGTCGGGGATGTGACCTCCGTCGATCCGACGATCATCGAACGGCTCACGTCGCAGGGACTCGTGCCGGTCATCGCCACCATCGGCTCTGATGCCGCTGGTCAGTCCTACAACATCAACGCAGACACGGTGGCCGGCGCGATCGCAGCGGCGCTCGGTGCGGCGAAGCTCGTGTTCCTCACCGATGTCGCCGGCCTGAGGGCTGTGCCCTCAGACCCCGATTCGGTGCTGACGCAGGTGACGGCCGACCAGCTGGACGCAATGGTGGCTGACGGCACCGCAGAGGGCGGGATGGTGCCCAAGGTGGAGGCCTGTGCGCTTGCGATCCGGGGAGGCGTCGATCGCGCGCACATCCTCGATGGCCGGGTTCCTCATGCCCTGCTCGTCGAGCTGTTCACCGATGGTGGAGTCGGAACCATGGTGATGGCATGACCAGGGCCGGCGACATCATGACCACCTACGGTCCCACGAGAGTCACCTTCGTGTCCGGATCGGGAACCGAGCTGGTCGACGAGCATGGGAAGACGTACCTCGACTTCCTCTCCGGCCTCGCCGTGACCTCATTGGGGCACGCACGTCCGGAGGTGACCGACGCGATCTCCGCTCAGGCGGGGGCGCTGACGCACGTCTCGAACCTCTTCGGCAACGAGCAGGGACCCGAGGTGGCTCGGATCCTGGCGGAGCTGCTCGAGGATGCGACTGGTCATCACGGGAGCGTCTTCTTCTGCAACTCCGGCGCTGAGGCGAATGAGTGTGCGCTCAAGCTCGCCCGCCGCTTCGCCGGTGACCGCTTCGCGGTGATCGCGCTCACGGACTCGTTCCACGGTCGGACCATGGCCACGCTGGCGGCGACCGGCCAACCGGAGAAGCAGGCTGCGTTCCTCCCGATGCCCGAGCGCTTCGTCCACGTGGCGATCGACGACGTCGAGGCGGTGCGGGAACTGCTGGCTGGGGGCGAGTTCGCAGCGGTGATCGTCGAAGGCATCCAGGCGGAGGGTGGCATCAAGGTGCCCGCTGAGGGGTATCTCGCCGACGTGGCGGCCGCGTGTCGCGAGCATGGTGCCCTCCTGATCTTCGATGAGGTCCAGACGGGGCTTGGTCGGACAGGGGACTGGTTCTCGTTCCAGCACGAGGGGGTGGTTCCGGACATCGTCACGATGGCGAAGGCCCTCGGCAACGGCTTCCCGGTCGGCGCGTGCTGGGCTCGAGACGAGGTGGCCGCGGCGTATCAGCCGGGTGATCACGGCTCCACCTTCGGAGGCCAGCCCCTTGCCATGGCCGCGGCCAAGGCAACCTTGACCACCCTGATCGACATCGATGCCCCGGCGGCCGCCTCGGCTTCGTCAGAACAGCTCAGGGCAGGCCTCCTCGACCTGCCTGGCGTCATCGGTGTCCGGGGCCGTGGACTCCTCCTCGGCGCCGTCCTCGCGGAGCCGATGGCGAGAGAGGTGGTCGCAGAGGCCCTCGTGCAAGGCCTGGTGGTGAACGCGGTGCGCCCCGATGTGGTCCGCCTGACGCCACCGCTGACCGTCTCGCCCCAAGAGATCTCCGAGGCGCTGCACCGGCTGCGGACTGCACTGTCGACCACGATGGGAGCTGCGTCATGACCCGCCACCTGCTTGATCTGAATGACCTTGGTCCATCTGGGATCGCAACGGTTGCTCGCCTCGCTGGGGCCGCCTCGAAACCTCTCGCTGGAGCCAGCGTGGCGATGGTGTTCGAGAAGCCCTCGGCGCGGACGCGGAACTCGACCGAGATGGCGGTGGTGGACCTCGGGGGCCATCCGGTGATGATCACCGACGCCGAGGTTGGCATCGATCGGCGTGAGACCGCCGAGGACGTCGTTCGGACGTTGGCGTGCTACCACCGCGTCGTGGCGGCTCGGGTCAACGACCACCAGGTGCTCGAACGGATGCGTTCGACGCTCGGTGCCGCTCGGATCGACGTGGGGCTGATCAACCTGCTCAGCGACCGCTCCCACCCTTGCCAGGCGGTCGCGGACGTGCTCACCCTCGCCGACGAGCACGGGGGCGCCGGTGCGCTCTCAGGTCGGACGGTCACCTATGTCGGCGATGCGAACAACGTGACCGTCTCACTCGCCCAGGCCATGTTGGCGCTCGGCGTCACGATCCGCGTGGCTGCCCCGAAGGGGTACCAGCTGACCTCGGAGATGGTGTCGGCGATCGAGGCATTCTCCGTCGATGGTGCCGTGCTCGCGCAGTTCGAGGATCCCTCCGAAGCAGCGGTGGGTGCTGATGCGCTCTACACAGACGTGTGGGTGTCGATGGGACAGGAGGCCGAGGCGGAGGTCCGCCGTCGGGATCTGGCCGCCTACACCATCGATCAGCACCTCGTGGACCTCGCTGCCCCTGACGCGATCGTGATGCACTGCCTTCCTGCCCATCGTGGTGAGGAGATCAGCCACGACGTGCTCGAGGGACCGTCGTCGCGAGTGTGGCGACAGGCGGCGCATCGGCGCACGGCGATGCGTGGGGTGCTTCGGTGGATCATGGGGGAGGACTGAGGTGCGGATCTCGAAGCAGCAGCGTCAGCATCGGATCACCAACCTCCTCGAGGAGCATGTGGTGTCCAGCCAGACCCAGCTCGTCGACCTGTTGGCCGACGAGGGGATCTCCGCCACGCAGGCGACCGTGTCTCGTGATCTCGACGAGCTTGGCGTGATCAGCGTCAGGATCCCAGGTGGTGAGCGAGCGCTTGCCCTGCCAGCGCTCCCTGTGCACCAGGTGGCGCCAGTCGACCACCTGCGTCGCGTCCTCGGTGAGTGGGCCGTTGATGTTGCGGTGGCCGGTCCGCTGGTGGTGGTCCGGACCCCTCCGGGCTGCGCTCACGTCGTCGCGTCGGCCCTCGATCGCACGGGCCTCGACGGCGTTGTCGGGTCGGTCGCTGGAGATGACACGATCATGGTTGCGGTGTCCGACGATGTCGGCGTCGCCGAGGTCTCCGCACAGCTTGCGGAGATGGCAGGCATCGAGGTGCGTCCTCGTGCTCGCCGAACGAGTTCTCGTACGACACAGAAGAGGAGATAGAGATGGCAAAGCGCGTGGTGCTGGCATACAGCGGAGGACTGGACACCTCGGTGGCCGTCAGGTGGTTGATCGAGGAGGAGGACGCGGAGGTGATCTGCGTGGCCGTCGATGTCGGTCAGTCTGCGGAGTCCTCCGGCGAGGACTGGGAGGAGATCCGTCAGCGTGCCCTTGTTGCCGGTGCCGTCGAGGCAACGGTGATCGACGCCCGAGCGGAGATGGCAGAGGACTACTGCATCCCGGCCATCGCAGCGAACGCTCGGTACGAGGGGAAGTACCCCCTGGTGTCCGCGCTCTCACGGCCGGTGATCGTCAAGCACCTCGTCGCCGAGGCCCGTCGCCACGGAGCGAGCGCCGTCGCCCACGGATGCACCGGCAAGGGGAACGACCAGGTTCGCTTCGAGGTCGGGACCAGGGCGCTCGCCCCGGACCTCGAGGTCCTCGCACCGGCTCGCGTCTGGGGGATGACCCGCGAGGAGTCGATCGAGTACGCGGCAAAGTGGGACATCCCGATCGGCCAGACCAAGGCCAAGATCTACTCGATCGATGAGAACCTCTGGGGACGTGCGATCGAGTGCGGGGCCATCGAGGACCCCTGGGCCACCGCCCCTGACGAGCCCTACACGCTCACACGCGTCACGGCGACCGGACCTGACGAGATGGTGATCTCCTTCGAGTCCGGAGTGCCTGTGGCGGTCGACGGGCGTCGCCTGGCTCCGGCCGACCTGATCGACGAGGTCGGCCGTCGGGCAGGCGCCACGGGCTTCGGACGCATCGACATGGTCGAGAACCGCCGTGTCGGCATCAAGAGCCGTGAGGTCTACGAGTGCCCTGGGGCCCTCGCGATCATCGCTGCCCACGCCGATCTCGAAGACCTGTGCCTCGAGCGGGACATCCACCACGAGAAGGCTCGCCTCGAGCCTCGCTGGGCGGAGCTCGTCTACGACGGCATGTGGTTCTCGCCGCTGAAGAACGCCATCGACGCCTTCATGGCAGAGGCACAGAAGCACGTCACCGGCGACGTCCGACTGCGCTTCGAGGCGCCGGGCCTCATGCGGATCGAGGGGCGTCGCAGCCCCGTGGCCCTCTACGACCACGGCTTGGCGACCTATGACGCGTCGGACACGTTCCGGCACCAGGATGCCGAAGGCTTCGTCCGTCTGTGGGGCCTCGGTGTCGCCACGTGGGCCAGCAAGCAGGGGGGGCAGGCATGACCCTCTGGCATGGCCGTCTCGAGTCCGGGATGGCGCCAGAGCTTGCAGCGCTGTCGGTGTCGATCCAGTACGACATCGAGCTCGCGGTCGATGACATCCGGGGGAGTCATGCCCACGTTGATGGGTTGGTTGCCGGCGGGATCCTCACCGACCCTGAGGGATCGGCCCTCCATCAGGCGCTCGACGTCGTTGCGGCCGAGATCGCCGACGGCTCGATCGAGATCCTGCCGGAGGACGAGGACATCCATACCGTCATCGAACGGCGGGTGACGCAGATCGCCGGAGATGCAGGAGCCAAGCTGCACACGGGACGATCGCGCAACGACCAGGTCGCCACTGCGTTCCGCCTGTGGACGAAGCGAGCCCTCGTCGAGACAGCCACCAGCGTGCTGGTGCTCCAAGAGGTGCTGGTCGAGCGAGCGCAAGCCGCCGCCGATCTCTACCTCCCTGGATACACCCACCTGCAGCGAGCTCAGCCGGTCCTGCTGGCACACCACCTCGCTGCCCATGCGTGGGCGCTCGGGCGAGACGTCGATCGACTGCTCGCGTCACACGAGCGGATGGACGTCTCGCCGCTCGGGGCCGGTGCCCTCGCTGGCTCGTCGCTTCCGCTCGATCCAGATGGGACGGCTGCGGCACTCGGGTTCAAGTCTCGCTTCGAGAACTCACTCGACGCCGTGTCGGACCGCGACTTCGTCGCTGAGGCGCTCTTCGACATCGCCCTCCTCGGGATCCACCTCTCGCGCATGGGGGAGGAGATGGTCCTCTGGACGACGGAGGAGTTCGGGTTCGCCACGTTGGCCGACACGCACGCCACCGGTTCCTCGATGCTCCCCCAGAAGAAGAACGCCGACATCGCCGAGCTGGCGCGTGGGAAGTCGGGGCGCCTCATCGGGAACCTGACGGGACTCCTGGCCACGCTCAAGGGCCTCCCGCTGGCGTACAACCGGGACCTCCAGGAGGACAAGGAGCCACTGTTCGACTCGGTGCAGCAGATCGGCCTCGTGCTCGATGCGATGGCGGGGATGTACGCGACCGCCACCTGGAACGCGGAGGCGATGCGCGCTGCTGCGGACAGCCCATCAGGGGCAGCAATCGATCTGGCCGAACACCTCGTGGCTCAGGGGATCCCCTTCCGCCAAGCACACGCCATCGTTGGTGGCCTGGTGGCGGAGTCGCTCTCGAGCGGCGTCGACCTCGTCACGCTGGTGTCGCAACATGAACTCCTTGGATCTGAGGCAGCTTCGCTCCTCGAGCCGGGACGCCCAGTCGCCAACCGCACGACGGCTGGTGGTGCCGGACCGGTGGTGGTGGCGGATCAGATAGAGCAACTCGACGCCCACATCGCAGCCGAGAGGGCACGACTGGCCAGGTTTGTCTGACGAGGATGTGACACGGGTCGCTGAGACCTGCTAGTGTTCTCAAGCCGCCACAAACGGCAGTCGCTCAGCCAGCCAGCTGAACATCGCAGCCCGTCTTGACGGGAGGTTGAGAGAGCGACTAGAGTTACAACTCCGCCACGGAGGCCCCTTTCGAGGAGCAGCCGAGACGGGGAGTCAGGCCCTCGGGCCTGGCAAAGGGTCACGCACCTCTGCCCATCGGGGTCCTGTGCGTGGTTGTTCCTTGAAAACGGAAGAGTGAGAGCCAAAAGCCAGTGCGGGCGGCATCTCGGCAATATTGCCTTGGTGTCGACTGTCAAAAGTAATGAAGCAATAGGTGGCTCCGGAACCCTCGGGTGAACGAGCTGCTGTCGAACGGAGATGAGCTTTCTCCAATCGACTCTCTGATTTCTGGCCGGCATCTTCGGATGACGGTCGAAGTCTTGATGGAGAGTTTGATCCTGGCTCAGGACGAACGCTGGCGGCGTGCCTAACACATGCAAGTCGAACGAGATCCAGCTGGTGCTTGCACCGGCGAAGATCTAGTGGCGAACGGGTGAGTAGCACGTGAGCAACCTGCCCCGAAGACTGGGATAACACCGGGAAACCGGTGCTAATACCGGATACCCCCATCTGATCGCATGGTCGGATGAGGAAATGGATTCCGCTTCGGGAGGGGCTCGCGGCCTATCAGCTAGTTGGCGGGGTAACGGCCCACCAAGGCATCGACGGGTAGCTGGTCTGAGAGGACGATCAGCCACACTGGGACTGAGACACGGCCCAGACTCCTACGGTAGGCAGCAGTGGGGAATCTTGCGCAATGGGCGAAAGCATGACGCAGCAACGCA
>CANGPS010000017.1 GCA_947456245.1 Acidimicrobiaceae bacterium
AGCAGGTCGAACTCCTTGCGGGACAGCTCCACGCCCTCGCCGTCGACGTGGACCTCGCGCCGGTCGGGATCGAGGGCGACCGGCCCCACGACGAGCATGCGGTCCTCGTCAGGCTGCTCGGTCTCGACGGCCGCCCGCCGCAGCACGGCCCGGATGCGGGCGGTGAGCTCGCGCAGGCGGTAGGGCTTGGCCACGTAGTCGGCGGCCCCGAGCTCGAGGCCCACGACCACGTCGAGCTCCTCGGACCGCGCCGAGACCATCACCACGGGCACGCTCGAGCTGGCCTTGATCTCCCGGCAGACCTCGAGGCCCGAGCGGTCGGGCAGCATCACGTCGAGCAGGACGAGGTCGACGGAGCGCTCGGCGAACGCCCGGAGCGCCTCTCCGGCGTCGGCGGCGAGCACCACCTCGAAGCCCTCGGCCCCGAGTCCGAGGCTGAGCGCCTCGCGGTAGGAGGCCTCGTCGTCGATCACGAGGATAACGGGGTTGCTCCCGGCACGGCTCTGGAACCGCAGCTCGAGGAGGTCCGTCATCGGCCCGGCTCGCTGTCCGTGGACGATGCGCCACGCACCGGGGGCCGGACTGGAGACACCCCCGCCGACCGAGGGGGGCGGCCGGTCGGGGACGTCTCGAGACAGCCGCGACGGCGGGCGGAGCGCCGCGCGGCAGGCCGCCACGACCACGAGGTGGTCGGGGCGAACGTGGTGGGCCGCGATGCCGGGCTGGCGAGAGCGGGCGTCTGGGCCATGGGCAGCACGGTACGAGGGGCAGGTGAACCGGATGCGACCTCGTCGGGAAGGTGGGGTGATCCCGAGGTGAACTCTTGGCGCACGGGGCACGGGGGAGGTCTAACCTGCGCCGAGGACCACCGAGGGGGATGGACATGGCAGAGGACGCAGCACCGGCGCCGCTGGGAGTCAACCAGCGTGCCCAGATCAAGATGACCGAGGACGAGGTCGCCGCCTTCCTCCACGAGCGCCGGCCCATGACCATGTGCACGCTCAACCACGACGGCACGATCCACGCCGTGGCCATGTGGTACGGGTTCGTCGACGGCTGCATCGCCATCGAGACGAAGGCCAAGTCCCAGAAGGCCCGTAACCTCGCCCGCAACCCGATGATGACCTGCCTGTTCGAGGACGGCGACACCTATGACCAGCTCCGTGGCGTCGAGCTCGTCGGCCACGCCGAGGTCGTCGACGACCCAGACGAGATCTGGGAGGTGGGCGTGAGCGTCTTCGACCGCTACCAGGCCGAGTACACCGAGGAGATGCGCCCCTTCGTCGAGGTGATGCTCAACAACCGGACCATCTACAAGCTCGTGGTTGACCGCACCGTGTCATGGGACCACCGCAAGCTCGGCATGCCGCCGATGGAGCCGAGGGCCTGAGCCGATGAGGTTCTCGGTCACCGAGCGGATCGACGCGTCGCGCGACGCCATCGAGGCGGCGCTGGCGGACCGCAGCTACTACGCCTCGCTCGCCGTGGCGGCGAGCAACCTCGAGGCGCCGGACCTGCTGATCGCCACGGTCACCGACGGGGTCCTGCACACGAGCGTCCGCTACCGCTTCGCCGGGGACATCTCCGGTCCGGCGGCCATGGCGCTCGATCGTGACAAGCTGACCTGGGTCATCGACTCGTCCATCGATCTTTCGACCCACGAGGGTCGGCTCACCGTGGTGCCCGACCACTACGACGGCCTGCTGCGCTGCTGGGCGACGATCAGCCTCGTCGAGGCCGAGGGCCGCACGGTCGAGACCATCGCCGGCGAGCTCGAGGTCTCGATCCCGCTCATCGGCGGCACCGCCGAGAAGGTGATCCTGGCCGGGTTCACCCAGCACCTCGAGCGCGAGGCGGCCGCCCTGGCGGCCTTCTGCGCCACCAGCTGAGCGCCTCGACCGGGGGCCGGCCCTAGGGGAGCAGCGGCTCGGCGGCGAGGGCCATCCGCTGGCCCACGGCGAGCTCGGCGACGTTCGAGTAGTGGAGCATGACCCCCGTCCGAGGGAGGTCCCTCGTCTCGACCGCCACCACCGTCGGGTCGGCGGCCGCCACCGCGTCCTCGGCCGCTCGGACGGTGGCGTCGGCGGCGAGCTGCTCGGCGCAGTCGGTCCCCCCGGCCGGGCAGACGCCGGCGCCGGCGACGACGTTCCACCACGGCGTGGTGAACACCTTGGCGATGACCAAGGGGGTGCCGGCAGCCATCGGCAGCTCGGCGTGGAGGCTGGCGATCAGCTCGGTGAGTCGCCGCTGGTAGGCCTCGGCCCAGAGGGAGGAGTTCGTGTCGGACTCGCCCTGGACCCAGAAGACCCCGCTGATCACGGGGAGCCGGCCCCTGCTCGCCTCGTAGGCCATCACGGAGGACGTGAGCTCGACGGTGTGGGTGACGGCGTCCTTCGGGTCCGATCCGCCCTTCCAGAACCTGTAGAGGTTGGCCGGCACGCTGACCTTGACCACCGTCACCGACTCGCCCGTGTCGGCGAAGAGCTGGCGGGCGAGGCCCAGCTCGGGACCGAAGATCTGGCGCCCGCCGGTGTCCGGCGTCGTGGCGGTGATCCGCTGCGGCGTGCGCAGCGGCATGGGCACGACCTTCGGGGCGGGGTCGGTGAGCCAGGGGAGCCAGACGATGGTGGAGGTCCGGTCGGTTGGCGAGGCAAAGGGTGGGGCGAAGAAGCTCACCCTCGTCGACGGGTCGACGGCATAGGACTCGAACCCGGCGGCGTTCGACGCTCCGGCCACGATCACCACCCGGCGGGTCCGGACCGGTGTGGTCGACGCCGACGGCGCCGAGGTGGTCCGCCCGTCGCTGGCGGTGACCGAGAAGGTCCACGGCGTGGTGTCGTCCACGGGGACGGTGCAGGTCACGGCGGCGGTGGTGCAGCCCTTGCCCGGCGGCGAGGAGCTCACGGTGTAGGTGGGCCGCCCGGGGGACCGCGACCAGTGCAGGGAGATGCCGGTGGCTGCCGGCCTGGCGGTGATCCGCGCTGGGGTGGTGGGGCCGACGGCGGCGCCTGCGGGAGCGGTGACCACGAGGGGGCCGAGGACAAGTGCGACCCCGGCGACGATCCGACCGAACAATTCCCCCCCCCAATCTCGCGGCGACCCGAGCCGCGAGGCTACGCCCGACATCCGGGCGGGACAAGGTCGCCCAGGCTCAGCCCCGGCCGGCCAGGCCGAGTCGGCCCACCGTCGGCAGGATCCGGGGGCGCAGCCACAGGCCGCCGTTCTCGGTGAAGTGGATGCCGTCGGAGTTGCGCACGGTGACCCCGTCGATGGCCGGGGTGTACGCGCCTCGGGGCCCGACGATCCGGTTCAGGTCGATCACGTGCACCGTCCCGGGGTGCCGGGCCGCCACCGAGGCCACCACGCGGTTGTAGGCATCGACACGCTCGGTGGTGTTCTCGGGCCACACCGTGCCGTCGGGTGCCTCCGGTGGGTCGACGTAGGGCATGGTGAACAGGACGGTGGTCGCGCCGTGGGACGAGAAGATCCCGATGGCCCGGTCGAGCTGCCGGGACAGGTGCGCGTCCCAGGCCGGCTCACCGATGTGCACCCAGGTCCCGTCGTGGAGGCGGTCGACGATCTCCCAGCGCCCGAGCAGGACGCCCACGACCTCCGGGTGCTCCTGCTCCACCGCCCTCGCCCATTCGGCCTGCCAGCCGCGACAGCCGGGCGAGGCCGGGACGGTGGCGCCGGAGACGACGATCGTGTCGGCCGGGTCGAGGTCGCATCCGAGGTCGGTGTGGGTGAACTGGGCCTGGACGCCCCAGCGCGACTCGGACCCTGACCGCAGGCCGAGCGCCATGGTGGTGGCCACCGAGTCCCCGAAGAGCATGAAGCGCACCGGCCGGCCGTCGTAGGCCCCATGGTCGACGAGGGCCTGGTGCTCGGTCGGCGTGAGGCCCGTCCCCGACGAGGGCCGCGCCTCGCGCGAGCCGGCCGTGGCGACCAGCAGCAGCGCCACCGTGCAGCCGACGGCGACCAGGGCCGCCACCGCGCCGCGCCACCCGGGTGCTGCGCCGCGCCGGATCGGCATCTCGAGCACGTGGTACGAGACGACGGCCACGGCGAAGGAGGCGAGGAGCCGGACGGCGAGGAGTGCTGTCCCTGTCAGGCCGGTACGGCCATGGTCGAGCAGGACGTAGAGGGGCCAGTGCCACAGGTAGAGCCCGTAAGAGATGGCCCCGACGTAGCGGAGGGGGCGCACGGAGAGCACCCGGCCCACCGGCCCCTCGGGCACGAGGGCCACGGAGGCGATCACGGCCACGGTGGCCAACGACAGCAGTGCGAAGCCGCCGACATAGGGCCAGCGCGTCGTGGCGTCGACGGTGGCCGCCATCGAGCCGACGACCAGGAGGCCGATCGCCCCGAGGGCCACGAGCCCGGCGCGGCGCCCCGGCGTCAGGGCGATCGTGCGCACGAGGGCGCCCGACGGGTCGCGCCCGCCGGGCCTGGCGAGGGGTCGGGCGAGCACGATGGCCAGGGCGGCCCCGAGCAGCAGGGCCTGGATCCGGGTGTCGGTGCCGAAGTAGGACCGGTTGGCCGCCAGACCCGGGTGGAACAGCACCGCCATGGCGACGGCGCTGGCCGCCGCCCCGGCCAGGGTGACGACCAGCAGGGCGCCGAGCGAGCGAGTGAGGCGCAGGACCACGAGCACGAGCACGGGCCAGACCAGGTAGAACTGCTCCTCGATCGAGAGGCTCCACGCGTGGAGGAGCGGCCGGGGGGTGGCCAGCTCAGCGAAGTAGCCCTGGCCGCCGAGGATCTGGTGCCAGTTGTTGACGTAGAGCAGGGTGGCCAGTCCGTCGCCGCGCAGCTGGCCCAGCGTGTCGGCGGGGGCGCCGATCCAGGCGACGATCGACACGGCCGAGACCATAGCGAGGAGGGCGGGGAGCAGCCGGCGCACCCGGTGGGCCCAGAACCGCGCCAGGGCGATGCCGGCGTGCTGGCGGAACTCGGCCACGAGCAGGCCGGTGATCAGGAACCCGGACAGGACGAAGAAGACGTCCACTCCGAAGAAGCCGCCCGACGCCCACGACAGGCCGCCGTGGAAGGCGAGGACCAGGAGGATCCCGACCGCCCGGATGCCGTCGAGGCCCGGGATCCTCACCACCGTGGCCTCCGGGTCGAGGCTCGTCGTCCTCGTCGGGAGCTCGGCCGCGGTCGCCTGCGTCACGGGACGATGCTAGGTGGCCGACCGGCGGCCCACGGGCTCGGCCGAGGACCCGGACGTCGCCGCCGCCGCACCGGTGACCGTCCAGATCACGACGATGAGCCAACCGGTGACGGCCGGGAACTGGGTGACGCGGTGCACGCTCCCCTCGATCCACGGCACGACCGGGGCCGAGCCGGTGACGAGCACGCCGCTGACCACGCCCAGCCCGGCCAGGAGGCCCGCCCAGGCCCACACGTCGTTGCCGAGGCCGAGACGCCGACGTCGCGCCCTGAGCACGAGGGCGCCGAAGGCGGAGACCGCCAGGGCGAGGGCCAACACGTGGAGCGAGGGCCAGAAGCCACGTGCCACCTCGTGGGCCCGATGGCCCCAGGTCGCCGTCGGCGACAGCGGCGAGGAGACCTGCCGCGAGCCGGTGATGGCGATGGCCACGGGCCAGGCGGCCATCGCGGCCACCGACGCCGCGGCGGCTGCTGCGATGACGCCCAGCCTGCTTCGGCGACGCCGGCCCGACGGGAGGTGGCCGAGCTGGCGGGCGACGATCAGGGCGAGGAGGCAGAGCGCCGTGAACATCCCCTCCTGCTTCGACATGCCCGCTGCCGTGAGGAGCAGCAGGGCCACCGCCTGGTTCGATCGGGTCGAGGGCAGGAGCAGGCCGAAGAGCACTGCACCGGCGGCGCACAGCGACCACATCGGGTCGGCGTAGCCGTTGGTCAGGAAGGGCTCGGTGATCCCGGCCCCGACCAGGACCATGGCTGGTGCGGCCACCGCCGCGGCCACCGCTGGCAGGAGCCGGAGGAGTCCGGTGCCGGAGGCCACAGCCCGACGGCCGACGGCCAGGATCCCCACGCCCAGGCCCACCAGGCAGAGGACGTCGACGAGGGCCACCACCACGACCTCGAGCCGAGCGGCGTGCACGCCGGTCATGCCCCAGACGAACGCGGCCTCGGCGCTGACCAGCGGGGGGTAGCCCGACTGGCCGATCAGCAGCTCGGGGACCTTGAAGTCGAGGAGCATCTGGCTGTGGTCGTGGAGCATCCATCCAGACCGCAGCGCCCACAGGGCCCGGGTGTCGAAGCCGATGGTGGGGGTGGACAGGCCACGCAGGCTCAGGATGGCGGCCACCACCGTGAGCAGGCCGCCGACGGCAACGACCACCATCCGGGCCCGGTCCTCCGGGGGTCGCCCTCGCCCCCAGGGCCGTCGGTCAGGCCGGCGGAGCCACCAGGCGACGCTCAGGCCGGCACCCAGGCCGGCCAGCACCCAGGCCCACGCCACGAGCGGGCCGCCGACGGCCAGCGCGGCGGCCGCGGCCAGGCCGGTCACGACGGCCCCGGCGACGGGGGCGAGCACCAGGCTGAGCCAGCGGAGGCCGACGAGCGCCACCACGGGCAGCGCACCGAGGGCCCCGAGGAGCACGAGGCCGAGGGCGGCCGCGGCGGGGGTGCTCACAGCGGCGGGGCCGGCGGCGGGCCCTGGCCGGGGACGCTGGCGCCATGACCGGTGCGCAGCGTCCACGTCCCGGCGGCGTCACGGCTGCGGAGCGTCACGACGTCGCCGAGGCAGGATCCCGGCCCTCCGGTGTGGCGCAGGCCGAGCCACCCGGACGGCACGGTGCCCGGCGGGCTCAGCGTGATCCACGACGCCACCGCCTTGTTGAGGACCACGGCCTCGCCGAGGGACGCCCCAGGGCGATAGGCCACCGGGGTCTTGGGGGTGATCAGGCTGCGGGCCTGGTGGTCGATGCAGGCGTAGTAGGCCTCGTCGAGCCGAGCGTCCGCCGTCACCCGGGCCGAGCGCTGCGCGGAGATGGTGGCGTTGGCTCGGGTGGCCTGGACGACGAGGCACCCGAGGCCGATGGCGGCGACCAACGCGCCGACGGCGACGACGACGGGTCGGCGTCCGGTGCTCACCGAGGGGCCCGAGCGTGGTTGATGGACCCCGCTGGCCAGCCGAGCAGCCGCTCGGTGGCCCTGGTGTCGTGTCGCAGCTCGAGGCGGAGCTTGGTCTCGCGCCAGGACCGCTCCGATCCCCGGTGGCCGTTGAGCTTGGGCAGGGGACCGGCCTCGTCGGACGGGGCCAGGCCGACGTGCTCGAGCGCGGCGGCCACGGTGGGTCCGGGCCGGGCCACGAGGTCATCGAAGCGGAGGAACAGCGCGTCGGGGAAGAGCTCGAGGACCCGGGCCACCTGGTGGTGGTAGCGACCCCTCGTGCGGTAGGCGAACACGCGGGTGGCGGACCGCAGCCGCATGGGCTCGGGATCCTCGGCGAGCCGGTCGTCCTCGGCGGCGAGGGCCTGGGCGAAGTCGAGGTCCTCCCAGCCACGGGCCAGCTCGAGGGCGTGATGGGACCGGGCGCGCTCGGCTGGGTCCCGGAGCACGGCGATCACCCGCATCGCTGGGTTGTGCCGCTTGAGGGCCTCGAGGCAGCCCGGCATGTAGATGTAGGCCGGCGTGGCGTCGAGGAGGACCGATCCCGGCTGCCGCCGGGCGAAGAGCTCGGCGAGGCGGGCCGGGTCGGGACCGTGCTCCTGGACCTCGGCGAGGTCGAAGAGGTGGGCCTCCTTGCCCTCGGCGAGGCACACCCCGGGGTGCTCCGCCATGGCGGCGGCGAGCGACGAGGTGCCGGCGCGCTGGACGCCGATGATGGCGGCGTCGATCTTCACGGGGCCGTCGTCCACACCGTTGAGTCTGCCACCGCAGGCCTCGACCGGACCGGTCCGCCGGTAGGGTCCAGCTCGATGGTCGCCCTCTCCCTGCACGAGCTCGCCACGGTCGTCGCCGGGGCCACGCCCGTCCAGGCCCTGGCCGAGGCCACACGGATGGCCCAGGTGGCCGAACAGGCGGGCCTCTCCCGGGTCTGGGTGGCAGAGCACCACGGGATGCCCGGCGTGGCGAGCGCGGCGCCGGCGGTCCTCGCCGCCCACCTCGCCGCGGTCACCACGACCATCCGGGTCGGCTCGGGCGGCGTCATGCTGCCGAACCACGCCCCCCTGGTCGTGGCCGAGCAGTTCGGCACGCTCGAGGCGCTGCACCCCGGAAGGATCGACCTCGGCATCGGTCGGGCCCCGGGGACTGACCCGGTCACCGCCGCCGCCCTGGGCCGCGGGGACGCCACCCGCTTTCCCGACGACCTCGTCGAGCTGATCGGCTACTTCACCGGGGCCAACGCCCAGATGGCCATGCCGGGTCGCGGTCCGCTCCCGGAGATCTGGCTGCTTGGCTCGTCGACCTACTCCGCCCACCTCGCCGGCCTGCTGGGCCTGCCGTTCAGCTTCGCCTACCACTTCAGCCCGGAGCCGCTGATGGCCGCCCTGGCCGCCTACCGCGAGGCCTTCCGCCCCTCGGCCGTGCTCGATGCGCCCCGGGTGATGCTGGGCGTGGCCGTGGTGTGCGCCCCCGACGACGACGAAGCGGCCTGGCTGGCCGGGCCCTCGAGGCTCAGCACCCTGTTCCTCCGGCAGGGCCGGCCGGCCCAGCTCGCCAGCCCCGAGGAGGCGGCCGCCTATCCCTACACCCCGGCGGACGCCGCCCTGATCGCGCACGCCTGCGCCACGCACATCGTCGGTCGTCCTGAGCGCGTGGCCGAGGAGCTCGCGGCGCTCGTCGAGCGGACCGGCGCCGACGAGCTGATGCTCGGCGCCCGGCTCCACGGCATCGAGGACCGGGCGCGGTCGGTGGCCCTCGCCGCCGACGCGGTGGGCCTCACCCCCCGCGTCGCCTCAGGCTGACCAGACGAACCGCAGCCGCTCGACGACGGCCTCGGCCCCGTGCTCGGCGAGCAGGTCGGCCTCGTGCCGCCGGACGGCGACCAGGGGGGCCAGCAGCTCGGCACCGAGGATCCCGGTCGCCAGCCGAGACCCGGCGAAGGCGTCCAGCGTCGCCCCAAGGCTCCCACCGAGGGCTCGGACGCCGCGTCGGGCGAGCTCGTCGGCATCGAGGGTGCCGGGGTCCACGGCCATCTCCTCGGGCAGGACGTGCGGCGCGGCCAGCCCGTGGAGGGCGGTGCCCAGCAGGAGCGCCCCGGCCACGTAGACGTTGGCGGCGGGGTCGACGACCTTCACCTCGAGGTGGGCGCCATGGTGGTTGCCGTGGGTGGCCTCGCACAGCCGGACCGCCGCCTCCCGGTTCTCGAGGCCCCAGCAGGCGAAGGCACCTGACCAGGACTCGGGGGCGAGCCGGAGCGCCGAGGGGGCCGAGGGGGCGAGACCGCCGAGGATCTCGGGCAGGTGGTGGACGAGGCTGGCCACCACGGCCGCGCCGTCAGGGGTCAGCCCATGGGGACCCTGGCCTCCAGAGAGCAGGGCCACCCCGTCGCGGGCGATCGAGAGGTGGTGGTGGGCGCCGGTCCCGACGTCGTCGAGCGAGTGCTTGGGCGAGAAGGAGGCGGCGCAGCCGTGCCGACGGGCCACGGCCGAGATCACGATGCGGGCGAGCACGTTGGCGTCGGCGGTGGCGAGCGGGTCGGCCGGGGCGAAGGAGACCTCGAAGCGGCCCGGGCCGTACTCGGCATGGAGCTGCTCGGGCGTGAGCCCGACGTCGATGAGGCTCGCCATCAGGTCGTCGACGAGGGCCTCGTGGGCGTCGAGGCTGGAGAGCCCGTAGGCCTGGCTGGCCATCGGCCGCCCGGTGGTGTCCTCGTAGAGCACGAACTCCACCTCGATGGCGGTCCGCACCTCGAGGCCGGCCGAGGACGCGAGGGCGACCTGGTGGCGCAGCACCGTGCGTGGGCAGGCGGCCACCGCCTGGCCGTCCTGGTCGACGAGGTCGGTGGGGGCCCACAGGATCCCGCCGCCGATGGGCACCGCCGCCGAGAGGTCGGCGCGCAGGCGGAGGTCCCCCACCGGGCCGATGCCGGGGGACGCGGCCACCTGGTCGTCGGCGGTGAAGGTGGAGAAGACGGGCGAGGCACCGAGGCCGACGTCGCCGAACACCTCGGCGTGCTCCATGGGCACCTGCTTGGCGCGAAGCACGCCGGCCGAGTCGACGAAGGTGCCGCGCAGGGTCGTGAGGGGTTCGTGGTGGCCTGACATGGGTTCAGGCTAGGCCGCATGCCGGCCCGAGATGCCGCTCAGGCCAGGTCGAGGGTGATCGCCGTCGGGGCCTCGCCGAGGTGCTGGCAGACCCAGAACCGCCAGGTCCCAGGCCGCCGCACCATGGTGTGGGCGGCGGTGTCGCGCTCGAGGAGGGCCCGCTCGTCGATGTCGAGGTCGATGGTCGCCAGGCCCCCGGCGGCGACGTCGACCCGGGCGAACCCGACGAGGCGTCGGCGCTCCACGCCGTCGCGCTGGCCGAGGACGAGGACGAGCGCCCGGTCGTCCCGGCCGCCGGTGTTGCGCACCGCGGCGGTCGCCACCAGACGGTCGTCGACGACGCGGACCTGTGCGTCATCGATCTCGGTTCCCGAGTACGTCAGCCCCCAGCCGAAGGGCCACGCCACCTCGCTCTGGTCGCGCTCGAGCTTCCACCACCCGTGCCACTCGTCGTAGACGATGTGCTCGGCGAAGGGATCGAAGTCGGGCAGGTCGCGCTCGTGCTGGGGCACGGAGAAGGGGAGGCGGCCCTCAGGTGAGGCGTCGCCGAAGAGGACCTCGGCCAGCGCCGTCCCGCCCTCGACCCCGGCGTAGAAGCGCTGGAGGACGACCGGGACCCGGTCGTCCCACTCGTCGGTGAGCACCGCCGAACCGGCCTCGATGACCACGATGGTCCTGGCGCACCGTGGGGCGACCGCCTGGATCAGGGCGACGTCGGCTGCGCTCAGCAGCAGCGAGGTCCGGTCGCCGCCCTTGGCGAAGCCGGTCGGATCCTTGACCCTGAGGTCGTCGGGGATCTCGATCTCGGGCGTGGACGCGACGAACCGCTCGAACCGGGCCACCTCGTCGGGCTCGTCAGGGCCGGGGAACAGCGTCGACAGGGCCGCCATGCCGTCGGATCCGAGGTACTCGCCCTCGTCGGCCGCCGTGCAGCCGAGCACGAGGACCACGGCGTCGGCCTCGGCGGCGATCCCGGCGGCCCGGTCGAGGTCGGAGCCGTCGTCGACGACCACGGCCCCATGCCGGCCGGCGATGCCCTGGGCGGCGGTCACGACGTCGACGGCCCAGACCTCACTCGACCCCCGGTCGCCGAGGTTGGCGACCTCGGCCAGCCGCCCGATCACCGCCACGGTGCCGGTGGCCTCCGGGTCGAGGGGCAGCACCGGTGCGCCGCCCACCTCGTCGTTCTTGAGCATCACGATGGTCCGCCGAGCGGCCTCGGCCGCCAGCGCCCGATGGGACGCGGCGTTCAGGACCTCGCGACCCTGCGCCGAGGCCTCGAGGATCGGTGCGAAGCGCAGCAGGGTGGCCATGGTGCGCGTGACGCAGGCGTCGACCTCAGCCCAGGTCAGCGTCCCTGCCTCGAGGGCCTCGGGCACCGATCCGGCCCGGCGCATCCGGTAGGGCATCTCGACGTCGAGGCCGGCGGCCACTGATGCGGCACCGTCTCGCACGCCGAAGATCCAGTCGCTGATGGAGAAGCCCTCGAAGCCCCACTCCTCGAGCAGGATCTCGCCGATCAGTTCCCGGCTCTCCCCGGCCCACGCGCCGTTGACCTGGTTGTAGGCCGTCATGACGCAGGCCACGCCCTCGTCGACGATGCGCCGGAAGTGGGGGAGGAAGACCTCGTGCAGCGCCATCTCGTCGATCTCGACGTCGACCTGGAAGCGGGCGTTCTCGATGGAGTTGGCGGCGAAGTGCTTGACCGTCGCCATGGCGTGCCGCTGCACGCCCCTGGTGAGCGCGGCCCCCATCTCGCCGACGTGGTGCGGGTCCTCGCCGTAGGTCTCCTGAGCCCGGCCCCAGGCCGGATGGCGCAGCAGGTTCACGCAGACCCCGCCGTAGAGGGTGGCCCCCACCGCGCGCAGCTCGGTGCCGATGGCGTCGCCGATCCGCTCCTCGAGGTCGACGTCGAACGAGGCGCCGCGCGCCATCGACACCGGATAGGCCGTGGCGCGATCGACCACCACGCCCCGAGGACCGTCGGAGAAGGCGAAGCCGGGGATGCCGAGGCGCTCCACGGCGGCCGCAGGGAAGCAGCGCAGGTGGTAGCCGAGCTGCCCGAGCTCGGCCAGGCCGGCCCAGAACGGGCCGTCTCCGTCGAGGCAGCCCAGCCGCTCCTCAGGTGTCATGGCCGCCACCAGGTCGGCCGCCGCCGCGCGTGGGCTCTGTCCCCGAGCGACGGCACCAAGAGCCTGGGCGAAGTCCATGGGTGCATCTTCGCGCCACCGCGAGCGGGAAGCGACTAGAACGTTTTCGAGAGACGGGCAGAATGTACAGATGGCAATGCAGCGGTTGACCGGGCAGCCCGCCCCTGGCGGCGACCACGCGGTGCACGGTCGACTTCACGAGCGCGTGGCGGCGTCCATCGCCAGCACGCCCGACGCGGTGGCCGTCGACGACGCCGGCGAGCTCACCACCTACGCCGAGCTTGACGGCCTCGCCCACGAGGCCGGCCGCCTGCTCGAGGCCGCCGGGGTCGGCCCCGGCCACCGGGTGATCGTGGCCATGGACCGCTCGGCCGCCCTCTTCGCCGCCCAGCTGGCCTGCCTGCGCCTCGACGCGGTCTACGTCCCGCTCGACCACCACCAGCCCGAGGCGCGCACCGAGCACATGATGGCCACCGTCCGGCCGACGGCCACCCTCCGGCTCGCCGACGGTGCCTACGTGCTCGAGCACCACGGCGCCCCCGACGACGCCGGGACCCTGCTGCCGCCGGAGGCCGCCTGCATCATGTTCACCTCCGGTTCGGCCGGGCTGCCCAAGGCGGCCGTCCTGACCGAGCCCGGGATCCTGTCGCTGCTCGGCGCGTCGGTGGCGCCCCTTCGCATCGGCCCGGGGACCAGGGTGGGCGCCGCCTGCCACCTGACCTGGGACGCGGCGATCTTCGAGCTGTGGGCGGGCCTGACGACAGGTGCGACGGTGGTGGTCATCCGCACCGACGAGCTGCTCTCGACGAGGCGGATGGCAGCCCTGGTGGCCAGGGGCATCGACGTGCTGACCCAGTCGACCTCGGTGGTGGCCTTCCACATCGAGAACGACCCGGCCATCTTCAACGGCGTCGGCGTCATCCTCCAGGGAGCCGAGAAATTCCGCGGCGAGTCGATCGCCAAGGCCTTCGCGGCTGGCTTCGACGGCCGGATGATCAACATCTACGGACCCACCGAGACCGTCGTCTTCTCGACCTGGCACGAGGTGGTGGCCCCGGATGCCCCGCTCCGGCCCGACGGCCCCGGCCAGCCGTCGATCAGCCGGCTCATCGATCCCCGGGCGGTCCCGATCGGGTCACCCATCGTCGGCACCACCATCTGGCTCCTCGATGAGGACGGTCATGAGGTGCCGGCCGGCGAGGTGGGCGAGATCTGCATCGAATCGCCAGCCGTGGCCCTCGGCTACCTCGGGGAGCCGGAGCTGACCGCCTCCCGGTTCATCGCGTCGCCGTCGGGCGGCCCCGCCACCGTCTACCGGACCGGGGACCTCGGGCGGTGGCTGCCCGAGGGGGTCCTCGACTTCCTCGGTCGCACCGATCGGCAGGTCCAGGTGGCCGGCATGCGGATCCAGCCCGAGGAGATCGAGCTGGCCCTGGCGTCGGTCCCCTCGGTGGTCCGTTCGGCGGTGGTGCCGAGGGACGTCGCCGGCGACGTGGTGCTGACCGCCGCCGTCGAGGCGCCGGGCGCCTCGGCAGCTGAGGTCACTGCTGCGCTCGAGGAGCTCCTGCCGCAGTGGATGATGCCCGCTCAGGTGGTGATCTGGGACCAGATCCCCACCCTGGCCAACGGCAAGCTGGACCTGCCCGGGGTGGCGGCAGCCCTCGCGAAGCCAGCGATGCCGGTCGACGCGGGCGCCGGGGCTCTGGTCGGCCTGCTCGTCGCCCGGGCCGAGGACGACCCCGAGGCCACCGCCGTCATCGAGGGCGAGCAGCGCCTCAGCTATGGCGGGCTCCTCGCCGCGTCGGACCGGCTCTGCGAGCAGCTCACGGCTGAGGGCGCAGGAACGGGCCGGACGGTGGCGTTGCTGCTCGACCGGTCGACCGAGATGGTGGTGGCACAGGTCGCCTGCGCCCGTCTCGGGGCGACCTTCGTCCCCATCGACCTTCGCCAGCCTGCGGCTCGGACGGAGCTGATCATGTCGATCGTGGATCCCGTGGCCACGGTCCGCGCGGGAGACGAGGGCCTCGTCGTCGAGGCTCTCGCCGGCGGGGGGCCCGTGGCGGGCCTCTCCGCTGGCGACCTCTGCGTGATGCTCACCAGCGGTTCGACGGGCGTGCCCAAGGGCGTCGTGCTGACCCAGGCGGCGATGGCCGGGCTGATCGAGGCCGTCTCGCCGTACCTCGGGGCGGGCCCGGGCTCGACGTGCTCCTACTCGTGCAACGCCGCCTTCGACTTCTCCATCTGGGAGCTCTGGCTGGGCCTCGCCACCGGGATGACGGTCATCGTCATCGACCAGGACACACTGCTCTCGACGCGCCGGCTGACGGCACTGCTCGAGCGGCATCAGCTCGACATCCTCTCGATGACCACGGCGCTGGTGTCCACCCACGTCGGGGTCGACCCGGCGGCGTTCAACGCGGTGGGCCTGCTCATCTACGGCGGGGAGCGGAGCGACGACGCTGCGGTGGCCGCCGCCTTCGCCGCCGGTTTCGACAACCGGATGCTCAACATCTACGGCCCGACCGAGACGACGATCTTCGTCAGCTGGCACGAGATCAGCCGTCACGAGCCCTTGGCCCTCCTCGGTCCGAGCGGGCCCTCGCACCAGACCCCGGACGACCCGAGGCCGATCCCGGTGGGCCGGGCGATCCCCACGGTCACGCTGTCGGTGGTCGACGGGTCAGGCCGGCCGACCGACGAGGGCGAGGTGCTCATCGCCGGCCCCGGCGTGACGGCGGGCTACCTCGGGGACCCCGTCCGCACCGCGGAGCGCTTCGGCGAGGACGCCGACGGGGTCCGCACCTACCGGACCGGCGACCTCGGGCGCTGGACGCCGACGGGAGAGCTCGACCTGATCGGTCGCATGGACCGGCAGGTCAAGGTCCGAGGCAACCGGATCCAGCTCGAGGAGGTCGAGCTGGCCATCGAGGCGCACCCTGAGGTGCGCCGAGCCTCGGTGCGCGCCGTCGGGGAGGGCTCCGACCGCCGCCTCGTCGCCGTGGTGGAGGCCTCGGGCCTCGGCGAGTCCGACCTGCGCCGGTTCCTCGACGAGCGCCTGCCCGCGGCGATGGTGCCCGGCGAGGTGACGGTGGTCGAGGCGCTGGCGCTCAACCAGAACGGCAAGATCGATCAGGGCCCGG
Source organism: Acidimicrobiaceae bacterium (assembly GCA_947456245.1). Lineage (GTDB taxonomy): Bacteria > Actinomycetota > Acidimicrobiia > Acidimicrobiales > RAAP-2 > CAIUMH01. The sequence continues at coordinate 15,493 of CANGPS010000017.1, forward strand.
TCGCCGCGGCATCGCCGACCGTGGTCACGTCTGCCCCAGGGCCCGTCGACCCGCGGCTGCGAGGGATCTGGCTGGACCAGCTCGGCCTCGCCGACGCCGATGCTGATGCCTCGTTCTTCGACCTCGGCGGCCACTCCCTCGGCGCGGCGCGCCTGCTGGCCAAGGTCGAGCAGCTGACCGGGGTCGACGTCGCGGTCTCGGCCTTCATCGTCGAGCCCACCCTCCGAGCCCTCGCGGCGCTGGTCGGCGAGGCGGGCCCGGTCGCAGATGGGACCGCGCTGGTCACCATCCGGGAGGGCGAGGCGCCCGGCGTGCTCTTCCTCCATGCCGGGAGCACCAACCTCTTGTCCTACGGCGGCCTCCTGGGGGCGCTGACCACCGCCCAGCGGCTCGTCGGCCTCGAGGTCGACGTGCTCCGACTCCCGAACCCGGCCGCCGACATCGCAGGGCTCGCCCGGGCGGTCTTCGAGCAGCTCCGGGCCGAGGGGGCGACGCCTCCGGTGCTCTGCGGCTACTCCTTCGCCGGCCTGATGGGGATCGAGCTGGCCCGCCTGCTCGACGAGGCCGGCACGCCGGTCGACACCCTGATCGTGCTCGACCCCCCGACCCCCGAGTCGTACAACCAGCGGCAGCGACTCCTGCGCAAGGTGCGCCGGCTCTCGGGCCGCCGCGTCCAGGCCGAGCACCTCGACGACGAGCAGCGCGCCATGCTGGCCGAGACCTACCGCCGGGCGAACACCTATCGCCCGGCTCCCCTGCGCGGCGTGCGGCGGGTCGTGGTCTTCGACGCCCTCGAGGCGCGCACGCCAGCCCGGCGCCGCCGGGACCACCGCTACTGGCGATGGCTCTTCGGCGATGGGGTGCTGGTGGTCACCACGCCAGGCCGCCACGGCGGCGCGGAGGGCTTCGTCGGGCCCAGGCACGTCGCCGGAGTGGCCGACCTCGTCGACCGGATGGTGGAGCGCCGGTGAGCGCGCCCGACGGACGGGGGAGCCCTCGGATCGCGGTGGTGGCCCACGAGGCCTCGGGCGACGACCAGCGGTCGCTGTCGGCGGCTGAGCGGGCACGGGCGGCGGCCATGGGGCTCAGGCGCCGGCGTCGCTTCGTGGTCGCCCGGACGGCTGCCCGGTCGATGCTGGCCGAAGAGCTCGGGATCCTCCCCGCCGAGGTCGCCCTGGTCGACGACGGCCCTCGACCGACCCTGGCTGCCAGCGCCGGTGGTCCGCCCTGGGCGCTGAGCATCTCGCACGGCCGAGGCGTCTCCGTGGTCGTGCTGAGCCGCCGGGCGGTCGGCGTCGACCTCGAGCCGGTGGTGGCCGGCGCCTATGACCCGGACGTGGCGCGCCGGGTCCTGCACCCTGATGAGCGGCGATGGATCGAGGGGGAGGCGGACCGCGACCTCGGCTTCCTCGCCTGCTGGACGCGCAAGGAGGCGGTGGCCAAGCTGCGCGGCACCGGCCTCGACGACGAGGCGGCCGCCTGGGCCGCCACGCCGACCCCCCTGGGGATCGAGCTGCGCGAGCTCGACGTCGCACCCGGTCACGTCTGCTCGCTGGCCATGGCCGCCGGCTGACCACGCCCACCGCCGAGCCGACCGGGTGCGGCGCGGCCCGTCAGGTGGGAGCATGACGAGATGACCACCACGGCGACGTCCTCGCGAGCGAAGTGGCTGCCCATGCCCTTCGTGGCGCTCGGGGTGTCGATGATCATCGTCGACGCGACCATCGTCAACGTCGCGGTGCCGACCATCATCAAGGACCTCCACGTCAGCGCCAACACGTCGGAGTGGTTCAACTCGATCTACTCGCTGGTCTTCGCGTCGCTGCTGATCTCGCTCGGCCACCTCGGCGACGTCTGGGGCCGCCGCCGGCTCTTCGCGCTCGGCACCGTGGTCTTCGTGGCCGCCAGCGTGCTCGCCGCCATGGCGCCCAACGGCGGGGCGCTGATCGTGGCCCGCCTCCTCCAGGGGGTCGGTGGGGCCATGATCCTCCCAGCCACGCTCTCGACGGTCAACGCCACCTATGAGGGACAGGACCGGGCCATCGCCTTCGCCATCTGGGGCTCGACCATCGGCGGCATGGCGGCCGTCGGGCCGCTGCTCGGCGGGTGGCTGACCACGGACTACTCGTGGCGCTGGGCCTTCTTCATCAACATCCCCATCGGCCTCATCGTGCTGCTGGGCATCGCCCGCTTCGTGCCCGAGACCAAGGACCCCCACGTCCGGCGGGGTGTGGATTGGTGGGGCAACGTCCTGATCGTCGTCGGGTTCTCGACCCTCGTCTTCGGCCTGATCGAGGGCGAGCACTACGGCTGGTGGGCCCAGGTGACGCCCTTCGATGTCGGACCGCTCACCTGGCCAGGGGCCTGGCCGTCGCCTGCCCCGTCGGCCTTCGCCGTCGCCGTGGTCAGCCTCGTCGGCTTCGTGGTCCTCGAGCGACGCCGCCGCAGGTCGGATCGGGTCGTGCTCGTCGACCTCTCGCTGTTCTCGATCCGGAGCTTCTCGGCGGGCAACGTGGCGGTGACGGTGGTGTCCTTCGGCGAGTTCGGGATCCTCTTCGTGCTCCCGCTCTTCATCCAGGGCGTCCTCGGCTTCAGCGCGCTCGACACCGGCTGGCTGTTCCTCTCCATGGCGGCCGGCACCTTCCTCGTCGGCGGGGCCACGCCGCAGCTGGCCAAGCGCATGGGCGCGCGCGGCGTGGCCCGGCTCGGCCTCGGCCTCGAGGTCGTCGGGATCGGGGCGCTCGGCCTGGTGATCAGCCCTACCGTCTCGACCGCCGCCCTGGCGGCCTGCCTCTTCGTCTACGGCCTCGGCGTCGGGATGGCGACGGCCCAGCTGACCGGCGTCATCCTCGTCGACGTCCCCGTCGAGGTGTCGGGGCAGGCCTCGGGAATCCAGTCCACGGCCCGGCAGGTGGGCTCGGCCCTCGGCGTGGCCGTGCTCGGCACCATCCTGCTCACGCAGCTCGGCTCGCGCACCGCCAGCGCGCTCGCGGCCATCCCTGGCCTGCCCACCACCGCCCAGGAGCAGATCACCCACGTGGTGCGCAGCTCGGGCGGGTCGGCGATCAGCTCGCTCGGCACCATGCCCGGAGGGGCCGCGGTGGTGCGCGCCGCCTCGACGGCGGCCGCCGACGCGGCCAGCATCGTGGCGCTGTGCGCGGCCGGGTTCATCCTGATCGGCCTGCTGGCGACCATGGCGCTGCCCCGGCGCTCGGCCGACGCCGAGCACTGAGGGCTCCGCCGGCCGGGATCCGTCGCAGGTGCTCCGTACGCTGCCGGGATGCTCACCCTCGTCCTGCGCTGCATCCTGGCGGGCCTCTGCGGCGGGGTCGCCGGGGTGATGCTCTGGATGGACCTCCATCGCATCGATGACGACTGGTGAGCCAGCGCCCGGGGGCTGGCCCGACCTCGTCCCTGATCGCTACCGTGAGGCCATGAGCAGCCCACGGGTTCCCGGAGGGGTGGTGCACGCACTGCCCCGAGACCTGCGCACGGCGTTGGTGGCCGACGACGTCGCACTCACGGCATGGCTCGACATCACCCCCCTGGCGCGCAACGAGTTCATCTGCTGGGTCGAGGACGCCAAGAAAGCCGAGACCCGCGCCCGGCGGATCCGGAGGACCTGCGAAGAGCTCGACGACGGGATGCGCCGGCCGTGCTGCTGGCCGGGCTGCAGCCATCGCGAGCGCACCGGCCGCTGACGGCTCACGCCGCGTTGCGGCGAGCCTCGAGGCCGAGGCGGGCGACGACCGGCAGGACCCTCGGTCGCAGCCAGCCGCCGGCCTCGTAGGTGAAGTGGATGCCGTCGGACATCCGCAGCGGCGTCCCGTCGGGGGCCCAGAAGACCACGCCCTTGGGGTCGACGACGGCGTTGAGGTCGTAGACCGAGGCGACGGACGGGTGGCGGGCCGCCACCTGGCGGAGGAGGTGGTTGTAGGCGTCGACCCTGGCCTTGGAGTCCTCGGGCCAGGCGCGGCCGTCGGGGCCGGGAGGTGGGGCGACGTAGGGCATGGTGAACAGAAGGACCTTGGCGTCATGGCTCTCGGCGAGCTCGATGAGCTGGCTCAGCTCTCTCGACAGATGGCCGTCCCATGCCGGATCCCCGATGTGCATCCAGACCCCGTGGTGGAGGTGATCGACGATCTCCCAGCGACCGAACATGAGGCCCACGACCTCCGGCGACTGCTCCGCCATCGCTCCCGCCCATCGCTGGTGCCATCCTGAGCAGGCGTCGCCGGCGGGGATCTGGGCTCCGAGGTAGCGAACCTGATCCTCCGGGTCGAGGTCGCACCCGGGGGTGGGGAGGGTGAACTGCGCCGTCACGCCCCAGGAGCCGGGCTGGAAGCCCAGGCCGAAGCCGATGGTCTCGGCCACCGAGTCGCCGAGCAGCATGAACCGGATGGGCCTGCCGGAGAATGCACCCGCCCTGGTCAGGCGCTCCTGGTCGGTGGCACTCAGGCCATGGCGGCTTCCGGCGGCCAGCGCCACTGGCGGTGTCGAGGTGACGACCACGAGGCCGACGACCACGAGGCCGATGGTCACGGGCAGGCCGAGCCACCCGCGCCACCCCGTGAGCAGGGTGCCCCGACGGATCGGCATCTCCAGCACGTGGAAGGAGGCAGCGGCGACGAGGATCGAGACGGCCAGCCGGACCGCGAAGAGGCCAGGCCCGGCCAGGCCGGTGCGCTGGCCGGTGAGCACCACGAAGATCGGCCAGTGCCAGAGGTACAGGCCGTAGGAGATCGCTCCGAGATAGCGGACGGGTCGCAGCGACAGGACCCGGGCGACGGGGCCGGTCGGGGCCAGGGCCACCGAGGCGATGAGGCCGGCGGTGGCCAGCGCGAGGAGGAGGAAGCCACCCCGGTAGGGCCAGCTCGACCCCGCCTCGACCACGGCGGCCATGACGATGATGACGCTGAGACCGACGACGCCGAGCCCCTCGATCCACCGACCAGACCGCCGCGACGGCGACCAGTCCCGGACCAGCGCCCCGGAGGGGTCGGTGCCCGACCGTGCCGGGAGCGGCCGGGCGAGCACGAGGGCCAGGCAGGCGCCGACCAGCAGGGCCTGGACCCGGGTGTCGGTGCCGAAGTAGGCCCGGCTGGCGCCGACGCCCGGGTCGTACGCGACGGCCATGGCCACGGCACTGGCCAGCCCGAGGCCGGCCGCGACCCACAGCAGCGCGCGCATCGAGCGGGTGAGGCGCAGCACGCCGAGGACGACCAGTGGCCAGAGCACGTAGAACTGCTCCTCGATCGACAGCGACCAGGTGTGCAGCAGCGGCCGGGGCGTCGAGAGGGCGGCGAAGTAGTCATGGCTCCCGGCGACCTGGTGCCAGTTGTTGAGGTAGAGCAGGGTGGCCAGCGCGTCCCCGCGCAGCTGCGCGAGCGTGTCGGCCGGGGCCAGCAGCCATGCGTAGAGGGCCACAGCGGCCAGCACGGCGAGCAGGGCCGGGAAGAGGCGACGGACGCGGTGTCCCCAGAACCGCAGGAGCCCGATCCCGCGGTGCTGGCGGAACTCGGCCACGAGGAGCCCCGTGATGAGGAATCCCGACAGCACGAAGAAGACGTCGACGCCGAGGAATCCCCCGGAGGCCCAGCCGAGACCGCCGTGGAAGCACAGGACGAGGACGATCCCCAGGGCGCGGACCCCGTCGAGGCCGGGGATGCGGACGACCCGATGGTCGGGATCGTCGTCCTCGGCGACGACCGCAGCGGTCGGCAGGAGCGTGCTGGCCACCGGTGGTGCGGCTCAGTCGCCGCGGCGTCGGTCGCGGTCGGCGATGCCGGCGAGCATCAGCGCCGCCCCCTCGCCGAGGGCGCCGAGGTGGTCGATGCGCTCCGGGAGGATCTGCTTCAAGAAGATGGCGCCGAGGCCCATCGAGATGAGCGCCTGCGCCTCGATCTCCGCGTGGTCATCGCCGAAGAGCTCGGCCGACGTGTCGAGCAGGCGGGCGAAGTACTCGCCCATGAGCTCAGCGAGCTCCGGGTCGCGCAGGGTCTCGGCCACCAGCATCACCCCACGACGCGTGACCGTCGAGTACCACGAGGAGATCTCATCGAGCGAGGCGGCGTCGCCCTCCAGGCTCCCGTCGAGGCCGTCCACCAGGGTGTCGAAGGCCTCGGTGAGCTCGGCGAAGATGGCCACGAGCAGCCCGCGCTTGGAGCCGAAGTGGTAGGTGATGGCGCTGAAGGCGATGCCGGCGCGCTCGCCGATCTCGGCCATCGTGACCTCGGAGTAGGGCCGCTCGGCGAGGAGCTCGCGGGCGGCGTCCATGATCCTCGCCCGGGTCAGGGCGGTCGACTCGGCGCGGGAGCGCTTGGGGGCCGTGGTGCTCACGCCCCCATCTTGCCCGACGCCATGGGCCGATGGCCCACCCTCGCTCCCTGGCGCGGCGGCGCCGGACGGCCGACCGGGGCTCCGGCGGGGCGACCGTGGAGCGGACTCGGCCGCACCTACGGTGGGGACATGGCCCGTCGACCGGTCTCCTCGCTGTGCAGCCTCGTCCTCCTCGTCGGAGCGCTCGTCGCCCCGGCGGCCGCCTCGGCGACCGCCCCTCGCGTCCCGGCCACCGATCGCCTGCTCCCCGGGGGGCACCTGAGCTCCGGCTCCACGATGTTCTCCGACTCGGGCGTCGTCCGGCTCCAGCTCGTGGGCGGGTCGCTCACCCTCAGGTTCGGCTGCGGCTCGGTGCTGTGGACGGCCCCGGCCGCCGGGATCGACGCCCTCGTGTACTCCAAGCGCGGCCTGCTCAAGCTCGAGGACGCCCAGGGGCGGGTGATCGCCGCGCTCGGCACCCGTCAGCAGGAGCCCCGCCAGCTGGTCATCCAGAACGACGGGAACCTCGTGGCGCGCAATGCCACCGGCTGGTACTTCCAGACCGGTACCCACACCCCGCCGGTCTCGCCGGTCCACCCGGCCACCGTGGCCCACTGCTAATCGGGCTGGTCCGTCCGCTCGGCTGATCGCCGCGGCCACCGTCAGGGGCGGTGCTCAGGGTCCGGCCGGGTAGGGACGGTTGTCCGCCGGACGAGGAGGCACCCTCGGATCGGGGATGGTGCCGGCCTGGGCGGTGTGGTCGGCGAAGTGGGCCAGGATCCCGGCGCGCTCGAGGATGTCGTCGAGCTGTGGCGAGCGAGCCTCGAGGTAGCGCGCCAGCAGGATCCCTCGAGCCTCCCGGAGGAAGTCGGTGGCGGCGATGGTCGCCGTCGCGCCGCTCTCGAAGGTGACGGTGGCTGCGCCCTCGACCGTCGCCTCGGCCACCCAGGGCAGGTAGTGCCGACCCGCCTCGGCGAGCACGGCGATCAGGGAGTCGGGCGGATCGGCCGCATCGAACCAGGTGCCCTCGGTCTGGCGCGAGGGGGTCAGGATCCGATGGGTGTGCCCGACCACCCCGGGCGAGGTCGACTGGGTGAGCCGGAGGCACCAGGGGTCGTTGGTGAAGTGTGCGGCGTTCCCTCCGAAGACCGCGAGGTCCGACAGGGCGGGCCGTGATCCGAGGAGGAAGCCGTGCTCGCCCACGTGGGCTCCGACGGCGGTGAGCCACGGCACCAGGGACTCGTCGACCCAGGCTCCGACGTTGTCGGGCGTCGTCCCCAGCCGAGGCAGGCACGCCGTCATCGACGCCGCGATCAGCGATCGGACCTCGTCGAAGGGGAGCGGGATCTCGGTGAGCGCCTCCCGGGCGATGTCCAGCGATCCGGCCGCCGCGTTCTCCTCGACCAGCCAGCGCGTGCCCACTGCATGGCGGTAGAACCACTCGTCGTTCACATCGTCGAGCAGGAAGTCGAGGAAGCGCAGCGTCGGGTCCTCGGGCTGCACGGAGCGATCTCGGTGGACCGTCTCGAGATGGCAGATGATCGAGGTGGAGTCCCAGATCATCTCGCCCGACGGCAGGGTCACCACGGGGATCCCACCGTTCCAGCCGGCGGCCATGGCTGCCTGGTTGAGGCCGACGCTCGGTGCGAGCTCCCAGGCGATGCCCTTGTGATCGAGGTAGCCCGTGACCTTGCGGGTGAAGTACGAGACCCGGATCCCGTGGACGAGGTGGGTGGGCTCGGGCATGGGCGCTGCTCCTTCGTGGCTGGGGCCTCGGGGGGATCGGACCACAAGGATGCTCCCACGTGGCGGGCCTCAGTCCCCGACGAACCCCGGCCAGCTCGTGAGGTACTCGATGAAGGCCGGCCCCACGCCCTCGGCGTCGAGGACGTCGCGTGGCACCGGGTACTCGCGCATGGCGGCCGTCGGATCAGCCTCGATCAGGCGGGGCGCGTCGTGGTTGGTGATGCCGAAGCGTCCCAGGGCGGCGATGTCGGCACCGGCCTCGAGCACGGCGGCCACGGTTGCCCCGTCGCGCAGGTGGCCGGCGGCGGCGAGGCGGACCTCGCCACGGGGACGCTCGGCGAAGAGGCCGAGCAGCGAGTCGCCGAGGCCATCCTCGAGCGGGGCCTTGAAGCTGTCCCAGAGCGAGAGGTCGATCAGGTCGACCTCGCCGCAGTCGACGAGATGGTCGAAGACCTCGATGACGTCACCGGTGCGCTGTCCGAACCCCTCGGGCGACAGGCGCACGGCGAGCAGGAGGTCCTCGCCGCAGCGGCGACGCACCTCGGCGATGATCTCGAACAGCAAGCGAGCCCGGTTCTCAGGGCTGCCCCCGTAGGCATCGGTCCGCGTGTTGAGCTCGGCGGAAAGGAACTCGCAGATGAGGTAGTCGTGGGCCGCGTGGAGCTCGACCCCGGCGAACCCGGCCTGCTGGGCACGCACCGCCCCTGCGGCGAAGGCCTCGACGACCCCCTCGACCTCGGCAGTGGTGAGCGCCCGCGCCCCGGTCTCCGGGTCGTCGCTCGGGGCGACCGGCTGGCCATCGATGAGCTCGGTGGGGGAGCGTCGACCGGCGTGGTGCAGCTGGACGAGCCCGACGGCCCCCGGGCCGGAGAGCCCTGCGGCGAGCTCGGTGAGGCCGGGGAGCAGCCGGTCATCGAAGCAGCCGAGCTGGCCGGGGAAGCCCTTGCCTCCCGGGTCGACGTGGGCGGCGCAGGTGGAGACGATGCCGAAGCCGCCCTGGGCGCGCATCGTCAGCCAGCGCAGCTCGTCGGTGGAGCAGCTGCCGTCGTCATGGGACTGCAGGTTGGTCAGGGGGGCGAGCATCAGGCGGTTCGCGCTCTGGGGCCCGTGGCGGAAGGTGAGCGATTCGAGGGGCGAGGTCATGGGATCGCAGGCTACCCATGGCCGACGGACGCCACCGGTCGAGCGACCACGACGGCCCGCCGGTCAGCTCGCGGCCAGCCGGTCGGACTCGTGGCGGACCTCGCCGCCGGCGAGCAGGACGTAGGCCACCCCGCCCACGATCAGGCCGGCCGGGATGCTGGCGTCGATGCCACCGAGGAGCGCCGCCCCCGGAGCCTCGAGGAACGGGGCGTGGAGGAAGAGCACGGCTGCCACCATGCCGAGGCCCATGGCCGCCACGCCGGCGACGCGGATCCCGTCTGACTGCCAGTAGGGCCCGCCCTCGCGGGCGAGGAGGCCGTCGACGTCGTAGCGGCCGCGCCGCAGTGCCCAGTCCGCGAGGTAGACCGCCGCCCAGGGCGCCATCCAGACGACGACCAGTGAGAGGAAGTCGCTGTAGAGGCGGTTGAAGCCGTCGTTGAAGAGCGCCACCGCCCCGAGGGACCCGGCGATGACGAGGTCGATGCAGACGCAGGCCGTGCGGCTGAGCCGGAGTCCGAGGGCTTGCAGGCTGAGCCCTGAGGAGTAGAGGTCGATCGACTGGGCCAGCATCGTCGTGGTTGACACCACCACGAGGTACGGCAGCAGCATCGCCACCGGCAGGACGTGGGTCATCCCGGTGATCGGATCGCTGGCTCCTCGGGTGGTGGTTGCCACGGCGGCTCCGAGCAGCTCGAGAGCGACCGTGGGGAGGAAGCCGCCGACGGACACCGCGCCGAAGATCCTCACGAGGGAGGTGTCCCGAGGCAGGTAGCGGGTGTAGTCGCTGCCGGCGTTGGACCAGGTCAGGCCCCCGGCCGAGACGATGATGGCGATCCCGATGCTGAGCGCCGCCAGGCTGCCCTGGTGGTGGATGGCACCGAGGTGCACGTGGGGCCAGGCAACGACGGCCACGCCGACGAAGACCGGGAGCAGGAGGTACGACACCCAGCGCTGGACCACGACGATCGTCTGGTGGCCGAGCAGTGGCAGGAGGCCGAGGGCGGCGACGGTCACGGCCAGGATGGCCAGCTTCACCGCCCCCGACGGATGGCTCCACCCGGCGGCCTCGAGGGCGGCGATGGCCGAGAGCGTGACCAGGGTGACCCCGGTGGCCTCCCAGCCCACGCAGGTGATCCAGTTGAGGCCCGACAGGCCCCTGCCCCCGTTGCGGCCGAACGAGGCGCGCGTCACGGTGAAGGTGGCCGTGCCGGTGCTCGGGCCCTGGAGGCTGGTCAGCCCGAGGACGGCGTAGCTGAGGTTGCCGATGAGGATGGCGAGCACGGCCTGGCCGAACGACAGCCCCGTCATGGTGAGCAGCGCGCCGGTGGCGGGGAAGAGGATCAGCAGGTCGGAGCCGACCCAGAGCCAGAACAGCTCGGCGGGGCTTCCGTGCCGGTCCTCGTCGGGGACCGGGGCGATGCCCCGTGACTCGACGTGGAACGCCGCATCGGCCGGTGCTCCCTCGGCGGCCGGATGCCGTCCCTTCCCTGCGCGCACCTCGTCCTCCCCGGTCCTGGGACCCTCAGGCTACCGACCACTGAACCGAGGACAGGAACCAGACGGCCACCCGGCCTGATCCCGGGTCGAGGCCGGGAGCGCCGCCCGGGAGCCCTCCGCGCCGTTCCCGTAGTCTCGAGATGATGGATCTTCGACGGGTGCGAGCGGCCTGAGGTGGCAGTGAGCGACGACGACCTCCGACGTCCGGACGATCCAGCGCTGCCACCCATCTCCATCGAGGAGATCGAGGACGCCATCGTCGACGGCGACGCCACGATCGCGGCACGGCGCGGCACGATCCGCACGGCGCTGTCGCACCGCACCTTCCGGATCGTCTTCCTCGGTGCCTTCGCGTCGAACATCGGCACGTGGATGCAGAACGTTGTCCTCGGCGCCTACGCCTGGGAGCTCACCCACTCGAGCACCTTCGTGGGCATCGTGGTCTTCGCCCAGCTCGGACCCACCCTGCTCCTGCCCATGCTGGGCGGCCTCATCGCAGATCGCGTCGACCGACGGCGCTTCCTGATCCTGCTCGCCGCCGAGCAGATGATCTTCTCGGTCGGCGTGGCGCTCGTGGTGCTCCCCGCTCATCCGTCGCAGGTGCTGCTGGTGCTCATGGTGGTGCTGGTCGGGTCGGGCAGCGCCATGTTCGGGCCGACCTACTCGGCCATCCTCCCGGGCCTCGTCGGACGTGAGGACCTTCCGGGAGCGATCGCCCTCAACTCGGTGCAGATGAACGCGTCGCGCGTGGTCGGCCCCATCATCGGCGGCTTCCTCTTCGCCGCCGTGGGGCCGGCCTGGGTCTTCCTGGCCAACGCCGCCACCTACCTCTTCGTCATCGGGGCCCTGCTCGCCGTCACGCTCCCGGCCCTCGCCAAGGCCCCGGCCCACTCGAGCACCTGGCGGCAGCTGACCGCCGGGGTGACCGTGGCGCGACGCGATCGCGTCGTCGGCCGTTCGCTGGTGACGGTGTTCCTCTTCTCGCTGTTCTCTCTGGCCTTCATCGGCCTCATGCCGGTGGTGGCGGCCCACAGCCTCGGGATCCACCTCAAGCACTCGAACGCCTACGGCATCCTCTACGCCTGCTTCGGCCTCGGGGCCCTGGCCGGGGCGATCTCGGTGGGGACGGTGTTCTCTGCGACGTCGAAGCCCCGGCTGGTGCGCGTGTGCCTCATCGCCTACGCCGCGTCGCTCGCCACCTTCGGCCTGCTCCGCTCGCCCGGGCCGGCCTATGTGGTCGTGGCCGTCACCGGTGCCTTCTACTTCGCCTTCCTCACGGCGCTCAACACCTCCATGCAGGCCCGGCTCGACGAGAGCGTCCGCGGTCGGGTCATGGCGCTGTGGATGATGGGCTTCGGCGGCACGGTGGGCATCGGAAACCTCCTCTACGGTCCCGTGGTGGGGGTCATCGGAATCACGAACGTCCTGCTCGTTGGGGCGGCTGTGGCACTCGGGCTGGCCTGGTACGCCGACGTCGAGCCCCGTCCGGACCAGCCCCTCGTGAGGGAGTCCGACCTCATCCACTGAGTTCGCCGCCGATGGCCGGTGACCATGGCGGCCGAGAGGACCTCCGTAGGATGGAGGATCGTGACGACGGCGCTCCTGACCATCTGCGGGATGCTGCTCATCGCCGCTGGAGGGCTCAAGGTCGTCATCCCGGGCCCGGCCACCGACGCGCTGGCCGTGGCGGGGCTGCCGTCGCACCCCCTCCTCGTCAGGGCGGGGGCGCTGGCCGAGCTGCTGCTCGGCGCGGCGGCCCTGGTCTGGTCCGACCGCACCGTGGCGATCCTCGTGGGGCTGTCCTTCGCCGCCTTCGCCGCCTTCGTCGAGCGACTCCGCCGACTGCCGGATGCGCCGTCGTGCGGATGCTTCGGCGGAGCAGGGGAGGTCCCCTCGGCTCGGCACGTGGTGGGCAACCTCCTGCTGGCGGTGGGCTGCCTGGCCGCCGCCGCCACGCACGCTCCCAGCATGGTCACCCTGCTGCGCCAGCACCCGTCCACGGGGGCCGTGTTCGTGGTGGCGACGGTGACGGCGGCGTGGCTGGCCGGCCTGGTGCTCCGCGGCGGCCCCGGATCGGAGCTCTCGTGAGCGCGGCGGTCAGCGCCATCGTGCTCGCCGCCATCCTCCTCGGGATCGTCGTGGTGGACCTGCTGCGACAGCACGGCCGCATCCTGGCCACGCTCCACGAGCTCGACGGCGGCGAGGATCAGCCCGAGGCTGAGCCTCCGGTCACGCCGGGGCGCTGAGCGGACCGCCCTCGAAGGTGGCCGTGGCGCCGGCTCCCGAGACGACCTGCGTCCCGAGCGGGAGGCCCAGCGGGCCCGCAGGCCCGCCGCCCTCGAGGTAGGCGGTGAGCAGCGGCCCCCACAGCGCCGCACCGCGACCCACGGAGGACGAGTACACGGCTCCGTGCTCGAACTGCTGGCACCGATAGCCGCCGGCCGGCGTCGACCCAGAGGTCCGGTCGGCGGTCGGGTAGCCGAGCACCCCGACCTCCCGGCCGAGCGACGCCCAGGTGGCGGCGATCGATCCACCGACGGCCCATCGCCCCATGACGGGATGGTCCACGAGGAAGCCGGGTCGCCTCCGAGTGGACCCGACGACGGTACTGAAGGGCTGGATCGTCGCTGACGAGTCCAACGTCGGGCCGGCGTCGCCGGCCGGGTACCCGAGCAGGCCGGTGGGCCCGCCGTGGGCGCGCCAGGCGTCGAGCAGGTCTCCGACGACAGCCCACGCCCCGGTCGCCCTGGTCGAGCAGATGGCGCTCGACGTGCTCGGCCCGCTCGACGGATGGGTTCGGAAGGTGGCGAGGTGCCCGACGCCGCCGGGGGTGGCCGTGACGTCGCTGGTCGGGTAGCCCAGGGGCCCCACCTCTCGGCCATGGGCCTTCCAGTGCTCGTAGATCGGCCCGTAGATGCCGTGCGTGGCCGAGAACGGGGTGGACATGACCACGCCACGGTGGCGCACGGCGCCGCCATCGACCTTGGAGAAGCGGACGAGCTCTCCGGCGCCATCCTTGGTGGTTACGACGTCGCTGGTCGGGTAGCCCATCGGGCCGGCCTCGTCGCCCGAGGCGATCCACCAGTCCCGGATCGAGCCCGAGACCGACCCGGCTCCGACGACCGGGCTCCAGTAGACGGCGGTGATGGACGTGGCACCGTGGTGGTGCTTGAGCAGCTGGTTCCACATCCCGCTGCCGTCGGCGGTGATGGCGTCGTCCTGGATGGGCACGCCGAACCGGCCGGGCCCCCCGTGCTGCTCGACGTGGGACCACAGCGGGCCGTGGAGGTAGTGGATGCCCGAGGCCGGGAGCGCGAAGAGGCCGCCGTTGGCCAGCTCGAGCCACGAGCCGTCCTGGATCGGCCGCTCCGACCCCACCTGACCCCCGAGGAAGCCACCGGGCCCGCCGAGGTCGTACCAGTGCAGCACCAGGGGTGAGGGGCAGTCGCCGGGGAGGCACGGCGCGGTGTGGGTGCGGGTGTCGTCGTCCGAGGCCGATGTCGTGGTGCAGGACGGGTCGAACGCCCACGGGGGCGTGCAGGTCACCAGCCGGCAGGTCACCGGCCCATAGCAGTCGATCTCGAGGTGGCACTGGCCGTAGCGGAAGTCGGCGCAGTTGCTCCGGCGATGGTCGCAGGTCCCCGGATCGTCGCCGCAGTGGCAGGAGTACTCGGTGCCGCAGATCGCGTTGCAGTCGAGGTAGTAGCGCGGACCGCCACAGCAGAAGCCGGAGTTGTCCGCCTTCCACCATCCACCGAGGAAGGTGCCGTCGGGGCAGAAGTTCCCCCCGTTGTTGATCGTGCAGCAGAAGACGCTGTAGCCGTCGCCGCAGCTCGCGGCCTCCCCGCACACCGAGGAGTAGGCGGAGGCCGGCCGGACGGCGAAGTCCACCGGGTTGATGGCCAGCGCGGAGCCGAGCACGGCGGTGCGGCCCAAGAGGCTCCGGCGGGTCATGCGCGCCCCGCCGAGGGCCGACCCGGCTCGGCGCACCAGGCGGAGCGCGGTGTCGGTGGCCGTCATGACCCGACGTTCGCCGAGATCGTGATGGACCGCAGGATGCGGTTCACCTGGTGGACCATGGTGCCGACCCGGGCGTACGACCCGGCGACGATGTAGAGGCAGAAGGCCCTGCCGTTGTGGGTGAAGAACGACTGGTGGCCCGACTGGCCCGGGACGATCCGCTGGAGGCGGGTCCGGCTGAAGGATCGTGCGCTCACCGACCGGGGCAGGCCGAGGGGCGAGAACAGCTTGGTCCCCACGCACTCAGGCCCGTACTCGACGAGGGCGAGGAACAGGTGGTTGGCGCCGAGGGTCTCCACCACCCCTCCGCCGAAGGTGTCGCGCTGCGCCGGGAGCGGCACGTTGGCGATGTGGATGAACGGCCGGGTGATCTCGGTCCCGATCATCGGTGCCGCGGCGTGGGTACGCGAGCTGAGGGGATCCACCGGGTCGAGGTGGGTGATGCGCGCCTCGAACCCCTGGGGGATGGTGGCGCTGATGCCGTAGCCGTGCAGCGTGGTCGTCATGACGGGCTGGTCTCCGGAGGCGTGGTCCCCGGGTAGAGCGATGGGTCGCCGGGGAAGACTCCGGCGTCCATGAGCAGCTGGTCGATCACGGCCTCGCGCTCGGCGTCGCTGCTGGGCTTCATGGCGGCCGTCGAGACGCCGGTGACGATCGAGGCGTCGCCACGCCCGAGGGCCACGAGGTTCCTCACCTCGTCCCAACCCATCGCCGTCCCCTCGCCCCGCACGGCGCCGGACCGGCCGTCGACGAGGATGAAGAACGGCGTGCCGGGGACCTCGTAGTCCTGCCAGGCCTGGGTGGAGAGCAGCACGTCGACGCCGCTGGCCACCTCGGTCAGGGCGGTCATCGACTCGGCGTCGGCGCCCTTGGCCAGCACGATGAGGCGGGTGTCGAGGCCGAGGTCCGGCACGGTGCCCCCGCGCAGCTGCGTCCAGAACCGACCGCACGTGCTGCAGCCGCTCGAGAGGAAGGCGAGCAGGGTGAAGTGCTCCACGCCGACCACGGCGGCGGTCAGGGGGTTGCCGTCGAGATCGTGGCCCACGAGGTCCCGTCCGGGACGTCCTGTGGCTCCGCCGACCCCTGTCGGGACGCCGGGGCTGGGTCGCCGCAGCTCGATGGGCGTGGACCCGGTCACCCGATCGAGGCGAGCCTCGAGCGAGCTGAAGGACGCCGTGAGCGCGCTGACGAAGATCGTGAGGACGACCAGGACGACGAGGACGAGGAGGAGGACGATCACCATGTGTGCACCGTGCCGCCGACGGTAGCAGCGGCAATCTCGCTACTGTCATCAGGGCAGAGAGCAGGGAGGTGCGGCCATGGAGATCATCACCGTCACCGCGGTCCTCGTCGCGCTCGCCGCCGCGACGCGCGGCGTCTGGTCCCCGTGCGGCCTCTCGATGCTGACCAGCATCAACCCGGTCTCTGAGCGCGGACGCAACCACCGCTTCGGGGTGACGGCGGGATGGTTCATCATCGGCGGCGTCCTCGGTGGGGCGACGCTCGGGCTCGGAGCGGCGATCCTCGCGCTGGTGGTCCGCTCGACCGGCATCGGCCTGGAGGCCCGACTCGCCACCGGCGCCGCACTCGCTGTGCTGGCCACCCTCCTCGACCTCGGCATCCTCGGCGTGACCATGCCCGTCATCCGCCGACAGGTGAACGAGCGCTGGCTCGACGAGTTCCGTGGCTGGTTCTACGGCGTCGGCTTCGGCTGGCAGATCGGGGTCGGGGTCGCCACCTATGTCATGACCGCCGCCGTCGGCCTGCTGGTCGTCCTCGCCGCGCTGACCGGGCAGCCGATCGTCGCCATGGCGGTCTGCGTGCTCTTCGGCCTGGTGCGCGGGTCCTGGGTGCTCCTGACGGCCCGCGTGCGCACGCCTGACGCGCTGCGGAGCCTGCTCGCTCGGCTCGATCGGCTCGAGGAGCCGGTCAGGCGGGCGGTGATGGGCGTCGAGCTCGTCGCCGGCGTGCTGCTGGCCGCCGCCGTGGGCGCCTGGCTGGCCGTGGTGCTCGTGGCGGTCAGCGTGGTGTCGGTGGCCCTGCGGGTGGGATCGAGCCGCCGGGTGTCGCGCTCGGCCTCCTGAGGACCGGGCTGCAGCTCGCGCCCCACGGCAGCTGACGGTCCTCTGGGCTCGAGGCGAGGTGTGGTGGGCGGGCCAAGGCACCGCCGGGCCCGGCGGTCAGGCCGCCGCCGGCTGGCTCCCCTGTGCAGGTGCGGGATCTGGCGCGAGCAGCCCCTCGACGATGACGACGCAGAGCGCGATCCCGACGCCGAGCAGCGTGAACAGGAGCCGGTCCACCGAGGCTCCGACGACACCGGAGGGGAGCCCGAGCAGCACGACGTTGGTGAGGAAGAACACGAACAGGGCATAGGGCTCGCGCCCCACGGTCGCCGCCATGCCGACCAGCATGAGGACCAGCATCGAGGTGACGAACCACCGAGGCTCGCCGAACCCGGTCAGACCGGCGGCGACCAGCGCACCGACGACGGTGCCGCCGGTCCGTTGCACGATCTTGTGCCGCGAGGTCTGCCGGTCGACTTGGAGGACGATCAGCAGCGTGAGGATCAGCCACACCCCGTGGTCGTTGATGCCATAGGAGAGCACCCACCACGTGGCGACCGTGATGAGGACGGTCATCACGACCGTGTAGCGGACGGACTCGGCCCGCGGGATGGTCGCCGTCAGGGGGATGTTGATCGATCCGACCATGAAGTGCGTGCCGATCGCCGACCAGAGGCAGGCGGCCGCGGTGGCCCCGACGAAGACGAGCAGGTGGCGGGTCTTCGCTGGATCCCCGGAGAAGGTGTGGGCGACCGATGGGGGGATCGTCAGCACGAAGGCCATGCCCAGCGGGACGGCATAGAAGCCGCCGTAGCGCCGGTACTTGGTGCTCACGCCCATGCCGATGGAGGCGAGGGCCATCAGGCAGGCTCCGGCGATCGGGATGGATCCGGTCACCACGGCGACCGGGAGGAACAGCAGGTAGACGAGCGAGACCAGCAGGCCGAGCCAGATGTCGCCGAACAGGGTGTTGAGGACGGCGACCTCGATGCCGAACATGACCATCGTGAAGACGTTGGGTCCGAGAAGCGCCTGGAACCCGAACAGGGGTGGCGCGATTGCGACGGCGAGAAGGGCGACCCCGACCCCGATTCGCCTCCGGACGCCGGCGGTCATGACGTCCTGGATCGGGAACAGGCAGCGCGTGAGAGGGTTGGCCACGAGGGGAAGTATGGCCGAACGTCACTAGCGTCGCAGGGAACGAACCGTGAGCCGGCGGGTGTGGATGGCCTTGGCGGTGCGGGGAGCGGTCCTGCAGAAGCCGCGGGGAGCTTTCCCGCATTCGACCACCGGTGACGCACCGACCTACCCTTGGACGGTGGAAGTCGCCAACCTCCGGGGTCCCTTCTCGCCCGAGGAGGTCGATGCGTTCCTCGACGATGCCGTGATCCCGATGCGGCTCGCCACGGTCGGGCCCACCGGGTGGCCGCTCGTCGTCTCGCTGTGGTTCCTGCGCCACGGCGACGAGATCCTGGCCGCCACCCGGCCCACCTCGACCCTGGTCGCCTTCTTGACCCAGGAGCCCAAGTGCGGGTTCGAGATCGCCGGGGACGAGCCCCCCTACCGAGGGGTGCGCGGCCGGGCGGAGGTCATCGTCGACGACCACGCCGGCGGTCCGGTCCTCGAGCTGCTCCTGACGAAGTACCTCGGTGGGACCTCGAGCCCCCTCGCCCAGCGGCTCATGGCCGACGCTGCAGATGAGGTGTGCCTGCGCCTTCGACCTCGCTCCGTCGTCAGCTGGGACTTCACGAGGAGGATGTCGGGCGGCACCGCCGACCCGGCGTAAGGCGTTCGGGAGCCTGATCGAGGCCGACGTCTCGGCAGGAGCGAAGGCTGCGGGACCCAGATGGTCGACGCCACGCCGACGACCGCTCACGTCGAAGGATGTCGCGATCTCACCGCAGCGATCCTCGGTCTCGTGAGCTCACGAGGCCCGGTCTCTGCTCGACCTGCCAGGGCCGATCGGGCCTCTGGACTGGGACTTCGATTGGAGCGGGTGACGGGAATCGAACCCGCGTTCTCAGCTTGGGAAGCTGATGTTCTGCCTCTGAACTACACCCGCGACGCTGCCGATGATAGTCGATTGCCTGTCGACGAGGCCTTGTGGGTCGTCGACGGCCCCCAGGGTCATGGCCG
>CANGPS010000018.1 GCA_947456245.1 Acidimicrobiaceae bacterium
AGGCCACGGTGATCCCTCCGTTGGTGGCGCTGGCCGAGGTGATCGTCGGGGCGGCGGGGATGGCCGCGGGCGTCACGGCCGACGAGGCGGACGAGGCCGGGCTCTCGCCGACGCCGTTGGTGGCGGTGGCCGTCACGGTGTAGCTCGTGCCGTTGGTCAGGCCCGAGATGGTGCAGGGCGAGCTCGTGCAATCGGACTTGGTGGCGATCAGCGAGGCGCCGGCATAGGCGCGCAGCGCGTGGCTGATGATCGACGAGCCGTTGGAGGAGCCGTCGGTGTAGGCCACGGTGATCCCGCCGTTGGTGGCGCTGGCCGAGGTGATCGTCGGGGCGGCGGGGGCCGTCGCGTCGAAGGTGAAGAGGTCGTTGGAGCTCGTCGTCGACGTGCCGACGCCGTTGGTCACCGTGAGGTGCACCGCTGCTCCGGGGGTGCCGGACGGGGAGGTGACGGTGAGGTAGCCAGCGGGTGGCAGCCCGCGGGGGGACACCACGCCGAAGGGTCGCTGCGCGGGGGGCGGCACGTAGGTGAAGCTGACCGAGGAGGAGCCGAACTGCACGGCGGTGGTCGTGGACAGGTTCAGCCCGTTGATCCGCACGGTCGTCCCGCCGGCAGAGGTCCCGGTCGACGGGCTGATCGACGACACCGTGGGGAGGATCGGCGTGGCGTCCGCCCGAGATGCCGCCAGCAGGCCACCGGCCACGAACGCCGAGGACGCCGCGACCACAACGGCGAGGGTGATTCTGGTGACCGGTCGGAGGGAGCGGGCTGGCGTGGCGTGGATCACGGGGGTCTCGTCTCTGCGAAGAGGGTGTAACCCATCATCGCGCAGCCATGGTGCGCGCGATCCCGTGGCGATCGGTCGGGCTCTAGGGTCTGGAGCCATGAGGATCGATGTCTGGAGCGACGTTGCGTGCCCGTGGTGCTACATCGGCAAGCGGAACCTGGAGCGCGCGCTCGGCGAGCTCGACCTCGGCGACGAGGTGGAGGTGCGCTGGCGGGCCTACGAGCTCGATCCCGGGGCTCCGGCCTCGTCCTCGCTCGGCATGGCCGAGGTGCTCAGCCGCAAGTACGGGGTGAGCGTCGAGGAGGCGAGGGAGATGAACGCCCGGATGACGGCAGCGGCGGCCAAGGTCGGCCTCGAGTACCACCTCGACACCGCCCAGCTCGGCAACTCGTTCGACGCCCACCGCCTGGCCAAGCTGGCCGACGAGCGTGGACTCGGCGGCGAGATGGCCGAGCGGCTCTTCGCCGCCCACTTCACCGAGAACCAGCTGATCTCCGATCGCGACACCCTGCTCGCCCTGGCGATCGAGGTCGGTCTCGACGCGGAGGAGGCGGTGCAGGTGCTCGACACCGACGCCTATGCCGACGAGGTCCGTGGCGACGAGGAGTTCGCCAGCGAGGCTGGGTTCAGCGGTGTGCCCACCTATGTGGTCGACGGCCGACTCGCCATCCCTGGCGCCCAGCCCCCCGACGTGCTCGTCCGCCTCCTCGGTCGCATGGCGGCCAACGAACCGCTCGACGACTGAGCGGGGTCACCGCTGGTCGGGCCGAGCGCGGTCAGGACTCCTCGGAGGGGGCCTCTTCGGCCACCCGGGCCACAGCAGCGACCGACTGGCCCTCGTCGAGGTTCATCACCCGCACGCCCGTGGCGTCGCGTCCCTGCGAGGAGATCTCCCGCACCGCGGTGCGGATCAGGACGCCACCAGACGACACGAGCAGGATCTGCTCGTCGAGGTTGACCATGAAGGCCGAGACGACGCGGCCGCGAGCGGCCGTGAGCTTGATGCCTCGGACGCCCTGGCCGCCGCGACCCTGGGGGTTGAAGCGCTCGACCTTGACCCGCTTGCCGTAGCCGGCATCGGTGACGAGCAGCAGGTCGGCGTCCTCTCGGGCCACGTCGAGGCTGACGACCTCGTCGTCCTCCTTGAGCCGGATGCCGCGCACGCCCGCCGCCGAGCGACCCATCTCGCGCACATCAGAGGCCTTGAAGCGGATCGTCATGCCGCGCAGCGTGACGATGAAGCAGTGGTCGTCGGCCTGGGTCTCGACCACCCGGACCAGCTCGTCGCCCTCCTTGAGGTTGATGGCGATGAAGCCCTCTCGGCGCGACTTGTCGTACTCGGTGAACCGCGTCTTCTTGACCACGCCCTGCTTGGTGGCGAACACCAGCGACGAGGTCTCGGGGAAGTCCTTGGTCGACACGATCGCCTCGATCGTCTCCGACGGCGACAGGTTGAGCAGGTTGACGATGGCGGTGCCCTTGGCCGTCCGCTCCTTCATCGGGATCTCGTGGCCGCGCAGGCGGAAGACCCGGCCGCGGTTGGAGAACAGCAGCAGATGGCTCAGGCTCGTCGTGTGCAGGATCTGGGTGACCAGGTCCTCTTCCTTGAGCTTGGCCCCCTGGACCCCCCGTCCACCGCGCTGCTGGGTGCGGAAGGCCCCGGCCGCAACGGCCTTGATGTAGCCGGCCTGGGTCATCGTGACGACGACCTCTTCGTCGTCGATGAGGTCCTCGACCCCGAGCTCGCCCGGGTCGTGGGTGATGATGCTGCGGCGCTCGTTGGCGAACTTGTCGCGCACCTCGGTCATCTCGGTGGCGATGACCCCACGAAGGATCTTGTCGTCGCCGAGGATGGCCTCGAGGCCGGCGATCTCCTCGCGCAGCTTGGCCATCTCGTCCTCGAGGTCGGTGCGGCCGAGCCGGGTGAGACGGCCGAGGGTCATGTCGAGGATGTGCTTGGCCTGCTCCTCGGAGAACTCGAACGGCGCCGCCATGAGGGCCACCTGGGCCGCCGGGCGGTCGTCCGAGTTCCGGATCGTGGCGATCACCGCGTCGAGCATGTCGATGGCCTTGAGCAGGCCCTCGACGATGTGGGCCCGGCGGAGCGCCTTGTCGAGGCGGAACTGCGTCCGGCGGGTGAGGACCTCGACCTGGTGGGCGATGTAGTGCGTGAGGACCTGGGCGAGGTTCAGCGTGCGGGGCACGCCGTCGACCAGGGCCAGGGTGTTCACGCCGAACGACGTCTGCATGGCGGTCTGCTTGAACAGCTTGTTCAGCACCACGTTGGCGTTGGCGTCGCGCTTGAGCTTGATCACCAGGCGGGGCTGGCGGCCGGCCGAGTCGTTCTGGAGGGCTGAGATGCCGTCGAGCTCGCCGGCCTTCACGAGGTCGTGGATCCGCTCCTCGATGGCCTCGACCGAGACCTGGAACGGGAACTCGGTCACCACGATGCGGGTCGAGTCGCGCACCTCCTCGATCTCGGCGACGGCGCGCATCTTGATCGACCCACGACCCGTGCGGATGGCGTCCATGATCCCCTGGCGGCCGAGGATCTGCGCGCCCGTGGGGAAGTCTGGGCCCTTGACGAACTCCATGAGGTCGTCAGGAGTGGCGTCAGGGTGCTCGAGGAGGTGGAGGGTGGCGTCGATGACCTCGCCGAGGTTGTGCGGCGGGATGTTGGTGGCCATGCCGACCGCGATGCCCTGCGAGCCGTTGACCAGCAGGTTCGGGTAGCGCGACGGAAGGACGACTGGCTCCTCGTCGGTGTTGTCGTAGTTGGGGGTGAAGTCGACGGTCTCCTCGTCGATGCCGGCCATGAGCTCGAGGGCGAGGGGGGCGAGCCGGCACTCGGTGTACCGCATGGCGGCCGCGCCCTCGTCCTTGCCGGTTCCGCCGAAGTTGCCGTGGCCGTCGACGAGCGGGTGCCGCATCGAGAAGTCCTGGACCATCCGGACGAGGGCGTCGTAGATCGCCGTGTCGCCGTGCGGGTGGTAGGTGCCCATGACCTCGCCGACGACCTTGGCGCACTTGGTGTGCGGTCGGTCGGGACGGAGGCCCTGGGCGAACATCGAGTAGAGGATCCGGCGGTGGACCGGCTTGAGGCCGTCGCGCACGTCTGGCAGGGCGCGGCTGACGATGACCGACATCGAGTACTCGAGGAAGGAGCGCTCCATCTCCTCCTGGATCTCGATCGGCTCGATGTAGCCCTCGACCGGAGCGTCCTGCTCCGGCGTGTCGTCGCCTGTCTTCTTGCGTGCCATCGGCTCCCCTTCGTCCGTCCTCAGATGTCGAGGAAGCGGACGTCCTTCGCGTTGGTCTGGATGAACTGGCGACGAAGCTCGACGTCCTCGCCCATGAGGACGCTGCACACCTCATCAGCCAGCGCGGCCTGCTCGACGTTGATCTGGAGCAGCGACCGCTTCGACGCGTCCATCGTGGTGTCGCGCAGCTCGTCGAAGTCCATCTCGCCCAGGCCCTTGAGGCGCTGGAAGTCGTTCTTGTGGTTCGGGTTCTCCTCGAGGAAGCGGGTCTTGGCCGCGTCGTCCTTGAGGTACACCTTCTCCTTGCCCACCAGCGTCGAGAAGAGCGGCGGCTGGGCCACGTAGACGTGGCCGGCCTCGACCAGCGGCTTCATCTGGCGGAAGAAGAAGGTCAGCAGCAGCGTGCGGATGTGGCTGCCGTCAACGTCGGCGTCGGCCAGGAGGATGATCTTGTGGTACCGGATCTTCTCAAGGTCGAAGTCCTCGGCCAGGCCGGCACCGATGGCGGCGATGAGGGCCTGGACCTCAGCGTTCTTGAGCATCTTGTCGATGCGGGCGCGCTCGACGTTCAGGATCTTGCCCCGGATGGGGAGGATGGCCTGGGTCACCGGGTTCCGGGCGTCCTTGGCTGAGCCGCCCGCCGAGTTGCCCTCGACGATGAACAGCTCGGACTGCCGGGCGTCGCGGCCGGAGCAGTCGACGAGCTTGCCGGGGAGGCCGGCACCGTCGAGCGCCGACTTGCGTCGGGTGAGGTCCCGGGCGGAGCGGGCCGCCACGCGCGCACGGGCGGCCAGGGCCGCCTTCTGCACGATCTGCTTGGCCTCGCGAGGGTTCTCCTCGAGCCATTCGGCCAGCTTGGCGTTCGTCGCCTTCTCGACCATGGACCTCACGGGCACGTTTCCGAGCTTGGCCTTGGTCTGGCCCTCGAACTGCGGCTCGCCGAGGCGGACCGAGATGATGGCGGTGAGGCCCTCGCGGATGTCCTCGCCCGTGAGGTTGTCTTCCTTCTCCTTGAGGAGGTTGGCCGCCCGGGCGTACTTGTTCACGGCGATGGTCAGCGCCTTGCGGAAGCCGTCCTCGTGCATCCCGCCCTCGATGGTCGAGATGCCGTTGGCGTAGGAGTAGATCGACTCGTTGTAGGAGGAGTTCCACTGGAGGGCGACCTCCACTTCCATCGTCTCCTCGACCACCTCGTAGGAGACGACCTTCTTGAAGAGGGACTCCTTGGCGGCGTTGAGGTGCTTGACGTAGTCGACGATCCCGCCGTTGTACTTGTAGGACTGCGTCTGCTGGCGGTCCGGTCGCTCGTCGGCGAAGCGGATCTCGAGGCCCTTGTTCAAGAAGGCCATGATCTGCAGGCGCTCGAGGACGGTCTGGGCCCGGAAGTCGGTCTCCTCGAAGATGGTGGCGTCCGGGTAGAAGGTCACGGTGGTGCCGGTGCGGTCCCTCGGGGCCTTGCCGGTGACCTCGAGCTTGCCGTCGACGTTGCCGCCATTCTTGAACTCGAGCTTGTGGTGGTCGCCGTTGCGGTCGATCTCGAGGGTGAGCCTGGTCGACAGGGCGTTGACGACCGACACGCCGACGCCGTGGAGGCCGCCGGACACCTTGTAGCCAGCACCGCCGAACTTGCCGCCGGCGTGGAGGACGGTCAGGACCACCTCAGCCGCCGACTTGCCCTTGTACTGGGGGTGGGGGTCCACGGGGATCCCTCGGCCGTCGTCGGAGACGCGGCAGCCGCCGTCGGCGAGGAGGGTGACGTCGATGCGGGTGCAGTGCCCCGCCATCGCCTCATCGACGGCGTTGTCGACCACCTCCCAGATCAGGTGGTGGAGGCCGGCGGGGCCGGTCGAGCCGATGTACATGCCCGGGCGCTTGCGCACCGGGTCGAGGCCCTCGAGGACGGTGATGTCCGACGCGCTGTACGACGTCTCGTTCTTCTCCGCCTTGGCCACGCAGCTCCCCTCGATCTCGCGCGATGGCGCCGTCGTCCGGGCGCGCATCCCCTCGCGAGAGATCTCTGATCGACCTCGATCCTACCTGACGCAACTGTCGCCTTCGGGGTTCTCCGGCGCGAGATCTCTCGAGGACGTTGGCATGGTGGGCGCCAGCCCGACGGCCTCGGTACGCTTGGCAGATGCGCCGTCAGCTCCGCCTCGCCATCACCGCCGCCAGCCTCGTCGGCGGCCTCCTCGCCCCGGTGCTGGCCCAGCCCGCCGGCGCCTCCGCCCACGTCACCACCAGGACCTTCACCCCATCGGCCACCTTCAGCCCGAAGACCGAGGCCAAGGCTGGGTCCACCGACGTGTACCACTGCACGCTGATCGATCCGCACCTGACCGCCGACTCGTTCGTGGTCGGGAGCCAGTTCCTCCCCACCCACCCCAAGGAGCTCCACCACGAGATCTCCTTCCTCATCCCGCCCGACAAGGCGGCCCTGGCCCGCAAGCTCAACAATGGCGGCAAGGGCTGGGGCTGCTTCGGCGCGCCGCTGAACCCGACCGGCTCCTTCGACGGCACCACCTGGCTCGGCGGATGGGCCCCGGGCGGCAAGCCGAGCCGCTTCACCGACGGCACCGGGATCGCCATGCCCAAGGGGAGCCTCATCGTCGAGCAGGTCCACTACAACCTCCTCGCCGGCTCCGTCCCCGACCGCAGCGGGGTCCGGATCTCGACCGTCCCGCAGAAGGGGTCGAACCTCAAGCCCCTGACCATGGTCAAGATGGTCGCCCCACCTGACCTGCCGTGCCCCACCGGCGTGACTGGTCCGCTGTGCGACCGGAGCGCGTCGCTCGCCGACCTCTCGGCCCGCTTCGGTCCCTCGGCCGTCAGCTTCGTGAACTCGATCGAGTGGGTCTGCCGGAACCAGCACGACCCGAACGCCCCGGTGACCGACCAGCACGCCGTGAGCACGAGCTGCAACTGGCCGGTCGGCGACACCCAGACCATCCGGTGGATCTCGCCGCACATGCACCTGCTGGGCATGTCCGAGACCGTCTCGCTCACCCGGGCCGACGGGACCGAGGTCCCCTTGATCTCCCAGCCCCACTACAACTTCGACGCCCAGGGAGCGATCCGGGTGGCTCCGAACGTCGTCGCCCACCGGGGCGACACGATCCACGTCTCGTGCACCTACGACCCGACCCTGCGCCAGCGCAACCCGCAGCTGCGCAAACTGCCGGCCCGGTTCGTGACGTGGGGCGACGGGTCCTCCGACGAGATGTGCCTCGCCACCATGGGGACCACCACCAGCTGACTTCCGGTGCTCCGGCCTAGCGCCGGACCGTCACCTCGATCTGGGTCACGGGGGTCTTGGCCGCAGCGCGCAGGCCATCGAGGATCTCCGCCGAGAGCAGCCGGACCTGCCCCGCCCAGACCGAGCTCGGGACCGAGACCACCAGGCGGCCGTCCTTGAGCGTGGACGGCCGTGCCTCCTCGGCCAACCGCTCCCCGACGACGTCTGCCCAGACGGCGGAGATCTCGGCCATGCCGAGCAGGTCGGTCTGGGTCACCCGGCCCGCGACGGTGCGTAGCGCATCGCCGATCGGGATCGGCCGGCCTCCGGTGCCCCCTCCCCTAGCCATGGGCCTCGAACATGGTCGCCACGTCGAGCACCATCGCCGGGGCGATGCCGTCGGGCAGGGGTGCGGCGGTGGAGACCAGGGTCTGGCCCGCCGGGAGCTCGGCCACCAGGCGCCGGCCACGACCGGGGTCGAGCTCGCTGAAGACATCGTCGAGGATCAGGATGGGAGGGCTGCCGTGGCGCTCTGCCGCCGCGAGGTGCACCGCCAGGCGCAGGGCGAGGGCGAAGGTCCGCTGCTCGCCCTGGGAGGCCTGGTTGCGGGCGTCGCGGCCAGAGAGGACCAGGGCGACGTCGTCGCGGTGAGGTCCGGTAGTGGTGACCCCCCGGCGAAGGTCCTCGGTCCGGGTGGCGGCGAGCGACGCCGCCATCCCGTCGGGGGCGGTCGGCTCGTAGGAGGCGGTGGCGAGCCCGGGGGAGGAGGAACCGGCCAGGGCCCGGTACGCGTGGTCGATCGGATCGGCGAGCTCGGCCAGAAGCCGTCGACGCATGGCGATGAGCTCGTCGCCGGAGGCTGTCAGGCGGTCGTCCCAGACGTCGAGCGTCGAGGCGATCTCGTCGGTGAGCCGCCCGCCCGACTGCCGCAGGAGGGCATTGCGCTGGGTCACCGTCTTGTCCACGGTGGCGATGACGGCACCGGCACCGGGGTCGAGCAGCGCCAGGGCGTCGTCGAGGAGGTCGCGGCGACCGGCCGGCCCCCCTTGGACCACCCCCATGTCGTCGGGGCAGAAGGTGCTCACCGGGACCGCCTCGGCCATGTCGCGCCTCGATCGGACCGCCTGGCGGTTGATCTGCATGCGCGATCGTCCGACCCGGGCCAGCTCGGCCTCGACGAGGATCGGCCGGTCGCCGTCGACGAGGTCGGCTCGGAGGATCGAGGTGTCGGCCCCGTTGCGGATCATCGCCTCGCGGGGGCTCCCCCGCAGCGAGCGCCCGAGGCCGAGGTAGGCCACGGCCTCCAAGAGCGAGGTCTTGCCCGTCCCATTGGGGCCGATGAGGATCGTGGTCCCCTCAGGGTCGGGGGTGAAGACCAGCGACGCGAACGGCCGGAAGTCCGTCAGCTCGAGGCGGTGGAGGCCCACCGGGCGATCAGCTCACCCGGACGGGCATCAGCAGGTAGCGGTAGCTGTCCTGCTCGCCGCTGCGGACGGTCGCCGGGCGCGTGGCGTCGGAGGTCTCGATGATGACCTCGTCGCCCGCCACCGCCTCGATCCCCTCGATGAGGTAGCTCGGGTTGAAGGCGATGGTCAGGTCCTCGCCGGTGTAGTCGCCGTCGACGGTCTCGGTGCCCTCGCCCACCTCCTGGCTCACCACCTTGAGGTCGACACCGCCGGCGCGCATCGACATGCGGACCGGGGTCGTGTTGTCCTTCACCAAGATCCGCACCCGGCGCAGCGCCCCGAGGAGCGTCTCCTTCCCGAGGTGGAGCGAGTTCGGGTACGACTCGGGGATCAGCTGGCGGTAGTCGGGATAGGTCCCCGAGATCAGTCGCGTCGAGATGGCCACCTGGCCGACCAGGAACGTGATCTCCGACTCGGTGGTGTGGATGCCGATCGATCCCTCGTCAGAGGGGTTCACGAGCCGCTTGAGCTCCTCGAGGGCCCGGGCGGGGACGAGGATGTCCTCGTCGCCGACCACACCGTCGACGGCCGGGAGCTCGCGCAGGGCCAACCGGTACGAGTCGGTGGCCACCAGGCGGAGCCCACCCTCGCCCTTGGTCAGCAGCACGCCGGTCAGCAACGGTCGTGCCTCGTCGTTCGAGGCGGCTCGGACGACCTGGTCGAGGCCCTCGGCCAGCGCCGAGATCGGGACCTGGGCCGAGGTCTGCGTGGTGATTGACACCGCAGGGAACTCCACCGGCGGGAAGGCCCGGAGGGAGAACTGCGACCGGCTGGCGGCGATCTCGACCTGCTCCGCCGAGGCGTCGAGCGTCACCGCTCCCGGTTCGAGGCGGCGGATGATGTCGGTGGCGAGTCGGGCGGGGATGACCGCGGTGCCGTCCTCGATGCCGATCACCTCGAGGGTGACGCGGATCGAGAGATCGTTGTCGGTGCCGACGATGGTCAGCTGGTTGCCCTCGGTGGTCATGAGTACACCGGAGAGCACCGGCATGCTCATGCGGGTGCTGACCGCCTGTCGGGCGGTCGAGAGGGCCTCGACGAGGGAGTCGCGCTCAGATCGGAACTTCATCGTGTCGGATCCTTTCGGTCGGAATGCAGTACACATCCGAGATGTTCTCTAGAAAGAGTCAGTAGTAGTAGGGGCTGTGGATTGGGGAGAACCGAGAGTCTCCCCTGTTCAGAGGGGGTCTAGCAATCCCCAGCGACGAAGGGTCCTGTGGGCCTGGAACCGGCGGCTGGCTGGATCCTTGTGGTCGCTGTGGAAAGAGGGGGTCGGTTCCCCCAACTTACGCGCCCGGGATCACCGGTGCCCACCGTGGTTGTCCACATGTTTCACCCACCTCCCTTGATCTGGTGGATCAGCGACGTCACCTGCTCGTAGAGCTGGCGCTTCTCTCCCATCTGGGCGCTGATCTTGTCGACGGCGCTGATGACCGTGGAGTGGTCTCGGCCGCCGAAGACCTTGCCGATCGACGGGTAGGAGTAGTCCGTGAGCGACCGGATCAGGTACATCGCCACGTGGCGGGCGGTCACGAGGGGACGGGCCCGGCGGGGTCCGACGAGCTCGTCGACCGTGAGGCCGTAGGTGTCGGCGACGGCCAGCAGGATCATGTCGGGGGTGATGAGCGCCGGCTCGGAGCCGATGTCGGGGAGCACCTGGACTGCGAGGGACAGCGAGATGGGCTCGCCGGTGAGCGAGGCGAACGCCGCCACCCGGGTGAGCGCACCCTCGAGCTCTCGGATGTTGTCGCGCACGTTGGTGGCGATGAAGTCGCTCACGTCGTCGGGCAGGTCGATCCGCTCGAACTGGGCCTTGGCGCGGAGGATGGCCATCCGGGTCTCGAGGTCCGGTGCCTCGATCTCGGCGACGAGGCCCGAGAGGAGCCGGCTGCGCAGCCGGTCCTCGAGCTTCTCGATGGACTTGGGCGGTCGGTCCGAGGTGAGCACGATCTGCTTCCCCGCTGAGTGCAGGGTGTTGTACGTGTGGAACAGCTCCTCCTGGAGGGCGTCCTTGTTCTGGATGAACTGGATGTCGTCCACCAGGAGGACGTCACACTCGCGGTAGTTGCGCTTGAGGGCGAGCTGGGTCTTGAGGCGGATGGACTCGACGAAGTCGTTGAAGAAGGTCTCGGTGGTGACGTAGAGCACCCGGCTCGAGGGTCGGGTCTGCACCATCCAGTTGCCGATGGCGTGGAGCAGGTGGGTCTTGCCGAGGCCGGACCCGCCGTAGATGAACAGCGGGTTGTAGGACCGACCCGGCGACTCGGCGACGGTCTGGGCGGCGGCGAGCGCCATGCGGTTCGACTGGGCCGAGACGAAGGTCTCGAAGGTGAAGCGAGGATCGAGGCGGATCCCGTCGGGGTTCTGTGCGGCGGCCGGGGTGGCAGGGATCGATGAGGGCCGCTGGTCGGTGACGCTCGGCGCTGGGGTCGGGCCGTCGGAGACCGGGAAGACGTCGTCGAACGTGGGCTCCTCGCCGGCGACGATGACGAGGGAGATGTCGAGCGGCCGACCGGCGGCGCCGGAGGCGGCGTCGCGCACCAGGCCGAGGAACCGCTCGGCGACCTTGCTCCTGACGTAGGGGCTCGGGACGCCGAGGGTCAGGTTATCCCCAGAGATCTTCACAGGTGTGACCAATGATAGACAGGTTTTCCACACCACGTCGGACACGGATTCCTGGAGGGAAGGGCGACATTTCCCCCAAATCTCAGTGATCTCGTCCATCGATCCCCCCACCTCGCGGTCCTCGTACTTGTCCACACCCATGTCCACACCTGTGGAGCGCGGACGGTCCTGTGGAGAACCGGCGCGCGCTGAGCGGACTGGGGAGATTAGCCGACGCGAAGAGGTTCGACTAGTGGAGAGGGGCGCGCGCCGTCTAGCATGGCGAGACCGTCACGCACGACCGCCTGCTCGCATGCTCGAGCTGGGCACCGCGGCGACGACGCACGAACGGAAGGTCAGGAAGAGAACATGAAGCGCACCTATCAGCCCAACACCCGCAAGCGAGCCAAGACCCACGGCTTCCGCTCCCGCATGGCGACCAAGGCCGGACGCAACATCCTGCGCGCCCGCCGGGCCAAGGGCCGCCACAAGCTGACCGTCTGACCCATGGACCGTCGGCGTGTGGGACCCGTGGTCTCACAGGCGACGTTCCAGGCCCTCCGTCGCCCCGACGGCAGGGCCCGGCGTGGACCGCTCGCGGTGCGCTGGGTCCGGCTCGATGGGGCTGATGACGAGGTCCAGGTGTCCTACGCCGTGTCGAAGCGGTGTGGGAACGCCGTGCGGCGCAACCGCATCCGAAGGCGGACGAAGAGTGCGATTCGCCAGGTCTCCCAAGGGATTCCGGGCGGCGCCTACCTGATCACCACAGAAGCAGAGGTAGCCACGATGAACTTCCAGGAGCTGACCGACCAGCTCTCCAGCGCGCTCGCGCTGGCGGCCGGCGGCTCTCGGAGCGCGAGGTGACCGGAACCGTGCCTTCTCGTCCCGCCCGCCTCGCGCAACGGGCCGTCGAGGCCTATCAGCAGGCCCGCGCCGGAGCCCCGTCTCCGTGTCGGTTCACGCCCAGCTGCTCGGAGTACGCCCACGAGGCGCTCGCCGAACACGGCCTGATCCGAGGGTCGGGCCTCGCGGCCTGGCGGATTCTGCGCTGCAATCCCATCGGCGGCCGAGGCGTTGACCTCGTTCCGCTCAACACCAGAGGGGGAACCCGATGACCGCCCACATCCTGCTGCTCGGCAACATCGTGAGCTCGGTCGGCCAGATCTTCCAGCCGATCCTGAAGCTCTTCGCCTCGATCCTGGCCTTCATCTACGCCATCATCCCCAACTACGCCATCGCCATCAGCATCCTGACGATCATCATCATGGGCGCCCTGACCCCCCTGACGGTCAAGAGCACCAAGTCGATGATCGCCATGCAGCGGGTCCAGCCGGAGATCAAGAAGCTCCAGCAGAAGTACAAGGGCGCGGAGAACCGGGCGCAGCTCAACGAGGAGCTGATGCGGCTCTACAAGGAGGAGAAGGTCAACCCGGCCGGCGGCTGCCTGCCGATGTTCATCCAGTTCCCCTTCCTGATCATCCTCTACGACGTCATCCGTGGCATTACCAACACCGTTACACCCGCTGTGAAGATCCCAGCAAACGTCATAGACGCCTGCCACCTGACGATCACCCACGCAAATGCAGCTCCTCGATACATCCCCGACACCTCGAAGATGTATTGCGATCTGGTGGCTCATAACGGCCAAATGAACTCCTTCGGCATCGATCTTGCGCTGAAGCCGTTCTCCCACCACTCCTCATGGATCGCCGCCATCCCATTCTTCGCATTGGTGGGAATTGCCGTGGCCCTCCAGTACGTCCAGATGTCAAGGATGAGCAAGCGGAATCCTGCTTCACAGCAGAATTCTCAGATGGCCACACTGCAGAAGTTCATGCCGATCATCTTCGCCTACATCTACTTTTTGATCCCTGCAGCAGTCCTGATCTACATGGTGGTCTCCTCCGTGATCAGGATCCTGACGCAGGAGGCGATCTTCGCCAGCGGAGCCGTGAAGCCGCTGGCGGCCCCGGTCGCCACGCAGCGTCCGGCGGCTGGGAAGGCTGGCGCCATCGCGGCCAGCAGCACGGAGAAGAAGAAGGGGGACGTCGTCCCCGCCGCGTCGGAGGATGAGTCGTCGAAGCCGACGGCCAACCCCTCAACGCGCTCGAAGAACAAGCGCAAGAGGAAGGAGCGCTAGATCGTGGAATGGGTTGAGATCACCGCAAGCACCGTCGAGGCCGCCAAGGAGCGAGCGCTCGAGCAGCTCGGGGTCGCCGAGGGCGACGCCGAGATCCAGGTCGTCCAGGAGCCGAAGACCGGCCTCTTCGGCCGCGTCCGCGGGGAGGCGAGGGTTCGGGCCCGGGTCCAGCCGACCTCTCCCCGACCAAAGCGTTCTCGTGGCGGGAAGGGCCGGGGCGACGCCCAGCGCAGCCCGAAGCCCCGTGGAGATGGCCAGGGCGGCCAGCGAGCCCCCAAGCCCAAGGGTGACAAGCAGCAGGGTGGACGCCAGGACGGCGGCCGCGGTGGAGATCGGAAGGCAGCCGGCGCTGCTGGAGCATCAAGTGTGGCGCCCGCCGGTGGCGCATCGAAGAAGAAGGAAGAGGACGAGATGGCAGATGGCGTGACACTTGAGGAGCAGGCCGCGGTGGCGAAGG
This sequence comes from Acidimicrobiaceae bacterium, assembly GCA_947456245.1. Taxonomy (GTDB): domain Bacteria; phylum Actinomycetota; class Acidimicrobiia; order Acidimicrobiales; family RAAP-2; genus CAIUMH01. Next base: position 13,944 of record CANGPS010000018.1, read on the forward strand.
AGTTTCTCGACGGCCTAATCAAGGTGATGGAGCTCGAGGCGACCGTGGAGATCCGCACGCTCGACGATGAGACGGTGGAGCTCGCCGTCGACGGTGAGGGTCTCGGCATGCTGGTCGGCCCGCGTGGGACCACGCTGGCCGCCCTCCAGGATGTGACCAGGACGGTGGTCCAGGGCCGATACACGGCCAAGACCGACCGGATCCTCGTCGACGTCGCTCGCTACCGCGAGCGCCGGTCCGCCGCCCTCTCGCGCTTCGCCAAGGAGCAGGCCGACCTGGTCATCTCCTCCGGCGAGGAGCGGACGCTCGAGCCGATGTCGCCGGCTGACCGCAAGGTCGTGCACGACGCGATCAACGAGGTCGACGGCGTGACCACCCGGTCCGAGGGCGAGGACGCCCGTCGGCACGTGGTGATCGCCCCGGCAGGCTGATCCAGCCATGGGCGCACCCCTGGACGAGGGGGTGGAGTCTGTTCTGACGAGGAGCCGTGAGCTGGGCTTCCTGGGACCCGGGGACATCGGGCCGCAGGCATCCCACGCCTCGGCCTTCGCCGATGCGGTCGCTGAGGCCGCCCTCGGCCCGCTCGGCCTGGTGGTTGACCTGGGTTCAGGGGGCGGGCTCCCAGGTCTGGTGCTGGCTGGCCGCTGGCCCACCACGCAGCTGCTGCTCGTCGACGGCTCCGTGCGCCGCTGCGCCTTCCTCGCCGAGGCGGTCGAGGAGCTTGGGGTGGCAGACCATGTCACCGTCCGATGCGAGCGGGCGGAGGATCTTGGCCACGACCCGGAGCTGCGGGGCTCCGCGGACCTCGTGGTGGCGCGCTCCTTCGGCGCCCCGCCGGTGCTGGCCGAGTGCGCAGCCGGCCTCCTTGCCCCCGGAGGCCATCTCTTGGTCTCCGAGCCCCCGGGTGGGCTCGAGGACCGGTGGCCCGCCTCCGGCCTGGCCGAGCTGGGCATGGGGCCCGCCCGGCTGCTCGTGACCGGGGCGCGGTTCGCTCTGATCGAGCAGTGCTCCCCTTGCCCTGAGCGCTTCCCGCGTCGGGTGGGTGTGCCGGCGAAGCGGCCGCTGTTCTGAGGACGATGTTCCACGTGGAACATTCCAACCATCGGCTGGATGGCCCGTCGCGGTTGTTCCACGTGGAACATGGGGCAGGAAGCCACTCGAGCGAGCCCTTGACGCCGGATGCGGGAGCGGCCATCATGGGGCCGTGACCGACATCCTCCCCACTGCGCGCTGATGGCGATCTGGCGGAAGAACAGGGATGGGGCCTTCAGCCCAGAGCCGTCTGATGTGGTAGGCCCGGCGCTGACCCCGGAGGCGTCGCCGGTGGATGCCCAGGACGCCCCAGAGGCCACTGAGGCCGCCCCGACCCCGACCGCCATGCCACAGGAGGCCACGTCGGCCCCAGAGGGCGCCCAGAGCGACCCTGCGGCCACGAGCCCGTCAGACGACCCTTCCGACGAGGTGGCGGCGCCCGGCGAGGACCCGGAGCCGACCGGCCGACCACTCCCCCGCATCCTGGCCGTCGCCAACCAGAAGGGTGGGGTGGGGAAGACCACCACGACGATCAACCTGGGGGCCGGCCTGGCGGAGATGGGCTATCGGGTGCTGGTCGTGGACCTCGACCCACAGGGCAACGCCACCACCGGCCTCGGGATCCAGCGCAAGAACTTCGAGCACTCGATGTACGACGTGATCATGCGCGAGCACCCGCTCGAGGACGTGATCGAGGCCACGAGCGTCAAGAACCTCTTCGTCGCCCCGGCCACGCTCGACCTGTCGGGCGTCGAGATCGAGCTGGTGCCGGCCTTCAGCCGCGAGATGCGACTCAAGCGGGCTCTCGAGCCCCTGATGGAGGACTTCGACTTCGTCCTTATCGACTGCCCTCCGTCGCTCGGCCTGATCACGATCAACGCCCTGTCGGCGGCCGGCGAGGTGCTGGTGCCGATCCAGTGCGAGTACTACGCCCTCGAGGGCCTGAGCCAGCTCCGCAACACGCTCAAGCTGGTGGCGGGGAACCTGAACCCGACCCTCGAGATGTCCACCATCGTCTTGACGATGTTCGATTCTCGGACCCGCCTGGCGTCTGACGTGCGTGACGATGTCCGGGCTCACTTCCCCGACCAGGTCTGCGACACGATCATCCCCCGGACGGTCCGGCTCTCTGAGGCGCCCTCGTTCGGGCAGCCCATCACGACGTTCGACACGAACTCCCGGGGGGCGCACGCCTACCGGGCCCTGGCAGTGGAGGTGAGCGGTGGCGCGCCGAAGCGGGCTGGGTAAGGGCCTCGGGGCCCTGATCCCCGGCGACACAGCAGAGGTGGCAGACGGTGTGCTGCGGGAGGTGCCGATCGGCTCCATCACCCCCAACACCTTCCAGCCCCGGGACCACTTCGACGACGAGCAGATCGCCTCGCTGGCCGCGTCGATCAGCGAGCTCGGCGTGCTCCAGCCGATCCTGGTGCGCCCGCTGGGTGAGGAGGGCGACTCCTTCGAGCTCATCGCGGGTGAGCGCCGCTGGCGCGCCGCTCGTCGGGCGGGCCTCGCCACCATCCCGGTGCTGGTGCGGGCGTCGACCTCGGACCAGAGCAGCCTCGAGCAGGCCCTGGTGGAGAACCTCCACCGGGCTGACCTCAACGCCCTCGAGGAGGCGGCCGCCTACCAGCAGCTGATCGATGAGTTCCAGCTCACACATGATGACGTGGCCACAAGGGTCGGCAAGGGTCGGGCCTCGGTCACCAACACCCTCCGGCTCCTCCAGCTGCCGGCCGGGGTGCAGCGGGCCATAGCCGACGGCGAGCTCACCGCAGGCCACGGCCGGGCGCTGCTCGGGACGCCCGACCGGGCGCTCCAGGAGGCGCTGGCCGCCACCGTGGTGGCTCAGGGCCTCTCGGTGAGGGCCACCGAGGAGCTCGTCCGCAACGGCGGGGTCTCCGAGGGGGTCGAGCCCACCGAAGACGGTGGTCAGGTCACCTCCCCCACCCGGCCCACCCAGCCGTCAGAACCCCGGCGGACGGGTCCCCGACCGCTGCCGCCACCTGGGATCGTGGAGCTCGAGGACCTGCTCTCGACGCACCTCGAGACCCGGGTGAAGGTGGATCTGTCGGCCAAGCGCGGCCGTCTGATGGTGGAGTTCGCCACCCTCGAGGACCTCGAGCGCATCTACCGCCAGATGCTCGGGTCGCAGCGCTCCGCCGAACCTTCCTGAGTCGTCGAGGGTTCGCTCAACCGGCTCTTCACGGTTTTCCCCACCCTGTGCATTAGGTTGTGGATTGTCGCGCACTGGTTGCCGGAAGTTCGCGCAGACCTCAGTGGCGCCAAGGGGTCTGCTCGGTCGGCTCCTCGGCTCTCGACCTGTGGGGATCAGCTCTCCGCCCAGGCCGAGATGGCCTCAGCGAGGGCATCCGCCAGCGGGCCGGAGCGCTCGACCACTACCTCGAGCGGACCCACCTCGACCATGACCGCCGGCATCTGGGTCTCGCGCAGCACGGCGAGGCTCATGCCCTCGGCCGACCCGCCACCACCCACGACGACGGGGACCCGCTCCACCATGGCCACGGCGAGCTCGCGCCCTCGAGCCGACTCCGTGGCGTACCCCGACCAGAAGGACACTTTGCAACCGGGAGTTGCAGGATTCAGCCGCAGGCCGACGAAGGCATCCACCTCGGCGTCGTTGGCCTCGTGGGCCTGAGTGGACTCGTCCGGGTGGCTGAGCAGGGTCACGCGCGCTCCGCCGGCGGCGAGGCGTCGTGTGAGGGCACCCGCCACCGAGCCGAGGCCCCCGCTCTCGCCGACGCCGATGTGGCGGCCGCGCAGCGTCGTGGGCTCGAGGCGCCGTCGCTCGGCCTCCCTGAGGGGGGTGACTGGGGAGAAGGTCTGGTGTCGGGCGGTCACCCGGACGATCTCGTCGACCGTCAGCCGGCCGGCGATCCCGTCGATGGGGAGCTGGACGTTGCGTTGGAACACGGCCACCGCGGTCGCCGTGTTGTCACCGAAGATCCCGTCGACCCGGCCCGTGTCGAAGCCGAGCGAGCACAGGCGGCTCTGGAGGTCCGCCACGTCGTCGCCCCGGAGCATGGGGTGCGTGCGGTAGAGGGGCCGGTCGCCGAGGACCAGGCCGGCCTCGACCAGGGTCGCCCAGGTCTGCCGGCCCACGATCCCGTCGATGCGCAGGCCCCGCTGGCGCTGGAAGGCCTCCACGGCGGCGCGCGTCGAGGGCCCGAAGGTCCCCTCAGGATCGGTGATCGGGCTGGGGCCGACCCGCGTCAGCCGGCCCTGGAGGTCGGCGACGGCGGGGCCGGTGGACCCGTCGTGGAGCGGGAGCAGGGTGCTCAGGACAGGTGCTTGGACAGGTCCTGCAGCAGGGCGCCCTTGGGCTTCGCCCCCACGAGGCGCTCGACGGGCTCGCCGTCCTTGAACAGGATCATGGTCGGGATGCTCATCACGCCGTACTTCTGGGTCTGGGCCAGGTTGGCGTCGATGTCGAGCTTGGCGATGGCGATGCGGCCCTCCTGCTCGACGGCGATCTCCTCGAGGATCGGGGCGATCTGCTTGCACGGTCCGCACCACTCGGCCCAGAAGTCCACGAGGACCGGGACCGACGACGACCCGATGGTCTCGTCGAAGGTGTCGTCGGTGAGGGTGATGATGTTGGCGCTCATGGCGTGCTCCTTGGCTTGTCACCGTTCACAACGCCGGCGGGCCGGCAGTTGTTCCCGGGGGATCTCTCCCTAGCCTAGGACCCCTGCGCCTCGAGCCAGCGCTCGGCGTCGATCGCCGCCATGCAGCCGGTGCCCGCCGCCGTGATGGCCTGGCGATAGGTGTGGTCGGCGACGTCGCCGCAGGCGAAGACGCCATCGATCGAGGTGCGCGACCCGGCGTGGACGGCCAGGTAGCCGTTGCCGTGCAGCTCGAGCTGGTCGGCGAAGATGTCAGTGGCCGGCTGGTGGCCGATGGCCACGAACACGCCGGCGATGTCCCGGGTGGAGGTCGCCCCACTCACCGTGTCGACCAGCGAGACAGACGAGACCTTGGTGTCCCCATGGATCTCGGTGATCTGGGAGTTCCAGAGGAACTCGATCTTCTCGTTGGCCAGGGCCCGCTCCTGCATGATCTTGCTGGCCCGCAGCGAGTCGCGGCGGTGCACGAGGATCACCTTCTCGGCGAACCGGGTCAGGAACATGGCCTCCTCGAGGGCCGAGTCCCCGCCGCCGACCACCATGATCTCCTGGCCGCGGAAGAAGAAGCCGTCGCAGGTGGCGCAGGTGGAGACCCCGTGGCCGAGGAGCCGGTCCTCGCCGGGGACGTCGAGCATCAGGGCCCGGGCGCCGGTGGCCAGGATGACGACCGTGGCCTCATAGGTGGGCTCGGCCGCCTCCGGGTCGCCGACCCAGGCCCGGAACGGCCGGGACGACAGGTCGAGCCGCGAGACCTTCTCCGTCCGCAGGTCGGCGCCGAAGCGCTCGGCCTGGGCCCGCATCTGGCCCATCAGCTCGGGCCCCATGATCCCGTCGGTGAACCCGGGGAAGTTCTCGACCTCGGTGGTCAGCATGAGCTGCCCGCCGGGCTGGTCGGAGGTGGACGAGGGCTCGCCCTCGATGACGATGGGGCTGAGCTGGGCTCGAGCGGTGTAGATCGCCGACGTGAGGCCGGCCGGCCCGGAGCCGATGATGAGGACCTTGGTGGAGATCGCCATGGGCGTTCCTTTCAGCAGGCGTGCGGGGCGTCAGGAGGAGGGGTCCGTGTGGCGCGGCTGGCGCTTGGTCCACACGAAGAGCCCGACCGCGGTGACGATCGCCCCGAGGATCAGGTAGGAGGCCCAGACGTCGTTGGGGAAGAGGTAGTTGTCGAGCAGCCGCAGGATGGCGACGCCGACCCCGACGGCGATCACGATCAGCAGGGTGGCGATCAGCAGGCCGAAGACTATGGACCGGCCGACGATGATGATGGGCCGGATGACCTTGTCGCGGATGGTGTTGACGGTCAGGTCGACGAGGTCGACCGCCTTCGCCGGCCAGTCGTCCCCGAGCTTGGCGTGCTGGTTGGTGTCGTCGGCCACGTCAGAGAACCTAGCGCGCACCGACGGCGATCAGGGTCGGCGCAGCCAGCAGATCCCGATGATCCCCGGGCCGCCGTGGGTGCCCACGACGGAGCCGATCTCGGTCACGATCATCGGGGTGTCGCACTCGACGTCGGCCAGCTTGGCCAGCAGCGTGTCGACGTCGGGGGCCGAGCCGTGGGCCACGGCGATCCGGGCGTAGGGGCCGGCCTCGGTGACCACCTTGGCCAGGTGCGAGATGGCCTTGGCCCGGGTGCGCTGCCGTCCGGCCTCGGCCACCCGGCCGTCCTTGAGCTCGAGCAGGGGCTTGATCGAGAGCATCGAGCCGAGCAGGGCCTGGGCCCCACCGACCCGACCACCCTTCTTGAGGTGCTCGAGGGTGTCGAGCGAGCCGACCACGCCGACCCGGTCGAGGTTCTCGCCGACGAGCGCCACGATGTCGGCCACCGACGCCCCGGAGGCGGCCGCTTCGGCGGCCACGATGGTCAGGAGCCCCTCGGCCATCGTCACCGCCCGGGTGTCGATCACCACCACCTCGAAGCCGTCGATGGACTCGGCCGCGGTGAGGGCCGACTGGTAGGTGCCGGAGAGCTCGCCCGAGATGGTCAGGCAGACGACGCCCGGGGCGCCCGCGGAGCGGGCCGCCTCGAAGGCCTCGGCGAAGGCCCCCGGCGAGGGGGCGGCTGTCTCGGGGAGCTTGTCCGAGCTCGCGCACTTGGCCCAGAACTCGGCCGGCGTCAGGTCGACGCAGTCGGTGTACTCCTCCTCGCCGAAGCGGATGCTGAGCGGGACCACCACGATGCCGAGGTCGGCGGCGATGTCGACGGGGATGTCGCCGGCAGAGTCGGTGACGATGGTGACGTTGGACATCGGGGCTCCTTGGTCGGGTGACAACATCAGGAGTCTTGCAGACCCTCCCGCGAGGCGGCGCTCTGCTTGGTGTGGAGCAGCGCGGCGGTGCCGAGGTAGGCGGCCCCGCCGAGGACCACGGCCCCGATGACCCGGGCGTAGAGCGCCGGTCCGGCGAGGGCGCCAGACAGGTTCGAGACCACCGCGATGACCACGCCCATGACGGCGCTCGCCGCGCAGATCCGACCGAGGGGCCGGTAGCAGCCGGGCGGACCGAGACGGCCGAGCGACCGCTCGAGGACCAGCAGGCCGGCCACGGCGGCCACCGAGTAGCCGACGGAGACCGACAGGGCGATGCCGGCGAGGCCGAGCGGGCCGACGAGGAGCATGGCGACCACCACGTTCACCACGTTCTCGCCGAGGTAGAGCCAGAAGGCCGTCTTGGTACGGTGCATGGACTGCAGGGCGCGCACCACGTACTGGAAGACCGAGAAGCCCACGAGGCCGAGCGAGAGCTCGGCGAGGGCCATCCCGGTCTCGGCGGTCTGGTGCGGTCGGGTGTTGCCGTGGCCGAGCAGCAGGGCGATGGCCGGCTTGGCCAGGAGGAACAGCGCCACCGAGGCCGGGATCATCATGGCCAGCACCGACCGCAGGCCGGAGCCGAACCGGGCCACGAAGGCCAGCTCGTCGGCCGTCGAGTGGTGCGTGGCGAGGTCGGGCGTGACCGCGCTCATCACCGACACGGCGACGATGGCATAGGGCATCTGCCAGAAGGCATAGGCGTAGGTGTACGACGACACCGGCCCGGAGCCGCCGACGCTGAAGGCCAGGGCGATCACGAAGAACAGGGCGGCCTGGTTGATGACGACGAACCCGAAGGTCCAGGATCCGAGGCGGGCCACCGTGCGCACCGCCGGGTCCTTGAGGTCCCACCGCCAGCGCAGGCGGCCGATCTTGGCCTTGACGAGGCTCGGGACCAGGAGCAGGAACTGCACGGCGACCCCCGCCGTGGTGCCGGCGCCGAGGAGGGCGAGCTGCCCTGGGCTCATGGACACCGAGTGCAGCGTGGGCGTCGGCACCACGGCGGCGAAGACCAGCAGGACGCCGATGCACACGACGTTGTTGGCGATGGGCACCCACATGGGTGCCCCGAAGCGCCGCCGGACGTTGAGCAGCGCCCCGCCGATGCTCAGCAGGCCATAGAGGAAGACCTGGGGGATGAACCAGCGCAGGAGCACGGTGGCCACGTGGCGCTGGGTGGCGAGGTGCTGGGCGGACCCGACCCGGCGGACGTGCTCGAGCGAGGTGAAGGCGTCGATCAGGAAGGGCGCCAGGACCATGAACGCCGCCGTGGTCACGGCCAGGACCACCACGGCCAGGGTGCAGATGGCCGAGATGGACCGCCAGGCCTCCCGCTCGGACGTCGAGGTCAGCCGCTGGATGAAGACGGGGATGAACGTGGCCCCGAGCACGCCGCCGAGGACGACGTCGTAGACCATGTTGGGGATGGTGTTGGCGAGGTTGTAGGCGTCGGCGAGCGGCGAGATGCCGAGCACGTAGACGAGGACCAGGACCCGCAGGACGCCGGTGGCCCGCGAGATCGTCGTCCCGGCCGCCATGGAGCCGATGGCGGCGGTGAGCCCCGAGCGCGGGGCGACGGCCTCGCTCACCGACGCGACCGCCTGCGGGGCCGCCGCATCGACGTGCGGATCCACCAGACGAGCAGCACCAGCGCCGCCCCGATGGTGAGCACGATCGCCGCGGCGGAGGTCTGGGTGGTCCGCACCACGATCCGCTGGCGGGCCAGCAGCAGGTTGCCCGATGGGGTGCTGAGGGTGACCGACACCGTCAGGTCGCCGGTGGTCTCGGCCACCACCGGGATCCGGACGGCCTGGGTCGGGTGGTCGAGGGTGACCATCCGGGTCCGACCTCGCGGGAAGCGGAGGTGGTCGCTGTGGACGCTCAGGACGCCGGCCATGGACCAGTCGGCGGTCTTGGTCAGGGTGATCGGCAGCGCCCCCTTGAGCGAGGTCAGGGTGATGTCGGCGCCCCCGATGCCGAGGTGCCCGAGCTCGGCGTCGACGGCACCGTTGGCCGCCCCGAGGGCTCCGGTGCGTCCGGTGGTCCCGAGCCGGTCGCTCTCGGCGAGCAGGAACCCGTCAGAGAGGCGACGGACAACGTGACGGCCCTGGGTGAGCGCTCCGGCCAGGGCGGCCACTCGTGCCTGGCCCCCGGCCAGGGAGCCCACCTGGGCCGCCGGCCACGGAGCGCTAGGCCCCGGGCTGGCCAGCGCCCGGGTGCCGGGCACGCCGTTGCTGCCGGCGGCCAGGGTGGCGAAGAGCGAGGAGAGGGTGGCGGACGAGACCAGCGGGTTGCCGACCAGGCCGCGCAGCAGGGTCGTGATGAAGGCACGGTTCGGGGTCCAGCCGTCGGGGGCGAGGAGCACGACGCCGAGAGGCGCCGAGAGGCTCGGCCGCTCGAGGTGCAGCAGGGCGAGGTCGGCCAGGAGCCGCTCGGCGGCCAGGACGGGATCGGATCCGGGTCCCATCTGGGCCGAGAGGATGGAGTCGGCCGCCAGGGCCACGATCCCCGGCGACCCGGCCGGGGAGAAGGGCTCGCCCCACGACAGCGTGGCGGAGGTGGGCGTGGCGAGCGAGGAGTCGGGGATCACCAGGCGGCTGATGCCAGCGGCCGCCAGGCCGCCGGCCGTGCTCGAGGTCACCGGCGAGGTCGCGATGAAGCCGGCGGCAGCAGCCGATCGGATGCCTGCTCGTCGGAGCAGCCGATCGCCTCGGGTCACCTGGGCGGGGACCTGGGTGGTGAGGCCCGAGACCGCCAGGGCGCCGGGGTCGATGGAGGTGAACGGCGAGCGAACGACCTCGTGGTCGGGAGCGGTCACGGCGCCGGCGAGCTCCGCCAGCGAGCGCTGGCCGACCGACCCGGCGGCCAGGCGGGTGGCGGCCGTCGGAGCTAGGGAGACCGCCGCGGAGGCACCGGGTGCCGCACGGACCCCTGCAGCGACCTCGGCGACCTGTTCGGCGGTGGCCGTCGGGCCGAGGGTCAAGATCGCGGCGGCGCGCAGTGGCTGGACGGCGGGCGACTCGGCGAAGGTGAGGAAGGTCGTGATGGACGTCGTGCTCGAACCGGCGCGGACCTCGAGGACGACGGGGTAGACCCCGCTGCACCGGCCGCCGCCGGGCGTGCAGCGGAGCGTCCAGGTCGGCACGGCCGACGTCCCCTGGCAGCTGCGGGGGGCGGGGGCGGGGCTCGAGCCGGTCAGGACCTCCACGGTGAGCCGTCGGGCGTCAGCGGCCTTGGGCAGGCAGGACAGGGCGATCGGCGCCGTCTCGTCGATCTGGCTCGTCGGTCCGGATGGCGACATGGCCGACACGAAGCCCGAGCGCGTGGTCAGCGGGGCGTAGAGGCGCGTCGACACGGTGGCGGCGCCGTCCCCGGCCGGCCGGGTGAAGGCGACGGAGAACCGTCCGGTGCCGTCGGCGGAGGGCAGGACCGTGGTGGTCTGCGACACGAGCGTCACGCCCGGGGCGGCCGCCGCCGCGGGCCGGACGAGCCCGGCGAGGGGCAAGGCGGCGCCGAGGAGGACGATGGCGGTGGTCCCGCCGAGCCAGTGTCTCGCCCTCGCCGCCACAGCCCCGACGCTAGACGGTGCCGATGGCCCATCTGGCGACAAGTACCGTGAGAGCGTGGCCGACGTGACCGTTCCCGAGCGCTTCCGCGGCCTGGTGGCCGACACCGCGGAGATCGCCGAGCGCTTCACCGCCGCCGGGCACCGCATCTACCTCGTCGGAGGGTCGGTCCGCGACGCCCTGCTCGACGGCGACGCCCCCATCGAGGCCAAAACGGACCTCGACCTGACCACCGACGCCTTGCCCGACGAGATCGAGGCCCTCGTCGAGGGCTGGGCCGACGCGGTGTGGACCCAGGGCAAGCGCTTCGGGACCATCGGCGCCCGGCACCGGGGCAAGGTCTACGAGATCACCACCCATCGGGCCGAGCACTACCACCCGGACTCGCGCAAGCCCGACGTCACCTTCGGCGACTCGATCGACGCCGACCTCTCCCGGCGCGACTTCACCATCAACGCCATGGCCCTCGAGCTGCCCACCCTCGAGCTCCACGACCCCCACGGAGGCCTGGCCGACCTCGTGTCGGGCACCCTGCGCACGCCGCTCGACCCACGCGTGAGCTTCGAGGACGACCCGCTGCGGATGCTGCGGGCCGCCCGGTTCTCCGCCCGCTTCGACTTCACGCCCGATCCTGACCTGCTCGTGGCCATCGGCGAGCTGGCCGATCGGCTCTCGATCGTCTCGGCCGAGCGGATCCGCGAGGAGCTCGACCGCCTGATGCTGCTCGAGGTGCCCTCGCGGGGGCTGTGGTTCATCGTCGAGACCGGCCTGGCCGAGCACTTCCTGCCAGAGCTCCCCGGCCTCGCCCTCGAGCAGGACCCCATCCACCACCACAAGGACGTGCTGGCGCACACCATGGCGGTGATCGACAAGACCTCGCCCATCCGGCTGCTCCGCCTGGCGGCGATGTTCCACGACGTGGGCAAGCCCAAGACGAGGAACTTCGTCAACGGCGGGGTCACCTTCCATCACCACGAGGTCGTCGGGGCGCGCATGACGCGGCGGCGGATGGAGGCCCTGCGGTACTCGAACGAGGACACCGACACGGTCGTGGCGCTCGTCGAGCTCCACCTGCGGTTCCACACCTACCGGCTCGGCTGGACCGACAAGGCGGTCCGCCGCTACGTGCGCGACGCCGGCCCGCTGCTCGACCTGCTCAACGAGCTGACCCGCTGCGACTGCACCACCCGCAACGCCCGCAAGGCCCGCCAGCTCGACGCCCGGATGGACGAGCTCGAGGCGCGGATCGCCGAGCTGCGCGAGCAGGAGGAGATCGACGCCATCCGGCCGGACCTCGACGGGGCGCAGATCATGGAGCACCTCGGCATCGGCCCGAGCCGCGACGTGGGCCAGGCGCTGGGCTTCCTGCTCGAGCTCCGGATGGACGAGGGCCCGCTCGGCGAGGAGGAGGCCCGCCGCCGCCTCGATGGCTGGTGGGCGGACCGACCGGGCTGATCGGCCAGCGACGGCTCACCCGATGGTGGCGCCGCCCACATATATCCAGGTCCCGCACCCCTGCGAGGAGAACCCACCGTGGTTGTCCCCGGTCTGGTCGCCCCCGATCGCCATCGCCATGGTGACGCTGGTCGGCCCGGTGCTCGAGCCCGCCTTGACCACATCCCCCGCGGTCCCGGTGAACCCGCGCAGGACCTCCCAGTGGCAGTCGGGTCCGCCGCTGGCCTGCCAGGTCCCGTCGGCGATCCCGAGCCAGAAGGCCCGGGTCCCGTCGCCGATGGGCTCCGTCGACGGGCTGGGCTGGCCCAGCCAGAACGAGTCCGAGGCTGGCCAGGCGGCCCAGGCGCCGCACCCCTGGCTCCTGACGGCGGCCACGGCATCGGTGAAGGCCATGAGGGCCGGCCCGCTGCCTGAGCGGGTGGCGATGACCGATCCCGGGTCTGCTGACGGGTCAGCGTAGGTGGTCCAGGTGCAGGCCGTTGGCGATCCGACGGTGATCCACTGGGTCCTCGACGGGACCTCGACGTTCGTGACGATCCCGCAGCTCGGAGCGACGGCGCTGCCCTGCGACCCATCGACGACCGGCCAGACCCCGTCGCCGGCGAGCGGCTGGACGGGGCACGGGTCCCCACCGCCGGCGCTGGGCGCGACCGTCGTTGGGGGAGCGGGGCTGGGGCCGGAGCTGGCTTGGAGCGCCGCAGCGGGTGTGGGGGCCGCTGGCTCGACGACAGCGCCCAGGGACCCGGTCGAGCGGGGTGCCGCGCCGGACGGCCGAGCGGCGTGATGGGTGGCCTGTCGAGCCGGGTGGAGCGTGGCGAGGGTCAGGACCGCCGCACACGCGACGACGCCGGCCACGAGGGCCGGCAACGTCGAGCGTGAGGATGGTCGGCGCATGGTCCCGAGGCTAGGGACCGACGTCGGTCGATGCTGGTCGCGGCCTCAGTCCTCGGGCCAGACCGGCCCGGCCTCGCCGGCGGCGAACTCCTCGACCATGGTCATGGCCACGTCGTCGTGGTACTGCACCGGCGGGGACTTCATGAAGTAGGCCGAGGGGCCGAGCAGCGGCCCACCGATGCCCCGGTCGAGGGCGAGACGGGCGCAGCGCACGGCGTCGATGATCACGCCCGCCGAGTTCGGCGAGTCCCAGACCTCGAGCTTGAGCTCGAGGTCGAGCGGCACGTCACCGAAGTTGCGGCCCTCCATGCGGATGTAGCACCACTTGCGGTCCTTGAGCCACGGCACGTGGTCCGACGGGCCGATGTGGACGTCGTCGGCGTCGAGGACCTTGTGGTCCATCTGCGAGGTGACCGACTGGGTCTTGGAGATCTTCTTGGACTCGAGGCGGTCGCGGTCGAGCATGTTCTTGAAGTCCATGTTCCCGCCCACGTTGAGCTGGTAGGTGTGGTCGAGGGCGAGGCCGCGGTCCTCGAAGAGCCGGGTCAGGATCCGGTGGACGATGGTGGCGCCCACCTGGCTCTTGATGTCGTCGCCGATGATCGGCACGCCGGCGTCACGGAACTTGCGGGCCCAGTCGGCGTCGGAGGCGATGAAGACGGGCACGGCGTTGACGAAGGCCACGCCGGCGTCGATGGCCGCCTGGGCGTAGGACCGCTGGGCGACTTCGGAGCCCACCGGGAGGTAGGAGACGAGGACCTCGGCGCCTGAGTCGCGCAGGGCCTGGGCGACGTCGACGGGCTCGGCGGCAGACTCCTCGACCATCTCTCGGTAGTACTTCGAGAGGCCGTCGTGGGTCGGGCCCCGCTGGACCTCGACGCCGAGCGCCGGCACGTCGGCGAACTTGATCGTGTTGTTCTGGCTGGCGAGGATCGCCTTGCTCAGGTCCTGGCCGACCTTGGCCGCGTCGACGTCGAAGGCCGCCACGAACTCGAGGTCGCTCACGTGGTAGCCGCCGAGGACGACGTGCATGAGGCCGGGGACGATCTCGTCCGGGTCGGCGCCCCGGTAGTACTCGACGCCCTGGATGAGCGAGCTGGCGCAGTTGCCGACGCCGGCGATGGCGACCTTGATGGGGGTGGGCATGATGTCTCCTTGCTTCTGGGTCAGACCCCGGGCGAGGCCGGGGCGGATGGGGGGGCCGGTGTGGCCCGGTCGATCGGTGCAGGGGGGTTCCCCGCGGCGCGCTCGGCGGCGATGAGGTCATCGAGCCAGGCGATGTCGCGGGCCACGCCGTCGGCGGCGTGGTCGACGACGCTGCGGGCGTAGGTGTCGAGTCCCTCGGTGCCGGCGGCGTCGCCGAGGTGCTGGACGAGCTGGGCCCGCCGCCGCTCGAGGAGGGCCAGGCGGGCGGCGGGAGACAGGTGGCGGGCGAAGGACCAGCGCAGGCCGAAGGTCCGCGAGTCGTCGTTCGCCGGGGCGGCGTTGAGCAGCTCGGCGAAGTGGGCCAGGCCGGCCTCGGTGATCCGGTAGACCTTCTTGCTGCGTCGGCTCCGCGTCCCGACCAGCCGTCGGGCCTTGAGGGCGGCGCGCTCGCCGCTCAGCGAGCCGGTGGAGGGCAGCAGCTCGCCACCGGGCTCGGCCTCGATGGCGACGAGGTCGCCGGAGGCCTCGAGTCGGGCCAGGGCGGGGTAGAGCGAGCCGAAGGAGACGTTGGTGACCAGGCCCATCTGTGCCCGGAGACGACGACGGATCTCGTACCCGTGGAGGGGTCCGTCTCCGAGGAGTCCGAGGATGGCGAGCTCAAGCACAAGATCATCATATCGCACCGATATAACGAATGGGTGTTTTCTGCTGCTGGAGACCACGGACCCCGCCGCCGCTAGGGTTCTGCGGGTGAGCCCGATCAAAGGTGTCACCGGACCAGGAGAGGCCTCCGTCGAGTACCGGCTGGTCCGCGACGCCAAGGCGCGCGCGGTGCGCACCGGCCGCATGTCGGCCGAGGACGTCTGCGACGCCCACCCTGAGCTGCTCCGGGCGGCCAAGCACATCGGCCGCCCCACCAAGGAGCGCTGCCCGGTCTGTGACGACGCGGTCACCGTCGAGGTGACCTATGTCTTCGGGGCCAAGCTCCCGGCCGGAGGCACCTGCCCGGGCACCCCGGCCGAGCTCAAGGCGCTGCTCCGGCGCGAGGAGCCCGTCCAGGCCTACACGGTCGAGGTCTGCACGGCCTGCAAGTTCCACCACCTCCTTCGTCGGTACCCCGGCGAGGGCCCATCCACGCCGGCCCGCCGGCGGACGAGGAGCGGATCATGAGAGAGCGGCGCACGTCGGTCCCGGCCGTCCGGACCACGAAGGCCTCCGCCGGGGCGAGCCCGCTGGCCATGATGACGGCCTATGACGAGCCGACGGCTCGCCTGGTCGACGCCGGCGGCGTCGACCTCATCCTCGTGGGCGACTCTGTGGGCAACGTCGTCCTCGGCCACGAGGACACCCTGCGGGTCACGGTCGACGACATGGTCCACCACACGGCGGCCGTGGCGGCGGCGCGGCCGGCCGCACTCATCATCGGGGACCTGCCCTGGCTCAGCTATCACGTCACGGTCGAGGAGGCCGTCCGGTCCGCCGCCGCCCTGGTCCGGGCGGGTGCCGACGCGGTCAAGCTCGAGGGCGGGATCAACCGCCTCGAGGTGATCGAGGCCATCATCGACGCCGAGATCCCCGTCATGGGCCACCTCGGCCTGACGCCCCAGTCGGTGCGGGCCTTCGGGGGATTCAAGGTCCAGGGTCGCTCGGCCGACGCCGCCGACGTCATCCGATCGGACGCCGCCGCCCTCGAGGAGGTCGGCTGCTTCGCCGTGGTCATCGAGGGCGTGCCGGATGTCCTGGGCGCCGCCATCACCGCCGAGCGATCGATCCCGACCATCGGCATCGGAGCCGGCCCCGCCACCGACGGCCAGGTGCTGGTGTTCCACGACGCCATGGGCCTCGGCGCCGGCCGTCCGCCGAAGTTCGTCCGCCAGTACCTCGACGGCGCGGCCCTGGTCACCGGGGCCGTGGCGGCCTTCGTGGCCGACGTGCGCTCCGGTGACTTCCCCGGCCCGGGCGAGTCCTATGCCTCGTCCGAGGACCTGCGGAGCCACCTCGACGGCTGATCGCGCCGGGTCGGGAGGACCGCAGTCCCCAGACCGTCTAGAGTGGTCAGTCCCCCGTCACACAGGTGGGGGACAGTTGAGACCCTGCCCCGCGAGAGTCGTGGGGCCCGGCCTGACGGCCGGTCCAGAGGGAGGTTGCACATGCGGCACTACGAAGCCGTGATCATCTATGACGTCTCAGTCGAGCCCCAGGCCATCCAGGCCTCGCTGGACAAGTCGCTGGCCCTGATCGACCAGTTCGACGGCAAGGCCGGGGCGCTCGACCGCTGGGGTCGTCGGCCCTTCGCCTACGAGGTGAAGCACAAGACCGAGGGCTACTACGTCATCGTCAGCTTCACCGGCGAGCCGTCCACCGTCGCCGAGCTCGACCGCACGCTGCGGCTCGCCGACGAGGTGCTCCGCCACAAGATCATCCGCATCCCCGACGCCGTCGTGGCTGCGGCCTCGGCCTGAGGGAGCGGCCATGGCTGACAACACCGTGACCGTCGTGGGCAACCTGACCCGCGACCCCGAGCTGCGGTTCACCCCGAGCGGGCAGGCGAACGCCTCCTTCGGCATCGCCGTGAACCGCCGCTGGCAGAACCGCCAGACCCAGGACTGGGAGGAGCAGGTCTCCTACTTCAACGTGGTCTGCTGGCGAGAGATGGCCGAGAACGTGGCCGAGTCCCTGACCAAGGGGATGCGGATCGTCGTGACCGGCCGCCTCGAGCAGCGCTCGTGGGAGACCAAGGAGGGCGACAAGCGCTCCGTGGTCGAGATCTCGGCTGACGAGATCGGACCCTCCCTGCGCTGGGCCAGCGCCCAGGTGACCCGAAATGAGCGCAGCGACGGAGGCGGCGGCCGACCGGCCCCCCGTCCCGCAGCTGCACCCCGCAATGAGCCGCCGGCAGGCGCCGGCTATGGATACGACGAGGAGCCCTTCTGATGGCTGGACGACCGACAACTTCACGCAACACCAAGAGGAACCCCAAGGACCTCAAGCGCGGCTTCAAGAAGAAGCCCTGCCAGTTCTGCCGCGACAAGTCGGTGTGGATCGACTACAAGGACCTGAACACGCTCCGCAAGTTCATGTCCGACCGTGGCAAGATCCGCGCCCGCCGCGTCACCGGCAACTGCGAGCAGCACCAGCACGACGTCGCCGAGGCCATCAAGACGGCCCGTGAGCTCGTGCTCCTGCCCTACACGCAGCGCACCGTGACCGAGCGCCCGGCCCGCCGGGACCGGGGCGACCGCCCCGAGCGCTCGGACCGTGGCCCGCGCCGCGACGAGGCTGCTGCCGAGGAGGCGGAGGTCTCCGACGAGGTCGAGGAGACCCTGGCGGACGCCGCCATCGACGAGGCTGTCGAGAGCATCGAGGAGGAGGTCTGATGAAGGTTCTGCTTCGTGAGGACGTGAGGGGCGTCGGCCGTCGTGGCGACGTCGTCGAGGTCGCTGGCGGCTACGCCCGCAACTTCCTGCTGCCCAACGGCAAGGCGCTCGAGGCCAACGGCAAGATGGCCGAGCAGGCCGAGTCGATGCGCAAGTCGCGTGACCAGCGTGACGCCAAGGACCGTGAGGCCGCCCAGGCGCAGGCCGCGGCCCTCGCCGGTGCGGTGATCGGGATCCAGGCCCGTGCGGCGGCCGGCGGCCGTCTGTTCGGCTCTATCGGCCCGGTGGAGATCGTCTCGGCGATCGGCGCCCAGAAGGGCATCGAGATCGACCAGCACAAGGTGATCCTGCCTGAGCACCTCAAGGAGGTCGGCTCGAGCCAGGTGGCCATCGAGCTGTTCGACGACGTGGTCGTCGAGATCTCGATCGAGGTCATCGCCCAGGGCTGAGCACCATCGAGGAGCACGTGGACGAGGCGCCCCTCCGGGGGCGCCTCGTCGCGTCCCCGGACCTGTCACACCCGAGGAGGACGCTGGTCCTGTGGATTCATCGACGGGTTGCCCACAGCGTTCTCCCCACGAGATCCACCGGCTTTCCCCCTATCGCTCCCCAGCGTCGCTGGGCGACAGTTGAGTCCTCATGGTCCAAGCCTTCGACGCCCCACGCCCCCGCCAGCTGCACCCGTCCCCCGGGCCGAGCGGACCCCGCACCCCGCCGCACGACCTGAGCGCCGAGGAGTCGCTGCTCGGCGCCATGCTGCTGTCGGGCGACGCCATCAACATCGCCTCGGCGATCTGTGGCCCGGAGGACTTCTACAAGCCCCGCCACGGCAACCTCTTCCGGGCCATGATCCGCCTGAGCGACCAGGGCGAGCCCGTCGACGTGATCACGGTCACCGACGAGATGAAGCGCACGCTCGCCGCCGACCTCGTCGCCGATCCGGCCGAGCTCGTCGAGCTGCAGTCGACCACGCCCTCGGTGGCCAATGTGCAGCACTACGCCACCATCGTCAAGGAGCTCTCCACGCTGCGCCGCCTCGCGGCGGTGGCCGGCGAGATCTCCGACCTCGCCTACTCGGCGCCGTCTGACGTCGAGCAGGCGGTCGACGAGGCCGAGATCAAGCTGATGGAGATCTCCGACAGCCGTGCGGCGGACACGATGGTCCTGCTCAACGACCTGATCGACCCCAGCCTCGACCGGATCGACGAGCTCTCCAAGAACGGCGGGAAGGTCACGGGCATCCGGACTGGGTACGTCGACGTCGACCGGGTGCTCTCTGGCCTGCAGCCCTCGTCGCTCTCGATCATCGGCGCCCGGCCGGCCATGGGAAAGACCGCCTTCGCGCTCGGGATCCTCGTCCACGTGGGCGTCGTGGAGCGCAAGCCCGCACTGCTGTTCTCGCTCGAGATGAGCCACCTCGAGCTCACCCAGCGCCTCCTGGCCTCGGAGTCGAGCGTCGACGCCCAGAAGATGAAGCTCGGCCAGCTGAACGAGTCGGACTGGACCAAGGTCAACAACCAGGTCACCCGACTGTCGGGCGCCCCGATCTACATCGACGACAACCCGCACCTGACCGTGATGGACATCCGCAGCCGAGCCCGACGGCTCAAGAAGCAGCACGGCGAGCTCGGCCTCGTCATGATCGACTACCTCCAGCTCATGACCGGCCGGTCCAAGGCCGAGAACCGCCAGGTGGAGGTGGCCGAGATGAGCCGTGGCCTCAAGATCCTCGCCCGCGAGCTCGAGTGCCCGGTCGTGGCGCTCTCGCAGCTCTCCCGAGGCCTCGAGTCCCGTCAGGACAAGCGCCCGATGCTCTCGGACCTCCGCGAGTCGGGCTCCCTCGAGCAGGACGCCGACGTCGTGATGTTCCTCTACCGCGAGCAGGCCTACGACCAGCAGGCCTC
>CANGPS010000019.1 GCA_947456245.1 Acidimicrobiaceae bacterium
AGGCGGAGGGTGGCACCGATCAGGTGACGGTGGCATCCCTGACGCGCCGAGAGGTCCAGGCCCTGCTGCGCTCGGGCGAGGGCGATGCAGACCAGACCACAGAGCCCGGCGGATCGCCGATCCAGCCGGAGACCACCGCCCAACTCGATCGCATCGCAGATCCGCCGGTCGTGATCTCCCCCCTCACGCCGTCACCGCGCCGTCCAGCATGGTGGGTGATCGTCATCGCCACGATCCTCACCGGTGGCTTCGCCGCGGCAGTCTCGAGCCCGATCTCCGGCCTCGGGATCGGGATCGTCGTGGCGCTTTGCCTCTCGGTCCGCCACCTCCGGGCGATTCCCGGCCTCGCCGCCATCGGCTTCTTCGTGGCGTCCGTCGTGAACGTGGTGCGGGTCCAGTCCGCCGAGCGCTTCGGTCCTGGGGACTGGCCGAGCCACTTCACGACCGCAGGAGTGCTCATGTGGGTGGCAGTCGTCCTGATTGCCGCTGATGGCGTCATCGGCGCCCTGGGGGACACGCTCCCCCGCCGACCGAGCACTCAGGGCGACGAGCCCGGTGAGCCGAGCGAGATCGAGACCGATGCCGACCAGGACGCCGGAGGGTCGGAGACAGACTGAGGCGACTCAGCGGCGAGCGGAGAGCGCCAGCTGCTCGAGGGCCGTCTGCGCGGTGGCGTCCCACGAGAAGCGCTCCGACCAGCGCTGAGCCCCAGCCTGGAGGTCGGCGCGCAGGGTGGGGTCGGTGAGGACATCGACCAGCCCGGTCGACAGCGAGCTCAGGTCGTCGACCAGGATCCCGGACTGCTGGTTGCTCACCGCATCGCGATGGCCGGCGATGTTCGTGGCCACACACGGGGTGCCGCACGCGGCAGCCTCGGTCAGGGTCATCCCCCACCCCTCGCGCAGCGAGGCGGACGCCACGACCCAGGCCCGTTGGTAGGCGTCGATGAGTCCGGACTCGTCGACGAACCCGGGCAGCGACAGCCAGGACTCCGCTCCGAGGGAGCGCCGCAGGGACTCGAGTGCCGGACGCTCATAGCCCTCGCCGATGATGATCGCCTCGAGGTCGGGCACCTCGCGTCGGACCTGGGCGAGCTCCTTGATCAGCACGTCGAACCGCTTGACCGGCACGAGCCGCCCCACCGCCACGACCAGCGGCCGATCGGAGCGCGCACCCGACGGCCTGAACTTCGGAGCGATCCCCGGTGGGGCGACCACCACGCGTTCCGCCGCCAGCCGGAGGCGCTCGACGATCTCCTCGCGAGAGGACTCTGACAGGGTGACGATCCGTTCGCGGCGGTAGATCGGCGGCGCCACGCGCCGCTCGATGGTGTCCCCCACCTTGCCGAGCAGACCAGGGAGCACCATCTGCCACATCTCGTCGTGGACGTGGTGGAGCACGGTGATCCTCGGCCCGCTGAACCAGAGCGGGCTGAAGAAGGGCATGCCGTTCCAGATCTCGACAAGGGCGTCGCCGGGTGCAGCCCGCCCGCGCAGGCCGGACGAGATCACCGAGGGGAAGACGCCGTAGCGACCGCTCCGACGCTCGACCGCGTAGCCCGATCGCTGCGCCGTCGGACCCTGCCCAGCGATGCCCGAGGTCCTCATGGAGACCTCGATCCCGGCGTCGGCCCACCGAGACGCGATCTCGTGGGCATGGAGCTCAGACCCACCCGCCTCGGGATCGTCGAGGTCCCGCCATGCGATCATGTGGATCCTGCTGATCCCAGCAGCCTCCGCAGTCTCGGCCAGCCGAGCCGGGCCGGGCGTGACGAACCGCTCATCGGCGCTCTCGTTCGCGTTGGGCTCGTGCACGGTGTCAGCCATCTCCAGGTGCTCCGGGTGAACCGCCGAGCGTACTCGGGGCGACCAACGTCAGGCGGGGATCGGTGTCCTCCGACGGCGGTGCAGGACGACGAACGCCACGAGGACCACCCCGAGCAGCACGGCCTGGACGATCAGGTCGTTGCGGGCCGTGACCACCGGGCGACCATGGGCCAGGATCACCGCCATCGTGGCCGCGCCGGCACCCACGATCAGCACCGCCGACACCCAGCGCCACCCGATCGCCAGCAGGTACATCGTCAGGATCACGGTGAGGCTCAGGCAGACCATGGCGCCCACGAGTGGGGCGAAGGCTGCCTGGGCCCCGAGGTAGCGCGGCGAGAACACCATCCGCAGCAGGAACGAGGGGAAGAACTCCGAGATCACGAGCAGCACCGACGCCGGGATCCCGAGGAGGAGTACAGCCACCGCCGTCTGTCGCAGGGCATGGCCGCCCTCACGCCACCTGATCGCCGCCTCGGGCAGCAGGTAGCTGCCGAGGACGACCGCTCCGTAAACGATCGCCTTCGATGCCACCGACACCGCTGCATACGAGCCGCTCATGCCCGGATTGTCCCGGCCGAGCACGATGACGTCGATGTTCTGCAGAAGCGCCAGCATGGCCAGGGCGGCAAGTGCGACGAACAGGTCGAGTGCCATCTCCAGCTTGAGGTCTCGCGGTGCGACCATGTGGGGATCTCGCGCGAGGTGACGGAGCCAGCTGCGCAGCGTGGCGATCGGGCGGAGTACCAGACGACCTACGTGACGAAGTGCCCCGCCCTCCGGGGCAACCCGGGCCTCGTGGTCCCAGGCGCGGTCAGCCGCCACCCGGGCCTGCACGGCGGTGATGACCTCGGCGAGCAGGACGCCGACCGCCACCCCGGACGCCCCGGTGCCCAGCGCCACGAAGGCGACGATGCCAACGGTGCGGGCGGCGCCCTCGACCACCAGGTTGATCGCCAGCATGCGGTAGTCGCGATGCGCCTGGAGCAGCCCGCGATCGAGCGACAGCAGGATCCAGACGGCGCCGGCTCCCACGATGGCCACCACGCCGACCGCATTGGGCTGGTTCAACAGCGACGCCACCCACTGCCCAGCGATCACCATCACGATGAAGAAGGCTGCCGTGATCAGGGTGCCCTGGGTGTGGAGCCTCCGCGCCCAGTCCCTGATCCGATGGGACTCGCCAGCAGTAGTCCACATCGTGACCCGTCGGACGATGGCCACGATGATGGCCGATCCGGGCATGGAGATGATCAGGAAGATCCCCGTCAGCTGGTTCAGCAGTCCGTAGCCCCTGGTCGTGAGCGCTCTCGCCACCAGGATCGTCACGAGGACGTTCACCCCGTTGACGAGGACCCCGGCGACTGCCAGCGGCCCTGCCTGGAGGATCCCTGATCGGACCGTGTCGGCCCCGACCACCTCGTCGCCGCCGCCATCCGGCAGGAGGAGCTCCCCTCCGAGCGACGGGACGGGACCGCCTGGCGACATCGCCACGCTGCCCACGATCCCCTCGGCCGCGGCCTCGAGCGCCTCGAGGGCGCTCAGCGGCTCGTGCTCGGCGTCGTCGCCGGCCGGGTCGGTTGGCTCAGCCAACGTCGATGACCCCGTGCTGGTGGCAGCCGTCGGGTCGGGTCACGTGACGACTACTCGCCCGTCGCAGCATCCCGCCGAGGCAGGATCGGAGCGTCACGACCCGTCCCACCCGACGACGAGCTCGACGCCGTCTCGTGGTACTCCTCCTCGACGTTGACCGCCCAGATGTCGTGGTTGGCCCCGTGGAGGTTCTCGACCGTGAGCATCGCCGTGTACATCGAGTGGTCCTGGTTGTTGTACTTGTGCATGCCGTTGCGACCGACGAGGTGCACGTTCGGCGCCTCGGCGTCGATCCAGTCGCAGATCGTGGCGACGTTGTCCTTGTACTCGAAGTCGTAGTACGGGTAGGCCTTCGGGATCCGCATCACGTAGCCCATCTCGACGTCCTCGGCCCTCACGAGGCCGAGCTGCTCGAGCTCGCGTGAGCCGAGGGCGATGAGGTCCTCGTCGGACATCGACCAGATGTGGTCGCCCTCGAAGACGAAGTACTCGAGGCCGAGGCACGTCCGTCCGTCCTTGACCATGAACGGCGACCAGGAGCCGAAGTTCTGGATCCGGCCCACCTCGACCTCAGAGGCATGGATGTAGATCCAGTTGTCTGGGAAGCCCTTGTCCTCCGGCACCACGAGTGCCACCGTCAGGAAGTCGCGGTAGTGCAGGTCCTTGCCGGCAGCCTGCACAGGGGCTGGCGGCTCCGGCACGAACGCCGAGACGAGGTGGTTCATCGGCATGGTCGAGATCACATGGGCCACCTCGTGGACGACCTCCGTGCCATCAGGACCCACCGCCGTCACCGAGGTGGCACGACCGTCGGCGACGTTGATGGCCGTCACCCTCGTCCGCATCTCCACGACCCCGCCGCGCTCCTCGACGAGCTGCTGGCAGCGCTCCCACATCATCCCCGGGCCGTACTTGGGGTACTGGAACTCCTCGATCAGGCTGGTGATGTCGGTCTGCTTCCGCTTGGGCGTCAGGGCGTTGATGATGGCGTTGCCCAGCGACAGGCCCTTGACCCGCTGCGCAGCCCAGTCGGCCGGCATGTCCTTGACCGGGACGCCCCAGACCTTCTCGGTGTAGGTCTTGAAGAACCGCCGGTAGAGGCGCCAGCCAAAACGAGCCACGAGCCAGTTCTCGTAGTTCGACTGGTCCTTGGGAGGTCGGACCTGCGCCCAGAAATAGGACAGCACGCTTCGGATGGCCTCGAGGATGCCCATGTTGCGCAAGGCGTTCGACGCCTTGAGCGGGTAGTCGTAGTACTTGCCGTCGTAGAAGATCCGGCTCATGCGCGGACGGAGCAGGAAGTCCTCGTCGGGAAGGATCTCGTGCCAGAGGTCCTCGACCGGCTGGACCTTGGTGAAGAACCGGTGGCCACCGATGTCGAAGCGCCACCCGTCGCGCTCGACGGTCCGGCTGATCCCACCCACCACGTGATCAGCCTCGAAGACGATGACCTTGTCGCCGCGCTTGACGAGCTCGTAGGCGGCAGTGAGGCCAGCCGGGCCTGCGCCGATGATTGCAATGGGTAGATCCTGGGGGCGGTCCATGCGTGAATCCTCGCTGATGATGTCCGAGGAGACCTTAGTGCCGACCCCCCGTCGAGGACGGGAACCTCGTCAGGGGACCAGGTAGTCGGCGAACACCAGCGCGCTCGTCGCCACCAGCAATGCCGCAAGGGCCGCAAGCACGACGATCCGCACCCATCGAACGCCGAGCCAGCCGGCCGCCACGAAGAACAGCGTCGGCGCAGCGAGGAGGTAGCGCTCGAAGCTGTCGAGGTTCTGCCCACCGAGCGCGAGCAGGATGATGGCCGCCGCATACAGCGTGGCCGACCACGGCAGCCTCCGGACCCCCACGACGAGGGCCACGATGGCCACGGCCACCCAGGGCAGGTGCAGCACCGCGCTGAGGTGACCTTGGGCCGCCAGCGAGATCCCGTGAACGATTCCCGACACCGGGTCCGAGAGGCTCCCGTGGTGCCCGGACTCGGTCTGGACGTGGAGCGGGAGCAGGGCATCGCCGAAGGCCTGTCGGACCCAGAGCAGATAGGACCCGATGCCCACGAGCGGGGCCACCACGGCCGCGAGCTGCACGAGCAGAGTCGTCCCTCGACCCCGACGACGCGAGGCCTCGATGGCGATCGGCACGACGAGCAGCACGCCGACCGGACGGGTGGCGCCTGCCAGCCCTGCCAGCACGGCGACGACGAACCAGCGTCCCGGACCCGACGAACCCTTCGATCCCGTCCGATAGAGCACGGCCAACGCAGAGGCCACGAGCAGGACCAGCAGCGGCTCGGCGTAGCCCAGCACGGTGGCGACCGCACCGGGGATCAGGCTCATCAGCCACACGCTCGACGTCCGGCGTCCGGCGTCCAGGCCGAGGCTGGCGCCGAGCTGGTCGACGGCGATCAGCGCCGCCCACCACAGCAGGCTCGCCCCGCCCACGAGCGCCCACGGGAGGGGGATGCCGAGGAGGTGGACCCCGCGGGCGAGCTCTGGCCACAGGGGGAAGAACCGGGTGGACTCACGGCCCAGGTCGAGGTAGCCGTGGGAGGCGATGGCGCGGTACCACCCGGCATCCCAGCCCAGCAGGCCCTGATCGATCCGTCCCTGTGCGCTGGCCTTGGTCAGCCAGCCATGGGCGACAGCCTGGCTGGCGACGAGGTAGGCAGCGAGCACCAGCACCCGTGACGCCAGCCACGCCGGCGCCGTCGCCCGAAGTGAATCGCCGAGCGACGGGCGCCTAGATCCACCGCTCACCGACCGCTCGCCCTCCGCGCCGGACGAGACGGCGGGTTGAACTGCGTGAGGTTCATCGACTGGAAGTACTCATAGGGGTGGGCGTTCACCCACTGGTGACCACCCCAGCCCGGCCGCGTCAGGAACGTGGAGGCGACGAACGAGCACGTGCTCTGATACGGCCCGTAGCCCGTCGACCACACCAACCACACGCTGTGGCCGTGCACGCGATGGGAGATCTCCTTGACGAAGCGCTTCGGGCTCATCGACTTGATGGCGTCGAGGTAGTCGACCCAGTTGATGAAGTGCGGATCGTCGAGACGCGGGTACGCCAGCGCACGAAGCCCCGTCGAGGCCGGAAGCTCACGGAGCACCGCTGGACCGAGCTGGTCGGGACAGAACAGCAGGAAGTCCCCCGGCTTGGCCTGGGCGGTGAGCACCGAGACCACCTGTCCGGCCTGGGAGCGCTGGGTCGTGCGCCATTCGAGCCCCTGCGTGAGCAGCGTCGCTGCCAGCACCGCGATCACGGCGAGGCGGAGCCAGCGCGCACCGATGGCCTGCGTCCCGACCGCCATCAGCACGACGAGCGGGATGAAGACGACCGACGCGTAGCGCGGCACGAAGGTGCTCTTCGAAAGGTGCGCACCGACGATGCCGAGCACCAGCGTGCCGAAGACCACCCAGGCGAGGAAGCGCCCCTTCGACCGGCCGGCGAGGTCGACCATGATCCGACGGCGACCCTTGGCCACACCGAAGACCGCGAGGACCACGAGTGCCACGGTGTAGAGCTCGAGCAGCGACAGGCTTGGTCCTGCTGCAGTCGGAAGTGCACCCTGGTTGTCGTAGAAGTGCAGGATCCCGGTCAGCGCGATCTGCAGATCGGGGGTCTTGGCCCACGGGGTGCCGGTGTGCGCGGACTGGTACGTGAAGATCGACAGCCACGGGATGAACGCCACTGCGGCACCAGCCAGAGCGGCGAGGCCCAGCACACCCGGACGGCGCGCCGATCCCCCGCGGAAGATCATCAAGACGAACCAGCTTCCCAGTGCACCGAACAGGAAGAAGCTCCAGTAGTGGGTGTAGAGCAGTGCGGCGGCTGCGAGGCCGAGCCCGAGCGCCCGCAGCACCGTGGGGCGCTCTACCAGCGCCTTGAGCGCCCATCCGAGCACCACCACCAGCAGCATGACGAGCGCGTACATGCGCACCTCGGTGGCGTAGTAGCTCGCAAAGGCCGACGCAGCCAGGATGCCGGTGGCGATGAAGGCGGTTTCTCGACCCCAGATCCTTCGGACGAGGAAGAACAGCCCAACCAAGGCGAGCACCGAGCACAGGCCTGACAGCGAGCGCACGGCGGCGTCCGAGTTGCCGAAGACACGGATCCAGTAGTGGAGCAGTACGTAGTACAGCGGGGGCGCCCCGTCACGCTTGAGCGCACCCGGGATCTCGGTGACCGGGAGCTTGGCAATGTTGACCGAGAGCGCCTCGTCGAGCCACAGCAGCGACGTCGTGGCGAACCGCAGCCAGACGCCGACCACCACCACCACAGCGAACAGTCCGAGTCCGATCCAGGCCGAAGTCCCGGCGAGCGGCGTGATACGTCGCTCGGTCCAACCCGCCCACGGACCGGCGATCTCGACTTGGTCCTCGGTGCTCGTGGGCTGCGTCACGGGGAGGATGTTACCGACGCTCGGAAGTGGACCGGTGAGGTTTGTGCCAGTCGCTGTGCCAGCACCTCGATCCATGTCCTACTATCCACTCAACAGTCGTTGCTGAGGGGGGCCACAGGTCATGGCGAAGTTCTTGCTCAAGAGGCTTCTTGCGCTCGTGGGCATCTTGTTCATCGTGTCGCTGGGCATCTTCATGCTCGTGCATCTGCTGCCGGGTGACCCGACCACGACGATCCTCGGACCCAACAACACCGAGCACAACCGTGCGGTGCTGATGCAGCAGCTCGGCCTCGACAAGCCGATCTGGAGCCAGTACTTCCTGTGGCTCGGCAACATCCTGCACGGCAACCTCGGCCAGTCGTTCATCACGCACCAGACGGTGACCAGCACCCTGGCGAACGCCTTCCCGATCGACCTCGAGCTCATCATCATCTCGCAGATCGTCGGACTCGGGGTCGCTATCCCGCTCGCCATCGCCTCGGCCAAGAAGCCGAACGGCCTGCTCGATCGGGTCTCGACGACCACCAGCTTCGCCATGCTGGCCCTGCCACCGTTCATCATCATCGTCTTCGCCGTGCTGATCTTCTCGATCCACTTCCACGTGTTCCCAGGACCGGGCAGTTACGTGCCCTTCACGCAGGATCCGATCAGCAACCTTCACACGATGCTCCTGCCGAGCCTGGTGCTGGCCATCGGATCAGTGGTGATCTACTTCCGCTTGCTCCGAGGCGACCTGATCTCCACGCTGCAGGAGGAGTTCATCGTGATGGCGAGGTCGAAGGGGCTCTCGGACCGCTACATCATGTGGCGCCACGCCCTCCGGCCCTCCTCGCTGTCGCTCCTCGCCGCAGCGGGCCTCAACATCGGTGGTCTCATCGCCGGTGCCTTCGTGGTCGAGTTCCTCCTCGCCATCCCCGGCCTCGGGTACTCGCTGGTGAACTCCATCCAGCAGGTCGACTATCTCGCCGTGCAGGGCATCACCCTGTTCGTCGCCGTGGTGGTCGTCATCTTGAACTTCATCATCGACTTCCTGTTCACCATCGTCGACCCGAGGATCGCCCGTGAGTAGCACCATTGACACAGCGCAGGACGCTGCTGTGGAGCCCAAGGCCGTCGTGCCGTCGAGGAAGCGCAAGCCGCTCGGCAAGGTCTTCTGGATCTCCGTCGGCTGGATCGGCCTGGTGTTCCTCCTCGCCATCATCGCGTCGTGGATCGGCCTCGAGGACCCCAACAACGGCGACTACGCCCTCATCAACGCGGGCCCGTCATGGGGCCACCCCTTCGGCACCGATGACCTCGGTCGAGACATCCTAAGCAGGGTGATCTACGGAGCGAGGGTGTCGCTCATCGTCGGGTTCGGGGCCATGGCGATCGGCATGACGCTCGGTGGAACACTCGGCATGATCGCCGCCTACCGCCGTGGTGCGGTCGACACGCTCGTCTCGGCGGCCTCCTACGTCATGCTGGCCTTCCCCGCATTGGTCGCCGTCATCGCCATCGTGGCCTTCTGGGGTCATGAGATCTGGAAGATCACGATCATCGTCGGCATCGCCAGCACGCCGCTCGTCTACAGGGTGATCCGAGCGGCCACCCTGTCGTATGCGACCCGGGAGTTCGTGACCGCCGCCAAGGCCCAGGGGGCCACCGACACGAGGATCCTCACCCGAGAGCTGCTGCCGAACGTGCTCCCGACGGTGATCTCCTACTTCCTCATCGGCGTCGCCACCGTGATCATCCTCGAGGGAGCCCTCGCGTTCCTCGGACTCAGCGTCCCCGCACCGACGGCCTCCTGGGGAAACATGATCAACGAGTCCCGGACCTACCTCAGCGACAACCCATGGCTGGCGCTATTCCCGTCGCTGGCGATGTTCCTGTTCCTGATCGCCCTCAACCTGGTGGGCGACACCCTCCGTCAGTCCTTCGACGTGCAGGAGTCCAAGCTGTGAGCAACGACACGACCGCCACCGATGCATTCCCGCAGGCCGAGGACCTCTCCGGGCCTCTGCTGACGGTCAAGGACCTGCGCACCACCTTCAGCACACCCCGAGGCGACCTGACCGCGGTCGACGGCGTCTCGCTCGAGCTGGGTCGAGGAGAGACCCTCGGCATCGTCGGCGAGTCGGGCTCGGGCAAGACCGTCCTGTCGCGCTCGATCATGGGGCTCCTGCCTCGGTCGAAGACCACGCAGTCCGGATCCATCCTCTTCGAGGGGACCGAGATCGTCGACGCACCAGACGCCACCCTCCGGGACATCTGGGGGGCCAAGATCGCCATGGTCTTCCAGGATCCTATGACCTCGCTCAACCCCGTCGTGCGGATCGAGCGCCAGATCACCGAGTCCCTCAGGCTCCACACGACGATGGACAAGGCCGAGGCGAAGGCGACGGCCATCTCGCTGCTCGGGCAGGTGGGCATCCCCTCCCCTGCCGAGCGGGTGCGCGCGTATCCGTTCCAGCTCTCCGGCGGCATGCGCCAGCGAGTGACGATCGCCATCGCCCTGGCCTGCTCCCCACGCCTCCTGCTGGCCGACGAGCCCACCACCGGCCTCGATGTCACGGTCCAGGCGCAGATCCTCGACCTGCTGTCCTCGTTGCAGGCCGAGCGGCACATGGCCGTGATCCTCGTCACCCACGACCTCGGCGTCGTCGCCACCCGGACCGACCGGATCGCGGTGATGTACGCAGGGCACATCGTCGAGATGGCCTCGACCCGCCGACTCTTCGCCAGCATGGCGATGCCGTACACGCAGGCGCTCCTCAAGTCGACCCCGCGCATCTCCGACCCGAGCCACACGCGCCTGACGGCCATCGACGGCAGGCCACCTGACCTCATCAACCCGCCGACGGGGTGCGCGTTCGCCCCCCGCTGCGACTACGCAACGGAGCAGTGCCGGATCGAGGCGCCGCCCCTGCGGACGGCCCCCGAGGACCCCACGCACCTCTTCGCGTGCTGGAACCCGCTCCAGACCGGCCACGCCGGCACCGTCACCACCGCCAAGGGAGAGCTCTGATGTCGGCCGAGTCCACGCCGCTGCTGACCGTCAACGACCTGGTCGTCAGCTTCAAGAAGGGCCGACAGGTCGTGCAGGCGGTCGCCGGCATCTCCTTCGACGTCTTCGAGGGTGAGACCCTCGGCCTCGTCGGCGAGTCCGGCTGCGGCAAGTCCACCACAGGGCGGGCGATCGTCCGGATCGAGGAGCCGACCTCAGGAGAGGTTGCCGTCGAGGGTCGTCAGCTGACCGGGCTGGGTCGGAGCGAGCTCCGCAAGGCCCGCACGTCTATCCAGATGATCTTCCAGGATCCGGTCTCGTCCCTCAACCCCCGCCGAAGGGTCAAGGACATCGTCGCCGAGCCCCTCGATATCTGGAAGACGGCGGAGGGGGCCGAGCGCGACGCCATCGTGCGCGAGATGCTCGAGGCCGTCGGCCTCGACCCTGACGTCGCCGGCGAGCGATTCCCCAGGGAGTTCTCGGGCGGCCAGTGCCAGCGGATCAGCATCGCCCGGGCCCTCGTGATGAAGCCCAAGGTGCTGATCTGCGACGAGATGGTCTCTGCGCTCGATGTGTCCGTCCAGGCCCAGATCCTCAATCTGGTCGAGGACCTCAAGGCCAAGTACGGCCTCACCCTCGTCTTCATCGCCCACGATCTCGCGGTGGTCAAGAACGTCAGCGACCGTGTGGCCGTGATGTATCTCGGCCGACTCTGCGAGGTGGCCCCCTCTGACGACCTCTACGCCCTGCCAGCGCACCCCTACACCCAGGCCTTGCTGTCAGCCGTCGTCGAGCCCGACCCGGAGAAGGCAGCGTCGCACGTTGCCCTGACCGGCGAGCCGCCGAGCCCCATCAACCCCCCCTCGGGCTGTCGCTTCCGGACGCGCTGCCCCAAGGCCGAGGAACGCTGCGCCACGGAGGTCCCAGAGCTGCGCGAGATCGCCCCTCGCCACCAGGTGGCGTGCCACTTCCCGACGCTGCGAGCCTGATCGACCCCTGAGGCCCACTCCCTGGCGCCTCGTCCTCGTCTCCCAGACGCAAAGAAGCCCCGTCACCTCCAAGGTGACGGGGCTTCTTCGTGCTGTCTCGCCGGTGAGGCGAGAGGATCAGGCCTCCTCTGGGGCACTCTCCTCTGCGACGACCTCTGCGGCCACCTCCGCCTCGGCGGGAGCGACGGCCTGCGCCTCGGCTGCGTAGTCCGCCCAGGCCGCCTGCGCCTCGGTCTCCGGGGTGAACTCAGACTCGGAGTAGTCGAAGCCGATGTAGTTGCCCTCTTCGTCGTAGGCGTGCTCGCCGAAGGCCTCGCGGTACTCCTCGGAGACCTCGCCACCATCGGCGGCCTGCTTGATCGACAGGCTGATCCGACGACGCTGGAGGTCGATCTCGATGATCTTGACCCACAGCTCCTCACCGGGGGCGACGACCTGCTCGGGAAGGTCGACGTGGTGCGCCGCCATCTCCGAGATGTGCACGAGGCCCTCGATGCCGTCGCCGACCTGGACGAACGCACCGAACGGCACCAGCTTCGTGATGCGGCCGTAGACGAGCTGACCCTCCTGGTGGCTGTCGGCGAACTCCTGCCACGGGTCGGCCTGGGTGTTCTTCAGCGAGAGGCTGATGCGCTCCTTGTCGAGGTCCACGTCGAGCACCTCGACCTCGACCTCGTCACCGACGGTGACGACCGACGACGGGTGCTCCACGTGCTTCCAGCTGAGCTCGGACACGTGGATGAGTCCGTCCATGCCGCCGAGGTCCACGAAGGCACCGAAGTTGACCACCGACGAGATGACGCCCTTGCGACGCTCTCCGGGCTTGAGGTTGTTGAGGAAGTCCCCGCGCTGCTCCTTCTGGGTCTCCTCGAGCCAGGCCCGGCGAGACAGGACAACATTGTTGCGGTTGCGGTCGAGCTCGATGATCTTGGCCTCGATGTTCTGACCGACATAGGGCTGCAGCTCTCGCACGCGGCGCAGCTCGACGAGCGACGCCGGGAGGAATCCACGAAGGCCGATGTCCACGATGAGGCCACCCTTGACCACCTCGATGACCGGACCGCTGACGATGCCGTCCTCGTCCTTGATCTTCTCGATGTCGGTCCAGGCCCGCTCGTACTGCGCACGCTTCTTCGAGAGGATCAGGCGACCCTCCTTGTCCTCCTTCTGGAGGACGAGGGCCTCGACGGCCTCTCCGAGGGAGACGATCTCGGCCGGGTCGACGTCGTTGCGGATGGAGAGCTCGCGGACCGGGATCACGCCCTCGGACTTGTAGCCGATGTCGAGGAGGACCTCGTCGCGGTCGATCTTGACCACCGAGCCCTTGACCAGGTCGCCATCCTCGAACTCGATGATCGACGTGACCATCGCGCTGTCGAGCTCGGGGGCACTCAGGTCGTCTTCGACGATGGTGCGGGGGATGTAGTTGCCTTCTGCGTCGAAGGTACCCATCGCCTCGGTGGAGAGGGGGGAGAACAGGTCAGCCATGATCAGCAAACGTCCTGGGGTGATCGCGCTGGGATCTGCTCGTGGGCAGGACCCGGTCTCCAGCGCAGACCGGGACGATCAGGATATCACCCCGGGGAACGACCTCAGCCCTTGGCGTCGGCCCAACTGTCGCCCCAGGCCATCGAGACCTTGAGGGGCACCGCCAACGAGGCCGCCCCCATCAGCTCCTCGAGCGTGGCTGCCTCCACGGGTTCGCGCTCCCCCGGCGGAGCCTCGACGAGCACCTCGTCGTGCACCTGGAGCACGATCCGAGCCTCGAGGCCCTCGCGCTCGAGGCGATCATCGAGCCGGACCAGTGCAACCTTGAAGATGTCGGCGGCGAGACCCTGGATCCCTGCGTTCATCGCCTGGCGCTCTGCTGCAGCCCTCACGGCCCCGTTCTTGGCCTCGAGGTCGCGCAGCGGGCGGATCCGACCGAGCTCGGTCCGCGTCTGGAGCGTCTCCTTGGCCTCGGCGACCGCCCTATCCATGTAGCTGCGAAGGCCGGGGAATGCGGCGAAGTACCGATCCATGATCTCCCGGGCCTCCTTGATGTCCCCACCGAGGCGCTGTGCCAGACCGAAGGCCTCCATCCCGTAGGCGAGGCCGTAGGACACCATCTTCGCCCGCTCGCGCTGCTCGTGGCTGATGTCGGCGGGGTCGACGCCGTAGACGTTCGCTGCGATCGACCGATGGATGTCCTCCCCGCCAGAGAAGGCTGCCAGCAGCCCCTCGTCACCCGACAGGTGGGCGATGACCCGCAGCTCGACCTGGTCGTAGTCGGCGGCGAGGAGCGACCAACCCGGTGACGCCACGAAGGCCCGCCGGAACCGGCGACCCTCGTCGGAGCGCACCGGGATGTTGTGGAGGTTCGGCTGCTCTGAGCTGAGCCGTCCGGTGCGCGCCACGGTCTGGCGGAACGTGGCATGGATCCTTCGATCAGGACCGACCTCGGCGAGGAGGGCCTCTCCGTAGGTCGAGCGGAGCTTCTCGATCTCCCTGAACTCGAGGATGGCGCCGACGATCGGGTGCGCACCGCGGAGACCCTCGAGGACGGAGGCGTCGGTCGAGTACCCCGTCTTGGTCTTCTTGCCGGGCGTGAGGCCGAGCTCGACGAAGAGGACCTCCTGGAGCTGCTTCGGCGAGTTGACCTTGAACGGGTGGCCGGCGAGCTCCTCGACGCGCCGCTCGAGCTCGCCGACCCGGCTCGTCAGGTCCTCCGAGATGGCGCGGAGCTCGTCGACGTCGACGGCGATCCCGCGATCCTCCATCCGGGCCAGGACCTTGACGAGCGGCAGCTCGACGTCGCGATAGAGCGAGGTGAGCCCCAGCTCGTCGAGCTTGGGGTCGAGCACGTCGATCAAGCGATCCGCCACGACGGCGGAGAGGGCGAGCACCTCGACTCCGGGTCGGGCGTCGAGGGAGAGCTGTCCGCTCGAGCCGAGATCGGTCGTGTCGAGGCCCGGCAGGTGCAGCCTCGCCATGGTCGCCAGGTCGTAGTTGCCCAGCGAGGCATCGAGCAGATAGCCGGCGATGCCGACGTCGCCGTCTGGGACGACGGGCTGAGCCCCACCGGCGAGCGCCTGGCGCAGCACGCGCTTGGCATCGTCGGACCGGATCGGACTCTGGGCGCCGAGCAGCGCGGCGGCGGGCTCGCCCTCGGCGTCGAGCACGGCGACCTCGCTGGAACCGGGCATCAGTACGGCCAGCTGATCGTCGCCTTCGCTCAGGAGCACCACGTGGGGACCCTCTGCGCTGGCGGCGAGGATCACCTTGGTGGCCGCGGCCGAGGCCAGCGAGATGGCGAGCTCCTCGGTCTCGACTCGCTCCGGCATGGCGGTGGTGAACTCGACCCCGGAGGCTCCGTCGTCACCCGATCCGAGGAGCCCCGAGTCGAGCATCTCGGCGACCCGTCGCCAGGCCCCCTTCATCTCGAGTCGATCGAAGAGCTCCTGGACATCAGCCCTGTGCCATCCACCCATCTCGAGGTCGAGGGGGTCCACGTCGATCGGCGCGTCGCGGACCAGGGTCATGACGGCGAAGTTGTTCCGAGCCAGATCCTCGTTGGCGGTCATGTTCTCTCGCAGCTTCGGCGTCAGCTCATCGAGGTGGGCGAAGATGCCATCGAGATCGCCATAGGTGGTGAGCAGCTTCGCCGCCGTCTTCTCCCCCACGCCGGGGACCCCGGGCAGGTTGTCGGAGCTGTCGCCGCGCATCGCCGCCAGCATGGGGTAGCGCTGAGGTTCGAGACCGGTGCGCTCGATAATGCCCGCCTCGTCATAGAGGTGGTAGTCGCTCACCCCTCGCTTGTTGTAGAGGACCCGCACAAAGGGGTCCTCAACGAGTTGGAAGCAGTCACGGTCCCCTGTGACCACCACGACCGGGCGACCCTCGTCTCGGGAACGAGTGGCCAAGGTGGCGAGCACGTCGTCAGCCTCGAAGTCCTGGCAGCTGACCAAGGGGATCCCGAGACACCGGACCAGATCGCGGATCATGTCGAACTGCGGCAGCAGATCGGGTGGCGTCTCGGCCCGCCCTCCCTTGTAGTCCTCGACCATCGCGTCCCGGAACGTGCCGCCCGGAAGGTCGAACGCGACGGCGAGCGCTCCAGGACGATGGTCGCGCACGATGCTCAGGAGCATGTTCGTGAACCCGTGGACGGCGTTCGTCACCAGGCCGTCTGAGGTTGCGAGGTCGGGAGGGAGCGCGAAGTAGGCCCGGAAGGCCAGCGACATGCCATCGAGGAGGAAGAGCTCTCCCTCCTTCCCCGAGGCGTCGGGGCTCACCCTGCTGGCGCGGGTGGGTTGACGATGGCCGCGGCGATGTCTCGCATCCGGGTCCGCGACTGCATCGCCGACTGCTGGATGGTCGAGAACGCCTGCTCCTCGGTGAGTCCGTCGCGCTCCATGAGGATCTGCTTGGCCTCATCGACCAGGCGACGGGTCTCGATCTTGTCCTCGGACACGGCGGCTGCGTCACCAGCGAGATCGGCGTCGATGACCTGATCCTCGAGGGCCCGCGCCAGCACCCCCTCG
Organism: Acidimicrobiaceae bacterium; assembly: GCA_947456245.1. Classification (GTDB taxonomy): domain Bacteria; phylum Actinomycetota; class Acidimicrobiia; order Acidimicrobiales; family RAAP-2; genus CAIUMH01. The sequence goes on from CANGPS010000019.1 coordinate 16,326, forward strand.
ATGGCAGGGATCAGCTCCGCCTTGCGGAAGGGCTTGACGAGATAGGCGGCCACCCCAGCCTCGCGGGCATCCTGGATCAGGTCGCGCTGGCTGAAGGCGGTCAGCAGAAGCACGGCTGTGGACTGCTCCGCCAGGATGCTCCTCGCCGCACTGATGCCGTCGAGCCCGGGCATCTTGATGTCCAGGATGGCGAGATCGGGCTTGTGCTCAGCAACCAGCGAGATGGCCTCATCGCCTCGACCGGTCTCGGCCACGACGTCGTAGCCGGCCTCCTCAAGGATCTCCTTGAGATCCAGGCGGATGATCGCCTCGTCGTCGGCGATGACGATGCGCGGGGTGCTCATGATCCGACCTCCACCACCAGCTCGTCGAGCAGCCGATCCCGCTCCGCCTCGAGCGCCACCAGGCCCTCGGCGGCGTGCGATCGCGCCTTGTGGGCGAGGCTGGCATGCCGTGCGGCCTCGGCGTGCTCCTTGGCGGCCAGCGGCGTCTCGCTCACGAGCGCCCGCACCCGAAGGTCCTCGACCTCCTCGTCAGCAACAGCGATCTGCTCGTCAAGCACCACGATCTCGGCGCGAAGGACCGAGATCCGACCTTGGAGATCCTGAAGCTTCCTTCTCACCGCTGATTGACGCACGTCATGCATCCTAGAGGCCGGGCCGAGGGTCCTCCCACCCGGGCTCGAGCAGGGCGAGATCGGGCCATGGCCCCACACCGTCGCCAGCGAACAGCTCCTGGCTGCGGCCCTGAGGGCCGGGCTGCCGGCAGGGGTCCTCGATCAGGTAGGACGAGGCACCGGCGACATCCCCCACCAAGGTCGCCTCTGGGCGCCCGGCGAGCGCCCCCAGGGCGGAGCGACCGAGTCCGGCCTCGAACATCCCACCGACGAAGCACGCCACGCCAGCCCGATGGGCCTCTTGGAGCGCCCCGAGCGCAGCCCGGATCCCGCCGAGGCGGCCGGGCTTCACGCACAGCACACCGCACGCCCCGTAGCGAAGGGCGCCCCGTACCACCCGCAGGGACGTCACGGTCTCATCGAGGCACACCGGGGTGGCGAGCTGCCCCACCAGCGTGGCGCTGGCGGTCAGATCGCTGGTCCCAAGCGGCTCCTCGATGCAGGCGAGGCTCAGGTCATCGATCTGGCGGAGCACCGAGAGGCCGTGTTCGCCTCCGAGGCTCCCGTTGGCGTCAGCCTGCAGGGCGGCCGTCGGGAGCGCCCGTCGGACCGCGCCGAGTGGCTCGGCCGCCCAACCGGCGTCGACCTTGATCCGCAGACGGCTCGCCCCGCCCTCGAGGGCGGAGACGGCGGCGTCGACGAGGGTGGCTACCGAGTGGTCCGCCGGGATCCCACACAGGGCACCGAAGGGCACGCTCGACGCCTCGACCTCGAGCCAGCGAGCCAACGAGAGGCCGGCTCGGCGGAGCTCCGCATCGAGGATGGCCATCTCGAGCCCTGCCGCAGCCATCCGATCGACCCCGGTGTCGCCTCCGAGGAGGCTGAGGGAGTGGCTCGGAGGGCAGCTTCCGCCGCGAGCCCGAGCTGCCTCGAAGAGCCGAGGGATCCACTGCCCTCGCAGTGCGCCGAGGACCGCGTCGAGAGACGGATCGCTGCCGACCACCTGATCCATGGCAGCGATCTCGCCGAACCCCTCTGCGTCGGAGCCCCTGACCCTGATGAAGCCGATCCGACGGATGCGATGCTCGTGCAGGGCTGTTCCGACCGACGTGCTCAGCTGGGCGGAGGCCACGAACACGTCGACCGCCTCGAGCCTCCCGATGCCGTCGAGACCCACAGGTATCATGAGCGTCTGGCCCGGATGGCGGAATCGGCAGACGCGACGGACTCAAAATCCGTTGTCCTCAGTGGCGTGCGGGTTCGAGTCCCGCTCCGGGCACCCAGCACCCTCACGAACCTCGCAGGCGTCGACTCGAGATCACCGGCATGGATGCCCGGATCGACTCGAGTGCCGACACGTCGATGGAGGCGGAGATCACCTCCGTCTGCGTCCCGGCCTCGGCGAGGATCTCCCCCGTCGGGGCGAGGATCGCCGAGTGCCCGCAGTAGCGAGGTCGGGGCTGGGCGGCGGCGACCACGAAGCTCGTCGTCTCGATCGCCCGTGCCTCGAGCAGCGATCGGAACTGCTCGTCCTTGCGCGGACCGGGCACCCACGCAGCCCCGAGGACGAGGACCTGCGCTCCACGGTCCACCAGCTCGGCGGACAGCTCCGGGAACCGGAGGTCGAAGCAGGTGAGCACGCCGACCCGCGCTCCAGCTACCTCGACGACGACGAGGTTCTCCCCGCCGGGCTCGCCGGCGGTGACGCCGGCGGACTCGATGAACCCGAGGGCGTCGTAGAGGTGGATCTTGCGATAGCTGGCGAGCAGCTCTCCACCCGAGACGACGACGGTCGTGTTGAAGGGGCGCAGCGGGTCATCGCTCTGCTCGAACATGCCGGCCACGATCGCCGGACCGGCGTCCGAGAGCTCCACCAACATCGACACGAAGGGGCCGTCGGTCGTCTCCGCGAGCCGAGCAAGCGGATCAGGGCGGTCACCGAAGGCCATCTGCGTGGCCTCGGGGAGGACGATGAGGTCGTCGGCACCGGCCCTCGACTCGATCACCTCTCGGACCCACGCCCGGTTTGCTGCGGCGTCGGGACCAGAGGCCTGCTGCACGGCGACGACGTCCATGGGTGGGAACCTACCTCCCGTCGACAGAGGCGGTCGTGCCAGACTCGTCGGAGCACGAGGAGGTTGCAGCGATGATCGTCGGACTGTTCCCCGGGCAGGGCTCCCTGCGTCCGGGCATGGGAGCACCGTGGGTGGGCCACCCATCGGCGCGGATCATCGAGGAGGTGTCCGCCTCGACGGGCGTCGACGTCCTGGCGCTGCTCACCACCGCTCCACTCGACGAGCTCGTCCGGACCGACAACGCACAGCTGGCGACCTTCGCCCTCAGCGCCACCGTGGCTGACGCCGTGCAGGGGTGCGGCGTCGCCTTCGACCTGGCGATCGGCCACAGCCTCGGCGAGTACACCGCACTGTTCGTGTCCGGCATCCTGGCGCAGGACCAGGCCGCCTCGCTGGTGAGGCGGCGAGGCCTGGCGATGGCCGAGGCCGCCACGCTCGCCTCCGGGACCATGGTCGCCATCATCGGTAGCGACGAGGAGGCGGTCGTCGGTGCGCTCAGCTCGTTGCCGGGCCTCGTGGTCGCCAACCGCAACGCCCCCGGACAGATCGTGGTCGCCGGACCGACCGATCAGATCGATGAGCTCAAGGCCAGGGCGAGGGAGCTCGGACTTCGCAAGGTCATCCAGCTCGAAGTCGGGGGCGCCTTCCACTCCCCGCTGATGGCCCCAGCTGCCGACGCCCTGCGCGGCGAGCTCGATGGGGCGACCTGGCTCCCGGGCCGCATCGCAGTGGTGTCGAACGTCGATGCCCAGGCCCACGACGGAGGGGCGTCGTGGCCTGCCATCCTGGCCGAACAGCTCACCTGCCCCGTGGAGTTCTCACGCTCGATCTCCGACCTCGACGCCGATGAGGCCGCATTCGTCGAGTGCGGACCCGGTGGGGTCCTTGCCGGCCTCGTCGGAAGGATCCGCAAGGGCTCCATCGCCATCAGCGTCGCCACGCCCGACGACCTCGACCTCCTCGAGCAGATCCATGGCTGATCCCACCGACACGCGCATCGTGGTGGTGACCGGAGCGAGCCGGGGCATCGGTGCCGCCTGTGCGTCGGCGTTCCTCGCCTTGGGCGACACCGTGGTCGGCCTCTCCCGGTCCAGAGGCGAGACCCCTGAGGGCGCCGAGTACCTGCCTTGCGACCTTTCCGAGGAGGGGGCGGTCGACGCGGCCATCGACGAGATCGTCGCCCGGCACGGTCGCATCGATGTGATGATCGCTAACGCGGGCATCACCCGAGACCAGCTGGCGGTGCGGATGACCGACGCCGACTTCGACGAGGTGATCACCACGAACCTGCTCGGCACCTTCCGTTGCGCACGCGGGGCGCTCAAGAGGATGATCCGCCAGCGCTCGGGCAGGATCATCATGGTGTCCTCCATCGGAGCGTTCATGGGCCTGCCCGGTCAGGCCAACTACGCCGCCTCGAAGGCCGGCATCGTCGGCATGGCGCGCGCCCTCGCCCGGGAGGTTGGCTCCCGGTCGATCACCGTCAACGTGATCGCTCCGGGCCTGATCGCCACCGAGATGACCGAGGTGCTTGGAGACGATCGCCTCCGAGCGATGGAGGCCCAGATCCCTCTCGGTCGCATCGGTCGGGCCGAGGATGTCGCCGACGCCGCGGTGTTCCTTGCCTCTCCCGGGGCCGACTACGTGACCGGGGCCGTGCTGAGCGTCGATGGCGGGCTCGGGATGGGCCACTAGCCACAACTCGCTACCGACCAAGCACTACCGTCTTGGGCAGGAACGGGCGCCACCGCCCTGAGGAGAGGATGATCATGACCGACGATGCCAACTTCGAGAAGTTCCGGGCCTGCGCAGTCGAGGTCCTGCAGGTGGAGGCCGCCGCGGTCGTCCCGGAGGCCACCTTCGCCGAGGACCTTGACGCAGACAGCCTCGACCTCGTCGAGCTCGTGATGGCCCTCGAGGAGGCCTTCGACGTCACCGTCGAGGAGAACGAGATCGAGGGCGTCGAGACAGTCGGTCAGGCCTTCGCCCTGATCACCTCGAAGCTCTGATGCGGATCGGCAGCGTCTCTGGCTCGCCGGTCGACGGCAATCGGGTCGTCGTCACCGGACTCGGTGCGCTGTCGTGCTGCGGGGTCGGAGCGGAAGCGCTGTTCTCAGGGCTGCTCGAGGGCACGTTCTCCGAGGACCGGCGGATCCCGGACTTCGACCCGGCGGCGTTCTTCGGACCCAAGGAGGTCCGACGCGTTGACCGGTTCGCCCAGGTCACCGTCGGAGCAGCCGTCGAGGCCATGGCCGACAGCGGTCTCGAGGGCTACGACCCCGACCGAGCCGCCGTGATCATGGGGACCGGCATCGGCGGCATGGGGACGCTCGTCGCCCAGCAGCAGGTCCTCGAGGAGCGCGGTGCGAAGCGGGTCACCCCGTTCCTGGCCCCGATGATCATGCCCAACGCCGGTGCCGCACAGGTGGCGATGCGGTTCGGGTGCATGGGCCCGGTCGAGACGGTGACCACCGCCTGTGCTGCCGGGACACACGCCATCGCGTCAGGCGCTCGCCTCATCGCCAGCGGACGTGCCGATGTGGCGATCGTCGGCGGGGGCGAGTCAGTGATGGAGCCGATCACCTTCGCGGGCTTCGCCAACATGACCGCCCTCTCGAACGTCGGCGTGTCGCGACCCTTCGACGTCGATCGGGACGGATTCGTGATGTCCGAGGGCGCTGGCGCCCTGGTGCTCGAGCGGCTCGAGCACGCCGTCGCACGCGGTGCTCGCATCTACGGCGAGGTCCTCGGGGCCGCGTCGACCGCCGACGCGTTCCACATCACCGCCCCTCGCGAGGATGGCGCCGGAGCCCGACGCTGCATGGAGCTCGCGCTCGAGGATGCCGGGATCGCACCCTCAGACGTCGGCACGATCAATGCCCATGGGACCTCGACGCCCCTCAACGACCTCGCGGAGTCGTCGGCCATCGAGTCGCTCTTCGGGGAGAGCAGCCCACCGGTCACGTCGTGCAAGGGGGTCACCGGGCACAGCCTCGGCGGCGCCGGGGCCATCGAGGCGGTCGCCTCGATGCAGACCATCGCCCGGTCACTCATCCCGCCAACCGTCGGGCTCGAGACCATCGATCCCGCGATCCACGTCGACGTCGTTAAGGGCGAGGCGCGATCCCTCGGGATCCCCGTGGTCCTCAGCAACTCCTTCGGGTTCGGCGGCCACAACGGCAGCCTCGTCCTCGGGTCGCTGCGCTAGGCGTCGATCGCCTGCCGCAGCGATGCCACGAACGCTGCCGCACCTTCCGGGCCTGCGCCCTCGGCGAGCCGACGGACCAGTGCAGATCCGACCACCACGCCATCGGCGACGCGGCTGACCTGTCGGGCCTGCTCCGCGTTCGACACCCCGATGCCGACGCACGCCGGCAGCGAGGTGGCGGCGGCCACCTTGTCCACCACCGCAGAGGCCTCGTCCCCGATCTCAGCACGCTCGCCGGTGACACCCATCCGAGCCACGGCGTAGACGAAGCCACGGGAGCGGTCGCAGATCCGCACGGTCCGCTCAGGTGAGGTGGACGGTGCGACGAGCATGACCGTGGCGATCCCTCGGTCATCAGCCGTCTCCGCCCACGGCCCGATCTCCTCGAGGCTCAGGTCCGGGATGATCGCCCCCGACACACCGGCATCCGTGGCCATCCCCGCGAAGCGCTCGTGTCCCATGTGCGCGATCACGTTGTAGTAGGTCATCACCACCAGCGGCGCCCCCCAGGACCTCGTCCCCAGGGCGGCCAGCACGTCGTGAGCCGTCGTCCCACGGGCCAGGCTTCGGTTCCCTGCGTCCTCGATGGTCGGACCGTCGATGATGGGATCGGAGAACGGGAGGCCGACCTCGACGGCATCTGCCCCTGCTTCGATCACGGCCTCGATGGATTCGAGCCAGGAGTCCTCTGCGCCTGCCATCAGGTAGGGGATCAGCAGCTTGGCGCCATCAGACCGAGCGGCGAAGCGCTGGGCGAGGGAGGGAGCGCCGGACATCTAGGACTCCCCTCTCAGGATGTCTCGCACCTGGGCGACGTCCTTGTCCCCTCGTCCGGAGAGGTTCACGAGCACGGTCGACCCGTGCGGGATCTGTCCTCCAGCCTCACGCACGACCCACGCCAGGGCGTGCGCCGTCTCAAGGGCCGGGATGATCCCCTCTCGGGAGGAGAGCAGCTGGAGGGCCTCGAGGACCTCGATGTCGCCAGCCTTCTCGTAGGTCGCCCGACCGGAGTCGGCGAGGTGCGCGTGCTCCGGTCCGATCCCGGGATAGTCGAGACCGGCGGAGATCGAGTGCGCCTCCGTGATCTGTCCCTCGTCATCCTGGATGAGCTGCGATCGCATCCCATGGAGGACTCCGGGGCTTCCCGTCATGATGGCCGCCCCTCCGGCGGCCTCGACACCGACGAGCCGGGCATCGGTGTCGACGAAGCCGGAGAAGATCCCCGCTGCGTTGGAGCCTCCGCCCACGCAGGCCACCACGAGATCGGGCTCGCCGTGTCCTCCTGCCTCCATCTGCTCACGGGCCTCGACGCCGATCACCCGCTGGAACTCGCGGACCATCCAGGGGAACGGGTGAGGACCCATGACCGAACCAAGGCAGTAGTGGGTGTCGTCCACCTCGGACACCCAGGTGCGCATGGCCTCGTTGACCGCGTCCTTGAGCGTCCGGCTCCCGCTGGTGACCGGGTGCACCGTGGCACCGAGGAGCTCCATGCGGAAGACGTTGAGCTGCTGACGCTGGGTGTCCACCTCGCCCATGTAGACCGTGCACTCGAGGCCCATGAGAGCGGCTGCGGTGGCCGATGCCACACCGTGCTGGCCGGCGCCGGTCTCGGCGATCATCTTGGGCTTTCCCATCCGCTTGGTCAGGAGCGCCTGGCCGACCACGTTGTTGATCTTGTGGGATCCGGTGTGCGCGAGGTCCTCTCGCTTGAGCAGCAGCGTGACGCCCAGCTCCTCCGAGAGCCGCCTGCACGGCGTGATCGGCGTCGGGCGACCCCCGAACTCGACGAGGAGCCGCCGGTACTCGTCGACGAACGTCTGGTCGCTCCACGCCTCGCGGAACGCCTGCTCGAGCTCGACGCACGCCGGCATGAGCGGCTCGGGGACGAATCGCCCTCCGAACTCGCCGAACCGACCCGTGGGTCCCGGGTCTCCCATCATGGTCATGTCAGTCCCGCATCCAATCGAACGGCTCGTCGCCGTCATCGTCAACCTGACCGTCGATCTGTGCGATCAGGGCATCAGCCTCTCGGACCGCGTCGACGAAGGCCTTCATCGCCAGCGGGTTCTTCACCCCTGGTGCCATCTCGATCCCCGACGCGACGTCGACGCCGAAGGGCCGGAGCAGCTCGATGGCCTTCGCCACGTTCTGCCCGTCGAGACCGCCAGAGACGATCAGACGCTCAGGGTCAGGACCGACGGCGGCCAGCGACCAGTCGAACACCTCTCCACTTCCGGGCACCGGACCGTCGAGCAGGAGGAGGTCGGCACCGGTCTCATCGAAGTGGGCGACCTGCGTGCTCTGCGCACTCAGGGCGTTGATGACCAGCGGGACACGCTCTGAGACATAGGACACATCTTGGATGGACTCGTGGCCGTGGAGCTGCACGCCACCGAGGCCAAGGTTGTTGGCGATCTCCACCACACGCAACGGCGATTCGTCCCGGAACACTCCCACCACGAGCGCCTCCGGCGGGAGACGACGGACGATGTCGCCCGCCGTGGCCAAAGAGACCTGTCGACTCGAGGGGGCGAAGATCACGCCGATGGCGTCCACTCCGAGGCCGATCGCGGTAAGGGCATCAGCCTCGTTGGTGATCCCACAGAACTTGATGAACGTGCTCATCGTCTGGTCCCGATCGGATAGCCGGCGAGCGACCAGACCTGCTGGCTCCGGTCGGCCGAGGTCACCAGGCTCTCGCCCACCAGGATCGCGTCGTAGCCTGCGGCGGCCAGTCGTGCCGCGTCGTCGTTGTCGCGCACCCCCGACTCGGCGACGGCCACGACCCCGGCCGGGATCTGCGTCGCAAGCCGCTCGGCTCGATCGGTGTCGACGGCGAAGGTGACGAGGTCGCGCTGGTTGATGCCGATCAGCGTCGCTCCCACGTCCAGCGCCCGGTGGAGTTCGACCTCGTCATGGACCTCGACGAGCGCGTCGATCCCGATCGATGCAGCGAGCTCCGAGAATGAGCGGAGATCCTCGTCGCCGAGGACGGCGGCGATCAGCAGCACCGCGTCGGCACCCATCAGGCGTGCGTCGACCACATCGCGGGCATCGACGGTGAAGTCCTTGCGCAGCACCGGGAGCCCACAGGACGCCCTTGCCGCGGCCAGGTCGACTGCGGATCCCCCGAAGTGCTCCTCGTCGGTCAGCACGCTCAGGGCGACCGCTCCCCCGGTGGCGTAGTCCATCGCCACCGTGCAGGGGTCAAGGTCAGGGTTGAGTGGCCCCTTCGACGGGCTCCGTCGCTTGATCTCAGCGATGACGGAGAGGCCGGGCGCCTGCAGCGCATCCCGGAACCTGCGCACCTCGTGATCCGCGTCCACCTCGGCGAGCAGGACTTCGAGGCTCCGGTCATCGCTCGCGGCACGACGGCGATGGGCGGCAACGATGTCATCGAGGTACGTGGCCACGGCTCAAGAGTAGCGGCGCAGGAACGTTCAGCGGCTCCCCGCGGCCTGACGCAGGGCCACCGGCACCCCTCCCACGGTGACCTCACCATCGGAGGGGACGGGCACCGAGCGCGCCACGATGCAGATCGCCCTCGGTCCGCCCGAGACCGACCGCACCTCGCCGACCTCTCGACCATCAAGCATGAGCGGCTCTCCAACCGCGGCGGCACGCTCGCTGGTCGCCAGGAACAGTCGCCGCGGAGCGGTGGCGGAGCGGGAATCCATGCGGGCCACGAGCTCCTGGCCCGTGTAGCAGCCCTTGGTGAACGATACGGCGTCAGAAAGGAGCTCGGCGCCGATGGCGAAGGGGTTGTCCCCAGGACGCAGGTCCGCTGGGCCGAGGCGGCCGAACGAGACGCGGCGGCGATCGAGTGGCGAGGGTGCATCCGGCTCCCCAGGGGCAACCGCTCCACCGCCCAGCACCTCCGTCTCTCCTGGTCCCGCCCAGAGCACGGGGAGCTCGATCCCCTCTGCACCCCGCCCCTCGGACGTCAGCGACACCGATCGCCACTGCGTGGAGATCGCGGCCCGCTCCCGCAGCTTGAAGCGACCGAGACGCTCGGCGATGGCAGCCGCTCGACCCGGTGCGCCGAGGACGATCCATCGGTCCTCGGACTCACGAGCGACCCGCACCCAGTCCCCGAAGGTCCCGTCAGGCTCGAGCAGGAGCGACCAGCACGCTGCACCCACCTCCAGCGGAGCCAGCGCCTGCGAGAGCTGCGAGTCGGTCAGCGACGTCGCGTCCGCCCCCTCGACCACGACGACCTCGCAGGCCTCTTCGACGGGCCCGTCGCTCATCGCAGGTCGGCACGACGCGAGTCCGCCACCGCAGCCAGGATCGCGCTGGCCTTGTTCACGCACTCCTCGTCCTCGCTCGCTGGGTCGGAGTCCGCCACCACCCCAGCCCCGGCTTGGACGCTGGCCCGACCGTCAGGGGTCACCACCATCGTGCGGATGGCGATGGCGGTGTCGACGTTGCCAGAGAAGTCGAGGTAGCCGACCACGCCCCCGTAGACGCCGCGGCGTGATGGCTCGAGATCGTCGATGATCTCCATGGCCCGGACCTTCGGTGCCCCCGACAGCGTGCCGGCGGGGAGCGTCGCCCTCAGCACGTCGATGGAGGAGCACGCATCACGCATGCGTCCGACGACCTGCGAGGTCATGTGCATCACGTGGCTGTAGCGCTCGATCGTCATGAACTCCTCGACGACCTCTGAGCCGTACTCCGCCACCCGCCCAACGTCGTTGCGTGCGAGGTCGACCAGCATGATGTGCTCGGCGATCTCCTTCGGGTCCTCCGAGAGGTCGCCGGCCAGCCGATCGTCCTCGATCTCCGTCGCCCCACGGCGGCGGGTGCCCGCGATCGGTCGCGACGTCACCATGCGATCGCGTACGCGAACCATGGGCTCGGGCGACGAGCCGACCACCTGAACGCCTCCGAGGCGCAGGAAGTACAAGTAGGGGCTCGGGTTCAGGAGGCGCAGCGAGCGATAGACCCCGAATGGGTCGACTTCGCCGTCGATGTCGAAGCGCTGGGAGAGCACGACCTGGAAGATGTCCCCGGCCGTGATGTGCTCCTTGGCCGCCTCCACCGACTGCCGGAAGCTCGCCGCGCTGGTGCGACGCAGCGCCGGCGCGCGGTCGTCGCGAGCATCTGGGCCTGGTGCGACCCTCGGCACCGCCGAGGGTGCCGAGGTGACGTCGCCAGCCAAGGTGCGCAGCTGCTCGACTGCACCGGCGTAGGCAGCGTCGAGATCAGACCTCGTCGCCGCAGGATCGACCGCCACGTTCACGATCAACGTGAGCCGCTGGCGCCAGTGGTCGAAGGCCACGAGCTCGCCGATCACGCAGAGGCATGCGTCGGGGATGCCGAGCTCGTCGGTCGGTGGGTGCTCGAGCCGCTCGACCTCGCGCACCACGTCGTAGCCGAGATAGCCCACCACGCCGCTGTGGAGGGGCGGAAGGTCGCCGGTCGTCGGCACCGTCGTCTCGGCGAGCAGGCGCTCGAGCGCCGCGAGGATGCCCTTGGCCCCGGCGTCGGCGTCGACCTCGAGCACCGGCACGCTCGGACCAGCGTGCTCCAGTGTCGTCACCACCCCTGCGCTCGAGGCGAACACGAGGAGCGGGCGTCGACCGACGAAGGAGTAGCGACCCCAGCGCTCGCCTCCCTCGACAGACTCAAGCAGGAAGCCCTCTTCGTCTCCGACCGCCGCCATGAAGACACCGACCGGCGTCAACGTGTCGGCCACCAGCTCGACCGAGACCGTGACGATCCGGTGCGACTCCGCCTCGAGGAGGAACCCGTCGAGGCCGGGCGTGCAGGAGGCCTCGACGGCCGTCAACCCTGACCCCCGTCGCCGGGACCGCTGGCCATGGTCCGGAAGAAGCACGTGCGCTCGCCCGTGTGGCAGGCCCCTCGCCCATGCTGGTCGATCTCGAGCAGGAGCGCATCGCCATCGCAGTCGATGGACACCGAGCGGACGAACTGGCGATCCCCGGATGTCTCGCCCTTCTGCCAGTACTCCTGACGGCTTCGCGACCAGAACCAGGTGCGACCCGTCTCGAGGGTGCGGCGGAGGGCCTCCTCGTCCATGTAGGCCACCATCAGGACCTGCTTGTCGACGACATCCTGGACGATCGCCACCACGAGGCCATCGTCTCCGAACTTCACGGCGCCGACGATCGAGGGGTCCGCTTCCATCACTGGCTCGCTCACAGGTACTGCCCCGTCCCACGTCCATCCTCCGGCGAGGCCACCGCATGGATGTCCCGCTCCCGCAGGATCACGTACTCCTCGCCCTTGAGCTCCACCTCGAACCGATCCTCCGGGTTGAAGAGCACCTGGTCGCCGACCTTCACCGCACGGACGTGGGGCCCGATGGCCACCGCCTCGGCCCAGGCGAGGCGCTGGGCCACCTGGGCGGTGGCTGGGATGAGGATCCCCGATCGAGAGCGGCGCTCCCCCTCCGCGTCGCTGACCTGGACGAGGACCCGATCGAACAGCACGGTCACCGGCACGTTGTCAGCTGTGGTCAAGGCGTCTCGAGTCACGCTGTGACCGTATCGCAGCAGCCGACCCTGTCGGCACGGTTCAGACCGGTCGGACGGTCAGGCCGGCCTCGGCCATGAAGGCCTTCGCCTCCGGGATCGTGTGCTCCCCGAGGTGGAAGATCGAGGCGGCGAGCACCGCATCGGCATGCCCGACCACCACGCCGTCGACGAGGTGCTGCAGGCCGCCCACGCCTCCGGAGGCGATCAACGGCACGTCGACTGCGTCGGCGACCGCTCGGTTCAGCTCGTGGTCGTACCCATCGCGGGTGCCGTCCCGGTCCATGGAGGTCAGCAGGATCTCCCCTGCCCCGAGTCGTGCCACCTCGACTGCCCACTCGACGGCATCGCGCACGGTGGGTCGCCGACCCCCGTGGGTCACCACCTCGAACCGGCCACCGGATCGCCGAGCGTCGATGGCCACCACGACGCACTGCGCACCGAACTCCTCAGCAAGCTCGGCCACGAGCTCGGGTCGCGCCACCGCCGCGCTGTTGATGCCGACCTTCTCCGCACCGGCCCTCAGCAGGACGCGGGCGTCCTCGAGGGTCCGCACCCCACCACCGACGGTCAGCGGCACGAAGACCTGCTCGGCGGCCCTCGTGACCACGTCGAGCATCGTGCCGCGGTCATCGGACGAGGCGGTGATGTCGAGGAACGTGATCTCGTCCGCCCCCTGCGCCGCGTAGCGGGCGGCGAGCTCCACGGGATCGCCCGCATCGATCAAGTCGACGAACTTGACCCCCTTGACCACCCGCCCCGCCGTGACGTCGAGGCACGGGATCAGACGCGTCACCTGCATGCCTGGACCGCCTCCTCAACGCTGAGACGACCCTCGACGAGCGCCTTGCCGATGACCGCCCCTTCGAGCGAGCGGCCCGAGCCTTCGGATCGGAGCGCGTAGAGCTCGACCACGTCGCCAAGCGCGCTCACGCCGGCCGACGCCACCACTGGCGTCGAGGTGAGGTCGAGCACGTGCTCGAGCCCTTCGATGTCTGGACCTTGGAGCATGCCGTCACGGTCGATGGCGGTCACCACGAGCGCCGAGAGCTCTACCTCGGTCACGCGGGCCACGGCGTCGGACAGCGAGAACCCGCTCCCCTCGAGCCACCCACGCACAGCGACCTCGAGCGAGCCAGACGAAGCTCGTCGGTAGTCGAGCCCAACCGCGATGCGACCAGGGAAGGCGGCGGCGGCCTGCTCG
>CANGPS010000020.1 GCA_947456245.1 Acidimicrobiaceae bacterium
GAGGACCAGGTCGGACTGGTGCCGCCCGGCCCCGGTCCGGTTCGAGACCACGTAGTGGAAGCGACCGAGGACGTCGGTCACGTAGATCGAGGTGCCGCGGTGCAGGGCGGGGACGAAGGCGAACGGCGCGCCGGAGGTCCAGCGTCGGCCGGTGAACACGGCGCGTCCGGCCTGGCCCGGGAGCGCCGAGCCGATCACGTGGCCCGGTCCACCGTCGAGCACCGATGGGGTGGTGCCCTCGGCCACCACCTGCTCGAAGCCCACCGAGGGGACCTCGAGCAGCGCCATGGCCGCCCCGGGCGCAGGTCGGTGGGGGGCGGTGGGCGACGAGAGGGTGGCTTTGAGCTCGGCGATGCGATCGCCCTGGTGTCGGGCGAGCAGGGCGGTGGAGACCCAGGTGAGGTAGGCGGCGACCAGGATCCCGGCGACTGCGAGGGCGGCCACGGCCTGCAGGGCCCGGCGGCCGAGGCGCCGCCCCGAGGGCGATGGCGTCGCTGAGCCCTCATCGGTCTCGGCGACCGCTCCCGCCTCCTCTGGCGCCTCCGGATCGCTCAGCAGCGTCATGGCTGGGGCTCGCCCTCATCCTCGGCGCCCTCGACCGCCCCGGACCGCCGAGACAGCGTGCGCGGGGCGAGGAGCAGGCCAGCACCCACGAAGAGGGCGAGGGCGAGGAGCAGCCAGGGCGAGTGGTGGCTCGACAGGGTGGCCCCGGCGGCGGCGTAGTGGATCGGCGAGACCTTCGGCACGTCGTGGGTCTTGGACGTGGAGGCCGGGAGGCTGGAGGTGGCCAGCGGCTGGCTCAGGCTCGGGTTGAACGATGACGATGGCGCGAAGGTCGGCGTGCTCGCCGGCGTGGCGGAGATGACCGTCGGCTCGGCGGGGAACGGGACCGCCTTGTCGATGACATCGGCCGCCTGGGCCACGGCCAGCGTCATGGCCGGCGTGATCGGGGCATAGGAGGGGGGCAGGACCGACGCGCCCTGCCCGTCGCTGGCGGCGTAGGTCAGCATCGACCGCAGCGAGGCGGCGCGGGCCTTGTCCTTGAGGCCGGTGGGGGTCACGAGGTAGCCCACCGAGGTCATGGGCCATGCCGCCGGGTCGCTCGGTGCCACGTTGGTGACATAGGTGCCGTCGGTGTAGGGGGTGGCGGCGGCAATGCCGGCGCGGAAGGCGTCGGGGGTGGCCGAGACGCAGGGACGCCCCGAGGACCGCCAGCTCGGGTCCATCTGGATGCACACCGTGGGCAGGCCGTAGTACTGCGCCGTGCTGGCGTCCATGTAGGAGAGCATCACCGTGGTCGGGCTCGCCCCGAAGCTCCCGTTGCCCGACAGGGCGATGCCGAGCGCGTCGGCGCCGTCGAGCAGCAGGCCAGACACGCCCTGCTGCTGGAGGCCGTCAGGCAGGTAGTCGGTCGGGTGCGTGTAGTCCTGCTGGAGGGGCGACGTCCCGTCGTGGCCGACGCGACCGGCGACCCACGGCGGGGTCTCCTGCCATGCGGCCGAGGCGTTGGCGAGCAGGAACCGGGTCAGGTCGACCGTCGAGGCGCTGGCGTCGAGGCGTCCGAGGGGCAGCAGGTTGCCGTAGAACGCGGTGCCCGGGTTCAGGTCGAGGATGTCCTGGCTCTCAGGGTCCGACC
Organism: Acidimicrobiaceae bacterium; assembly: GCA_947456245.1. Lineage (GTDB taxonomy): Bacteria > Actinomycetota > Acidimicrobiia > Acidimicrobiales > RAAP-2 > CAIUMH01. The sequence continues at coordinate 1,637 of CANGPS010000020.1, forward strand.
CGGCCACCGGCATGGCGTACCGGGTGCCGTTGAAGATGTGGGCGATCTGCGACGGCGTCAGCGTCAGGTGGGTGAGCGGCTGGCCGGTGAGGCGGTCGAAGGCCCGGAAGGCGAGCACGGTGCCCGACAGCGAGACCGGGGAGTACCGATAGCCCTGGCCCTCCTTCTGCAGCGCCGCGCGCTCCTCGGAGGTGAAGGGGATGGAGGTGGCGGTGAAGTCCGGTCGCGGGATCACCGTCTGGTCGATGAAGGCCTTCTTGCCGTCGGCCGAGTCGGACAGCGAGTAGCCGACGTCGAGCGAGCTCGGGGCCTGGCAGAGGCGGGTGCTCCAGGCGTTCATGGCGCGGAACACGCCCTCGGCACCGACACCCTGGACGCGAGCGGTGTTGAGCGGGCAGTCCGAGGCCGAGGGCGCGAAGCCGATGGTGGTGGTTGCGCTGATCTGCGCCCCGGCGCCGGACAGCGGCGAGGTGGTGTCGACATAGGCGACGACCGAGCAGTCCGTCCCTGATCCACAGGTGAACTGGCTCCCGTCGCCCGCCGTGATGGCGCCCGTGGAGATCGTCACGAAGCTCGTGCCGGCACCGGTGGCGTCGCTGCGGCCGAGGATGCCAGGGGTGCAGTCGTGGGCGACCGAGGTCGGGTTGGCGATGCACTCGGACAGCAGCACGGCTTGGCGTCGGTGGTTGGTCGACGGCGGGAATCCGGCCCAGGTGGCGGTGACGCGCTGGCCGGATCCGAGGTTGGTCGATGCGCTGAGGGACAGCGATGCCGAACTGCCGGCCCCGGAGGGCACGGCGAGCAGGGAGAGCGGCGCGGCGAGGGCGCAGGCCAGCGCGGCGAGCTTGAGGGTGCGGGGTCGCAGGGTCATGCGGTCTCCTCAGGGGTGCGACGGGCGGATCGGCGACGGTGGACGAGCAGCGGGCCGAAGATGAGCAGGAGCAGGAGGGCGACCACCATGGTCGGCACCGACGAGGGTGCGAGGTGGACGGCGGCGATCGATGCGGCGGCCGCCGTGCGGCGGGAGGCCACCAGCTGCTGGGCGACCTGGGCCTTCGAGGCGGCGCCCGCCGCACTGAAGACCCCGGTGGCGCTCGAGGTGCCCGAGGTGGCGGCGGCCGCGCCGCCCCCGCCGGTGGTCGACGACCCGCCGAGGATGGCGGCGATGGCGAACGACGAGTCACCGCCGCCCTGCGTCCAGTTCGGATTGGGGCACGCCGCCCGGCCCTCGGGCGTCCCGAGGTCGGGCGTGGTGGGGTGGCCGTTGATCCGGTTGATGGCGTCGAAGACGGTCTGGACCAGGTTCTCGGGCAGCGGCGAGTAGCCGAGGAGCGGGGCCTGCTGCTGTCCGCCGCAGGCGGCGTAGAGCATGAACTTGCCGAGCACGTTGCCCTTGGCCGGGTCGATGTTGCTCGTCGGCGTGATCAGGTAGCTGTAGCTCGAGATGGGGTAGGCCGCAGGCTCGGGGGCGTTGTAGACGCCGGCGAGGTTCTGGGTCAGGTCCGGGTTCAGCTGGGCGTGGGACAGGGCGGTCGACACGTTCTCCGACAGCGGGATCGAGAAGTTGCCCGAGGCGTTCTGGACATAGGCCACGGGGAAGCCCTTGGCCAGGGCGTAGCCGGCCTCGACGTAGTTGATCGCCCCCGGGGTGGCGGCCACGTAGTTGGTCACGCCGCTCGAGAGGCTCTGGCCGACGAAGGGGGCGTCCGTCGCCCAGTTGGCGCACGGTGCGGTGCACCCGAGGCGGCTGGCGAAGGCACCCCACGCGCCGGGCTGCTGGTTGGCGAGGTAGAGCGACAGCTGGCCGGAGGTCCCCGAGGAGTCGGACCGCGTGACGGGGATCAGCGGGATGCTCGGGAGGTTCACCCCAGGGTTGAGGGCCAGGATCGCCGGGTCCCGCCAGCTGGTGATCTTGCCCGTGAAGATGCGGGTGATCAGGTCGGAGTTCAGGCGCAGCGACCGGATCCGCTCCCCCGTCGAGGGATCGTTCAGGTTGTACATGAAGGCGGTGCCTCCGGCCACGTCCGGCACGTACTGGTAGTTCCGGAAGTTGCCGCCGAGCTCTCGGTGGTAGAGGTCGAGCTCCTCGGGCTGGTAGGGGATCTCGGTGGCGGCGAAGTCGATGAGGTTGTACATGTAGTCCTCGCGTCCCGCCGTCGAGCCGATGCCCTGGTAGTCGACGTTGAGGCCGAACCGGTTCACGTCGCTGGTCCACTGCTGCATGGCGATCTGGACCCAGGTGGATCCGGCGGAGTGCAGCTGGGGGCCGTCGGCGAAGGCCACCCCAGCCGGCAGGGAGGTGAAGATCCCCGCCGTGAGGGCGATGGAGAGCAGGATGCGGCGGATCATCCGAACACCCCGTGGACATAGTCCGAGGTCCTCGGATCGTCGGCGTCCTCGAAGATCTTGGCCGTCGAGCCCTGCTCCACGATCCGACCGGGCTCGTTCTCCTCGGCGAGGAAGAACGCCACGTGGTCGGCCACCCGCTCGGCCTGCTGCATGTTGTGCGTGACGATGACGATGGTGATCAGGTCGCGCAGCTCGCCGATGGTCTCCTCGATGCGTCGGGTCGACGTCGGGTCGAGGGCCGAGCAGGGCTCGTCCATGAGCAGGACGTCAGGGTGGACGGCGAGCGACCGGGCGATGCAGAGCCGCTGCTGCTGGCCGCCGGAGAGCGAGCCGCCGGGCTTGTCGAGCCGGTCCTTGACCTCGCGCCACAGCCCCGCCCGGGTGAGGCTCACCTCGACGAGCTCGTCGGGGTCGGTCACCTTGATCTTGTTGAGCTTGGGGCCGGCGAGCACGTTCTGGGCGATGGTCATCGCCGGGAAGGGGTTGGGCTTCTGGAACACCATGCCGATGTGCCGGCGCACGACGGTGGGGCGGGAGGAGGGGCCGTAGATGTCCTCGTCGTTCAGGATCACCTCGCCGGCCATCTGTGCGCCGGGCACGAGCTCGTGGGTCCGGTTCAGGATCCGGATGAAGGTCGACTTGCCGCAGCCCGACGGCCCGATGAGGGCCGTCACCGTGTTGGCCTCGGCCACGAGGTTGATGTCCTCGAGGACCAGGTGCGAACCGAACCAGGCGTGGACGCCCGAGGCGCTCAGGGTGTGGCCCTCGGCCGCGTCGGTCGAGAGGGTGACGGTGGCGTCGGCGAGGGTCATTCGGGGGCTCCTTGGGTGGTTCGGGATCGCCGACGGCGCGGCAGGCGGACGGTCTGGCCGGAGGAGGCGATCCGGGCGAGGACGAAGAGGATGAGGACGATGCCGAGTAGGACGAGCGCCCCGGTCCAGGCCCGCTGGGTCTGCGAGTCGACCAGGCCGATGCGGATCTGCTTGTAGACGAACAGCGGAAGGCTGTCCTGCTGGCCGTGGAACGGGTTGAGGTTGAGCGAGTCGAACCCGGCGGCGGTGGCGATGAGGGCGGCGGTGTCGCCCACGGCACGAGCCACCCCCAGCAGGATCGCCGTCACGAGGCCGGAGCGGGCGGTGGGCAGGACGACGAACAGCGTCGTGCGCCAGCGCGGGGACCCCAGGGCGTAGCCAGCCTCCTTGAGGCCCGAGGGCACGAGGCGGAGCACCTCCTCGGAGGTCCGGGTCACGGTGGGCAGCATCAGGATCGACAGGGCGAAGCCGGCGGCGAGGCCGGAGAACCCGAATCGCAGGACCCAGGCGGCGTAGATGAACAGGCCCGCCACGATCGAGGGCACCCCGCTCATGGCATCGATGACCGTGCGCACCGGTCGCACGAGCCGCCCACGGCCCTCCGAGAGGAACACGGCGGTGGCCAGGCTCAGCGGCACCGAGATGGTGGTGGCGATGCCGACCTGCTCGAAGGTTCCGATGATCGAGTGGAAGGCACCTCCGTCGGTGGCCTTCGAGAGCGGCCCCGTCTTGGCCATGGTGGTGGAGAAGAAGCTCAGGTGCATGGCCTTGAGCCCCTGGACGATGACGGTGCCGAGGATGGTGGCGAGGGTGCCGACGACGGCGGCGCCGACGAGGACGATGAGCAGGCCCATCGTTTGGTCGGTGGCGGCGGTCGAGCCGTGCAGCTCGCGCTCGGCCAGCCAGACGGTGGCCAGGAAGGCGACCACCCAGCAGAGCACGAAGCCGACGATCCCGGAGGCCGGGGTCAGGTTCTCGTAGGCGACCCAGACCAGGGCGAACGACGAGAGGGCGGAGAGCAGCAGCACCCACCGCTCGGTGCGGCCGCCGCCGAGGCGTCGTGGGCTGGGCGGTGACGGAGGTGCCGAGCGCACGTCGTCGGCGGTGGCCGTGGTGTCGACGGCGGTCACAGCTCCACCCCCGCTCCGGAGCGCGACCGGCTCACGATGGCGCTGGCGATCATGTTGACCAGCAGGGTCACGAGGAACAGCGTCAGGCCGGCGGCCATGAGCGCGTTGACGGCGATGCCATGGGCCTCGCCGATCCGCAGGGCGATCAGTGCGGCCACGGAGTTGGCGCCCGACTCGAGGATGCGCGGGGAGATCAGGAACGTCGGGCTGACGATGAGGACGACGACGATCGTCTCGCCGAGCGCCCGGCCGAGGCCGAGCATGGCGCCACCGACGATGCCTCCACGGCCGAAGGGCAGGACCACGGTCTTGATGACGCTCCAGCGGGTTGCCCCGAGGGCGTAGGCCGCCTCGACCTCGCCCTGCGGCGAACGCGAGAACACCTCCCGGGCGATCGACGTGATGATCGGCATGATCATCAGCGAGGAGACCACTCCCGCGATGAAGGCCGAGGACTTGAAGTTGGTCCCGTGCACGTTGAAGATCGGGATGAACCCGAGGTGCTGGCTGAGCCACTCGCTGACCGGGACCAGGCGGGGCTGCAGGAAGATCAGGCCCCAGATGCCGAAGATCAGGCTGGGGAGCGCGGCGAGCAGGTCGATCAGGATGGTCAGCACCGCCGCCACCCGGGCGCTGGCGTACTGGGTGATGGCCAGCGCCAGCGAGATCGACACCGGCAAGGCGATCGTCAGCGAGATGAGGGCGATGGTGACGGTCCAATAGAGGACCGCCCCGATGCCGAAGGGACCGAGCTCGGTCCAGCGGAACGAGGTGAAGAAGCTGAGACCGTCAGCGCGCAGCTCGGGCAGTGCGCCGCTGAGGAGGTAGAGGCCGATGAGGGCGAGGATGACCATCGTGAGCGACGCGGAGCCGCTCAGGATCCCCCGGAAGATGCGGTCGCCACGTGTCGGTGCAGAGAGGAGGAGGCGTGGTTCGACGGAAGTGGGGGCTGCGGTCACCATGTCTCCTTTCATATTACCTAGTGAAGCACTAGACAATATAGAGATACGCCCGATGATGCAACGTCGCGATCCGACCTTGGTCTGAGTCGACCGGTTGGGGCGCTCCTCTTGGAGGGGGTCGAGGGCTCACCGACCGCTCGACCGGAGGGTGATGAGACGTGCAGAGCCTCACACCAGGTCTCGCCCAGATCCCCTACCTCCTGCGTGGGGGCCCCACGAGGCCCGTGAGGGCTGGTCTCGAGGCGGTGCCGCCTGGTGCGCTGAGCCGGCTCAGGCGTGAGGCGGCGAGGCGGCCCTCATGAGTCGCCGGCCAGCTCGTCGACGAGGAGATCGACCCGTCGGAGGATCTCGTCGCGGATCGGGCGGATCTCCTCGAGGCTGAGGCCTGCGGGGTCGTCGAGCTCCCAGTCGAGGTAGCGCTTGCCTGGGTAGACCGGGCAGGCGTCACCGCACCCCATCGTGATGATGACGTCGGCGTCCTGCGCCATCTGATCGGTCAGCCTCGTGGGGGTCTCGCCGGTGATGTCGATGTCCCACTCGGCGAGTGCGGCGACGACGCCGGGGTTCAGCTGCTCGCCTGGTGCCGATCCCGCCGAGTGGACGGTGACCCGCTCTCCGGCGGCGCGGCGCAGGAGGGCAGCTCCCATCTGCGACCGGCCGGCGTTGTGGACGCAGAGGAAGAGGACGACTGGGGTGGGGCTCATCGGTGGTCTCCGTCGGGGTCGTGGTGAGGGACGAGGATGTCGCCGGCCTCCTCGGGGGTGAGGCCGGGATAGAGGACGGCGATCAGACCGACGGCGACGATGCCACCGACGATCTGGGCGCCGATGAACGGGAGCACCGAGGAGGGTGCGATTCCGGCGAACGAGTTCGAGAAGATGCGGCCGATGGTGATGGCCGGGTTGGCGAAGCTCGTCGACGAGCAGAAGAAGTAAGCGGCGGTGATGTAGGCCCCCACCGCAGCAGGCGTGATCGAGGACCGCTCTGATCGGGCGAGGGCGAAGATGACGAGGAGGAGTCCGATCGTGGCCACCACCTCGGAGAGGAGATGGGGTCCGGTCGCCCGGTGGTGGGTGGAGATCGAGACGGCGGGCAGCGAGAACATCACGTTGGCGAGGATCGCTCCGGAGATGCACCCGAGGACCTGGGCTGGAAGGTAGGCCAGGGCGTCTCGGAGGGAGATGCCGCCGAAGGCGGCGTCCACGAACGAGACGACCGGGTTGAAGTGGGCGCCGGAGACGACGCCGAACATCAGGATGATGGCGAAGAGCCCGGCCCCGGTGACCAGCGCGTTCTCGAGCAGCTCGAGGCCCACGTCGCCGGGAGAAAGCTGGACCGCGGCGATGCCGGAACCGATGACGATGGCCGCCAGGAGGCCGCTGCCGAGGTACTCCGCGAGCAGGCGGCGCCAGAGGGGGACGGTGGGCACGGTCAGGAGGTGTCGCTCGTTCTCAGCAGCAGCCGGAGGCTGTGCCCGAGGTCGCCGGAGCTCCCAAGGTGATCGGCTCGGGGGTGCAGCAGCGCTCGTCGCCGCCCAGAGCCTGGTCCCCGTCGGCGTCGGCCAGCACGGTGTAGACCTCCCAGCGGGCCCCGTCGGGACCATCGACCCAGACCTTGTCCTGCACGGCGTAGCAGCAGGTGGTCGACTCCTCGACGTCGCAGGCCATGCCCTTCGAGCTCAGGACGGCGGTGGCGGCCTGCACCTCGTCGGTGGAGGCGACCTCGACGCCGAGGTGGTTGATCGATCCCGGCTCGCCGACGCCCTCGATCAGGACGAGCTTGAGCGGCGGCTCGGCGATGGCGAAGTTGGCGTACCCGGGACGGACCTTGGCAGGGGCGGTGTCGAAGAGCTGCGAGTAGAAGGTGATGGCCTCCTCGAGGTCAGAGACGTTGAGGGCGAGCTGCACGCGAGACATGGGTCCATCCTTTACATTGATGATCGTCGATGGTCATTGTGGACCATTCATCGATGGTTGTCAATGCAAAAGGAGCGAACCCATGGCCCCAGCGAAGCACGTCGCCGAGGTCCCCTGCTGTGGCCCCCTCGTCGAGCATGCTCTCGACGAGGCCGATGCCGTGGCGCTCGCAGCGGTCTTTGCGGCCCTCGGCGACCCGGTTCGGCTCCGGATCCTGTCGATCATCGCCAGCCAGGACGAGACCTGCAGCTGCAACCTCGAGGGTCCGCTGGCGAAGAGCCAGCCGACGATCTCCCATCACACCGCCAAGCTGGCGGCGGCCGGCCTGATCTCGGGTGAGCGGCGAGGCCGATGGATGTGGTGGCGGGTCGTGCCCGAGCAGCTCGCCGCCCTCCAGGCGTGCCTCGCCGTCGTGGATCCCTCGCGGACGGTGGACCCGTCAGGGCTCGATGGCGTGGGACCGCTCGAACCGGCGCAGGGCGACGGCTGACCAGACCAGCTCGACCACCCCGAAGGGCCATGCCCCGGAGGCGAACCCGTAGATGCTCGAGAGCACGCAGCCGAGGGCGAAGAGCGCGATGAAGACCCGACCCCGCCGTTCGAGCGCGTACATCGCCATCATGAAGCTCACGGCGAGCACCCCGTAGACGGTCAGCATGAGCGACGCTCCTGGCTGATCCGCATCACGGGGCCTCTGAGGCCTCCGCGACCTCCAGCCACTCCTCCTCGGCCACGGTGATCTCGGCACGGACCCCGGCGAGTTCGTCGCCAAGGTGCCGCATCTCCACGTGGTCGGTGGTGGCGAGGAGCAGCTCGGTGAGCCGCTCGGCCTGGCGAGCGAGCTTCGCCAGCTCCTTGTCGAGCTCCCGGAGTCGTCGTCCTGCCTTGGCTCCGTCGACCGGGCGTGGCGGGGCGCCAGTGGGCTTCGTGTCGGTAGGGGCCTTCGCTGGCGTCGACGTCCCGTGCCTGCCCTGTGCTGCAACCCAGGCGGCGACGCCGCCGGGCACCGGGGCGAGCGCCCCAGAGGGGCTGAGCGCGAGGGGGACCTCGATCATTCGGTCGAGGAACGCCCGGTCGTGGCTGACCACGATCAGTGTGCCAGGCCACTCGTCCAAGAGGTCCTCGAGGACGCGGAGCGTCTCGAGGTCAAGGTCATTGGTGGGCTCGTCGAGGAGGAGGACGTTGGGGTGCTGGGCGAGGACCCGCAGGAGCTGCAGGCGACGGCGCTCGCCACCGGAGAGCGTGCCGACCCTGGCGAAGGGGAGGTTGCCGGTGAACCAGAACCGCTTCATGAGCGCCACGTCGTCGAGCGAGCCTGGGGTCCCGGTGGGGCCGGCGACGACGTCCTGGACCCGGGCCTCGGGATCGAGGGCTTCGGCGTGCTGGTCGTAGTAGCCGATCGTGACGGTGGTGCCGACGGAGACCCGGCCCGCCGTCGGGGTGAGCATGCCGGCAAGGAGTCCGAGCAGCGTCGACTTGCCCGTACCGTTGGCTCCGAGGATCCCGATGCGGTCCCCGGGGCCGATGAGCAGGTCGACGCCGGCGAGGATGGGCGGTCCCGAGCCGTAGGAGAACCCGAGGCCGTCGAGGTCGATCACCTTGTCGCCGAGGCGGGGCATGGTCGCCTCGAGGATCAGATCGGTCGGTCGGGCGTCCTCGGGCGCATCCCGGTCGATCAGCGCGCGTGCGGCCTCGATCCTGGCCCTGGGCTTGCGCGTCCGGGCCTTCGCACCGCGTCGGAGCCAGGCCAGCTCTCGTCGAGCCAGGTTCCGGCGAGTGGACTCGGTGGCTGCGGCCTGCTCGTCGCGCAGCGCGGAGGCCTCGAGGTAGGAGCCGTAGCCGCCGTCGTGGAGGTACCCCGATCCGCGATCGAGCTCGAGCATGCGCGTGGTCACGCGATCGAGGAGGTAGCGATCGTGCGAGACGATGACGAGCCCTCCCCCGTAGGAGGCCAGCCACTCCTCGAGCCAGGCGATCCCCTCGAGATCGAGGTGGTTCGTGGGCTCGTCGAGGATGAGCAGCTCGCTCGGGGCCGCGAGGGCGGCGGCGAGCGCCACCCGCTTGGCCTGCCCGCCAGAGAGGTCGGTGACCGCCCGGTCGAGGTGAGCGCTCATCCCGAGCCGGTCGAGGGCCGCCTCTGCCTCCCAGCCCTCGCCGATGGCCTCACGGACGGTCGCACCGGAGAGCACAGGCTCCTGGCCGAGGAAGCTGGTCCGCATGCCGCGACCTCGGCGGATCTCTCCGCTGTCGGGGGTGACGAGACCGGCCATCACGCGCAGCAACGTGGACTTTCCGGTGCCGTTGATCCCCACGATGCCGAGGCGGTCGCCATCGGACACCGCCACCGAGAGGTCCTCGAAGAGCGCCCGGTCGGGCTCTCGCATCGTGACGTGCTGGAGGTCGATGAGCACGCTCACCGGGCCAACCGTACCGTGGGGCCGTCAGCGCTCCTCGAGGGCGAGTGCGGCGGCGAAGGCCGCGACCACCTCGGTCTTGGACCACGGCACGGGTGCCATGGTGATGAAGTAGTCCTCGAGGGCCAGGTCGGCGAGCGCATCGAGGTCGTCCTCTCCGAGCCCCAGGCTGCGAAGGACGGGGAACTCGAGGTCGGCGAGCACGCGGGTCACCGCCCGGACCGCCCGGCTGCCATCCCCGGAGCCGTCGGCGGGCTCGCCCATGGCATCGGCGACCCGCTCGAGGATCTCGGGCACGTGGGCCGCCTCGCGCTGGAGGGTCTCGGCGAGCACCAGGCCGATCGTCAGGCCGTGGGGGACGTGCGTGATGCCGCCGATGGCCTGCCCGAGGGAGTGCTCGGCCGAGCAGTCTGAGACGTTCATCGTCAGGCCGGCCATCATCGAGCCGCAGGACATCGCGGCACGAGCCTCCGCGTCGGTCCCGTCTCGGTAGGCGGCGACGAGGGCCGGGGTCATCATGCGGATGGCCTCCAGCGCGATCCCGTCCCCGATGGGCGTCCGGCACTTGGCCACCATGCCGGCGATGGCCTGCGCCAGGGCATCGATGCCGGTGTTGGCGGTCATGGCGGGGGGCATCGAGTGCGTGAGCAGCGGGTCGACCAGTGCGTACTGCGCCCGGAGGTTGGCGTTGGCGATCCCGTTCTTCTTGCCCGCGTCAGGGTCGGAGACCACCGATCCGCCGGAGACCTCGGACCCGGTGCCGGCGCTGGTGGGCACGGCGATCAGTGCGACCTCGGGCACCGGGTAGCCGGGGCTGCTGGCCAGGAAGCCCCGGAAGTCCGTCCCGAGCTGGGCGCAGAGGCGAGCCGCCTTCGCGGTGTCGATCACCGAGCCGCCTCCGATGGCCAGGATGGCGGTCGCCCCTGATGACCTGAGGGCGTCGGTGGCCAGGTCCACCATGGCGATGGTCGGCTCCGCGGCGGGCTTGTCGAACCGGGCGATCGAGAGTCCTGACCGGGCCTCGAGATCGGCGAGGAGCCCGGCGACGGCCGGGTTGTGCGCCTCGATGCCCTCGTCGACCATCAGGAACACCGAGGAGGCGCCGAGCTCGTCGAGGACGTCGGGGATCGTGGATGCCACGCCTTTTCCGAAGCGGACCTTGACGGGGAGGTGGTTGGCGAAGGACTCGATCGCGGTCATCGGGCTCTCTCTGGCTCGTGGGATGGGATCTCCACTCTTGCCGCTGTGGCGCCGGTCGCCAAGCCGACGAGATTTCTCATGACTGTCATGAGGACCTAGGCTCGACTGTTCCGGCGCAGGGCAGGCCTCGAACAGGGTGGTGGTGACAGTGACCGATGAGACGACGAACGAGGGGAACTCCGCCGAGACGGTCGCTGGTCGTCGGCGCATCGCCAAGATCCTGCTGATCCTGTTCGCCGTCTTCATCGTCGTGGTCCAGGTGGCGACGTTCGTCTCGAGGGCCAAGACCGCCTCGGCGGATGCCGCCCCCGAGCACTACCGCGACGCAGGCTGGTGGGCCGGCCACGACTTCATCGAGATCGATGCCCAGGTCCTCGCCGTGACCCCGGCGGCCGCAACCGAGAGCGTCCGTCTGACCGTTGTCCCTCACGGTCGATATGCCAAGAACGGGGGTGAGCTGGCCCAGACGATCAACCTCGACGCGGACGGCTACGCAGGTGGCACCATCACCCTGCGATCGGGAGAGATCCCGCCGCCGGTCCTGCTCTCGCTGGACCTCTCGGGAGACCTCAGCCAATACCCCCTGGACCGCTACACGGCCAACATGACCATCAACCTGCGACCCGTCGTCAACGGCGAGCGGGCAGAGACGCCGGTGCCGACCAGCCTGTCGGTGGTGTCGGTGAAGCACGACTGGAAGACCGGCAGCAAGCTGCTGCAGACCACCAATCGGGAGATCTCGGTCCAGCTCACCGCCGAGCGGGGCGCCGCCACCATCGGCTTCGCCTTCTTCGAGATGCTTGTGATGCTGTTCCTGGCCATCATCGCCGTGGCGATCACCTACGCCGCCATCGTGAGCCCCAAGCCACTCGAGTTCTCCCTCTTCGTCTGGCTCGGCGCCATGCTCTTCGCCCTCCCTGCGATCCGCGGCACCATGCCGGGGGTCCCCGGCATCGGCACCATGGCGGACTTCGGCGTCTTCTTCTGGTGCTTGTTCGCCGTCGCCAGCTGCCTGATCGTGGCGGCGATCACCTACGTGCGCACCAGCCTGCGCGCGCATCGGGAGCTCCCCGGCACCTGATCCCACCGCGACGAGGACTCCTAGGATGCAGCCGATGCGCATCGTCTCGTGGAACGTCAACGGAATCCGGGCAGTCCAGCGGAAGGGCCTGTGGGAACCGTTCCTCGCCGACATCGAGCCGGACATCATCTGCCTCCAGGAGATCAAGGCTGATCAGTCGCAGGTCGACGTGCCGCTCGAGGGGTATCACGAGATCTGGCACTCGGCAGAGAAGAAGGGCTACTCGGGCACCGCGATCTTCTCTCGCGTCGAACCGGTCAGCATCTCGACCGGCCTCCCCGCCAGGCTGGCCAAGAAGCACGCGTTCGACGAGGACGCCTTCGGCGATCCCAACACCGAGGGTCGCGTCATCACCGCCGAGTTCGAGGACTTCTACCTCGTGACCGTCTACACCCCCAATGCCAAGAGCGACCTGAGCCGCCTCGAGCTCCGGCATCAGCGGTGGGACCCAGCGTTCCTCGCGCACCTCAAGGCGCTCAAGAAGAAGAAGCCCGTGGCCGTCTGCGGCGACCTGAACGTGGCGCACACCGAAGATGATCTGGCGCACCCGAAGCCCAACGCGGGGAAGGCTGGGTTCACCGACGAGGAGCGCGAGGGCATCCAGGCGTTCCTCGACGCTGGCTTCGTCGATTCGTTCCGCATGTTCACCGAGGGAAACGGCCACTACACCTGGTGGTCGAACTTCTCGAAAGCCCGTGAGCGCAACGTCGGATGGCGCATCGACTACTTCCTCGTCTCCGACGACCTCGCACCGAGGATCGCGGCGGCCGAGATCCACGCGCACGTCATGGGGAGCGACCACTGCCCGGTGACCATCGACCTGCGCTCCTCGTAGGCCGCAGCCCGGGTTCCCCTGCTGCACGGGTGGGTCGCACAGCCGTTGACCGACGGGCTGGCGATGAGGCGCGTGGAGCCAACATCACCGAGGTGAGGTCTCGGCTCGACGGCGGGCGAGGTGCGCCAGGTCGGGCCTGATTCGCGCGGCGCGGCTGCATGCCATGGCGAGCGAGCGAGCGAGCGTCACGGTGTGACCGATCGGTGACCAGCGATGGCGATAGGATTCTCGAAAGCACCTCGGCCGGAAGGCTGTCGTGAGGCATCCGGACGGATCAGGGGTCACGCACCATGGAAGCAGAAGAGCCGATCACGAGGAAGCGAGGCAGCCTGCTCCGCGGGCTCAGCCGCTTCAAGGTGCTGATCTTGGTCCTCACGATCACGCTCCCGGTCCTCTCGATCGCCTACGACCTGCAGAAGACGAAGCTCTACTCGGCCATGACCGAGATCCAGCTGCTCTCGCAGAACCGGTCGGACGCCGGGGCCATCATCCCCCTGAGCGCGGCGGACATCGCCACCGCCCAGCAGGTGGCGATGTCGACCAAGGTCAAGAACATCGTCGCGGCGCGCACCCACACCAAGCCGCCGCCGGTGGTGGTGACCCAGGCCGGCATCTCGAACGCGCTCGACTTCACGGTGACGTCCAAGAGCGGTGCGAGCGCAGCGCTCTACGCCAACACCTACGCCACGGCCTTCCTCGACTACACGAAGCTCGCCTACGTCAAGGGCAACCTCGCCCAGCAGCAGGTGCTCGAGCGCAAGAAGAGCGAGATCGAGACCACCATCAACGACCTCGAGGCCCAGCTGGCCGTCGCCACGATCAACAAGAGCCCCAACATCACGGCGCTCAACGCCCAGCTTCAGGCTGCCAGCGCGGAGCTCCAGGCGGTGACGAACTCGAGGACCTCGCTCTCTGTGGCGCTCGCCGAGGTGTCGAGCGCCGGCACCGTCACCTCGCGGGCCACCGTCCCCACCTCGCCGTCGTCCCCGAAGATCGCCACCGACGCCCTGGCGGCGCTGGTGCTCGGCGCCCTGCTCGGTGCCGTGATCGCCATCGGCCTCACGTTCATCGACGACCGCATCCGCGACACGGCCACGCTCAAGGAACTCGTGGACCCGTCGCCGGTGATCGGTGAGATCCCGATCTTCAAGAGCGTGGAGCAGCCCAAGGGCCGTCGTGGCCGTCGGACGGCGCTGATCCCGGTCCTCTCGTCGGCCGAGCCGCAGTCCCAGGCAGCCGAGGCCTATCGGAGCCTGCGCACCGCGGTGCAGTTTCTCGGCGTCGACGCCCCGGGCTGCCGGGTCATCCAGGTCACCAGCCCGGGGACCGACGAGGGCAAGACCACCACGGTCATCAACCTCGCCGTCCTGCTCTCGCAGGTCGGCCTGCGGGTGGCGCTGATCTCGGCGGACCTCCGCCGTCCCACGACCGATCGCTACTTCACCCTTCCCACGGCCGTCGGGCTGAGCACCGTCCTCGCCGGGACCACCCCGCTCGGTGACGCCATCACGCCCATCGAGGAGCACCCGGGGCTCTCGGTCATCGCTGCAGGCCCCGTGCCGCCGAACCCCTCAGAGCTCGTGAGCTCGAAGAAGATGGCCTTCGTCCTCGAGACGCTCCGGCAGAGCTTCGACATCGTGCTGATCGACACCGCCCCGCTCCTGCCGGTCCCGGACGCGGTCGACTCCGCGCAGTACGTCGACGTGCTGGTCCTGCTCGTCAAGTGCGGTTCGACCCGAGGTCGGGACGTGAAGGAGTCGCTGAACCGCCTGACCGCCGTGGACGTCGTCCCGAGCGGTGTGGTGTTCAACGCCGTGCCGAGCCCGACGGCGCTCGAGCGCTACCTGTACCGCCGGGGCTACGGGTCCTATGGCTATGGCTACCTCAGCTACAGCGGCTACCGGGGCTACAGCGGCTACTCGTCGACGAAGACCCCAGTCGCCGGGGCTCAGGACGAGAGCACCAACCTCGCATAGGGGGCTGCGGCCAGCACTGGCCAGGCCAGGCCGCCCCAGCGACGACAGAACAGGGCGAACTCCCGGGGCGGGAGGCCCTTGGGGCCTCGCACCATGGCCAGTCGCTCCGACCGGCTCAGCGACCGGTCCTGCCACGCCACCTTCTCCGGGTTGTCGCTGCATGTCCCGTGGAGGCCAGGGGCGACCCAGGTGGGAAAGCCGGCAGCCCGCGCCCGGAGGCCATAGTCGAGGTCGGCCATCGAATGCGTGAAGGCCCCGTCGAGGTTGCCGACGGCTCGGTAGGTCTCCCGGGCGACCAGCGCCAGGTTGAAGTTCAATGTGTCGGCCGGGAGCGGTTCCGTCCCGGGTCGCACGTGCGAACGGAAGCGCATCCGGGTCCTGAGCCCGGGGTCCTGCAGGATGCCGCCGTAGGTGACCTCACCCGTCGCTGCGTCACAGAGGGTGCCGGTGACGATCCCCGGACCGTCGCCGCGTCGGGTGAGCTCGGTCGCGGCCTCAACGAGCCGGGTCAGCGCACCGTCGTCGAGCATCGTGTCGTCGTTGTACATCAGCAGATGGGCCGGGTCATCTGCGATGGCCGGGGCGAAGCCGGCTCTCATGGTCGCCACCCAGTAGTGGTCGCTCGGGACCTGGGTGATCGAGACCTCCGGGAAGGCGGCGGCCACGGCGTCGGGGGTTCCGTCGGAGCTCGAGGCGTCCACGAGGTGGACACTGAGCTCGAGGCCGGAGCTGGCTGGCCCGAGCAGGCGCTCGAGCGAGGCCAACGTGGTCTCTCGGCGATTGAAGGTGGCCACGAGCACGGCCACGTGGCCCGGTCGGGGTGAGCCCTCAGTCGGCATAGCTGGCGGGCGTGGTGCCGTCGGACAGCAGGTTCCGGTAGGGCTCCCGCTCTTCGACCTCGACGCGGGGACCGAAGTCGAGGATGCGGCCACTCTCCATGACCATGAGCAGGTCGCAGCCCTCGACGACGGCGACCCGGTGGGAGACGATGATCGTGGTGGTGTCGACGAGGTTGTCGATCGACCTCCTGATGGCCTGCTCGGACTGGACGTCGACCGAGCTGGTGGGCTCGTCGAGCAGCAGGAGCTTCGGGGTGCCGGCCAGGGCACGAGCGAGGGCCACGCGCTGGCGCTGCCCGCCCGACAGCGTGCCCCCTGAGGGACCGATGATGGTCTCGAGGCCCAATGGCATTTCGGCGAGATCGTCGTCAAGGTTGGCGGCACTGGCGGCGGCGCTAATGGTCGGGGCATCGAGCTGGCGGAAGAAGGAGATGTTGTCGCTGATCGGACCCTCGAGCAGGAGGGCGTCCTGCGTCACGAGGGCTAGCGGGCTGCCGCCCGACTTCTTGACCCGCGAGGGCGAACAGCCCCCGACGGTCACTGCGCCCTCGTCGGCCTCGAGGACCCCGAGCAGGATCTGGCTGAGCGTGGTCTTGCCACTCCCGGAACGACCGAGGATCCCGAGCTTGGCTCCCTGGGGCACCGAGAAGGAGAGGTCCTTGAGCACGCGCTCGTCGCCGTAGCTGAAGCTCAGGTTGGCCACCTCGATGTCGAACCGCTCGGGGACGAGGTTCTCGAGCGACCGCCGGTCTGCCGAGCGGAACTTGTCGATGTCGAGCATCAGGCCCTCGAGCACGACCGACTGCGAGCTGACCTGCGCGGAGATCCCCTGGAGGTTCGAGGTCATGAGCATGACCCGGAGGATGATGATGAGGACCCCGGCGCTGGCCCCGATCTTCGAGGTGTCGAGGGACGTCAAGAAGGCGAACCCGAGGATGGCGAAGACCAGGCCGATCGCCGCGTAGGCCGTGGGCATCGTCGTCATCAGCATCTTCGCCCTGGCGAAGGTCGAGGCCCCGGATCGGTTCTGGATGTCGAGCTGGGCCTCGGACTGCTGCTCGACCCCGAAGATGCGGAACTCCCGGGCGAGTCGGGTGTACTCGGTCACCCTGCGCCCGATGACCTGGTTGGTCTTCTTGAGCTGACTGCCAGCGCGCCGGATCCTGCGCTGGACCGGTCGGATCAGCATCGAGAGGAGGACGCCGACGATGAGGATCCCGAGGGTGATCAGGGGGCTGATGACGGCCGCCACGAGGAGGAGGGCGAACACCATGAAGGACAGCGACAGCATCGAGCTGATGTTGGAGATGAGGAGACCGACCTGCTCGCAGTCATAGGCCAGCAGCTGCTGGACGTGACCCACGTGTGCCGCCGATTGGAGGGACCAGTCCCCGTTGAAGAAGGTGGAGATGACCATGGACCTCGACGTCGAGAGGGCAGTGCCGGCGAGCCGGCTCCCGAAGTACGAGCTCCCGAACATGGAGAGGGCGAAGACCGCCACCAGGCCACCAGCGAAGAGGGCGATGCCGAGCGTGGAGACGTGCACCCCGTGGATCACCATGCCGTGGTGGCCCTGGATGCTGCTGATCCCGAAGGCGGCCAGGAGACCGAGGATCAACGCCTGGCAGAGGCCTCCGACCATGGACATGGCTGCCACGACCGCCAGCTGACGGCGGGTTCCGGTCATGCCGAGCTCGCCGAGCAGCTCGACGTCCCGAGCCATCGAAACCTGGCGCTTCACGGGGATCCGATCGTTCGGTGTGCGTCGTCGTCGGCCGCTGCGTCCAGTGGCTCGTCGGCGACCGCTGAGGGGGTGCGTGGGAGCTTTCCGCCGCTGTAGGCCCCGACCAACGACGCACAGAGCCCGATGGCGATCCCCGAGATGTCCGCGTTGGTGTAGCCGACGTAGAACGCGGCACAACCGGCCACCAGCGCCATGAGTACTCCGGCGGCCTGGGCGTCGTCAGCATCTGGCCCTCTGGCGATGCGCCACGATCCCCGGATGAGCCACGCCAGGAACAGGATGAACAGCAGGAGCCCGATGATGCCGATCTCGGCGAGCTGCTGGACATAGTCGCTGTGCGCCCGGGTGTCGATGCTGGTCTGGACCACGTGGTTGTTCGAGTCGATCAGGAAGATGGATCGGTCGAAGACCGTCCCGACGGGGGATCCGATGAGGAACGAGACCAGAGGGCCGGACGCCTGCTGGTCGAACATCTGGGTCCAGCCCTGCGTCCTCCAGGACACCGAGCTGCTCGTTCCCTGGGTGGAGTCGACTGAGTGCGAGAGATCGTGGCTGACCCCGCCTGGGGCGAAGGTGATGATGAGGGCGAGGAGCGCTCCTGCTCCGAGGACGACGCGTCGCCTCGTCCGAGCCGCCTGACCGGTGCCGGAGGCGGCGACGAAGACCACGATGGCCACGACGCCAGCGAGCCACACCGTCTTTTGGATCGAGAGCAGCACGACTGTTGCCCCGATCGATGCCGGGACGAACCGCTTCACCCAGCTGGTGCCGATCGGGTAGGCGAACAGCATGAGCGACGCGGCCAGGACGACGAGCGCCTGGGTCTTGTCGAGAGCGCGGCCTTGGACCTCGTTGATGTAGGTCCCGAAACCGACGGTCAGCCAGAAGTGGATGGCGAAGATGGTCAGCCCGATGCCGAAGACCGTAAGCCAGTTCCGAAGCCCCTCCATGACCTTTCGGGTCACGGGGACCGTGCTGAGGAAGAGGATCGTGGTCCAGAGCGAGAGCGACTGACGGGAGAAGTTGAGCACCTGGTTCGGACTAAAGCTGATGAGTCCGCGGGTGATGCCGATCATGAACAGCGTGATGAAGATCAGCACGATGCCGATGGGTCGACGCGCACCGTGCTCCGCTGGGCGGAGATATCGCAGGAAGAACCCGATGATGACCCCGATGGCCACGATGTCGCCCAGATAGACGTGGAAGCTCGATGCCAGCAGCACCAGGATCGCGTTCGGCCCCCACTGGGTGAGCTCGACGGTGAGGATCAGGGGGAAGATGACGACGGGGTGCCGGGAGAGGACGTCTCCGAGCACGATGGTGACGAGGAACGCGGCCAGGAGGGCCATGATGCCGCCGGCGCCGGTGACGATCACGATCGAGCCTCGGGTGCCGCGACAGGCCCGCACGTCGTGCCGCTCGCCTGGTCGACCATCATCGTCCTCTCGTCACGACTTCGTCCCACAGCCCCCGCACCCGTTCGGCACCGGATCGCACGTCGAACATGGTGCCGGCTCGTTCGATTCCAGAGGCTCGCAGGGATCCTTGAAGCTCTCCGTCCGAGAGTACCTGCTCGATGGCAGCACGCAGGGCCGCGGCCGACCCCTCCTCGACGAGGATCCCGGCCTCACCGACGACCTCGGGGATGGCTCCGGTGCGGCTGGCGATGATGGGCGTGCCGGCCACCATCGCCTCGACCAGCACCCTCCCCCACTGCTCCTCCCAGTCCCTGCTCCTCAGCGACGGCAGGACGAGTGCATCGAGCGACGCCATCAGGGATGGGATCTCATCGGCAGACACGGGACCGAGCGCCCGGATGGTGGGGTCGCCGGCAGCGGCCTCGCGCACGTCGGTCAGGAGCGGGCCATCGCCGGCGACCACGAGCGTGGCTCCGTCGACGGCACTCGTCCTCCACGCCTCGAGAAGCCAGCTGATGCCCTTCTCGGGGATGAGTCGTCCGACATAGCCGAGCACCGGGCCTGATCCGACGGAGAATCGCTGCCGGCCGGCCTCCCGGAGCTCCTCGCGAGGCTGGAACCGCTCGGCCCGAGGAAGCCCGGAGCTCTGGACGAGCACCGGGCACGATGCACGCAGTCCGGATCGCTGCGCCCACTCCACCCCGGCGGTGTTCCACGACACGAACCCTGAGGTCCGAGGGAGGTTGCGACGCACGATGGTGCGGCGGACCTGTCGTTCGAGCCATGCACCTTGGTCCCAGAGGTTTTCTGCCCCCTGGGTCACGACGGGACGAGGGTCCCTGGCGGAGATCACCTGCGTGGCGACGACCGCCCACGGCTCCTGGAGCACGTGGACGAGGTCCGCCTTGCTCTTGGAGATGGCCGAGCCGAGCCCGCGCAACCCCTTCCAGGTCAATCGATCTCGGACGGTGAAGGGCTCGAGGACGGTGACGTCACCGAAGGAGGCTGTCGCCGGGGCCCCGGGAATCCGGCCGAGGACGACCTCGAACTCCACCCCCTGTCTCGCTGCCTCCTCCCAGAGCCCGTGGTACTGGGGCTCGAAGAAGTCGGACATGACCAGCAGGACCTTCATCGTTCGACGATGTGTGGCCGTGCTCGCACGACACCGGCGATGAACCGCGCGTTGTGGACCAGGTAGCGCGACGCGAGGCGGCGAGGCTCGGTGATCAGGCGGTAGGCCCACTCGAGGCCGTGCTCCTGCATCCACGACGGGGCCTGCTTCTTCTCCCCGGCGATGAAGTCGAACGCTGCCCCCACGGCGACGAAGGTGGCGGGGACGCGCCGAGCGAAGGTGTCGCAGAACCAGTCCTGTCGCGGGGTCCCGATCCCAACCCACACGACGTCGGCGCCGCTCTGCGTGATCCGCCTCGCAACGTCTCGCTCCTCGTCCTCGGTCAGCGGCCGGAAAGGTGGAGACTCGATCCCGACAATCTCGACACCGGGATAGCGGCGCTCGAGCTCTGCGGCCATCTTGGCCACCGTCTCGGGGGCGGCTCCATAGAGGTAGTGCCGCGTCCCTCGGGATCGGCCCTTGTCGAAGACGCCCAAGGTCAGGTCGGGCCCATAGACCCGCCCTTCGAGTCCGGTGATGCCGATGCGCTCGGCGATCCAGATCAGTGGCATCCCGTCGGGGAGGTTGAGGTCCCCGTCGTTGAGCATGCGGAGGTACGTGGCGTCGCCTCCGGCGAGCGACAGCGTGTAGGCATTGCAGAGGTGGACCGACCGGCCGACCGAGTGGTCGGGAGGGTTCAGCACCGCATCGATGGCCTGATCCATCCTCATGGGATCGATCCGGACGCCGCAGCACTCGAAGCTGGTGAGGCCGTCTTCCGTCATGCCGTGATGCCTCCGCTGCCTCGTGCGCGAGCGAGCCAGCGGTCCATGTCGTCGAAGGTGATCGTCTGTCCTGCTGCTGCCGCTACGGTCCGCCAGAGGAGCCAGAGATCGAGCCCCGGGCTGGCGGCCGCCAAGTAGGCCCGGTCGTAGGCCTCGCCGTCACCGATGAGCAGGTGCGCCGCGTCGCTGACCTGCCAGGGGCCCGTGATGCCAGGTCGCACGAGCGTGCGATGGTCGGAGAACTCCGCGTCGAGCCTGGTGTTGAGCGCGGGGACCTCGGGGCGCGGGCCGACCAGCGACATGTCGCCCCGCAGGACGTTGACCAGCTGCGGGAGCTCATCGAGCTTCGACCGGCGCAGGATGCGGCCCCATCGGGTCAGGTGGGGCTCGAGGTCGAACTTGTCGATCGAGGCCGGGGTCGTACCGGGGAGTGAGCGGAGTTTGTAGAAGACGAACTCCTGGCCACCTCGGCCGATGCGCTTCTGGGCGAAGATCGGCGACTGCCTGAAGGCGGCTGTCGAGACGATCGCGATGGCGAAGACCAGCGGCAGCAGCAGCAGCCCGCAGACGGTCGCGACCAGCACGTCGAAGGAGCGCTTCGCACCGCCGTTCGCGTACCGCAATCCTGCGAACTCGCCCGATCCTGGAGTTTGGTGCTCAGAAATGGCAGTTTCTCGTCTTCACCCGGGGCCGACAGGTACCGTGCAATCGCTGCCATCCGCAATGACCCCTGCTCGCAGCAGCCGTCGGACGACCTCCTGACACTACCACTGCCCGTTTCGCGAACAGTGTGCAGGAGACCAAATTGGCAGGGCTTGGAACATGACAGACATGTTCAACAAGGGGCTCGCCAGCCTGCTCCTCGGCTGCTGTGCGGTCCAGGAGACCTCGAGGCTCACGCCGTGGTGGAAGTCGGCATCGACACCGGAGTGGTTCCTCAAGGGACCGGGAGGGGCCAACTAGGGTGCTGGCGTGGCAGCACCGCAACCTCAGGCGAGGAGAGTCCTCGTGTACGGCCTGCAGCGGTCGGGCACCACCTGGATCTCGAGCATCATCGACCACGTCGACGGAGCCCAGTGCGTCGAGGAGATCCTCCTTGAGGACCCGGTGCTCCCCGGCTCGTACCTCGCGGAGTCGCCGGTGATGCTGCCCCGATGGCGTCGCACCATCCGGCCCGTGCGATCCCGCGTCGACTTCATGGCGTCGGTCCTGACGCCGACGAGCGAGCACCCGATCGTCGGGGCGAAGCTCATGTACTCGCAGATCGGCTGGCCGGTCCGTCTCACCGGCCGGCTCACGCGACGGTGGCCTCAGCTCGCCGGTGTGCTCTCCATGCGCTCCATCCGCAGGTGGATCATCGCCAACGACGTCGTCGTCGTCGTGGTGGAGCGCAAGAACGTGCTGAAGTTGCGCATCTCCGAGCTGATCGCACAGAAGACCGGGATCATGCACTCCACGCAGGGGGACCGGGCCATCGACGGGATCCACCTCGACCCCGCGACGCTGGTGAACAGGCTCGAGCGGACCGAACGGCGCCAGGCTGCAGCGAGACGCTTCGTGTCCGGCTGTCGTACGGTCGAGATCGCCTACGAGGACGACGAGGACACCAAGCGCGAGGCGCTGTGCCGGGCGCTCGGCCTCGACGAGCTCGGTGCGCTCGAGTCCCGATACAAGAAGGTGACCACCGACGATCTTCGAGTGTCCATCGCCAACTACGACGAGGTCGCCGCCGTCCTGCGCGGCTCGCGCTTCGCGTGGTGTCTCGGCCAGCAGCCATAGAGCGCAGCGACCGAGGCAGGGCGACCTGACGGGATGCTCTGGGCTCACCGTCGCCAACCATCTGACGGGTCGGATGGAGCGTGATCTCTGTGGTCTGCCCCGGTGCCATCGCACCTGGTCCCGACGAGCGTTGGGGACGGGTTATCGTCTGACCGGACGGCCCGACGTCGGGACGATGGAGAGAACAGGAGAGATGCGATGGCACAGGGTGGACTTCAGCTTGTGGCTGGTGGTGGCGGCTTCATCGGCGGTCACCTGGTCGCCGACCTCCTCGCCAAGGGCTTCGAGGTCCGTGCTGTCGACATCAAGCCGCTCACCGAGTGGTACCAGGTTCACGAGGGCGTCGAGAACGTCCAGGCCGACCTCTCTGACCCGGTGGCCTGCCGTGACGCAGCCGCCGGGATCCACACCGTCTACAACCTGGCGGCAGACATGGGCGGGATGGGCTTCATCGAGAACAACAAGGCGCTGTGCATGCTCTCGGTCCTCGAGAGCACCAACATGCTGGTTGCCGCTCGTGACGCCGGCACCGAGCGCTTCTTCTACTCCTCGTCCGCCTGCGTCTATGCCGCGGACAAGCAGACCGACGCCGACGTGACGGCACTTCGCGAGGAGGACGCCTACCCGGCCATGCCCGAGGATGGCTACGGGTGGGAGAAGCTCTTCACCGAGCGCATGTGCCGGCACTTCGAGGAGGACTTCGGCCTCAAGACCCGGGTCGCCAGGTATCACAACGTCTACGGGCCCAACGGCACGTGGGATGGGGGTCGGGAGAAGGCTCCCGCAGCCATCTGCCGCAAGGTTGCCTCGGCCGTGATGTCCGGCGTGCACGAGATCGAGATCTGGGGCGACGGCGAGCAGACCCGGAGCTTCATGTACATCGACGACTGCGTCCAAGGCACCCAGATGATCACGAACGCCGACGACCCGAGGCCGGTCAACCTCGGGAGCAGCGAGCTGGTGTCGATCAACCAGCTCGTCTCCATCGTGGAGGACATCGCCGGTGTGACCCTCGAGCGTCGCTACGACCTGAGCGCGCCCAAGGGTGTCCGAGGTCGCAACAGTGACAACACCGAGATCGTCGCCCGCTACGGCTGGGAGCCCAGCATCACGCTGCGCGCCGGCCTCGAGCAGACCTATGCCTGGATCGTCGAGCAGATGAGCGCAGCGAGCCACTGAGACTGCCTGCTGACGCCACAGCGGCACTCGGCGTCTGAGGATCGTCCCACCCGAACCAGATGGATCGCCGACCCCATGGGGCGGCTCGAGGATGCTGCGGGCTTCCATGAGGTCCTGCATGATTCTCGGACGCCAGAGGCCGGTTGCGTCGCCCTGCGCCACCCGATCGACGAGCAGACGCCTCCCAGCGGGAGCGAGCGTTGCCCTGGCGTGAGCCACTAACCCTTCTCGGTCGTGGGTTGTCCCTGGTCGGACCTCAAACGAACAGGCGAGGGCCCCGTCTGTCAACAACCTTGGTGGGAATCACACCGAGAGGAAGCGCTCGTATCGGGTGCCAGTGAGGACGGTGGCGATGATCTCGTAGTTCTCGATCACCTCGTGCAGATCGTCGGACGTCTGCTTGCGGAACGACGGGCCGGTCGGGCTGATCGATGGGAGCCCCAGCGCCTTGGCGACGGCGGCGAGCTTCTCGTCGCGGGGGTCCTCGTAGGTGATCGTCGTGGTCTCGGGGAACTTCCGACACAGTTCCACGAGGCCCTGCTGCGTGGCGTCGATGAGGTCGAGGTCCCTGATGATCGTGCGGGGATCGAGGTGGATCTGATCGCTGATCCGAGGGTGCTCGCTGCTCCAGGACTCATCGCGGGCGGCGAGAAGGGTCGACACGAACAGTTTGAGGATGTTCTCTCGGACGAAGAGCAGGACGGGGATCTCATTGGAGATCACGTAGTCCACCAGGCTCCCCATCCTCAGGATCCTCATCAGCAGCGGTGACCACGAGATGTACCGCTTGGGCCAGCACCAGTCGAGGGGGAGGAGCTTGACGCCGACGACCGGGTGCTCCTCGGTCGGGGTGAGCAGCATGTCGACGAACTCGACGCGGTCCCGTCGAGGGTGCAGCGTCCGCTGGCTGCGTCCGACCAGCGTCCGGAACTCGGCGTAGTTCCCGGGATTCGCACGTCCGCCGCGCCGAGGCTTCCTGAGTGCCTCGCCGTGAGGCTTCACGCCGTCGATCTGCGCCAGGGACAGCGATAGGTACGTCATCCCGGTACGAGCCAGGCCGGTGGCGAGATACCGGCGGCTGGCGAGCTGAGGATCCGACAGACTCTTACTGCCAGCGTTGTGTGTGACCATCGGGGACTCCAGTGGTGGGCTGGCACCGCCATCGCTTCTCGTTGGCGCGCCGCTCCACGATTCTTGCCCACGATGTCGGCAAACTCAATGCCTGCCATCCATCTGCCGGGAGACGCCGGTGGCCGAGGGTGCCGTTCGGGTGCCCGACGAGAGGCGGGCAGACCTCAACCGCCTCGCTCGCCTTCGGGCTGAGTGCCGCGTGGCGCGCCGATGGTGGGCCGGGGGGCCGATGACGTCATCCTTCGCCAGCTGGGGGGTGGCGAGGGAGATCCATGGCCAACTGAGCCCACTCGTCGAAGCGAGCGGACCAGCTGTTGGCCTGAGCCCACGAGCGCGTCCGCGTCATGACCTCGGTCGTGCTCGGACCGCGCTTGATGGCTTCGATCCACTCGTCGAGGCCATCGGCGACGCGCTGGTCGGGTGGGACGTCGTCGAGACCGAGCGACACGCCCGGACTTGTGATGATCGCTCGACCGCGGGCGGCGGCATCAAAGCTCTTCTTCGAGCTCTGGCCGCTCGTGACCCCGGGGAGGAACGGGGCGATCATGAGGTCGCAGTCGTCGATGACCTCGACCACACCACGGCCGTCGACGGCAGGGAGCAGCCGGAGCCTCCCCTCGTAGCGGCCCTCCAGTCGGCGGATCTCGACCAGCGTCGGGCTCTGGTCCTCGAGGAACGACGGTCCCACGAGGTCGAGCCGCCAGTCCGGTAGCGCTGAGAGGAGAGCGTCGATGAGCGCGAGGTCGAGCCGTCGGTGGCCGATGCTCCCAAGGTAGAGCAGCCGCCTGTTGCCGGGGGCCGGTCGAACGGGCGGCACCAGGAGGTGATCGTCGACGGCGTTGGGCACGACATGGACCTCTCGACCTCGGAAGAGATCGGCGAGCTCTTCGGTGACCACGACGACCTCGTCGGCCTCGTCGGCGATGCGCCCGAGCCATCGCCTGATGAGGGGCGCCGAGTCCGGGAGGAGCGCGGGCCAGTCATCGACGCAGTCGAAGACCCGTCGCGGCGCGCCTCGGCTGGCTGCCCACTCCCAGGGTCGATACGTGACGACGGTGCCCTCGCAGCGCTGCGGTCGCAGGACCCGTCGGATCAGGTGGGAGTTGACGCCGCCGATCACGTCGCTGCGATGGCTCGGGAGCTCGAGACCGCGCTCGACGACGGTGATCGAGCCGATCATGCGGGTCTCGCCATCGGGGTGCAGCAGGCGGGCGGCTGGCGAGCGCGGCTGGTCGCCACGCGGCGCGATGAAGCGAACCCCGATGCCCGCCGCTGCTGCGGCCTGGCTCAACGACTGCTCTCGCCGGATGGCGGGATGCCATGAGCCACGAGCGATCAGATGGAGCGAGTCGGCCGCCATGTGCTCCGCCCCTTCGCTCCTCATGCTCGTCGCTCTGTCCATCCGGCATCCCTCGCCTGTGCGGTCGAACCCTACTGCCGCGCTCAGGTGGGATGCTGCGTGTCGATCTTTGCCCTGACTGAGCGCATCGCGCCACGGTGCACCTTGACTGGCCTTGTAGGTTGTGAGACATGGATCGAGCCCTCGTTGTCGTCGAACGGTACCCCCAGCTGAGCGAGACGTACATCGCCACGGAGGTGGCCGCCCTCGAGCAGGCGGGGCACCTCGTGGGGGTCCGGGCGCTCAAGGAGCCCGACTGCCCGCTGGTCGAGCACGTGCCCTTCGAGATGATCGAGGGGGTGCAGGATGTGGTCCGGGCCTGCGAGGAGCTCCAGCC
>CANGPS010000021.1 GCA_947456245.1 Acidimicrobiaceae bacterium
ACGGATCCATTGGCTACACAATTGGCTACATTTGCGACAAATTTCATAACCTTCAAGCCTGTGACCAGGGAAAACGTGGGCCGCCCGGGTCTCGATCCCGGCACCTTGGGATTAAAAGTCCCCTGCTCTTCCCGATGAGCTAGCGGCCCGGGACAAATCGTACCGACAGGTTGCAGGTGGGGTGGGAACCGGGCGCGTTGCCTCAACTCGGACGACCGGCAGACCTGGCAATTGTCTTGCTGCTGGCACTTCGCTTCGCAGTACGTCGATGCAGTGGCGAACCAGTTCGCGCTTAGCCACGATCGTTAGGCCCAGCGGACGTGCTTCCCTCGAGTTAAGCACCTTGTGAAACGATCGCCAGTGAGGTGTCGCGTCGTCGAGTTCGGTTGGTCAACCAGCAGCTACGTAGGCGGCCAGAGCCTCACGGATGGCCTCGGAGAAGCTGATCCCTCGCTCTGCCGAACGCAGAGGAAGATCCCTCTTGAGCTCTGGGCTCAACCGAACTGACTCGATGGTGGAAGGACCTGATCCCATGGTTGGCCGTCCGGCTCGACGTCGGATGATCTCGTCGACGTCGTAGCCATCCTCCGCCTCAGCCACCAGGCGCTCCAGGTCCTTGTTGTTCTCAGCCATTGTCTTCACCTCCACGTGTCAGCAGGCGTCTGTATGTTTCGCGCATCTTCATCGCATGGAGAGCGCACGGCCCGTTTGGCCTATCGACAACCACGATCTCGAGAATGTTTCCATGTCGATCCGGTCCTAGGATCAAGAATCGGCTCGGATCCTCTCCAACCTCTTCGACAGCTACCGAATACTCTGACGGGGAGCGCTGATGCCGAGTAGTCGAGGTGAATCCAGACGGGGCGAAGGTCGGCGAGAAGGTGCCCAGTCATCACAAAGGAGCACTGGCTCATGGAGCGAGGCTGCGAATAGGGATGACCGCTACTCCATCATCGCGGACATAGCCATAGCCGCTCATCGTGATGACTGCCAGCACGGCGGGTGCGCCGGAGCGGATGATGTCGACGTCAGAAGCGAATCGCAGTAGTGACGACGCAGCTGCGTTGATCGCAGCGGTTCCACCGAGCTTCACCTCAAACGCCGCCCACCGGCCATCGGCAAGTTGGACGACCGCATCGACTTCCCGGCCGCGATCATCGCGATAGTGGAAGACCTCGCCGTCGATGGGTTGCGCCAGGATGCGAAGGTCACGCACCACCAGCGATTCGAAGAGCAGGCCGAGGTAGCCGAGATCCGACTCGAGGCGAGCCGGCAGAGCGCTGAGCGCAGCAGCGGCGAGCGACGGGTCGACGAAGTGACGCTTCGGGGCGCGGCGGAGCGTCGCCTTGGACCTCAGGTGGGCAGACCAGGCTGGCTGATCCTCGATGACCATGAGTTGGTTGAGCACTTCGAGGTACTCGGCAGCCGTCTGGCGTGACATCTTCTCTCCCGGTCCGCTGGAGTCATCAGCCAGGGTGCTCAGCGCGACCTCGGTGGCGACGTTGCGGGCGAGTGAAGCGAACAGCCGGCGAACTCGCACGGGATCGCGGCGGACTCCTCCGACTCGGCTGACGTCGACATGGGCAGTCTGGGCGAGATAGTCGCTCGCTGCTTGAGCCGCATCGCCAACCGCAGCATCGAGTTGGGCCGGCCACCCGCCGCGCGCGACGAGCTCAGCGAGCTCAGCGACGGTGAGCGGAGCCTCCGCGCTGCGGACACCTTCACCCTCAAAGAGGGCCATGAGCGACACGCCCCCGGTCGACCGACCGCTCTCGTAGAGGCTCATCGGTCGCATGCGGATGAACGAGAATCGGCCTGCACCGGAATGCCGAACCGGGTCGTCGGCAGGGGCGGATGAGCCCGTCAGGATGAACTGGCCCGGCGATCGGCGCGTGTCAACCACCCTTCGTGCGTGGTTCCAGATGCTTGGCTCGACCTGCCACTCGTCTATCAGCCGTGGCACCTCGCCCGACAGCACGAGTTTGGGGTCCAGCGCTGCAGCGCGCCGAGCCTCTTCGTCGGTGTCAAGGCGGACGGAGCTCTTCGCCATCTGGAGAGCTGTCTCGGTCTTCCCGCAGGCCTTGGCGCCCTCGATGACCACGATGGGTGACGATCGCAGCCGGGAGGAAAGCTCCCTATCGATGATGCGAGGAAGATAACGCATGGACATGAGCATATCGAAAACTGCAGGTCAGACGGTTCATCAGTCAATTTATGACTAATCAATCGTGCAAATTGGTGTCATTTCACTAGTCGAAATACCGATCACGAACGTCTGCTCGGCATCGTGTGCGCCCCCGAACGAGCTTCCGTTCGCAGCCAACAACAGGGCCTGCTCCAATACCGGTTGATTTCGTGACCGGCGTGTTTGCCGTGGAGGAGGCGTGAGGCGAAGTGGGCGAGATTGTCCTTCGGCCTGAGGCGTGCTCGAGGGTCCCATGCCTCGGAGAGCGCCGACTCGAGCAGCTAGGTGAGCAGGCCGCCGGCGGACTGCAGGGGGCATGAATGACCTTGCTTCTCCGAAACGAACCCTCGAAGTCTGCCCATAGTTGAAGGCTGCCGATCACCTGCAGCACCGTCCCTGCGGAACGCTCATGTCGCACCTTGCGGGAACGGCAGCGTGATGTGCGTGACATGTACCGGAGACGGTGGATATGAGGCCCACCCATCTCATCTCGAAGGAACAGGGGCTCTGCGACGCTTGAGCAAGGAAGCTCTGAGGGACTGCGGTCGGAGGAGGCGCACCAATGGGCAGCCTCCCGTCGACCTAGATGCGTCCCCTCGCCAGCTTCTCCATGGTGTCGATCGTCCAGGCTTGCCACGTCGGCAGGAAGTCGTGGCCTTCAGATCGGACTGGCAGCGTCAACCCGATGGAATGAGCGTCGTCGCTGATGGAGATGAACATCCGGTGTGACTCGACGACCTGGGCACCCTCGTTAATCGAACGTTGAGAGTCATCCCAGCCGGAGATGGCGGTGACGATGCGCAGCAGAGCCTGCCAGTTGACATGGATTGGTGCAGACTCCCCGACGAACTCTGACAGTCTGGTCCGGTTGGCGAGCGAGTATGAAAGGCGGTTCCCCACCATTTCGGAGTGGAGCAACCCAGCCGCGGTGAGGGTGTCACAGGCCTCGGCGATGTTCCCCTTCGAGTAGCCCGTCCGACTGGCGAGCTCTCCCAACGTGGACTCACCTCGATCGAAGAGCAGGCTTCGGAGCACCTCGCTCCTCCCGCTGAGGCCGAAGACCGCTCGCATCCTGAGGTAGATCATCGAAGGCTCGTCGAAGGGACGAAGTGTCGAGCGACCCGTCGGTTCGATCGGCAATGGTGTGGCGGCGAAGGGCCAGCGAGCGCCAGGAGCGTGCTCGTTCACCGACGCAGCCAGCTGGCCCCATCCCTCAGAGGAGGCGAGCTCGTTGGCCGACAGGATGTTGCGGAGGCGGGCGCCGGAGATCTGGCGCCAGTTGCCACTGCACCAGTCGATCACCTCGTCCCGAAGCCGAGCGTCGTGCTCGACAAGCAGAGGTGTGAAGGCGATGATCGGTTCAGGGTCGATCGCCCAGGCCCGGTGCGTCCTGCCCCAGCCAGAGATCCCAAGCTCGGACCAGATGCCCCAGGAGAAGTCGAGGAGCGCCCGCCTGAGCCGGTCGTCCGGTTCCCTACTCGAGGTCATCATCGCCGAGGACCAATCCGAGGGACTTGAGGCATTCGGCCTGCGACGTGCGGAATCCCTCGGAAGGGTCGTGGGTCACCGTCCACCGTGCTGCGAATGCCAGTTCGGCTGTCGTCGGCTCAAGCCGCCTGAGGTCCTCGAAGTGCTTGTCGTGGGGTCCACGATCGACTGCTGCGTAGAGCTTGAGGCAGATGAGGTCCCTGCGCGACAGGAGGTGCAGGGTCAGGGCGTCGAAGGACCGTTGGACGAGGCGGTCCTGCCATCCGTCGGGAAGCCCGAGGTCCATCAATGACGCCGGGCCGTTGTTCAGCCACCGCGTGCTCAATCCGAGGGCAGTGCCGACATCGGCGACGGCGACCGCAAGCGCGCTGGGAATCTCGTCAAGCTTGGTGAACGATCCGTCGTTCAGATCTGCGACGACATCAAGGTCGGCGGTTGGCCTGTCGATCAAGCCAAGGAGCAGCAGGCTGCTTCCACCGACGGCGACTAGCTCAAATCGAGTGCCGCGATCGAGCAGGAGGACGCCGAGGAGAGAGAGCGCCTCTTCTAGGGAGTCACGCTGCAGGTTCATTCCGTTGATTTTATATGAGTGAAACGCTCAAGTAAACCAAGTGATTGAGTTCCAACTTCTGCAGGGCATCCTACGGATGAGCAGGCGGTTCCTGTGCTTTCGACCTGCCGACGCCACGCCTTCAGTCCGGGTTTGGTCGGTGGGGCACTCGACGACACGGCCTCGAAGCGTGGGTGTCGCCACCTGGGCTCGCAAGGCGACGCTCCAGATCCGTGAAGTGCGTGATGAGCTCCGGGGTCTTCGATCACTTGGCCACAACAAGCCGGCACTCGTCATGCTCGCAGTCATCGCAGGCGGCTTCCTCCTTGTGATCGGCATCGCCGCTGGCCTGTCGAGCGGCTGAGGCGATCGCCCTGCGCGACATCTTCGCCGTGGCGGAGCGGATCTCTCGACGCTCTACCTAGAGGCCCAAGGCATGGCCGACACATGTCATGGCGTGGCTGTCGCTGGAGGGACTCGCTCGTCCTGCCACGAGAGCAAACCATTGGGAGATGTGGCGGTCTCTCATCAGGAGACTCGGTGATCCCGAATGGGGGATACCGCGGGTTCCCGCGAATCTTGGCGTACCTGCTGGTAGAGAGCAACCGGACCGAAGATTGTTGCCTCACCAGACTGCGAATCGAGCTGATCGGAGAGGCACCTTGTGGTGTGATCGGCAACCAACCTCAACGATTCGGGATGACTGCCATGCCCAAGCGTTCGGCGGCACCTCGAAGTGAGTTGTCGAAGGTGGCAAGGCGTCCTCCGGACTCCTCGGCAGCGAGGAGCACGCAGCAGTCGGGGAGCTTGAGGTTCGTGTTGGTGCGCAGCAGGGCCAGGCGAAGCGAAGCATCAGATCCAAGCCCGATGGTTGTGATGCCGAGCTGTGAGACCAGCGAGAGAGCGACCGGAAGTACACCAGAACGAGTTGGGCCGACCAGCACCTCTGCAAGCGTGAGTGGACTGATCCCCAGCGGTTCATGTGAGGTGTGCTCGATCAGGTCTGTGGCCTCGCGATGATGCTGATCACTTCCATCAAAGAGGGCGATCAGCACGCTTGCGTCGAGGATGATCACTCTGGCCAGTCGTCGCGGAGCTTCGAGAGGTAATCGGCTCCGTAGGAACCGGTAAGCGCACCGCTGCTCCTCCGGACAGCAGCGAGCCGATCTTCACGTTCGCCGTCGCGCTTGTCGATCACCGCCCTCTGTCCCTCCAGAATGAGGCGTCGCACCAGCGAGGCGCGGCTCTCGGCATCCTCTGGCCACTGCATGGCAGCGGTGTCGATGGCGGCTGCGACGTCATCAGTCTCTGTGATGAGGTGTCGTGCTCTCGTAGTCGGCATCGTCAGAGTGTATCACTAATTGATAGGTGTTACACTCGATTTCGGCACCACGTGCTGCTCGGTGCTCCCGCGGTACGAGCCTGTCCCGATCAGTCTCCGGGAGCAGGGTTGGGTTCGAGACGAGCAACATCGGCGAGATCCTGTGGTCTCCCGGCTGCGGTCTTGTTGGCGATGAGATCTGTGCGGGAGATGAACGGGATTTTCTGGCCATCGACGTCGATCTCGATGCGTCGATCCCATGCATCATTGAAGTCGACCCCGTCTATCCCGGTAAGCAAGTCGATGCGCCGCGGCGGATAGCCCAGCTGGATGACGAGATCCGGATCGATCAGGTCAGTGATCGCAATGCCGAGCGAACCGAATCCGAGGTCAGCGAGCGCAGCGATGATCTTCTCTGCATTGCCACGATCGACCCAGAGCCACGCATCGAGGTCTCCCGTGTACCTGGGTGCACCGTGGGCGGCAAGTGCGTAGCCCCCGATGATCAGGAAGCGAACGTCATGGTCGAGGAACGACTCGACAAACTCTCTGAAGTCGCGGTCCATCTTCATAGGAATTCCCATGCATCTGTCGCCGCAACACCTCGACCGCGGCGATCCGCTCAGCGGGGCTCTTCGAGAGCCAGTACTCGAGGTCGTCACTCGGGTCGTGGAGGCGACGGATGGTCACCGCGGGCTCGATCACGGCTCCATTGTACCGGCCCCTTGTCTCCGACTGCTGGCGTGACGAGGAGCTTCACATCGCACCTAGCTGGCCGCATCAACCCCAATACGCCCTGAGGGGCGAACTGAATGCCATCGAGATCGAAGAGGCTGGACCCCTCTGCCACGACCACGAGAAGGCGCTCAAGCGATAGCGGAAAGAGGTGGTCAGCTTCGACCGCTTGCCGTCCCTTCTACACGACGGAGGCGATCTGAAGGCCGGCATCAGCGATGTCCTCAAGTCGAAGGTCGTCTGTCCTGCTCACAGCGGAACCGCCTCCTGAAGAATGTAGGCATCGCGCGCCTTGAGGCTGGCCTCGGTGATCACTTCCACGTCGACACCGAGCAGCGCTGAGAGGGCGAACTGCATGCCACCAAGATCGAAGAGGCTCGACCTTTCCGCCATGACCACGAGGAAGTCCACATCACTCTGGTCGTCGTCGAGCCCTTTGGCGACCGAGCCGAAGACCTTGATGTCGATCGCATTGTTCTCGGTGGCGATGCTCCGGATCTCTGTCCGCTTCTCCGAAACGAGCTGTCGAAGTCTGCCCATGACTCAAGGCTACCGACAGGCAGTAGCACCGTGTCTGGGGGATGTGATCGAGTTCGTGGCCTGCCGGAGCCGCGCCGCTCAGCCAGAGTTCGGTCGGTGGGGCACTCGACGTGACGGCCTCGAAGCGTGGGTGTCGCCACCTGGGCTCGCAAGGCGACGCTCCAGATCCGTGAACTGGGTGATGAGCTCCGGGGACTCGAAGGCCCGATTCCGCTTCCCGATGTTCACCTGGGTGAGGATTCCCGCCTTCTCAAGTTGAGCGATGCCGAGGTTCGTCGCCTGGTACGTGCGACCGATGAGTGCAGCTGCACCCTTGACGGTGATGATCGGCGCTCCGGGGAGGGCCCTGATCAGTCGATCGGCCGCTGATCCAGATCGCACTCGGCCGAGGCGCCTGCGCCAGTCATCCTGCAAGGCGACCACCGACCCTTCGAAGGTCTCCGCATCGCCGATGGCTCGCCTGCAGGCCGTGGCGAAGAGCCCCACCCACATGTTCAGCCCTTCGTTCGCCGCTTTTGAGTTCGGACGGCCGCGGTAGCGCATGGCCGTCAGTCCCTCGACGTAGTCCAAGGACCACGTCGCAAGGACGAGCGAGACCGGTGGGGAGATGCGAACGGCGAGCCCCCGACGCCGCAGGATGAGGTGGATGAGGGCTCGGCCGATCCTGCCGTTCCCGTCCACGAACGGGTGGATGGTCTCGAACTGGGCATGCGCCAGGGCAGCCTGGGTCACCGCCGGCAGCGAGTCGGTGTTGCAGAAGGCACAAAGGTCTTCCAGGAGTCGGCCGACCTCCTCGGGCGGAGGAGGCACGAAGACCGCCGAACACGGGTTGTAGCTGCTTCCGCCGATCCAGTTCTGCTCCAGCCGAACGTGCCCACCCACGCCTTCCAAGGCCGTCCCGACGAGAAGCCGGCGGTGCGCTTCCAGGATGAGGTCGACGGAGATGTCACCTCCTGGTTGCACCATTTCGAGCGCCCACGTCATGGCGCGGATGTTCCCCAGGACCTCCATGGCGGTCACGTCACGCGGTTCGTCCCCGGCGGCCTGGGCGGCTTCGGCTCGCAGCAACCTTCGCCCGCCCACCTCCAGGCCCTCGATCTTCGAGGAGGCCACCGACTCGGCCCGCAAGAGCAGTCGGGCCAAGGCCTCCGTGTCGGCCAACGTGCTGGCGCTCTCGTCGTATCGGGCGAGCGCGGTCTCGGCATCGGCGACGTCAGCTGCCACCTCGCCGTCGAGACGGATGCTTCGACCCGACAGCGGGTCGGGAATGTAGGCGTCGTAGTCGCAGGAGGCTCGGTCACGGCGCGGCAGGCCAGAGCCCACCTCACTGCTCCAGCGGCGCTTGACGATCTTGGACATCAGGTTCCTTTATTCAAGATTATCCCAAAAGATTGAATAAAGAGCGGCACCAATCAAGGATGAGAGAGTTCCCGAGCACGGACGACTCTCGCTGGTCCAGTGCCTGCACAGCTGGTCCAGCATGTGCGTCGTGGGCGCCCAGAGGTGTGGGACTTCACGGGTCAATGCGTCGGGTGCAGCGGGGCGCGGTCGCCGAGCGCCTGGCAGTCCGGACGAGGAGCTCGACCTCAGTCGTGGGATGACGAAGAGCATCCTGAAGTGCGAGGCGGCGAGGCGCGTGTGAAACTCCGCTCGATGGGTTCCCGCAGATCCAAGCCGAGAACGTCAGCGTCCGAGTCGCAAAGACAGCGGGATCCATTGCTCGAGGTCAGTCTGTCGGAGATGTGGAGTGACCCCGGAACAGGTTTTGAGGCGAACGCCTTCAGCCCGATGGGGACCGCCGAGCGAGAGGTGCGCTTCGTCCGGGGTCTTCGATCGCTTGGCCACAACAAGCCGGCACTGGTCGTGCTCGGAGTCATCTCGGGCGGCTTCCTCCTGATGGTCGGCCTCGCAGCCGCTCTATCGAGCGGCTGAGGCGATCGCCCTGCGCGACATCTTCGCCGTGGCGGAGCGGATCGCTCGACGCTCTACCTAGAGGCCTAAGGCGTGGCCGACACATGTCATGGCGTGGCTGTCGCTGGAGGTGTAGTCAGGGCACAGGGTGTTCGACCACATGGCCCCGGTCACGTTGGCTCCAGCGAGGTTGGCGCCGCCGAAGTTCACCCGCGTGAGGTTGGCGGACGACAGTCCTGCGCTTGTGAAGTCCGCCCAGTTGGCGCTGGTGCCGCTGAGGTTCGCGCCATCGAGGTGCGCACCATGCAGGTTCGCACTTGCCAAGCCGTCCTGCGTGAGCGAGGCGCCTGTTAGGTCGCTGCCGGAGAGATCGATGCGACTGAGATCCTTCCCGGTGATCGTGAGTCCGCGCAGGTCCGCGTGCTCGATCACCACGCCGGCCGAGAAGAGGTACCCCCGGACGATGCTGCCGTTGGTGTCCATCCAGACGGGGCTCCCGGTGATGCCGCCGGATCTCACTCCCTCCAAGGTCGTCGTTTGGAACAGCGTCCCTGCCACGTTCACGCCAGCGAGGTTCGCCTGCTTGAGTGTGCAGTAGCGGAGCTTCGCCCCCGACAGGCTCGCGTTCGTCAGGTCGGTTCCGACGAACGAGGCGCCCACGAACCCCTGGCCGTGGAGGTCGATTCCGGCCAGCGTCTCTCCATCCATGCTCCCGTTCCAACCGACGAGTGAGCTCCCGAAGCTGGTCCAACCTGTGGGCAGCGATGCAGGGAGTCCAGCTAGCGCTGCAGCGTGCACCCCGTTCAAGCTGGCCTTAGCCAGCTTGAGCCCTCCGAGCTGGGCTCCGTCGAGGGTGCTCGACGACCACACGCAGCGTCCGCACCGCATGCCGGTGAGGTCCGCACCATTGAGGTGCGCGCCGGTGAAGTTGCACGCGTGGCAGTCGACACCGCGAAGATCGATGCCGCGGAGATCAGCGTTCGACAGGTTTGCCCCAGGCCCAATCAGGTTGCCGCCCTTGAAGACCCACGGAGACGGCAGGTTGAGTGGTGTGCCAGTGACGCGGACGAGCAAGAGGCCTGCCAGCCGCGCCGTGGTCAGATCCGCTCCATCGATGCTCGTCGAGGTGAGGACCGCTTGCTCGAGGTCTGCTCCGGAGAGGGTCGCTGATCGAAGGCTCGAGTTCGTCACTCGTGCCGACACCAGGGATGCACCAGAGAGGTCTGCGCCTGTGAGCTGCACGGTGTCGAACATCGCCGAGTCGAAGGTCGTCCCTCGGAGCTTCGCGCCGGAGAGATCGGCGTTCTCGAAGGTCGTCTGGGTGAAGTTGGCACCAGACAGGTCGATGCCGTGGAGGTCGAGTAGGGACAGGTAGGCATCCGCCAGGTTTGCGCCAGGCCCGAGCAGGTATCCCTG
This sequence comes from Acidimicrobiaceae bacterium, assembly GCA_947456245.1. Classification (GTDB taxonomy): domain Bacteria; phylum Actinomycetota; class Acidimicrobiia; order Acidimicrobiales; family RAAP-2; genus CAIUMH01. The sequence goes on from CANGPS010000021.1 coordinate 10,147, forward strand.
CTGCAGGCTCCACCCGTCGGGAAGAGAGCTCGGTGTGCCCGTGATCCGGCCTGAGCGAACACCTGAGAGGTCGGCGCCCGCGAGCGCGGCACTGTCGAGGTTGGCGCCGGCGAGTGAGGTGCCGGACAGGTTGGCGCCGGTGAGGTCAGCGCCGGTCAGGTCGACGCCGGAGAGGTCCATGTTCGAGAGGTCGGTCCCGGGAAGGTAGGCGTTCAGCAGGTGGGCGCTCGGTCCCACGAGGAACCCACCGAGGATCTTCCATCCCGGGGGGAGGAGCCTCGTGGTCCCGACGAGCGATCCCGACCAGACGCCCTGCAGCGATGCCTCGGCGAGATCTGCCTTCGAGATCAGGGCGCCGTGGAGGTCCGCGCCCCGAAGATCAGCGCCGTAGAAGACGTCACCGAAGAGGTTCGCACCACTGAAGTTGGCGTTCTGGAGGTTGCTGTAGGCGAAGTTCTGCACGAGCAGGTTGGCACCGCGAAAGCTGGTGCCGTTCAGTTCCATCCCCGAGTGGTTGACGCGCCAGATGTCTCCCTGCTTGTAGGTCAGGAGCGCTCCGTCGAGATCCGCTCCCTGGCCGATGAGGTAGCCCCCAAGCAGGATCCATCCGACGAGGCCGTCGGGCATGGTCGTGATGCGACCGGAGAAGAGACCCGTGACCTGCGCCCCCCAGAAGTTCGCCTTGGCCAACTTCGCCCCGGTGACCCTCGCCCCGGTCAGGTTGGCGTACGAGACGTCGGCGTGACGGAGGTCGGCATCCTTGAGATCCGCACCGGTGAGATTCGCATTCGAGAGGTTGGCGCCCTTAAGGCTGAAGCCAGAGAGGTTTCGACCGGAAAGGTCACAATGCGAGAAATCGACCTTGGGCTGCGGGGCCATGGAGCACCTGGCCGGATTGGCGGCTGAGGCGGCTGCCCCGGCGGGAAGCGTCAGGCCAAGGACCACGAGGATCGCGGCGAATGCTCGATGCATGGAAGTGACTATACGACCGGGAGTTGCTTCACCTCGTTCGCGGTGGCGCCTCGATGCACGGAGCTCTCAGAACCTTCGTGCATCCTCGTCGTTCGTCACGCCAGGGCTCCCGTTTCATGCCGAGGAATTGGCGAGGGCAAACCATCGAGTTCGACGGACGTCTCGACAGACTCGTTGAAGTCGCGGTCCACCATCAACCGAGGTTCCCTGCACCTGCCGGCGGAGGGTTTCGACCGCGGCGATCCGATCAGCCGGGCTCTTCGAGAGCCAGTACTCGAGGTCGCCTCTCGGGTCGTGGAGGCGACGGATGGTCACCGCAGGCTCGATCCCGCCTCCATCGTACTGACCACCTGCCTCCGACTGCTGTTGGAGCGAGCAGCTACCCATCACACTCAGCTGGCCGTTTCAGCTCCGGGGCTGATGTGCGATGACGGAGGCACCGCAGTTCGATCTGATCGCGATCGGGCTCGGTGGATCGCCTCAGCGAGGACGGGGAACGTGAGCGGACCGCTCTTGTTCCAGGGGTACTGCTCGGCAAGGTCGAGCAGTTGCTCGAGCATCCGTCCCCGCGTCACGTCGTCTGACGGTTCCGGCTCTCGTGGACGAGACCGAGCATCCTGTTCAGCCATCAAGCTGCGTGAGTTCGATGAGCTGAGCGATGCGATGATCGTCTGGACCGAGGTGCCGTGCGATCACACCGATGGCCCGGTCGACGTCGAAGCGCTCGGCTCGGACCATGGCCTCGAGGTCGGCCCAGTCCTTCCTGCGATTGAAGAAGGCCTTGAAGACGGCGAGGTCGTCGCACGAGAGGAAGGGGACGGTCCGCCCGCCCAGCTCCTCGCGGTGCGTCCTGGCCGCTGCTCCATCATGGAAGGCAGTGGTGCTCAAGAAGACGTCGATCGGCGTCCGATCCCACCACAGCCGCGCCTGCCCATCACGCTCGAGGATCCTGCGATCCTCGTCATCCCAGCCCACCTCGTCCGGCAGCGCGGCCAGGACGGTGTCGACGCGGTCGGGCCTGAGGAAGACATTGACGTCGATGTCAGCCGTCGCCCGTGGCTCGCCGATGCAGTAGGCAAGGGCCAGCGCGCCACCGAACGCATGGGGGACTAGCGCGGCCTCGAGGTGCTCGTCGATCGCGTGAATCATCCGGAGGAGCGTGGTCATGGCTGTCTCGGGAAGATGGGTGCCTCGAGGTGACGGCTCCGTTGGCGGTGGGGTAGGTACTCGGCGAGCTCGAGGACGGCGACGAGCTCGTCGCTGGTCGTCCGACCGTTGTCCGTCATCGGGGTCTGCTCGAGCACGAGGCGAGACTCGAAGCCGGCAGCGCCGAGGATTCGACCGGCCACCTTCGTTCCCGGGTCGACTCGGCCGGCCTCGTAGGCGAGGAGCGTCGCGTGAGAAGTCCCGGCCCGTCGCGCGAGCTCGCGGGCGCTCAAGCCAGATCTCCGACGAGCGTCTCGGATCGTCGTCCCCATGTCCATCACCTCATGGTATCAGAACCAATACCAATTGCGTCCCAACAACGCCGACCCTTGGGTCGAACCGGAGCGTGGAGCACTGAGGGGTGATCGAGATGGGGGAGAGCGAGATCCGCACGATGTCCGACCTCTTCGAGGCCTGGCTCGGCCACCTCGCCGTCCTCGGCCGCAGCCCGAGCACGCTTGCGTCCTATCGCTACAAGATCGATGCCGTGCTCGACCCGAGCATCGGCGAGCTCGATCCGCGCGCGCTCACCGTGCTCGGGATCGACCGCCTCTATGGCGAGCTGATCGCCGGAGGGATGTCGCCGGCCACCGTGCACCACCACCATCGGATCCTGCGCGCCGCGCTGAGCCAGGGGGCGCGCTGGGGTGTGGTCGAGACAAACCCGGCGCGCCTCGCCTCACCCCCGAGCCAGCGACCGGCTGTGGGAAGACCGCCGACCCCCATTCAGGTTCGCCGTCTGGTCGCCTCGGCCGCTCAGGGCCCGTGCCCGAGGCTCGCCTCCGTGATCCTGCTCGCAGCCACGACGGGGATGCGCCGTGGGGAGCTCGCCGGGCTGCGCTGGAGCCGGGTGGACCTCGACGGGTGCTCAGTCGAGGTGGCGTCCTCGGTCTGGCAGGTGGCAAGCAGATGGGGAGAGAAGCTCCCGAAGTCCCAGCAACGACGACGCGTTCCGCTGGGTGAGCGGAGCATGGCGCTGCTCGCCGAGCTCCGCTTGGAGACCGGAGTCAGCGAGGACGCCTTCGTCCTGTCTCGCGGCTACGGGGAGATGCCCTTCCTGCCCGATGCCATCACCAGCGCCTTCCGCAGGACGCTCGTCAATCTCAGGTCGGCCACCGGCGAGTCCTGGCCGTTCCGCTTCCACGACCTCCGCCACTTCACCGCCACCGAGCTGTTCCGCGCCGGCCACAGCGCGACGACGGTGGCGGCCAGGCTCGGTCACGCTGACGTCGCGGTCACGCTGCGCACCTACGCCCACGACACCGAGGATCAGGCGCGCCGTGCGGCGTCCGAGATCGAGCGGGAGCTCTGAGCGGGGAACACAGCCGAGCGGCCCTCCACCCGGGCGAGCGACCGCCCCTCAGCGTGTGGCCTCCTCGGGGAAGAGGATCCCGAGGAGGCGGTCTGCGTGGGTGCGAGGGTCGAGGCTGCTCGACCCTTCGAGCATCGAGACCATGGGGGCGTTGGCGAAGCGGAGCGCACCGAATGCGGTGAGCAGGCCCCAGACCTCCGTCGCCGACATGTCGGCACCGCGCCCTTCGGCGAGCGTCTGCTCCCAGAGTCCCGAGGTCGCGGCGAAGCGCGGTCGCAGGTGGACCTCGACAAGCCAGCGCAGTCGGCTGCTGTCCCTCGTCGCCTCGAGGTTGATGATGCGGTTGAGCTCTGGCCGTCTGGCGGAGAACTCGACGAACCGGCGGAGTCCCTCGGCCATGACGGCAGACGGGCTGGCATCGGTCGAGAGGTCGACGGCATCGTCGAGCGCAGAGAACAGCCGGTCCACCACGGCCTGCCAGAGCAGCTCCTTCGAGGTGAAGTGGTAGTTGATCTGCGGCTGGTGCGCTCCCGCCTGGTGGGCGATGCTCCTCGTCGACGCGCCCTCGAACCCCCGGGCGGCGAACTCGGTCTCCGCGGCGTCGAGGAGGGCCTCGAGCAGGTCGTCCGTGGGCCGACGGCGCTGCACGGCGGCGCGCCGGCCTGTGTGATCCGGCCGGACCGCTATGTGCTCGCCCGAGGGGATCTGGCCATGGTGACGGACCTGACACGGGCCCTGGTGGCGCCCTCCTGAGGACGTCCGCCATGGCGTGGTCGAGGGGGGTATCACCCCATCGCCGTGCGCCCTCCTCCAACATCGAAGGAGGAGGTTGCCATGACCAAGGGTGTGGAAGACGGGATCGAGGTCGGCGTCGAGGACGCGGCGAAGGCGGCGAAGGCGGGTATGAAGCCCGTCAAGTTCATGACGCCGACCTACAGCTACGGGCTGGTCCTGGTGCTGCTGATGGTGACCTTCTTCTTCATCGGAATCTCACCCTCAGGTCGGTTCGGCCCGCTGGTCACCCTCGTCATCGAGTCGATCACCCTGATGGTGGTGCTGTCCGCCTCGGGTGCCCGCCGCGTGGTCGTCCTCGGTGCCGGCATCGTCTCGGTGATGGCCATTTCCTCGGGCGTCTTCCACGTGATCCACGACACGCCCACCGACCTCACCTTCACGTCGACGATGAGCGCGCTGCTGGTCCTGGTGGCGCCCGTGGCCATCGCCTCCTCGGTCATCCGGCGCCGTCGTGTCGACGTGCAGGCCGTGCTTGCGGCCATCTGCCTCTACGTCATGATCGGGCTCTTCTTCAGCTACGTGTTCTCCGTGGTCCAGGCGGGGAACCCCCATCACGCCTTCTTCACCCAGTCCTCGAACGCCACGCAGTCGGACTTCCTCTACTTCTCCTTCACGGTCGTGACCACGGTCGGGTTCGGCGACTTCACGGCCTCTGGGGGCCTCGGGCGCACGCTGTCGGTCTTCGAGGCGATGGTGGGCCAGCTCTACCTCGTCACCGTGGTCGCGCTGCTGGTGTCGAACCTCGGGCCGGCCAGCACCCACAGGAAGGTGGCGAGCGCCGTGCGCGAGCACCGGGCACAGCAGGTGGCCGCTGCGCAGGTCGCCTCGGAGGGGTCGCCATCGGGCGACGCCGAGGATGGCTAGCCTCAGGCCGTGACCGACGGACCAGACGACCTCGCCTTCCTCGCCGAGAGCCTCGACCGCGTCGAGGCAGCCATGGCTCGCCTCGACGCCGGAACCTACGGCACCTGTGATCACTGTGAGCGGGACATGGACTCCGCCACCCTCGAGCGCGACCCGGCCACCACCGTGTGCACCGACTGTGCGCAGGCGCGCATCGGAGACTGACACCTGAGGGCCTGACGCGGGTGCAGGTCTACGCTTGGGGCCATGGCCACCGACCCCGCCGACCGGCTTCGCGACCTCGGGTCGTTCATCCGAGAGCAGCGGTCGTCGAGCCGCCTGTCGCTTCGACGGCTCTCTGAGCTCGCTGGCATCTCGAACCCCTACCTCTCGCAGATCGAGCGGGGCCTGCGGCGGCCGTCAGCCGAGATCCTCCAGCAGATCGCCAAGGGCCTGGCGATCTCCGCCGAGACCCTCTACGTGCGCGCCGGCATCCTCGAGTCGAGCGCCTCGGGCGACCTCGAGGTCCACATCCATGCCGATCCCCATCTGAGCCAGGACCAGAAGCAGGCACTCCTGCAGATCTACCGGTCCTTCGTCGGAGAGGCCCCGACCGACGTCGAGGGAATGGCGGATGGTGTCGATCCGGCTGAGGCCGACGGTCGGTAGGGTCGACGGGGTCATGGCTCGACTTGCGATCCTCTCGCTCCACACCTCGCCGCTGGCGCAGCCGGGGACTGGCGATGGCGGTGGCATGAACGTGTACGTGCGCGAGATGGCGTCGGCGCTCGCCCGTGCCGGACACCGCTGTGACGTCTTCACGAGGGCTGATCGCCCGGACCTCGACGAGGTCGTCGACGTGGAGCCCGGCTTCCGGGTGCACCACGTCGTGGCCGGACCGGTCGGCCCGCTGGCCAAGGAGCTCCTCGAGTCCGTGGTGCCGGAGTTCACCGATCGGGTGCTGGCCAAGATGACCACCGTGTCTGGCGCCCCCATCGCCGCCGAGGAAGGCGGTCCGTTCGACGCGGTGCACGCCAACTACTGGCTGTCGGGCCTCGCAGGGCACATCATCAAGCACGAGCTCGACATCCCGCTGCTGTCGACCTTCCACACCCTCGACCGGGTCAAGGCCGAGGCGATGCCCGAGGAGATCGACTCCGACCTCTCAGATCGCCGGGCCGCCGCCGAGGCCATGGTCATCGCCTGCTCCGATGCCGTGCTGGCCTCCTGCACGGTCGAGGCCGAGCAGATCGTGGCCCTCTACGGCGCCGACCCGGGCCGGATCGCCATCGTGCCGCCGGGCGTCGACCACGCCTTCTTCGCCCCGGGGGAGCGGCGCCAGGCCCGCCGGGCGCTCGCCATCGACCACGAAGGGCCACTGCTGCTCTTCGTCGGCCGGATCCAGCCCCTCAAGGGCGCGCACCTCGCCGTCGGTGCGCTCGCCGAGCTGGTGGAGGCTGGGGTGGACGCCAAGCTGGTCATCGTCGGCGGCCCGAGCGGCCAGCTGGGCCAGGAGACGCTCGACGCGCTCCACGTCACCGTCGAGGGCCTCGGCCTCGAGGACCGGGTCATCTTCCGGCCGCCGCAGCCCCATGAGCTGCTCTCGTCGTACTACCGCGCCGCCGACGTCACCGTGTGCCCGTCTCGATCCGAGTCCTTCGGCCTGGTGGCGCTCGAGTCCGCGGCCTGCGGCACGCCGGTGGTCGCCTCGGCGGTGGGGGGACTCACGACCCTGGTGGACGAGGGCGAGACCGGCCACCTCATCGAGTCGACCGATCCCGCCGACTACGCCGCGGCCATCGCCGACGTCGTGTCCTCTTCCGACCGGGAGCTCGCCCTGTCCGCCGCCTCGGTCCTGCGGGCCCGCCGCTACACCTGGCGCTCGGCCGCGGTGCAGCTCAGTGAGCTGACCGAGCGGCTGATCTCGCGCCGCCTGGTGGCCTGCAGCTGATGCCGATCATCGAGCTGTCCGAGGACGAGGAGCGCGACGCAGTCGTGGCGCTGATCGACGCGTGGGCGGAGCGGGAGCTCGCCGCCGACGGCCCGCTCCTCGCCGTCGAGAAGATCGAGGTGACCGATCGCACCGCCTCGCACCGGTGGCTCCTGCGCTTCGCCGGCGAGGAGAAGGACTTCATCACGCTGTGGCTGACCTTCCACCAGCGGACCCTCCACTACGAGACCCAGCTGATGCCTGCTCCCGAGGGGGACGTCGCCGACGTCCTGACCTACCTGCTCCGCCGCAACGCCCACCTGATCCAGATGGCGTTCGCCTTCGGTCCAGAGGACGCGATCTACCTCATGGGCCGGACCCCGGCCGCCCTCCTCGACGAGGACGAGCTCGACCGGATCACGGGCTGCTCGGTGATGTACGTCGACGACCACTTCCCGACGGCGATGACCCTGGCCTTCCCCGGCCAGTACCGCCGTCGGCCCCGACGCGGCTGACCGACCGGACAACCCGAGGTCCTGCGTCCCGACGCCGGTCCTGATCCACGGGGCCTTGTAGCGTTGGCCCATGGCTGTAGACCTTTTGATCATCGGCGGCGGACGCATGGGCACCGCCCTGCTCGAGGGCATCCTCGCGTCGGGGCACCTCTCGGCCGAGCAGGTCGGCGTGGTCGAGCCCGACGCCGAGCGCCGGGCCATGCTGCGGCTCGCCCACGACGGCCTGATCCTCGTCGACACGCCCGAGATCGAGCACGTGGGCGAGTCGACCAGCGCCCTGATCGCGGTCAAGCCCGAGGTGGCCGAGGTGGCGACCCGCCTCGTGGGCGGCCTCGGCGTGACCAGGATCCTCTCGATCGTGGCGGGCATCTCGGCCGCTCGGCTTGAGGCGGTGCTCCCCGGCCCGATCCCGGTGATCCGGGCGATGCCCAACACCCCGGCCCTCGTCGGCGACGGCGCCACGGTGATCTCGGGCGGCAGCCACGTGACCAAGGACGACCTCGACTGGGCCGAGGCGCTCCTGTCGAGCGTCGGCGTGGTGGTCCGCCTGCCCGAGAAGCACCTCGACGCGGTGACGGGGCTCTCGGGGTCCGGTCCGGCGTACCTCTTCATGGTGGCCGAGGCGATGATCGAGGCGGGGGTGACCGCCGGCCTGCCGCGCGACACCGCCCGGCTGCTCGTGAACCAGACCATCCTCGGGGCCGGCCGGATGCTGGCCGAGTCCGGCCAGAGCGCAGAGGAGCTCCGCGCTCAGGTGACCTCCCCCGGGGGGACCACGGCGGCCGCCCTCCGAAGCCTCGAGGCCCGATCGGTCCGCTCGGCCTTCATCGAGGCCGTGCTCACCGCCGCCGAGCGCTCACGCTCGCTCGGTCGCTGAGGCTGCCCCTGACGGCGTCGACCCGGCGTCGGTAACGTGGCCCAGATGATCGATCGGAGCGCCCGGCGCAAGCAGATCCCCGAGCCGACGATCGCCCGCCTCCCGATCTACCAGCGGATCACGACCGAGCTGCTCCGCGGCGGCCAGACCACCGTCTCGTCGGACCAGCTCGGCCGCCTCGCCGGGGTGACGGCGGCCAAGGTCCGCAAGGACCTCTCCTCCATCGGCTCGCTCGGCACCCGGGGCTCGGGCTACGACGCCGCCGCCCTGGTGGCCGGCATCGCCGCCACCATGGGGGCGGGGGAGACCTGGCGGGTGGCGATCGTCGGCGTCGGAAACCTCGGCCGGGCGCTCATCAACACCCGGGGCTTCCTGACCCGCAGCTACAACCTGGCCGCGCTGATCGACTCGAGCCCCGACCTGATCGGTACGACCGTGGCCGGCGTCGCCGTGCAGGGCGTCGAGGAGGCGGCGGCCTCGCTCGACGAGCCCATCGACATCGGCATCCTGACCCTCCCGGCCCATGCCGCCCAGACGGCGGCGGACCAGCTCATCGGCCTCGGGGCGCACTCGATCCTCAACTTCGCCCCGGCCGTCCTGTCGTGCCCGCCCGAGGTGCGCGTGCGCTACGTCGACCTGTCGATCGAGCTGCAGGTCCTGAGCCACTACGCCCGGAGCGCCGAAGCCGGTCGTGGGGGCCTCCTGTCGAGCGTGGGCATCCAGCCGACGACGGCTCCCGGCTCCGCCGATGCGAGAGGTGCGGCCCGCAGGTCCTAGCATCGGGGGCGCATCAGGGTGAAGGAGAGCCGAGCAACGTGTCAGTGGTCGTGATCGGCGTGGAGCACACCAAGACCCCGCTCGACATCCTCGAGCGGGTGACGGTGGCCGACGCCGAGGTCAGCAAGGTGCTCGCGCAGCTCGCCTCGTACGAGAACGTGCGCGAGGTCGCCCTGGTCTCGACCTGCCTGCGCACCGAGGTCTATGCCGTGGTCGATCGCTTCCACGACGCGGTCGATGACGTCACCACGCTCCTCGCCGAGCGGGCGGGCTGCAGCCCAGCGACCATCGAGGAGCACGAGTCGGTGTTCTTCGACCGTGGGGTGGCCACCCACCTGTTCAAGATCGCCGCCGGTCTGGCGTCCGCCGTCCCCGGCGAGACCGAGGTGCTCGGGCAGGTCCGTCGCAGCTTCGACCGCTCGGTCGACGAGGGCACCGCCGGACCGATGCTGACCAGCCTCTTCCGCCACGCCGTCCAGGCCGGTCGGCGGGTCCGCACCGAGACCGGGATCTCGAGGGGGACGACGTCGTTCTCCTTCGCCGCCGTCGACATGGCGCGCCAGCACCTCGGCACCGACGCCGAGGGCGCCTCGGCCGTGCTGCTCGGTGCCGGCGGTCTGGCCTCGGGCACCTTCGCCTCGCTGGTGGACGAGCGGGTGGCGACGCTCGACCACGTCCACGTGGTCAACCGCACCGAGGTCAACGCGTCCGAGCTCGCCGGCCGCGCGGAGGGCAGGGTGTCGGCGTCGGGCCACGGTCTCGGCGACCTCGTCGAGGTCCTGTCGCGTGCCCGGCTGCTGATCTGCACGGCCGAGTCGGACGTCCCGCTCGTGACGCCCGCGCACCTCGCCGGACGCGGCGGGCACCCCCTGCTCATCGTCGACCTCGGCATGCCGAGGAACGTCGACCCAGAGGTGGGCCTGCTGCCCGGCATCGAGCTCCTCGACATCTCGCATCTGTCAGCCGTGGTCGAGGCGGCGGTCGAGGATCGCCGCAGCGAGATCTCCCGGGCCGAGGAGATCGTGGCCGACGAGGTCGCCCGCTACCTCGAGGACATGCGCGGCCGGGGTGCGGCCCCGGTGGTGGTGGCCCTGCGCGAGAAGCTCGAGACCATCCGTGCGGCCGAGCTCGAGCGTCGTCGCTCCGACCTGGCGTCGCTGAGCCCCGAGCAGTTCGACGCCGTCGAGGCCATGACCCGGGCGATGCTGGCCAAGCTCGCCCACGAGCCGACCGTCGCCCTGAAGGAGACCGCCGGGACGCCTCGCGGCGAGCGCCTGCTCGAGGCGGTCAGCCTGCTGTTCGACCTGTGAGCGACCTCCGGCTGGCCACGCGGGGGTCCCCGCTGGCCCTGGCGCAGGCCGAGCGGGTCGCCGCCGCGCTCGGCGGGGCGCATCCCGGCCTCATCGTCGAGGTGGTCGTCGTGGAGACGACGGGGGATCGCCGGACCGACGCGCCGCTCCGGGAGCTCGGTGGCCAGGGGATCTTCGTCAAGGAGATCCAGCGGGCCCTGCTCGACGGTGCGGCCGACCTCGCCGTGCACTCGGCCAAGGACCTCCCGGCGCGCACCCCCGACGAGCTCGTGCTCTGCGCCGTCCCCGAGCGCCTCGACCCGGCCGACGTCCTCGTGGGCCGGTCGCTGGCCGGCCTCGGGCCCGGGGCGACGGTGGCCACGGGGTCCCCGCGACGCCAGACCCTGCTCGCCGAGCTCCGCCCGGACCTCAGCTTCGTCGAGCTGCGCGGCAACATGGCCGCTCGGCTGGCCAAGCCCGGCACGGCCGGCATCGACGCCGTGGTGGCGGCTGCTGCCGCGCTCGAACGGCTCGGCCTGTCCCACCTGACGGCGGAGCGCCTGGATCCGACGGTGATCATCCCGCAGGTGGCGCAGGGGGCGATCGCCCTCGAGGCCGCGGCCGGCTCGGAGGCCGCCGGGCTGGCGGCGGCGATCAGCGACGAGACGGCGATGCGCTGCGTCACCGCCGAACGGTCCTTCCTGGCCACGCTCGGAGCAGGCTGCAACGTCCCGGTGGCGGCCTGGTGCGTGGCCGACGAGGCCGGCCTGCTCCTGCGGGCCGCCAAGGTCGATGAGGCGACGGGCCGCGTGGGTAGGCGCACGCTGCGGGGCGACGACCCGGTCGCCCTGGGTCGCCAGGCGGCGACGGAGCTCGTCGAAACGCCATGACGCTGGCGGGGCGCGTCGGTGTCACCCGGCCTGCGGGTCGAGGCCGCTCGCTGGCGGCGGCGCTCGTGGCCTGCGGGCTCGAGGCGATCGAGGTGCCGCTGATCGAGACCCGGGTGACGAGCGACCTCGCCCCCTTGCGCCGGGCGTTGGGGGAGGGCGCGTCGCTGGTGGTCCTGAGCTCGACGACCTCGGTGCCGGCGCTGGTGGCCGCCGGAGGGGCCCCCGAGCGCAGCAGGGTGGCTGCGGTCGGCCCGGCCACGTCCGCCGCGCTGGCCGAGGCCGGCCTCCCGGCGGCGGTGGTGGGCGACGGGTCGGGCGGGGCGGCGCTGGCCGAGCTGATCGGGCGACCGGCGACACCAGGCGAGCGAGCGGTGGTCCTCGCCGCCGCCGGCGGACGGCGTGAGGTGGTCGAGGGCCTCGCCGGCCTCGGGTGGCTCGTGGAGGAGGTCGTCGTCTACTCGACGGTCCCGTGCGACGTGTCCCCGGCCGACGTCGTGGCCCTCGACGCCTGCGACGTCGTCTCGTTCGCGTCGCCGAGCGCCGTCGAGGCCTTCGTGGCCCTCCGTGACGGGGACGGCCGAGCCCTCGAGCCCCGTCCGGCGGTGGCCATCGGCGAGACGACGGCGTCGGCGGCCCGGGCCGCCGGGTTCGACGTCGTCCTGGCTGACGAGGCCACCGACGAGGCCATGGCGCAAGCGGCGACGCAGGCCATCGGTCGCGCCCATGGGTCCTAGGCTCTCGGACATGGACGAGATCACCCATCGGCCGCGCCGGCTCCGGCGGACCCCAGCGCTGCGCCGGCTCGTGTCGGAGACCTCGGTGACGACGGCCGACCTCGTGGCCCCGCTCTTCGTCGCCGAGGGCATCGACGCCCCGAGGCCGATCGACTCGCTGCCGGGCCATGCCCAGCACACCCTCGACTCGCTGGTCGCCGAGGCCGGCCGGCTGCTCGGCCTCGGGATCACGTCGGTGGTGCTCTTCGGGGTGCCGTCGGACAAGGATGCCGATGGCTCGGGGGCCTCGGATCCCGACGGCATCGTCCAGGTGGCGCTGCGGCGCCTTGCCCACGAGTACGGCGACGCCCTCGTGCGCATCCCCGACCTGTGCCTCGACGAGTACACCGACCACGGGCACTGCGGCGTGCTCACCGGCGAGGGGACGGTCGACAACGACGCCACCCTGGTGCGCTACCAGGAGGCGGCGGTGGCGCAGGCCGCCGCCGGCGCCAACCTCGTCGCCCCCAGCGGGATGATGGACGGCCAGGTGGGCGCCATCCGCAGCGCCCTCGACGCCGCCGGCCACCTCGATGTGGGGATCCTCGCCTACTCGGCCAAGTACGCCTCGGCGCTCTACGGCCCGTTCCGCGACGCGGTCGACGTCGAGATCGTCGGCGGCGGGGATCGGCGGGCCTACCAGCAGGACCCGGCCAACCGCCGTGAGGCGCTGCTCGAGGTCGCCCTCGACGTCGAGCAGGGCGCCGACATCGTCATGGTCAAGCCAGCGGTCACCTACCTCGACGTGATCGCCGATGTCGCGGCCGCCGTCGACGTCCCGGTGGCCGCCTATCACGTGAGCGGGGAGTACTCCATGATCAAGGCCGCAGCCGAACGAGGCTGGATCGACGGGACGGCCACCGCCGTCGAGCAGCTCACGGCGGTCAAGCGCGCCGGGGCCGATCTCATCCTCACCTACTTCGCCGGCGAGCTGGCCCCGATCCTCGATGCCTGAGCCGACCATGACCAACGCCGGCTGGTTCGCCCGGGCCGAGGCCGTCATCCCTGGTGGCGTGGACTCCCCGGTCCGGTCGTTCCGCTCGGTGGGCGGCACGCCCTACACCGTGGTCAGCGGCTCGGGGGCGACCGTGACCGACGTCGAGGGCACCGAGTACCTCGACTTCGTGCAGTCCTACGGCGCCAGCCTGCTCGGCCACGCCCATCCCCGGGTGATCGCCGCCATCACCGAGGCGGCGACGAAGGGGACGACCTTCGGCGCCCCCACCCCGGGCGAGGTGCTCCTCGCCGAGGCCATCGTCGAGCGGGTGCCCGGCCTCGAGCAGGTCCGCTTCGTCTCGTCGGGGACCGAGGCGGTGATGAGCGCGGTGCGCCTGGCCAGGGGCGCCACCGGACGCAGTCGGATCCTCAAGTTCGACGGCTGCTACCACGGCCACGCCGACCACCTGCTGGTGGCGGGGGGCTCGGGCGTGGCCGAGCTCGGCCTGCCCGGGTCGGCGGGCGTCCCGGCCGGCGCCATCGGCGACACCCTGGTGGCGCCCTACAACGTGGTGCCCGAGCTCGACGAGTCGGTGGCCTGCGTGCTCGTGGAGCCCGTCGCCGCCAACATGAACCTGGTCCGGCCAGTCGACGGCTTCCTCGAGGGCCTCAGGGCCGAGTGCGATCGCGTCGGGGCCCTGCTGATCTTCGACGAGGTGATCACGGGCTTCCGGGTCGGCGTCGGCGGCGCAGCCGAGATGACCGGCGTCACCCCGGACCTGTGGTGCTTCGGCAAGGTCATCGGCGGCGGCCTGCCGGTCGGCGCCTTCGGTGGCTCGGCGAAGCTGCTCGAGACCCTCGCCCCGGCCGGGCCCGTCTACCAGGCGGGGACCCTGTCGGGGAACCCGCTGGCCACCGCGGCCGGCCTCGCCGTCCTGACCGGGGTCACCGCCGAGGACTACGCCGGGTTGATCGGCCGGGCCGAGGACTTCGGCAAGCGGCTCTGCCAGGCGATCCGGTCGGGCGGGCTCTGGTCCTGCGTGCCCTCGACCGGCCCGCTGCTCGGCCTCTACCTCGCTCCACCTGACGCCGGGCGCTCGGCACCGTCGAACTACCTCGAGTCCCGTGCGATCGCCGAGTCCGGGCTCTACCCGGCCTTCTTCCACGAGATGCTCTCGAGGGGCGTGGCGCTGGCCCCGGGTGCCTATGAGGTGCTGTTCGTGTCGATGGCCCACACGTCCGACCACCTCGACCGGGCGGTCGAGGCAGCGGCCGAGGCGTCAGCGGCCGTGGCAGCCACGCTCTAAACGTCGTGGCGGACGACGGGACCATCGAGCTCGCCGGCGGTCGCCTGCTCGGACCCGCCGGTCCGCTCCCAGCCGGGGCGATCGTCACGCTGCAGATCACCGCGACGGGGATGGCCCTGCTCGGCGGCGACCCTCCGACGGCGTGGCAGATCCCCTTCGCCGCCCTGGTCGAGCCGAGGTGCCGGGCCAAGCGCGATGGGGTCGAGCTCGCCGGCTGGGTCGCCGGGAACCTCGTGATCATCTCGTTCCCCTCCGCGGCCACGACCGGGGTGAGCCCCGAGGAGATCGACGCCCGGCTGGCGGCGGCCACCGGCCGATCTGACCAGCCGGCGGCCGCGCCGAGGACGAAGCGTCCCCGCCGCCGCTGGCTGCTCCTGCTGGTGGCCATCGTGGCGCTGGGCGCGGCGGCCTGGCTGATCGCGAGCCAGCTGGTGAGCGATCACGCCCGTCGGTCGGCCGCCGCTGACCGGGCCTCGGCGGCGGCGATGAACCTGAGGGCTCGGGATCTGCCGGCGGGCTGGGCCGCCGACCACCCCTCGACCTCGCCGCTCGGCGGCTTCCTGAGCACCGGTGGCTCGGGGAACCAGACGGCGGCGCAGAAGAAGGTCAGCGCCACCGCCATCGCTGGCTACCAGCGCTGCATGGGGATCCCCGACGCCAAAGACCGCGTGTTCGGCGCGGCCGGCATCACCCCGCCGGTCGAGGTGGGAGGACTGCCCTACGCCATGGTCGAGAGCACCGCCATCACCGAGGCCGGCACCGTCACCCAGCGCTATGCCTCGCCGCAGGACGTGACGGCCGACCGCGTCCAGATCTCCTCGCCCAGGTTCCCGACCTGCTTCGCCGAGGCGATCGGTCGCCTGGCGACGGCGGGGGGCGATCCGGCGAAGGCCAAGGCCGACCTCCCGGTCGAGCGCCAGACCCTGCGCCAGCCGCTCGGGGCGTTCGTGACCGGTGCGACGGTGACCATCCCGGTGGCAGGGATCACCGGACCCTCGACCGCCCAGCTCGGGATCACGGTGCTGCTCAGCGGGAACTACGAGCAGACCCTCTACACGCTGTCGATGCCGGGCACCTTCCCGGCCGGGCTCCGCCAGCAGCTCGTCGGCGAGCTGGCGGCCCGCCTCTCGGGCGTCGACGGATCCCGCAGCGCCTGAGGATCAGACCCAGACGGTGCGCCTGCGACTCAGGCGACGCTGCTGAGCTTGGCCGTGTTGTCGTTGAACAGGGCGGCAAGGGCCCGGTCCGGGAGGATCTTGCCCAGCGTGGCCATGGTCCGGTAGGCCACCTCGGCCGGTCCGCGCTCGTCGGGGCGCATCAGGTTCGCCATCAGGCTCAGGAGCTCGTTCATCAGCGTCTCCGAGCGCATGCCGATGCCGACGCACAGGGCCATGAGCTTGGGCTCCGAGATGAGTCGCACGAAGGCGCGGGCCACGTCGTAGTAGGTGCCGTAGGCCTGGGCGAGGCGCTCGTCATAGGCGGCCAGCGCCTCCGGACCCCCTCCACCGAGTGACTCGGCGATGGAGGTGGCGGCCAGTCGGCCGGTCTCGTAGCCGTAGGCGATGCCCTCGCCGTTGAAGGGGTTGATCGATCCTGAGGCGTCGCCGATGCAGATCGTGGACCGACCGGTGTGCGGACCGACGGCGAAGCCCATGGGCAGCCGGCCGCCGGTGGCCGAGCCGAGGGCCGCCTCCGGCGAGATGCCCCAGCGATCGGGCACGAAGTTGACGAAGGTGTCCATCAGCTTCGTCGTGTTGACGCCCTTCCACCGGCGGTCGGTGGAGAGCAGGCCGACGCCCACGTTGATGCGCCCGTCGCCGAGCGGGAAGATCCAGCCGTAGCCGGGGACGATGTTGCCCTCGGCATCACGGATGTCGAGGTGGGACTCGATGAAGTCGTCATCGGACGCCGGGGACTCGTAGTAGCCGCGGATGGCCATGCCCATCGGCCACTCTCGGCGACGCTGCGTGCCCAGCGCCCGCCCGATGCGCGAGTTGGCACCGTCGGCGACGACGACGATGCGACCCCGCAGCTCCGACGTGGTGCCCGAGGCCTTGTCCTTGACCACGAGGCCCGAGGCGGAGGCGAGCTGGCCGTCGTGGTCCGCCGGCGTGAGGTCGAGCAGGTCGACGGCCTCGACCCCGGAGAAGAGGGAGGCCCCGGCTGCGACGGCACGATCGGCGACCATGCCGTCGAGGTCGAGGCGGGTGATGGCGTAGCCGTAGCTCGGGAACGACGGGTGGTCGGGCCAGCGCATGGAGACCTCCTGGCCGAAGCCGCACGACCGCAGGCCGCTGTAGCGGTGGCCGACGGCGGCGACCTTGCTCTCGAGGCCCATGTCCTGGAGCTGGCGGACCGATCGGGGCGTCAGACCGTCGCCGCAGGTCTTGGCCCGGGGGAAGGTCTTGCGCTCGACGACGGCGACGTCCCAGCCGGCGGAGGCGAGCCAGAAGGCGCACGCCGAGCCGCTCGGGCCGGCGCCGACGATGACCGCGTCGTAGACATGCTCGGAGGTGGATGAGGGCGAGGTTTCGGTGCTCACGGTTCCACATCGTACGGTCCCGGGCGCTCGATCGGACCGGGTCGCGTGAATGTGCTTGCCGGTCGGCGCGGATGGTAGAACAGTCCCCGTGGATCAGTACCTCCCCATCCTCGGACTGCTCATCGTCGGGATCCTGTTCGCGGCCGTGTCGTTCATCGCCTCGGCCCTGCTCGCCCC
>CANGPS010000022.1 GCA_947456245.1 Acidimicrobiaceae bacterium
CCCGAGCTCCCCGGACGCACCGCCGCACTGAGCTCGTAGACCTTCCGCGTGGTCAGGTTGGCGTTGTAGATGTCGCGTCCCAGCGCATCGAACGAGGCGGTGACCGCCGCCTTCCCGACGTGCAGCGGCCCGTTGCCCGGGAACCCGACGAAGGCGGCCTGCTCGCCGTTCGCGGCCACCCCGGTGTCGAGGGCGAGCGGGGGGCCGAGCGGGATGCTCACCTTGAGCACCGCCAGGTCGAGGGAGGGATCGAAGAGCACCGGGGTGGCCGGGACGCTGTGGCCGTCGACGATCACCGCCGGAGCCGCCATCCCCGCGATGACGTGCGCGTTGGTGACCAGCGTGCGGTCCGCCACCACGAAGGCCGTCCCCTCCTCGTAGGCGCCGCAGGCGGGCGCGAAGACCTTCACGACCGAGCGGAGGGCCGGGGCGGCCAGTGAGCCGGCCGCCGCGGCGCTGGGCCGCTCGGCCTGGTCCGCCGAGGGCGGCAGGACGCTGGCGAAGACCGAGGGGAAGCCGCTCGACGCAAGCAGGCCCTGCACCTGGCTCAGCGCACCGGGGACCGGAGGCAGGACGTGGTCGACGCTCCGCAGCACCGCCGATCTCCCCACCGCGGCCGAGAGCCACGGCACCGGGGACTGGACGAGGAAGCCGGCCACCAGCCACGCCGAGAGCAGGACGCTGACCGCGCCGAGGGCCGCCCCGACCCCCGAGTCGACGGCACCGAGGTGGAGCCGCTTCATCGTGGTCGCCGCCCAGCCGCCAACGATGCGGCCGACGATCCCGGCGCCAAGCGCCGCGCCGAGGACGATGGCGATGGTGAGGCCGGTGCGGACGCCCCCCGACGACAGTGGCCGTGCCACGGCGAGGACGAGGAGGACGCCGGCGGCGAGGCCGATCCAGAATCCGACGAAGCTCGACACCTGGATCATCGCCCCGAGCTGGAGGCCGCGGAGCGCCGCCAAGACCACGAGCACCGCCAGCACCAGATCGACCCAACCCACTGCCTTGGAGGGTAGACCCGCTGCAGCGCTCCGGCCGACGGACCGAGCGGCGTCGTGATGACTCTGATCCCGAGGTGTGCAAACCTTCCCCCATGACGACGGTTGAGGTGGTGCTGGGAGGACCTGCGGCAGGCGGCGGGTTCGTGGCCCGCGATCCCGGGGGCCGGGTGCTCTTCGTCCGCCATGGCCTGCCCGGCGAGCGCGTGGTCGCCGAGATCACCGAGGAGCACCCCCGCTGGGCGCGCGCGGAGGCCATCGAGATCCTCGAGGCTGCCCCCGAGCGCGTCAGCCCGCCGTGCCCCGCCGCCGGACCCGGTCGCTGCGGTGGCTGCGACTACCAGCACATCGATCCCTCGCTCCAGCGTGACCTCAAGGCCCAGCTGCTCGCCGAGCAGCTCCGGCGGGTGGCGAAGGTCGACCACACCGTCGTGGTCGAGGCGGTGTCGCAGGCGAGCCTCGGGAACCGGACCCGGGTCCGTTTCGGCGTCGACGAGCTCGGCCGTCTCGGGATGCGCCGGCACGGGAGCCACGACATCGTGAGCATCGACGGCTGCCCGCTCGCTGTGGACGCCATCGGCGCCCTCGATCTCGCTGACGAGGAGTGGCCGGCCGGCGCCGACGTCGAGGTGGTGGCCCTCAACGGCTGCCCACCGATGGCCTATGCCGTCCTCGACGAGGACGAGGGGGCCGAGGACGGCGAGTCGATCGAGGAGATCGACGCCGACGACGAGCGTGACGACGAGGACGAAGCCCTCGAGGCACCGACGCTGGTCACCCACGTCCTCGGCGAGGAGTTCACCGTGTCCCCCGGGGTCTTCTGGCAGATCCACACACAGGCACCCGAGGTCCTGACCGAAGCCGTGCTCGACGGCCTCGACCTCAGCGAGGGAGACCGCGTCCTCGACCTCTACTGCGGAGCGGGGCTCTTCACCCTGCCCATCGCCCGGGCGGTCGGCCGATCGGGGCGCGTCCTCGGCATCGAGGCCGCCGACACCGCGGCGATCGACGCCATCGGCAACCTGAGCGACCTTCCTCAGGCCCGGATCCTGAACACCACCGTCACGGGAGCCACGCTGCGCGACAACCTCGCCGGCGTGACCCGATGCGTGCTCGACCCGCCCCGCCGCGGCGTCGACCGTTCGGCGCTCCTGGCAGTGGCCGGCTCCACGAGCATGGAGCGCATCGTGCTCGTCTCGTGCGATGCCGCCACCTTCGCCCGTGACCTCGGACTGCTGCTCGGCCGCGGCTTCGCGATCACCTCGCTCCGGGCCTTCGACCTCTTCGAGATGACCGAGCACCTCGAGATCGTCTGCGTCCTTTCGCGCTGAGACCTCTGCTCCCCGTCTCCCCGGATCGATGGACGACCGAGACTCGGGTGGCCCTCTACGCTTTGGCCATGCAACGAGGTGCACCACGCCTGCTCGCCGTCGCCGCCGCCGGCCTCCTCGTCGTCGGCCTCTCGGCCTGCGCCAGCCCGAAGAAGTCGGGCATCAACGGCACCGCTGCCAAGGGCCAGGGCATCGGCCAGCCGAGCCCGTTCCTCGGGGCCAACCTCTCGACCATCTCGTGCGGATCAGGCGAGCTCTGCGCCGCCGGTGGATCTCCCTTCCAGGACGGCATCTCGTCCCCGGTGCTCGCCTACTCCCACACGACCGGCATCAAGTGGGCCCCGGCGCGGATCGCCACCGGTGCGGGCGCCACGATCACCGCCACCGCCTGCGCCGAGGTCCGATGCCTCGCCGTCGGCCTCGATGGCGACCTGCCCCTCCTGCTCTCGATCTCCCGCTCGTCGTCGACCCGGACCTGGGTCACCGCCGCCCAGCCGGGCACTGGGACCCTGATGAGCGTCGGGTGCGCGGGGACCTCGACCTGCGTCGGCCTCGTGCGCACCTCGTCGGGCTCGATCACCACGGTGCGCAGCACCGGTGGCGCGTGGGCCGACCTCGGGGCGCCGCCGAGCGATCTCGCCACCCCGGTGCGGATGTCGTGCAGCTCGCCCTCCACCTGCACCGCCGTCGGCACCTCGTCGACCGGGACCCCGGTCGTGCTGGTCACCCGGAGCGGCGGGGCCACCTGGAGCGTGGCCGAGATCTCGAAGAAGGCCACCGCCATACTCGGCGCCTCGTGCCGGAGCGACGGGCTGTGCTGGGCCGTCGGTCGGAAGGGTTCGGCGCCGCTGCTCGCGTCGAGCCGCCGGATCGGCGCACCGTTCCTCAAGGTGTCACCCCCGTCAGGTCTTGAGGTCGCCAACGACGTCAGCTGCAGCGGGACCACCTGCGTGGTGGTCGGGGCCGACGACACGGCCAAGGGGGCCGCTGTGGCCTTCGCGGGAACGGCCACGACCACCCTCGACCTCAGCTTCGCCCCCACCGCGCTGGTCGCCGTGAGCTGCGGGACTGCTCGCGCCTGCTCAGCTGCCAGCGCCGGCAGCCTCGTGGCGATGGTCCCCTAGCTCAGTTCCGCAGCGCCGCCATCAGGAGGCCGGGGAGCTTGGCCCAGCTCGGCCCAGTCTCGAACGCCAGCATCTTGGCCATGGTCTGGCGCCCGTTCTTGGCGGTCGAGAAGTACGGGGGCTTCGGGCTCGACCGGAAGGGGCCGCGTACGACGGACTTCTGCACGTGCTCGAGCATGAAGGCGTTGCCCACGATCCCCGTCCCTGACTGGATGTCGGTGATCGGGTGGCCGGGATAGGCGCCCCAGGTGGTGGTCCCGAGGGCGAAGGCCATGGCGTGCCAGATGTTCAGGCCGATGCCGCCGTAGCGGAGGTTGGCGATGGCCGCCTCGATCCGCGCACCCACGGCGGCGTCGGCAAGCGAGGTGGGGTGGGCGATCACCGACGCTGAGAGGGTCCCCCACACCACGTCGTTGGCGAAGTCCACCGCGGCATCGACGAAGGCGGCCGGGTCGGCCGCCGGCAGGGCGGTCTCGGCCATGAGGCTGCAGAAGGCCTCGACGTTGAAGCAGATGTCGTCGCCCGCGGAGCTGTCGACCCCGGGGATGAACGTCCAGGGCAGCTCGCCCTCGCCGGCGACGCCCAGCAGCTGGGCGTCCGGGTGGGCGGCCAGGAAGGTCGCCTGCCGGTCTGCGGCCCCCGGGTAGTAGGCCTTGCGGGTCGGGATCGACCGGAGGCGCTCAGCGAGGGCGGCGAGGAACGCCGGTCGCTGGGTCCATCCCTCCCAGGTGATCAGCACGCGCGGCGTGAGGCAGTTGAACCCGGCGTTGTTGGTCAGCATGGTGGCCACGTTCTCGGCCTGGAAGGCGATGTCCTTGGCACTCCAGTCGCCGGGGACGATGATCACGGGCGAGACGTTGCCGAGCTCGCAGCTCACCGGCTTGGTGATGATCGGGTCGTTGGCCGCCTTACGCCGGGCGCCCTCCTCGCCCACCCCGAAGACGATGGCGTCGTGGGTCTTGTCCGACCCCGTCACGTGGATCTCGTCGACGAGCTCGTGGGCGCAGAGGTGCTTGCCCGCCTCGGCCCCGCCCTCGACGATGACGAGCACGCCGGCCTCGATCAGGCTGGCCATGGCCGCGCTCCAGTGGGGTACGAGGTAGTCGTTGACCGGGTTGGCCTTGAGGACCACGACCTTGCCCTCGACGAACAGCTTGGTCAGCACGTCGCGCGGGCCGAGCGAGGCCACGTTGCCCGCTCCGAGGACCAGCGACACGCCCTTCCAAGCCTGCGGATCCTTGTAGGCGGGCGCCTGGTCGGCCTCGAGCTCGGCGCGGGTCACGCCGGGCTCGATCCAGACCTCGCCGGTGGTCTTGGCGTAGAGCAGCTTGTCGAAGGTGCTCGAGGGGAAGACCTGGACCACGAGGCGGCCGTCAGCCGACTCGGTGACCGGTCCCGGGAACTGCGGCCGGCCCTCGGCATCGATTTGGCGGAGCGAGACGGCGAGCGTCCTCGCCATGCGCACGAAGGTCCCGATGCCGCTGAACATCTCCTCGCCACCCTCGGTCGAGGCCGGGTCGTAGCCCTTGGCCCGGCAGCCCGCCGCCGTCCAGGCCTCGGAGGCCGCGAAGGTGTCGGCGATCACGCGGTCGAGCAGCACGGCCCGGTCGATGGGGCTGGTCTGCGCCCAGCGGTCGACGTTCGCCGCCACCGCGGCTACGGCGGCGTCGAGCACCTCGATGGAGTCGCCGACCTTGTCGGCCCCTGCGCTGGTCGGGGCGGCGGCCCCTCGAACGGTCATGGTCATCGCTGCCCCCTCGTCGTCGTCGCCCCACAGGGTACCGCCGAGCCTGACGCCGAGGGCAGTGCCATGATCGCCTCATGCAGATCGGCGCCGTGATCCCCCAGAACGAGCTCGGCGGGAGCACCGCCGACATCATCGCCTT
Source organism: Acidimicrobiaceae bacterium (assembly GCA_947456245.1). Classification (GTDB taxonomy): domain Bacteria; phylum Actinomycetota; class Acidimicrobiia; order Acidimicrobiales; family RAAP-2; genus CAIUMH01. The sequence continues at coordinate 5,343 of CANGPS010000022.1, forward strand.
CGCCCTCGAGGCAGAGCGCCTCGGCGTGGACCACCTGCTCGCCTACGACCACGTCCTCGGCGCCGTCAGGGACAAGCACCCCGGCTTCGAGGGCCCCTATGGCGTGGAGGACACCTTCCGGGAGCCCTTCGTGCTCTTCGGCCACCTCGCCGGACGCACGAGGCTCGGCTTCGCCACCGCCATCCTGATCGCCCCCCAGCGCCAGACCGCGCTGATCGCCAAGCAGGCGGCCGAGGTCGACCTGCTCTGCGAAGGGCGCTTCCGCCTCGGCTGCGGCATCGGGTGGAACGAGGTCGAGTACGACGCCCTGGGCATGCCCTTCGCCGGTCGGGGCTCCAGGCTCGAGGAGCAGGTGCGCGTGCTGCGTCGGCTCTGGACCGAGGAGTCGGTCACCGACAGCGTCGGCGACGAGCGCATCGTGGCCGCCGGCCTCGCCCCGCTCCCCGTCCAGCGACCCATCCCCGTCTGGATCGGGGCCATCGCCCCGGCCGCCCTGCGCCGGGTGGGAGCGATCGCCGACGGGTGGTTCCCGATGGCGGTGCCCGGCCGGGGGTTCGAGGAGAACCGGGCTCTGGTGTTCGCGGCCGCCGAAGATGCGGGACGCGACCCGGCGAGCCTCGGCATCGAGGGCCAGGTCCCGAGCTTCCTCGGCCAGCCCGAGCGTACGACGGAGCTCTTCGGCCGATGGGTCGAGGGTGGGGCCACGCACCTGTCGATCAACACGCTCAACCAGGGCTACGTGGGCCTCGAGGCGCACCTCGACGCGCTTGGCGAGGCCGCCGAGGCCATCGGGCTCGCGCCGCGATGACCCGGGGTCACCGTCAGCTCGGCGCCGCCCAGCGGCGCACCGGCTCGGTGACGGCGCCCACAGTTGTCGAGAGCTCCTCGTAGACCTCGAGGCGGCGGGCTTTGGCCGCCACGTGGGCCGGCTCGCGCACCCAGGCTCGGTAGGCCTCCTCGTCGACGAACTCGACGATGGTGACGCGCTCGCCGTCGGGCGCGTCGAAGGACTTCCACGACAGCAGTCCGGGGTGGGAGGGGGCGGCGGCGGCCACCGTCTCGTTGAGCTCCTCCTTGAGCGGGAGGGCCCCATCACGGAGGCGAGAGCGGAAGACGACGATGATCCCTGGGTCCACGAGCAGATCATGGCACCGGGCTGCCAAGATGGCCGCATGACCTCGGAGGCCACGTGACGGACAGCACGCCGTGGCTGCCGCCGAGAGGCTGGTACCCGGACCCTGGCGGTTCGGCTGCCTGGCGCTGGTGGGACGGCACCCGGTGGACCGACGATCTCCACGCCTACGCCGCGGCGGCCACGGTGCCCCAAGCTGAGCTCACAGCGGAGCAGGAGCTGGCCGGTCGGTTCCTGCGCGTCGGCATCCCGATCTACGTGGCGATCTCGGTGGTCGGGGTGATCTCGAGGATCCTCACCACCGGCTACCTGCACGATGTGGTCACGTGGTTCCGCACCTCACTGAGCCACCTGTCGACCCCGGGCTACGTGCCCCCTCGACCACCAGCCCAGCCACTGGCCGTCTCCCTGCTCACGGTGCCCGTCCTCGTCGGCACGGTGATCATGATGGTGCTGTTCCTGATCGCCCAGCACAAGATGGCGTCGGTCGGCCGGGCCCTGGGCGTCCGGTCGCGCTTCTCCCCGACCTGGGGCGTCGTGATCTGGTTCATCCCCCTCGTCGACCTCGTCCTGCCGGTCCTCGTGTGGCACGACCTGGTCCCGGCCGGCCATCCGCTCCGCCGTCAGGTCACGAGGCTCTGGCTGGCCTACCTCGCCTCGGGCGTCCTCGGCACGCTCAGCGTCTTCGCCGGCATCAGCTCGTTCGGACTGGCCCTGTCGCTCTCGGTGCTGACCCTCGGCCTCCGGCTCCTCGTCGCCCGCATGCTCCCCGGGATCGTCAACGGCGTGGTGGCCAACCACGCCGCCGCGGCCGGCACCTCCGGGCACGCGGCCACCAGCGGCCTCTAGGCTGCGACCGCTGGGATGGACCAGCACGTTTCTTGTGAGAGGAGACAACACCATGTCGAACGCAGAGTGGGGCCCGCTGGCCGGACTGATCGGTACCTGGGAGGGCAACAAGGGGCTTGACGTCTCCTTCCACAACGAGGACGGGAAGGTCGGCGAGACCGGCTACTTCGAGCGCACCACGTTCAAGCCCTTCGGCCCGGTGGCCAACGGCCTCCAGGAGCTCTACGGCCTCGACTACCGCACCGCCGCCTGGCGCCACGGCGAGGAGAACGACAACCCGTTCCACACCGAGGTGGGCTACTGGCTCTACGACGCCGCCAACAACCAGGTCATGCGCTGCTTCATGGTGCCGCGTGGCTCGGTGATCATCGCCGGCGGCACGGCAGCGGCCGACGCCACCAGCTTCACGATGTCGGCCAACCTCGGCGTGCTCAGCTACGGCATCCTGTCGAACCAGTACCTCGACGAGAACGCCAAGACGACGAAGTACGACTGCACCATCTCGATCGACGGCGAGACCTTCACCTACGACGAGACCACGGTCTACGAGCACTACCGCTCCAAGGAGCCGATCATGCACACCGACCGCAACACGATGTCCCTCGTGTCGCGCGACGCCTGATCGAGCAGGAGAAGGACCCCCATGCTGACCTGGTCTGAGGAGAACGTCGCCATCCAGGAAGCCGTCCGTCGCTTCGTCGACGACGTCATCCGTCCCGAGCTCGACGGCCTCGAGTACGAGGGCGTCCCGCCCTACGACGTGCTCCGCAAGATGTACGCCACCTTCGGGATGGACGACATGGCCGCCGACGGCTTCCAGCGCCAGCTCGACCGCAAGGTCAGCGGCGAGGAGGCTCCTGCCGCGCCACGTGGCGCCGGCCAGGTCGCCATGACCCTCATCCCCATCATCGAGCTCTGCCGCGTCAGCCCCGGCCTCGTCACGTCGCTCGGCGTGTCGACCGGGCTGGCCGGCGGGACGATCATGAAGCTCGGCACGCCCGAGCAGATGGAGCGCTGGGGCAAGGACCTCCTCACCCTGGCCAAGGTCGGCGCCTGGGCCATCACCGAGCCCGACTCGGGCTCGGACGCCCTCGGCGGCATGCGCACCACCGCCGTCAAGGACGGCGACGAGTACGTCCTCAACGGGTCCAAGACGTGGATCACCAACGGCCCCTACGCCGACACCATCGTGATGTACGCCAAGCTCGACGACGGCACCGAGGCCGATCCCCGCAACCGCAAGGTCCTCACCTTCGTCCTCGACTCCGGCATGGAGGGACTCGTCCAGTCCAAGCCCATGCGCAAGATGGGCCAGAAGTCCTCGCCGACCGGCGAGGTCTTCATGACCGACGTGCGCGTCGGTGTGGACCGCCTCCTCGGCGGGTCCGAGACCCCCAAGGGCGGCGGTCGCCAGAGCGCCAAGGACAACTTCGTCACCGAGCGCGCCGGCGTCGCCGCCATGAGCCTCGGCATCATCGAAGAGTGCCAGCGACTGAGCATCGAGTACGCCAAGGAGCGCAAGCTCTGGGGCAAGCCGATCTCCGAGTACCAGCTCATCCAGCTCAAGCTCGCCGAGATGGAGGTGGCCCGCCTCAACGTGCAGAACCTGGTGTTCCGCCACATTGAGGCCGCCGCCGCCGGCCACCCCACCACGATGGCGGAGGCCTCGGCCATGAAGCTCTACTCGGCCCGCACCGCCGTGGCCGTGGCCAACGAGGCCATCCAGCTCTTCGGCGGCAACGGCTACGTCAGCGAGTACCGCGTCGAGCAGCTCGCCCGGGACGCCAGGGTGCTGCAGATCTACGCCGGCACCGACGAGATGCAGGTCGTGGCCATCGCCAAGGACCTGCTCAACCGCTGACCTGAAGCCCCGCCACCCCTCGGCACTTGTGCCGAGGGGTGGCGGCAGGGCTACTCTTCCCCTCTAGCAGGGGGGCGAGGTGGTCTCGCCTCCGCACACCGTGGAGGAACCCAATGTCTGAGGCCTGGATCATCGATGTCTGTCGCACCCCTCGTGGAGTCGGCAAGGTCGGCAAGGGTGCCCTCGCCGGCATGCACCCCCAGCAGCTCGGCGCCTCCGTGCTCAAGGCCATCGCCGAGCGCAACGACCTCGAGACCGCTGACGTCGACGACGTCATCTGGGGCACCAGCATGCAGCTGGGCACCCAGGGCGGAGACCTCGGTCGCATGGCCGCCCTCGATGCCGGCTACGACTACAAGTCGTCGGGCATGACCCTCGACCGCTACTGCGGCTCGGGCATCACCACCACCAACCTCGGCGCGGCGACGATCATGGCCGGCTTCGCCGACCTCGTGGTCGCCGGTGGCACCGAGATGATGTCGACCTACGCCGCGGCCATGGGCAGCCGCAGCCCCTTCATGGACTCGGGCAACACCCGCCTGCGCGAGAACCACCCGCAGTCGAACCAGGGCGTCTGCGCCGACGCCATCGCCACGCTCGAGAACATCCCGCGCTCCGCGCTCGACGAGCTCGCCCTCGTGTCGCAGCAGCGGGCCGCCCGGGCCATCGAGGAGGGCCGCTTCTCTAAGAGCCTCATCCCGGTCTACGACGTCGACGGCACCCTGCTGCTCGACCACGAGGAGTTCCCCCGGCCGCAGACCACCATGGAGTCGCTCGAGTCGCTCGCCCCGTCCTTCGCCGGCATCGCCGACATCCCGCTCGACGAGAACGGCACCACCTTCCGCCAGCTCATCGCCAAGAAGTTCCCGGACCTCGAGATCGAGCACGTCCACCACGCCGGCAACTCGTCGGGCGTCGTGGACGGCGCGGCGGCGGTCCTGCTGGCCAGCCCCGAGTACGCCAAGGCCCACGGCCTCACGCCGCGCGCTCGCGTCGTGACCAGCGTCAACATGGGCGACGACCCGACCCTGATGCTCAACGCCCCGGTCCCGGCTGCCCGCAAGGCCCTGGCCAAGGCCAACATGACCTTCGACGACCTCGACCTCATCGAGGTCAACGAGGCCTTCGCCGTCGTCACCGAGAAGTTCCTGCGCGACACCGACGTCGACCGCGAGAAGGTCAACCCCAACGGCGGCGCCATGGCGCTGGGCCACCCGATCGGCGCCACCGGAGCGATCCTCATCGGCACGCTGCTCGACGAGCTCGAGCGCATGGACAAGCAGGTCGGCCTCGTCACCATGTGCGCCGCGGGCGGCATGGCCCCCGCCGTGATCATCGAGCGGATCTGATCCGCCCGTCCGCTCAGCGGGCGGTGATGTAGTCCACCAGCGATCGGTGGTTGGCCTCGAGCTCGTCGATGCGGGCCTTGACCACGTCGCCGATCGACACGATCCCCGCCACCTCCCCGTCGACCACGACGGGGAGGTGGCGCACTCGCAGCTCGGTCATGCGGCCCATGATGTCCTCGAGGACGTCGGAGGGCTGGCAGGTCTCGGGGTGGATCGACATGAGCGTCGCCACCCGCTGATCGAGGATCATCGGGCCCGCGGCGTCGAGCGCACGCACGATGTCGCGCTCGGAGATGATCCCGGCGATCCGCCGTCCGTCGTCGGAGACGACCAGCGCTCCGATGTGATGGCGAGCCAAGGTGCCGAGCGCCTCGGCCACCGAGGCCGACCGTGGGACGGTGACGACCTGCGAGCCCTTGCCTGCCAGAAGCGTTGCCACGTGCATGGGAACCCCCTCCCTCTCCCCATCCCGATCCCCCCGACCGAGCTGGTTGCCGTCACCCTACGGACCCAACCCGTGTTTGAGAAGGGCCCTGGCCCAAGTGATCGAAAGAACTTGTGCCGATGTGGTGTGGCAGACGGACTGACAGTACGGTGGGCACACCCGACCGAGGAGCTCGACATGTCTGACGACCGCACCCTGCACTCCCTCCAGCGCCGCCTGCGCGCCATGCACTCGCTCTACGAGGACGCCACCGCCACCATGACCCTCGAGCAGGTCAACTTCGTGGAGCGCGAGCCCCTGCTGCCCATCGCCTTCTCGTTGTTCCACTACATCAACATGCAGGACGTCTCGATGATGCTGCTGACCGGGGAGGCCCCGCTCTACGACGAGGCATGGGCGGAGCGCATCAACCCGGCCATCAACGACCACGGCAAGCACCGGACGGTCGACGAGATGATGGACCAGCGCATCGGGGACTACGAGGCCTTCCTCGAGTACCAGGCGGCGGTCTTCGCCCGGACAGAGGCATGGGTGGCCGCCCTGTCGCCCGAGCACCTCGACCGCGTGGTCATCGCCCACCCGCTCCCCGACCAGGTGGCCAGCACCTATTCGGCCCGGGTCTGCGACGAGCGGGGCATCACGGTCCTCGATGGCCTGGAGTGCTGGATCTACCAGCACGGGCTGCGCCACATGGGCGAGATCGAGCACGGCCGGGCCCTCGTGGGCCTCGAGGGGATGACCTCCTAGGCCTGCGGGCCCGAGGCGGCGACCCGGCTCACGGTCATGAAGGTGACCCAGTAGAGGTCCCGACCGAAGCCCATCGCCGGGAAGACCGGTGACTGCAGCAGCGACTCGGTCGCCACGCGGCCCTTCTCGATCCCGGTGGCGAGGTCGAGGACGACCACGTGCTCGACACCGACCGCCCGGTCGAAGTCGGCCATCACGAGCTCGCCGGTGGCGGGCAGCACCAGCGGGTGGCAGGCATGATCGAGGTCGATCGACCAGAGCACCTCGAGCGTGTCCGCATGGACGGCGGTGACCACTCCGTTCCCCGAGTCGTAGCCCACGGCGATGCGCCGGGTCGGATCGAGGGCCGGGGGGTTCGTGATGAGACCACCAGCGCGTCCACAGATCTCGACCGAGGTCCCGGTGCCCGCCCTGCGGTCGATGCGGTGGAGGCGGAGCGGGGCCGTGGCCGTGCCCCGATCACGGAACGAGCCGTCATAGGCATCGGAGCCGTCGCCGTCGTCGAGGAAGAACGCGAGGTCGCCGTCGAGCACGGCATCCCACCCGCACCCCTGGCCCTCGGTGTCGCGGTAGCGCACGCCGGGACCTCGCTGGGTGAGCTCCCCGTCGGCGAAGTCCACGCTGAGGAGCGACTCCGTGCCGACCACGACGATCTCATTGTCCTGGGCGGAGAGGCGGGCCACCGAGGGCTCGCTCAGCTCCAGCGCGGCGATGGTGTGCAGGTCGACCGGGTCGAGGACGAGCAGCTCGGCGTTGGGGATGGCGTCGGGATCCTGCCCAGGCCAGGGTCCGGCGAAGTCCTTGGTCACCAGCTCGCCGCCCGGCAGGGTGACGAAGCTGTTGTAGGGCACCGGGCGCGGCAGGGTCACGGAGGCCTCGAGGTCGAGCGCCGCGCTGAGCCGGTGGGCGTGGTTGCCGAAGACGACGTGCAGCGCGCCGTCGGCATGGGCGGCCATGCCGCCCGGCCACATCGGACCGCCGGGCAGGTCGACGCTGCGAGCCAGCGGCTCGAGGGTGATCGGGTCGATGCGCTCGACGAAGCTCACCGCATCCGGCGGTGGGGTGTGGCGAAGGAGGTAGGCCTCACCCTCGTCACGCAGCACGACCATGGTGGCCATGACCACCTCGCGCGAGGTGCTGGTGAGCACCGTGCCCTCGGTCAGTCCGAGGCCCACCGCTCGCGTCGGGGCGCCGCGGCGCTCGGGCCCCGCATCCTCTGCCGGCCAGAGCCCCGGCCAGAGCCCGTCGTGAGCGGTCACTGGCCGAGGAGCCTTCGGGTTCCTGCGGCCAGGACCACGCGGGCCGCGTCGACATGGTCGTGGTGGGTCTCGAGCAGCAGGCTCCAGCTCTCCGGGCCGAAGAGGACGTCGAGCAGGTCGAGCACCATGTCGGCCTCACCGCCCAGGGCGTCGAGCTCCGGGCCGAAGACCTCGCGCAGCTGCATGCGCATCAGGTTGCGCGACCGAGCCACGGTCTGGGCCACGAGCGGGTTGTCCGCCAAGCGGATGCGCACCAGGCGGGTGGTGGAGCCCATGAAGTCGTAGAGGTTGGCTCGGGTGGTGATGAGGACATCGATCCTGGCGTCAAGGTCGTCGGGGAGCAGAGGCAGGACCGCGTAGGAGATCGCCTCGCGGAAGCGGGAGTCGATGGCGGCACGGGTGAGGGCATCGACGTCGTCGAAGTAGCGGAAGACGCTGCGCGGGGAGATCCCCGCCCGCTCGGCCACCTCGGCCACGGTGGGCAGGACGCCCGTCTCCTCGAAGAGCTCGATCATCGCTCGCACCGCAGCATCGGCGTTCTCGACCCGTCGACGGTGGCGGCCGTCGAGCGGGAGGACCTGTGCGTCGTCTGGCGTCGCCATTGTGTCAGTCTACCTGACCCTTTCCCCACGGTTCAGGTCTGGCGGCATCGGGAATGCCGGGCACCATCGCTGCGTTGCATGAGGGTGAACCCCACAGGAGGAACCATGGCCACCAGCGAGCTCACCCTCGAGACCTTCGAGTCCACCGTCCTGGCCGAGGGCACCGTGCTCGTGGACTTCTGGGCCGAGTGGTGCGGGCCGTGCCGGGCCTTCGGCCCCGTGTTCGAGGCCGCCAGCGAGGCGCACCCGGACGTCACCTTCGCCAAGGTCGACACCGAGGCCCACCAGCAGCTCGGCGCCATGCTCGAGATCATGTCGATCCCGACCCTGATGGTCTTCCGCGACGGCGTGCTGCTCTACCGCGAGGCCGGAGCGCTCTCCGCCCCGCAGCTCGAGGACCTGCTCGGCCAGGTGGCCGACCTCGACATGGACGAGATCCGAGCGGAGATCGCCGCCAGCCAGCTAGCCGACAGCACCGAGGCCTGACCGAGCCACTACCCTCTCTTGGTCGGCCGAGTCCGGTCGCCACCAAGGGGGGAACCATGTCGAAGTTGCGTCACGCGCTGTCTCGTCGAGCCAGCGCCGTCCTGTGCGCCGCCGTCATCGTCACGGGAACGCCGATGATCGCCGGCACGGCAGGCGCCTCGGCCACGCTGCGCGTGGGCGGGTCGATCGACGAGGCATGGCTGATCGGCGCGAACCCGGGCGACGAGATCCACCTGCTCAAGGACGCCACGCCTGTCGACGGCGTCCCGGCTGCCGTGGCTGATGCCCAGGGCGCCGTGATCATGCGGAACCTCGACCCCGGCACCGGCTACACCTTCGAGGACTCCACGGCCTCGACGACGTCATCGTCCTTCGCCGTGCTCGCCCCCGGCGACAACCCGGCAAGGAGCGCTGACCTCTACACCGGCCAGACCCTCCACGCCGGCCTCAACTACGTGACCATGCGCGACGGGATCACCATCGCCGCCACCGTCCGCCTTCCGGCCGGCGCCACCTCGCTGGCCGAGGGGCCCTTCCCCACGATCATGGAGTACTCCGGGTACGCCACCGCCGGCCCCCACGACCCGATCAACTGCCTGGTGCTCCAGCAGCCCAAGGCCTGCAGCGACCCACTGGTGCCGAGCTCAGCCACCGTGGTCGGCGGCCTGATCGCCCGGGAGAACGGGTTCGCCACGGTCAGCGTCCAGATGCGCGGCTCGGGCTGCTCAGGCGGCGCCTTCGACCTCTTCGGCTACCCGACCGACTACGACGGCTACGACATGATCGAGGTCCTCGCCCACCAGCCGTGGGTCGCCCACCACAAGGTCGGCATGGGTGGCATCAGCTACTCGGGCATCTCGCAGCTCGAGGTGGCCGGCACGCAGCCCCCCGACCTCGCCGCCATCACCCCGCTCAGCCCGACCGACGACCTCTACTCGACCGGCTACCCCGGCGGCATCTACAACAACGGCTTCGCCGCCGGCTGGATCGCCGAGCGGATCCACGACGCCAAGCCTGCCCTCGTGAACCCGGACGCCACGCCGGTCAACGCCGACAACGCCCAGTCCTGGACCTACGCCGAGATCGCCGCCGAGGCGCGCCGGCACGGGCTGGCCAACTCGAAGTGCAATGCCAACCAGGTCCTCCACGGCCAGTCGGAGAGCCTCTCGACGCTCGTCGGGCCCGGCCTCGACCGTGATCCCGCACTGTTCGATCGACGCTCGACCACCGAGTGGGCCAAGCACATCACCGTGCCGGTGTTCCTCTCCGGCGCCCTCCAGGACGAGCAGACCGGTCCGCAGTGGCCGGCGCTGATCGCCGCCTTCCCCAGCCAGACCAAGGTGTACGCCAACATGGTCAACGGCGGGCACATCGACTCGCTCGACCCCGCCACCGCCAGCCGGTGGCTCGAGTTCCTCGACCTCTACGTGGCCAAGAAGGTTCCGACCCAGCCGGGCTTCGTGGGCAAGCTGACCCTCGGGTTCGCCGGCATCGCCTCGAGCGGCGCCAAGGCCATCGACCCGCCGGCGCTGCGCTTCTCTGACCAGCCGTCGCTCCGAGCGGCCAGGTCCGCCTTCGCCAGCCAGACCCCCCGGGTCCGGGTCCTGTTCGACTCCGGTGGCGGCGACCTCGGTGCAGGTGCCCTCCAGCCGACCTATGACGCCGGCTTCTCGTCCTGGCCTCCCGCCGGCACCGAGACGGCCTTCTACCTCGGCTCCGGCGGCTCGCTCGGCTCGACCGTCCCGGACTCCGCACAGGCATCGTTCACCCCCACCCCCGAGGCCCGGCCGGCCACCAGCCTCGCCGGTGGCAACGTCTGGGCGGCGAAGCCTGACTGGAACTGGACGACCGTCCCTGCCGCCGACGGCCTCGGCTTCGAGACCCCCACGCTGGCGAAGGACCTCACCATCGTCGGCCCGGGGAGCCTCGACCTGTCGCTCAAGTCCTCGGCCGCGGCCACCGACCTGCAGGTCTCGGTCACCGAGGTGCGTCCGACCAAGGGCAAGGAGGTCTACGTGACCTCCGGGTTCCTCAACTCATCGAACCGGGTGCTGCTCGGTGCGTCGAGCGCCATCTGGCCGCAGCCGACCTACCTCGGCGGCGACAAGGCCGACCTCCCCTCGGGTGACTTCACCACCGTGCGCGTGCCGATCCACCCGATCGCCCACACCTTCCGGGCGGGCACCCGGCTTCGCATCGTGATCTCCGCCCCCGGTGGCGACCGTCCCTCGTGGACCTTCGCCACCCCCGCCACCGGCGGCACCGTGACCGACACCATCGCCCTCGGCGGCGTGACGCCGTCGAAGCTGGTGGTCAACGTGGTCGGCGGCGTGCAGGCCCCGGCCCGCCTGCCCAAGTGCGGTGCCCTGCGCGGCGAGCCCTGCCGGAGCTACGCAGCGCTGGGGAACCAGACCCCCTGAGCCACGAGGACGGTGAGAGGATGAGGGTCACATGGTGACCCTCATCCTCTCGATCATCCCGCTCGCGCTGGGTGCCGCCATCAGCCCGGTGCTCTTCGGCATCGAGATCCTGGCCCTGACCTCGCCCAGCCGCGTCAGGACGCGGGCCTGGTTCGTGGTGCTCGGTGCCGCCGGGGTCCTCGCCGCCTTCTGCGTGATCGGCCTCCTCGTCGGCCACGCCCTCCCCCACCACCGACCCCACCACACGATCGACGGGGCGGTCGACCTCATCGCCGCCGGCCTCCTCGGCGTCCTCGCCGCCCGCACCCTGCGCTCGTCGCGGGGCGCCACACCCAAACCAACGATCCTCGACCGCCTCCAAGGGGCCTCCACGGCGACGTTCCTCGGTGCCGGGGCCATCGGCATGATCACCAACCTCTCGACGCTCGTGCTCTTCATCCCGGCCTTCCGGATGATCACCAAGAGCTCGGCGGGGACGGCGGCCGAGGTCGTCGCCTTCGCCGTGCTGCTCGGCATCACCCTGCTCCCGGTCATCGCGCCGGCCCTGCTCGTCACGCTGCTCGGGGACCGGGCCAACGGCGTGCTCGGCCGGATGAACCGGTTCATGACGGGCCACTCGGCGCAGATCACGGTGGGCATCGAGGTGGTCTTCGCCCTGCTGCTGCTCGCCAAGGGCATCTCGTCGCTGGTCTAGGTGCCCCGGCCACCGATCGTGGTCGCCATCGGCAACCATGGTGCGATGGACCGCCGGCCGCTGATCGTGCTCGCCGCCATCGTGCTGGCCGGCTGCTCGAGCAGCCAGGCTCACAGCCCGACCACCGCGGTGCGATCGACGCATCCGACCTCGAGCACCGCCGTCTCGGCCCCGGACCGACCCCTCGTCACCGAGACGCTCGAGCTCGTCGACCCCTCCCGTCCCGTGGTGTCGGGCGGCAGGACGCTCTCCGCCCAGCGCTCGCTGCCCACGACCGTGGTGCGACCGGCTGGGCCCGGTCGACACCCGCTGGTCCTCATGCTCCCCGGCTACGGGGTCGGACCGGCCACCTATGCCCGGATGATGGCCTGGCTGGGCCGACACGGGATGGTGGCGGCGTCACCCTCGTTCCCGCTGGCCGACCCGGCCCAGGGGCTCGGCCTCGATCGGGGGGATCTCCCCCATGAGGCCACCGACGTGTCCTTCGTCCTCAGCCAGCTCGAGCACGGAGCGATGGGGCGCCACATCGATCCCGACCGGATCGCGGTCCTCGGGCACTCCGACGGAGCCGACGTCGCCCTCGAGCTCGGCTACGACCCCGCACTGCGAGACGATCGCATCGGCTCGGTCATCGCCGTGGCACCCGACCCCATCGCCGGACCGGTGATCTCAGGTGGACCACCCCTGCTGCTCGTCCACGGGAGCGCTGATGCGGTGGTGGACCCCAGCTCCTCGGGCCGCGTGTTCTCCGCCGTCTCCTCGGAGCGCTGGTCCCTCACCCTGCTCGGTGCCGACCACGCCTCGGCCATCGTCGGCCCGAGCCCGTGGACCCCGACCCTCGACGCGGCCGTGGCCGCCTTCCTCCTCCCCCTCACCGCCGGCCGGGACCGGTCGCACCTCACCGTGGTGCTGCGCGCCCTGCCCTCGACCGAGCTCGAGGTGGGAACAGGTCCCTAGCTGTGCAGCGCGCCGTGGCCGTCGACGTCCTCGGGGGTGAGGCCGGCGGCGCGCAGGATCTTGCGCAGGTCGACCACGTGCTGCTCGGTGAGCTCGCGATGGCGGGGTCCGCCGAGGAACGACACGTGCTCCCCGATGGTGACCTCCAAGGATCCATGCGAGGTCTCCCGGGTCTCGCCGAGCTGGCCGAGGAGCGACTCGACGTCGTGCCACTGGATGTTGTGGCTGGTCGGGTGGCGGAACACGCGCTCAGCGGTGAGCCGGTTGTGGTGGTCCAGCTTGATCGAATCCGGCACAGCGAACCTCCTCATCATGAGGGCACCGCACGGTGCGGACCCCGTGCTGCGACCATATGTCCGGCAAGGCGGCCATGCGAGTCACCCGGGGGCCCGGCCCACGCGGGCACAGAGCGAGCGCCATAGGCTCGACCCATGAGCAGCCAGCGCACCGCCGTCGTCACCGGATCCGCCAGCGGCATGGGGGCCGCCACGGCAGCCCGCCTCCGGGCGGAGGGCTGGCGAGTGGTCGGGATCGACCTCGCCGATGCCGACATCACGGCCGACCTCGGCACGCCCGAGGGTCGTGCGGCGGCCCTCGCCGGTGTCGGGGACGCGCTCGACGGCTCGCTCGACGCGCTCGTCACCTGGGCCGGCCTCGGCGGGTTCCCGGGCCGCCCGGGCTCGCTGCTCGCCTCGGTGAACTACTTCGGCACCATCGCCCTCCTCGAGGGGCTCCGGCCGCTGCTGGCCCGGGGCACCGAGCCGTCGGCCGTGGCGATCGCCTCGAACTCCATGACCTGCATGCCCGGCGTACCCCTGGCCGTGACCGAGGCCTGCCTGGCCGGCGACGAGCCGGCGGCGCGCGCCGCCGCCGACGAGGCCGGGTCCGTCACCGCGTATCCCGCCACCAAGCTGGCCGTCACCCGTTGGTGTCGCATGGTGGCTCCCGGACCCGACTGGGCCGGCGCCGGGATCCGGCTCAACGTCCTCGCCCCGGGGGCGGTCGAGACGCCGCTGCTGGCCGCCACCAAGGCCGACCCCGTCCTCGGCCCCCTCTTCGAGGGGTTCCCGGTCCCCATCGGTCGCAACGGGACCGCCGAGGAGCTCGCCGGGACCGTGTCGTTCCTGCTCGGCCCCGACGCCCGCTTCCTCGTCGGCACGGTGCTCGTCGTCGACGGTGGCACCGAGGCGCAGCTGCGCGCCACCGACCTGCCGAGCCCCTGGACCCCCTGATCCGAACCGGCCGACGGACGCCCCAGCACCCAGCCAGCGACACACGACAGGAGCACACGATGCAGTTCGACGAGGCCGCCATGGCCGACCGCGGCGAGGCCGTGATCCGACGGACCTTCGCCGCCTCGCGCGAGGTCCTCTTCGACGCGATGTTCGACCCGGCCATGATCGAGCGGTTCTGGGGGCCACCCGGCATGACCGCACCAGCCGACCGCACCGTGATCGAGCCGGTCGTCGGCGGCCGCTTCGAGACCGTGATGGTCAACGACGAGACGGGCGAGGAGTTCGCCGGTTCCGGCGTCTACACGGTCATCGACCGCCCCTCGACGCTCGCCTTCGTCGAGCCCGGACTCGACATGCTGACCACGAGCACCTACACCGACCTCGGCGACGGGTCCACCGAGCTGGTCATCACCCAGAGCAACGTCCCCGCACCGTTCCGCTCGCCGGAGGCCCTGGCCGGGTTCGAGGCGAGCCTCGGTCGACTCGCCGCCATCGTCGAGCCTGGGTGACCCTCTGGGGCACGGGCCGCTCGGGCCACCCGCCGGGTCAGCCCCCTGCGGTGCTCCTCGAGAGGGGGTGCCCCTCGTCGACACCCTGCTCGAGCAGCACGACCGCCGCCACGAAGGTGTAGGTGCTCCAGTCCTCGCAGGCTCCCTCGGCCACGTCGATCTCCACGAAGGCCCGGCTCAGGATCAGCGACAGGTACCAGGCGGCGAAGGTGCGCACGTCGATGGTGGGGTGGATCAGCCCGCGTCCCTGGACCTCGGCGAGGATCTCGGCCGCCGAGTCGAAGTAGGCGGCCTGCTGGCGGGCGATCCGCACCAGGACCTCGGGCCGGAACATGGCCGATCCGATGGCGTTGATGCGGCGCCGACGCTGGAGGCGCAGCCCCTCGCCGTCGAGTCGGACCATCTCGGCCTCGATCAGCGCCCGGACCTGCTCAGGCGTCCGCGCCTCGCGGGCCAGGCTGGCGAAGGCCGGGAGGCCGAGCGTCACCGAGCGCACGTAGCGCTCGGCGATGGCCTCGCACACCAGGTCCTCGCGATCCTTGAAGTGGTGGTAGAGCGACCCGTAGGCGACGCCGGAGGCCTCGAGGACCGACTTGATGTGGATCGCCGCCTCGCCAGTGTCGTCCATCTGGCTGACCGCCGCGTCGACGAGCGCCTGCGCCGTCGGATGCCGACGCCCCTCCTCAATCCCGTTGACCACCATCGCCCCCGTTGACCTCCTCGTCCTCCTCGATTCTTGTCGAATCGGCACGCTGCGACCAGATGGAGACCGTGCCCAGGGACGACCTCATGATGGTCTCGGCCTCGCGAGCGGGTCGTGAACCTGAGCGCCTAGCGTGGAGTCCGCACCGCTCCAAGGGGGGATCATGACCATCGCCGAGACCGCACCCAGCGCCATCCTGCGCCGTGAGGAAGAGCTGCCGTTCGTCGACATGGGCGACGGGAGCCTGCTCCAGGTCCTCCAGGTCGACCTCGCCCAGGGCATCTGGGTCATCCGCAATCGCTTCGTGCCGGGGTCGACGGTCCAGACGCACCGCCACACCGGATCGGTCTACGCCTTCACGCTCTCCGGCGCGTGGCACTACCTCGAGGGCCCCGATGACGTGAACGTGGCCGGCTCGTACCTCTTCGAGCCAGCCAACAGCGTCCACACGCTCCACGTCCTCGACGACAACGAGGGCATGACCGACGTGTGGTTCACCATCCACGGCGCCAACCTCAACCTCGACGCCGACGGCAACGTGGCCTATGTCATCGATGCCTCGACCGTGCTCGGCTTCTACCGGGCGGCCTGCGCCGAGCAGCACGGCATGCCCGACCCGCCGGTCGTGGTGATCGACGCTCAGCCCTGACCGGCCTCCGATGAGGTCGAGGTCGCCCGACGGCGGCGCAGCGCGAGGAGCGTGAGCGCCCCCATGGCCACCGCCGAGCCAGCAGCGACCCACAGGCCGACAACGAACAGGCCGGGAAGGTAGCGCAGGCGGATGACGTGATGGCCGGCCGGGACGTCGGCCTGCATCATCGCCACTGAGTAGCTGCGCAGGCGCAACGGCCTCCCGTCGATGGTCGCCGTCCATCCGGGGACGCGCTGGAGGTGGAGCCGCACCACCGAGGGACGAGGTGCGTCGAGGGACACCACGGCGGACGACGGCGTCGTCCGGCGCAGCCCGAGCGGATGCCCGAGGGCGTCCGGGCCGTGCGCCGCGCCCCGTCCGACCAGGATCGCCGGTGCGGCACTGGGGACCCGGTAGAGGTCCTCGTCGCCGACCGTCGCAACACGCTCGGTGCCGAAGGGCGCCGGCGCGCCATGGGCCACGAGGAGGAAGCGGATGCCGAAGCGGCGGGCGATGCGGCCGTCGGTCACCGCCGGGCAGAACTGCGAGGGCGGGACATAGGTGCCCGGTGACGTGCCACCTGACACCAGCGCCCAGGCGTCGAACAGCGTCGTCGGCGTCATCGGGTCGTAGGCGTCGAACTCGTGGATGCCGTAGAGGATGTTGGCCTGCTCCTGGATCCCGAGCGTGGGCGGGATGAAGCAGGACTTCGCCCCGAAGGCGACGGTGCTGGTGCCGACGATCCGACCGAGGGCCGTCACCGCCGGCGGGTGCGGCGGGTGGGTGAGCTCCGAGCGCCAGAGTGGGGCTCCGGCGCTCACGAGCAGGGCCGCCTGGGCCACGAGGAGGCCACCCACGAGGATGCGGCCCGCGCCGGGAGCCGATCGGCTCCGAGCGAGCTCGAGGCCGGCGAGCGTGATGACGAGGGCCGCGAGGCCCAGCAGCGGCCACACGAAGCTGTGGACTCGGGTCGCCGCCTGCTCGGAGGTGAGGCCGGATCGTCCGAGCAGCCAGACGAGGCCCACGACGGCCGCCACCGTGGCGGTGCTCGCCCATGCCGTCACCCTCGTGGCGCGCTCGGCGAAGGAGCCGAGGATCTCGTCGAGGCCGGTGGCGGCCAGCAGGGCGAGCGCCAGCATCAGCGCCATGAGCGACCACCGCCACATCACGGACCCGGCCACGGGCAGGCCGTTGAGGACGGAGATCACCGCCGGGACGAACACGACCACGAGGTCGAGCACCACCACCACGGACAGGACGAGCACGTGGGGCTGGCGCCAGCGGCGGACCACGGCGACGAGCGCGAGCGCCACCACGACGGGGCCGACCCACATGGCGGATCCGATGAACATCGTCCCGAAGAAGGTGGTACCAGCGAAGGGGAGGCCGTCGTAGCCGACGAAGAGCAGGTTCAGCATCAGATGCGGGCTCAGCGCCCGGTCGGGCGTGCCCACCGAGCGGATGGCCACGCCCGTGAGCTGCAGGGCGGGCAGCAGGATCGGTGCGGCCAGCCCGGCCCCGAGCACACCCGCACCGGCGAGCCCCAGCAGGCCGCGACCCGGCAATGCCCGCCAGCCCCGACGGCGCGCCACGAGGACGAGTCCCACGAGGAGGGCGGCGCCAGCGCTGAGCGAGACCGCCGCCAGCGTGTCGGGCTGCCCGGCGAGCAGGCACAGCGCCCAGGCCAGGGCCAGCAGCAGGCTCCAGCGCACGACGTGCTCGCCCCGCAGCACCAGCACGGCCAGGGCCACGAGCCATCCCGACCACGCCATGACGCCCGCGGCTGGCCAGCCCACGAGCACGAAGAACGCACCCGACAGCACGAAGGCTGTCCCACCGAGCGCGGCGGCGAGCACCCGCAGGCGGAGCACCCGGCAGGCGACGTAGGCCCCGGATCCGGCGAGCATCGTCGTGACGACCACCTGGACGGTGAAGGCCAGCCGAGCGGGTGCGAGGTAGCCGAGCATCGCCGGCAGCGACGCCACGGCGGACTGCCAGTTGAAGGCCAGCGGCATGCCGAGGCCGTTCTGCGAGCTCCACAGGGGGAGGTGGCCGTGGTGCACCTGGTGCCACGACTGCGAGGCCCACGGGATCATCTCGGCGATGAGGTCGCCGCGCTGGAGGTTGTACGGGGTGATCGACGGGTTGGCCGTCAGGCCGTAGCGGGCCAGCTCGTCGTAGGGGCCGAGCGAGGCACCATGGACGAGGGCCGGCATGAGCACGCTGACCCCGACGAGCAGCACCCACGCCAGGCCGAGGACGTCTGGGAGCCATCGCGGCGAGGCGGAGGGGGCCTCCACTGCCTGCATCGTCGGATCGATCTCGGCCACTGTGGGTCGAGCGTAGTTTGGCGACCTCTCAGCGGAAGGTTGCGGCCAGCCGGCGCACGTCGGCGATGGCGGACTCGACGTCGACGGTCAGCGCCACCCGGTCTGCCACGACCCGGCGGCCGGCCACCCAGACGTCGACGACATCGGCCCGGCTCGCCGCATAGACCACGCTCGACACGGCGTCGAAGGACGGAGCCAGCGACGGCGAGGACGGGTCGAGCCGAAGCAGATCGGCAGCCTTGCCCACCTCGATCGAGCCGGTCATCTGGTCCATCCCGAGAGCCCGTGCCCCGCCGATGGTGGCCATCTTGAGCACCTCGTGGGCACTGAGCGCCGAGGCGTCGTGCTGGGCCACCTTGGCCACGAGGCCGGCGAAGCGCATGGCGGCGAACATGTCGAGGTCGTTCGACGAGGACGGGCCGTCGGTCCCGAGGCCCACGGTGGCCCCGGCGGCGAGCAGGTCGGAGACCCGGCAGATCCCGGACGCCAGCTTGAGGTTCGACAGCGGGCAGTGGGCGATCCGGGTCCCGGTGCGGCCCAGGAGGTCGACCTCGTCGTCGGTGAGCACCACGGCGTGGGCGAGCACGACGTCGGGGCCGAGGAGGCCGACCTGATCGAGCAACGCGATGGGCCGCAGCCCCGTGGCGCCGACCACCTGGTCCACCTCCGCCTCGTTCTCCGAGGCGTGCAGGTGGATCCGGGTGCCGGCCTGGCGAGCGAGCTCGCCGGCGGTCCGGAGCTCGTCGACGGTCATCGTGTAGGTGCCGTGGATCATCGTCCAGGCGTGGGGGCCCGAGGTGGCGAAGGTCTCGGTGCGCTCGGTGAACGAGCGATGGTCGGGCCCGGTGCCACCGATGAACAGGGGCCCGGTGGCCAGGCGCAGGCCCGCCTCGACCGCCACCGCTGCGGTCGTCTTGGGGTACCAGTACATGTCGAGCGCCGTCGTCGCTCCCGCCCGAAGCATCTCGGCCATGGCCAGGCGGGCGCCGATCGCCACGGCCTCCTCGTCGAGGGTGGCGGCCTCGAGCGGCAGGAGCCGGCCGAGGAAGGACTGCAGGTCTCGGTCGTCCGCCAGTCCGCGGTAGAGGGTCATGGGCAGGTGGCTGTGGGCGTCGATCAGGCCCGGCATGACGATGCCCCCAGCGGCGTCGATCGAGACCTCGCCGGCCAGCGGGTCGGGTCGCCCACCCTCGTGCAGCTCGACGATCACCTCACCCTCGATCACGATCGAGGCGTCGGCGAGCACCCGGTCGGCGGCGTCGGCGGTGATCACCGTCGCGGAGTGGATGACCGTCCTCGTCGGCGATGTCATCAGACGAGCACCTCTCCGTCGGCGCCACGCAGCTCGAGGCCAGGGAGTTCCGGCGAGGTCCGCCACCGCCCGATGTAGTCGAAGAAGGCCACCGGGCCCGCCTGGTAGCCGCCGCCGTTGAGCTTCTCCCGCCTCCCGATCGGCCCGCCCTCGTTGTTGTAGTAGCCGGGCGTGCACTCATCGCTGCCGAGCATCCCGCGCTCCGCTGCGGCGATCGGCGCGATCCAGGCGGCCTCGGCCTCGACGGTCGCCTCCACCTCGATGGCCCCGAGCTCGCTCGCGCGGGCGATGACGGCGGCAGCGGTCCTGCCGGCCTCGGTCAGGTTGTGGGTGATGTTGGAGATCAGGTTGGCCCCCTGGGAGTGCCCGATGATGAAGAGGTTCGGGAACCCGGAGACGTGCATGCCGTGGAGGGTCGACATCCCGTCGGCCCAGTGCTCGCTGAGCGTCTCGCCGTCCCGGCCGACGGTCTCATACCCGCAGCGACGGGCATAGGGGGTGCCCACCTCGAAGCCCGAGGCGAAGATCAGGCAGTCGAGCTCGAGGTGGCCGCCCCCGACCCAGACCCCGGTCGCGTCGATGGCCTCGACGCCTCGGCCGTCGGTGTCGACGAGGTGCACGGTCGGTCGGTTGAAGGCGTCGAGGTAGTCGTCGTGGAAGCAGGGCCGCTTGCACAGCTGGCGATACCAGGGCTTGAGCGCCTCGGCCGTGGCCGGATCCTCGACCACCGCGTCGACGCGGGCGCGGATCTCGGACATCTTCTCGTCGTCGGCCTCCTCGTAAGCCTCCCGGATCACCGCCATGTCGATCTCGGTGCCGATCCGCTGGCGGATCCGGTCCCAGATCCGCTTGGAGATGTCCGTCCAGCCGTCCTCGACGAGGTCCACCTCGGCGTGGCCTCCGGTCTGGAGCGTGGCGAAGTTCCGCAGCCACTCGGTCTGCCAGCCCGGCTCGAGCCGATCGCCGAGGTCAGGGTCGATCGGGTGGTTGCCGCGCACGTCGACCGACGAGGGGGTCCGCTGGAAGACGAAGAGCTCTCCGGCGTCGCGGGCCAGGGCCGGGATGGCCTGGACGGCCGTCGCCCCCGTGCCGATGATCCCGACGCGCTTGTCGCCGAGGCTGGCCATGGGGGCGCCCGAGGGATCGCCGCCGGTGACGCTCCAGTCCCAGCGGCTGGTGTGGAAGCACGCCCCGGAGAAGGTCTCGATGCCGGGGATGCCCGGCAGCTTGGGTCGATGGAGCGGGCCGGTCCCCATGGTGACGAAGCGGGCTCGGATGACATCGCCCCGATCGGTCTCGATCCTCCACCGCGAGGCGCCCTCCTCCCAGGTCACCGCCGTGACCCTGGTCGACAGCAGGCTGCGCGCCTCGAGGTCGTAGTGCTCGGCGATCCGCAGGGCGTGGGCGTGGATCTCGGGCGCCGCCACGTACTTGGCGCTCGGCAGCGCCCCGACCTCCTCGAGCAGGGGAAGGTAGATCATCGCCGCGGTGTCGCACATCGCCCCGGGGTAGCGGTTCCAGTACCAGACGCCGCCGAGGCCTCCCCCGGCCTCGATGATCACGAGATCATCGATCCCGGCGGTGCGCAGCATGGCCCCGGTGGTCAGACCGGCGAAGCCGCCACCGATGACCGCCACCTCGACCTCGTCGGTGCGGGCCGGGCGGTCGGTCGGCGTGACATAGGGGTCCTCGAGGAGGCTGGCGAACCGGCCGGTGGGCTCCACGTACTGCGCGTTGCCGTCAGGTCGGATGCGCTTGTCCCGCTCGGCGGCGTAGCGCCGGCGGAGCGCCTCGGGATCGCTGGGGGTGGGCGGGGTGCTCATCGTCGTCGGTCGCAGGCCATCAGCCCGCTCCCTGCGACCCTATCCTCCGACACCCCTCCACTCACGAGGAGGGGTGTCGGCCGGCCGGGCCCTTCCCAAGAGGAGGAGAGGGTGGGCCCGGCCAGGCCGAGAGCTCGACGTCAGTCGTCGTCGTGGTCGTTGTCCGGCGCGCCGGCGGTCCCGTTGGGGTGCGCCGGCGGCGTCGGCAGGCCGACGCTGACCGAGGAGGCGTCGAGGGTGGTGTGGTCGTCGGCGATCGTGCCGGTCGCCATGACGAAGGTGCCGACGGTGACGTCGGAGGACGACGCGCTCGAGCTCGTCGTCGACCCAGCCTTGGCGTAGGACGTGGAGCTCGACGTGTCGATGGTGTGCCAGAAGCCCTGCTCGTCGGCGATGATGAAGCTCGATCCCCAGACCTTCTCGACCGTGCCTGCGAGGTGCGGCTCGACGATGTGCACGGTGGCGGCCTCCGCGGCGTTGGTGCTCGACGCCTCGACGAACACGTGCGACCCGACGGTGACGTCCGCCGCCGTGGCCTTGGCGCCACGCCCCTTGTCGAAGG
>CANGPS010000023.1 GCA_947456245.1 Acidimicrobiaceae bacterium
GACTCGTGCTCCCCGACCATGGTCGGGCGCTGGTGGCGACCACCTTCCTCGACGATGCCGCCCGGGCCATCGTGGCCGGACTCGATCGGACCGCCGATGCCCCCGAGGTCTGGGGGCGGCCGCTCGTCGTGACCGGCGACGATCCGAGGACTCTCGCCGAGCTCGTCGCCGGCATCCTGGCGGCCGCTGGGGTCACCGCTCGGCTGCGCTCGGTCCCCGCCCCCGTTGCTGGGTTCGCCGGCAGGGTCCTCGACCGGCTGTGGCGGGGCGACGAGCCCCCGCTGACCCACTTCGCCGCTCGTCAGCTCTCGGTCGCCCACTGGTTCGACCTCGCCGAGACCAAGCGGCTGCTCCGCTGGGCACCTGAGGTCAGCGTCGACGAGGGCCTTGAGCGCCTCGCCGCCTGGTACCGCCTCGCTGGCTGACCGCGTCGTCGGGTCGGGCCTTCTGGCCCAGCGCTACCAGGTCAGGCCGAGGACCGATCGCATCGTGGCCTCGAAGGTCGCATCGTCGAGGGCGGCCCGGGCGCCGAGGACCATCTCGGTGTCCTCGCCGACCCTGATCCTGATGGGTGAGCTCTCGTCCTCGATGGCCGACAGGATGGCGCGTCCGACGACCTCGGGCCCCGGCCGGCCCGAGGAGCCCGTGACCTTGTCGTCCGTGCCATCCCACTGGTCGTAGAGACCCTGGTACGCCTCGGGATAGTCCAGGTCCATCCCGGTGCCCTTCATCCCCGGAGCCGTGTAGCCCGGCTCCACGATCACGAGCCGCACGCCGAAGTGGCCGACCTCGTAGTGCAGGCACTCCGACAGGGCCTCGAGGGCGAACTTGGTGGCGGCGTAGGGACCTTCGAGCGGGGTGGCGACCTTGCCCTGGATCGAGGAGATGTTGACGATGACGCCCGAGCCGCGCTCGCGCCACGAGGGCAGCACCTTCTGGATCATCCTCACCGGACCGATGACGTTGGTCTCGACCATGGCGCGCAGGTGATCGAGCGGGAACGCCTCGAGCGGAGCCTTGCCCTGGATGGCCGCGTTGTTGACGATGGCGTCGAGCTCGCCGGCCTTGGCCAGACAGGCGTCGACGGAGGCCTCGTCGGTGACATCGAGCTCGAGGCGCATCGCCACGTCGAGGTCGGCGAGCAGGGCGGTGTCCCTGGCGGTGGCCACCACCTCGTGGCCCGCCTCCGACAGGACGGTGGCGGTGGCGGCGCCGATGGCACGGCCTGCGCCGGTGATCAGGATCCTCATGACACTCCTTGGTGCGCCCGACGGGTCCGAGCGACGTCGTCCCACTCTAGGGATCGGCCATGGGGGGCGCCGGCGAACCGATCAACCTGTGTCGGGTTCAGGTGGGCGGTACCGTGGGTCGGTGCCCACGTCACTGCCGCTGGCCCCGGTCGAGGAGCCGACCGTCGGATGGCTCGAGCTCTTCTACGACCTGATCATGGTGGCGGCGGTCGTTGTCTTCTCGATCGCCATCACCCGCACCCCTGACCTCTTCAACATCCTGTGGTTCCTCGCCGGATTCTCCATGGTCTGGTGGGCCTGGCTGTGCACCACCCTGACCATGAACGTCCAGCGGGAGGTCAACAGCACCGCCCAATGGCTCGTGGTCCTCCAGATGGTCGCCATCATCTACATGGCCGTCCTGCTCGCCGACCCCATCAAGGCCCACAACGCATACTTCATCCCCCTCTTCGGCGTCGTCATGCTGCTCGTGGCCGCCCTGAACGAGTGGCTCCGCCGCACCCAGGCCAGCGGGGAGCAGACCTTCATCACCCGCCGGCGCAACGCCTTCGCCGCCTCGGGGCTGCTCTGGCTGGCCAGCACCCTGATGGGAGGGCCCAGCCGGATCGTCACCTGCGTGCTGGCCACCATCGTGATGATCGCACCGCTGGTGTCCGGGTGGTTCAACAAGGGCATCACCCTCGAGTGGCTCGACCCCAAGCACATCGGCGAGCGCTTCGCCCTGCTCACGATGCTCGTGCTCGGCGAGTCGTTCATCAAGGTGGCCGGTGCCGCGGCCCTCAAGCCGGTCGCCACCACCAACACGCTGTGCCTCGGCATCGAGATGCTGATGATCTTCGCCGTCTGGCTCTCGTACTTCCGCGACATCGTCCCCGAGGGGGTCCCATCGGGCGTCGTGGCCCGCCGGGCCTGGATGTTCGGCCACCTGCTGCTCCAGATCTCCCTGCTCGGTGTGGCCATCGGCCTCGGGATCTTCGTCAAGCTCGACGACGCGCGCAAGGTCGGCGACATCGACGTGATCGCCCTCACGGTCCCGTTGGCCCTCGTGTTCGTCTTCCTCTGCGTCCTCGGGCTGTCGAGCGCCAGCGGCGAGCCGAGGTTGGTCGAGGTGATCAGGCTCTCCTGCGCCGTCGGCATCAGCGTCGTGGGATGGCTGACCTGGCGCTACGACGCGGTGACGGCGGATCGGGGGATGACCGCCATGGCGGTGCTCATGCTGGCCACCGCGGCCGTCACCCATCGGCTCATCGCCTCCGACGCCCCGCGACGCGCGCACTGAGCCCTCGGCCGGCATCGCCCTCGCCGACCTGTCAGGCTCGATCACGTGACCAGCGGCCCGCTGCCCCAAGCCGACTACGAGGCCATCTACGCCCGCGTCCCGCGCCTGACCGTCGAGCTCGTCGTGGTCGGAGAGCTGGGGGTGGTGCTGACGCGCCGGGCTGCCGGCCCGTGCGCCGGGCTCTGGCACCTGCCCGGAGGGACCGTGCGCTACGGCGAGCCACTCGTCGAGGCGGTGGCCCGGGTCGGCCGATCCGAGCTCGACGCGGCACTCGAGGCCGGCGAGCTCCTCGGTGCCATCGAGTACCCCAGCCACCTGGCGGCCGGCATCGACTGGCCGGTGGGGCTGGCCTTCCGCTGCACCGGGCCGGAGGGAGGGGTGCCCGAGGACGAGCACCGACGGTGGTTCTCCACGCTGCCCGGCGAGATGCACGACGAGCAGCGGCAGTTCCTCGAGGACCATGGCCTCGTCGCTCGCCATGACGGAGCCGAGCACGATGGCAGTCCTGCACGGTGACGGCCGGCGATCCCTAGGATCGGTGCGTCCAACCCCGCTGAGCTCCAAGGAGACCCCATGCCCATCGCCGTCGGCGACACGATCCCGGACGTGACCGTCCGTACCCTCACCGAGTCAGGACCGACCCCGGTCCAGACCGCCGACGTGCTCGGCACGGGCACCGTCGTGCTCTTCGCCGTCCCTGGGGCATTCACCCCGACGTGCTCGGACTTCCACCTGCCGAGCTACGTGATCCGCAACGAGGAGCTGCGAGCCAAGGGCGTCGACACCATCGCCTGCGTGTCGGTCAACGACGCCTTCGTGATGGGTGCCTGGGGCGAGCAGCAGGGCGTCGGCGACGGCGTGCTGATGCTGGCCGACGGCAACGGGGACTTCACCCGGGCCATCGACCTCGAGATGGACGGCAGTGGCTTCGGCCTCGGCAGTCGCTCGCAGCGCTACGCCATGATCCTGCGCGACGGCGTGGTCGAGATGCTCAGCATCGAGACGGCCGGCGGCTCGATTGAGAAGAGCGGGGCCGAGGCCGTCCTCGCCGCCCTCTAGGGCCGAGCACCGCTGCCCGGAGGCGGGCCGCACGGCGGGCTCCGGCTCCGCGTGCGGCTCGATCCGGGGCCCTAGTGTCCCTTGGCGTGGAATCCACCGCCTCGACCTCGGCTGACACCATCAGACCCCATGTGGTCCACCATCGCCACCAGCCCGATCAGGCCTGGGAGGGCATAGTCGCCTGGCGCACGCTGATCTCCGGCTGCAGCGGAGCCTCCGAGGCGCTCACGGTCGGTCTCGCCGAGCTGCCGTCCGGCGGGACCATCGACGGGGCGCTGCACCGGCACGACCAGCACGAGGTCTACGTGATCACCTCGGGCACGGGGCTCGTCCACCTCGACGGCGTCGCCCACCCGGTCGAGCCCGGATCCGCCGTCTTCATCCCCGGCGGCGTGGCGCACTGCGCCGAGAACACTGGAGGCGATCCTCTCGTCCTCGTCTACGTGCTCGCCGCCGACGCCGAGGCAGACGTCGTCTACGACTTCAGCTGACCGCTCCCGCGCCCCCGTTCCATGGTCCACCATGGAGCCATGCCGGAGCTGCCCGAGGTCGAGACGATCCGACGACAGCTCGATGCCGCCCTGCCGGGCCGGCGGCTGGTCGGAATCGAGGCCTCGTGGCCCAAGACGCTCGAGGGTCGAGGGATGCCGGCGGCGGGCGCCAATGGACTGCGCGTCTCCGA
Source organism: Acidimicrobiaceae bacterium (assembly GCA_947456245.1). Taxonomy (GTDB): domain Bacteria; phylum Actinomycetota; class Acidimicrobiia; order Acidimicrobiales; family RAAP-2; genus CAIUMH01. Next base: position 4,271 of record CANGPS010000023.1, read on the forward strand.
GGTCGCCCGTCGTGGCAAGGTCCTGATCATCGCCCTCGGCGACGAGGCCGCCCTGCTGGTGCACCTGCGCATGACGGGACAGCTCCTGCTCGACGAGGGAGGCCGCCTCGAGGGCCCGATGACGCGCGCCGTGATCCACCTCGACCGAGGTGCCCTCGTGTTCAACGACCAGCGGAAGTTCGGCCGCATCGTCGTGACGCCGGCCCAGCTCGTCGACGCCGACCCGCTGCTGGCCCGCATGGGTCCAGAGCCGCTGGCGTCGGACTTCGACGGCAGCGCCCTCCACCGACAGCTCGGGCGACACCGATCGCTCTCCATCAAGGCCGCACTCCTCGACCAGTCGACCATCGCCGGCATCGGCAACATCTACGCCGACGAGGTGCTCTTCTGCGCCGGGATCCACCCGTCCACCCCCTGCGACCAGCTCGGCGTCGGCGACATCGACCGCCTGGCCGACTCGATGATCGGTGTGCTCCAGCGGGCGATCGACGCCGGTGGCTCCACCATGCGCGACTACCGCGATGCCACCGGGGCGCAGGGTGGCTACCTCGAGGAGGCACAGGTCTTCGGTCGGACCGACGAACGCTGTCGGCGCTGCCCGACCAAGATCGTCAAGACCCGGGTGGCCGGCCGCGGCACCCACCTGTGCCCGCAGTGCCAGCCGGTTCGGCATTGACCAGCCCTCTGGGCGAGATCTTCAGCGGAGGCGGACGAACATCGTCCGACTCGTTCTCCCGAGGAGGTTCTGGCCCACGATGGTCAGCGTGATGTAGCGCGAGGCCCCACCCGACGGTGCCCTCCCGGTGATCGCCATGGTCCCGGCTGCGCCGCTCGACGCGTGCATCCACGACTCGAGTCCGAGCACGGTGATGGTCGGGGCCGGCTCGCCCTTCGCCGAGACGGTGGTCGACAGGGTCGCACCGCGCACGACGACGACCTTGGCCGGCGCCGTGACCTTTGGCGGCCTGCCGACCACCACAGAGAGCGACTCCACATCGGCGGGGCCTGACCCGTTGGCAGCTCGGACCGACACGACATAGGTGCCCACGTGCGACCTGCCGACCACCCCGGCGATGGTGCCGGTGCCGTCTTGGTGGGCGGTGAAGGTCAGGCCCTTGGGAAGGCTCCCCGTCAGCGAGACCGTTGGGGTCGGGGTCCCCGCTGAGGACACCGTGAACGAACCCTGCTGGCCCGCCTCGAAGATGGCGGTCGAGGTGGAGGTGACCGCTGGACCCTGGTGGACGGCGATCGTCAGGGTCGAGGTCGCCGTCCCCTCGCTGCTCTGCGCCGTCAGCGTGATGGGCCACGCTCCGCCCGTGCCACCGGCCGGCGTCCCCGCCAGGGTGGCCGTCCCGTCGCCCCCGTCGACCAGGGTCAGGCCTGACGGGAGCGCGCCGGCCTCGGAGATGACAGGGACCGGATAGCCCGTCGTGGTGATCGTGGTGGTCATCGGGGTGCCGGTCACCGCCGACGCCGACATCGACGAGGTGAAGGCGGGGACCGATCGGGGCACGATCGTCAGCGAGGTGGGGGCGGTCGCCGTCCCAGCGATGGTCTGCACGCTCACCGTCCCCCCGAGCGACCCGGCGGGGACGCTGACCACGACCGCGGTGGGCGACTCCGTCACCACCGTGGCGGGCTGGCCGCCGATCCGGACCACAGGCGCTCCGCCGAGGTCGGAGCCACCGATGGTGAGCTGCTCGCCGACGGCGAGGCGGCTGGCCGAGAGCGAGGCGATCGCTGGGACCGGCGTGTCCGCCGTCACCAGGCACCCTCGCGAGGCGTCCCAGCTGTAGGCGACATTGGAGAACTCGGCCTGGACCAGGTAGTGGTGGCCGTTGATGGTCTGGTCGAAGGCCGCTCCGCTCGTCCCGCCCAGCGTGGCCGGGACCACATAGGCGCACTCATCGCCGTTCTCGTTGCCGACCGAGTCGTACCACGCGCTGCCGAAGGGATCGCTGACGGCCTCGGCAACCTCGTGGCTGTAGGGGCTGGCGGCGGAATCGAAGGCCAGGTCGCCGTTCGGTGCCTGCGGGGAGCCCGTCGTCACGAGACCGAGATCGCAGCGACCGGCAGACGATGACCGGGCCGGATAGGGCTCCACGGTGTAGACCGCTCCCCCGCTCGCCTCGACCGACGAGTGGTAGGCGCAGTACTGCGACTTGTTCTTGGACGAGTTCAGCGAGCAGCTGCCGCCCTGGCCGCCGTTGGTGGCCCCGAAGCACGACTGGAGACCCTTGGGCAGGAATACGGGGTAGAGGTGGCCGGCATCGTCGGGAAGTCCGTGCTGGGCGCGCACCGCCTCGACCTCCGCCATGATCTGCACGTCGGTGACGCAGCCCGAGAAGCTGTACTGATCGCCCTCGGCGCCCACCACCACCCCCGAGTCCGGGCTGCAGCCGACGACCGTCTCGCCTGCCACCACTCCAGAGGTGGCCACCGCATCGGTGGCCGTGATCGGCGTGGCGGCGTGGAACACGTTCCTCAGGTGGGTGCCAGCTGCGTCCGTGTAGTCGGTGAGGGTGGACATCACGTTGGTCCGCAGCGTGCTGTCGGCCGCCAGGTCGCCATCAAGCTGGTCGACGAGGCCCATCGTCGTGGTCGACATGGCGCTGAATCCCGGCGGCGTCCAGAAGATCGGGGTGATGGTGACCTCACCGGGCTGGGTCGTGCCCATCACCGGTCCGCCATGGAAGGTCAGCGGCGGCCGGCCCCCGCTGTAGAGCGCCCCACGGCCGACGGCACCACGCGGTGAGCGCACACCTGGCCCCCCGACGCGGGCGTGGGACGGCCTGCACGAGCTCGTCAGGGCCACGGGCGTCGACGAGCGCAGCGCCTTTCCGTGGATGCTGGCCGACGGCGGTGGTGGGCAGGTCGTGGACGCAGCCGCAACCGGCGCGGCGCAGAACGGGACCAGGGCGATCGATCCCGAGGTGACGGCGATGCCAGCGAGCACCCGTCGGATCGATCCTCGCATGCTCACCTCCTCCACCAGGGCTGCCTCCGAGAGGATAACCAACCCGTGACCGGGCACGACCGCGGGACCGGTGTCGCCTGCACCCTCGAACTCGGAGGCTCGGCGTGGGCCACGTTGCCCGCCCGCTCAACCAGCCACCGGTCGGAGGCCGGCCGAGACCAGCTCAGCCGACGATGCCCAGCATCCGGAGCGACACCGCGATCACGACGCCGACCAGCATCCAGCGGATCAGGTGGCTCGCCCGCGCCCTCCGCCCGCTGGCGCCGCCCTGAACCAGCAGCGGGTCGGCAGCGGTCGCCCTCACGCCCTTCACCTCGGCCAGGGCTCGAGAGAAGGCCGCCACGTCCTCGTCGGGGATGGACACCGTCAGGACCATCTCGATCCCCGCTCCGGCGTCCTCGCCGGCCCGCTGACGAGCGACGGCCGAGGTCGTGGCCGCACAGAACCCGTCCGCGAACTCCCGGATCTGGCGCAGGGGCGTCGCCACAATCTGTGCCAGCGCTCGATACACGCCTCGCCACTCGGCCGGTGCCTCGGCTCCCCTGGTCCGAAGGCCCCAGTCGACCAGGTCGCCGAACGCGGTGCCCATGGCCGCCGCCACAGCGGCGATCTTCTCGTCGTCGCCGGGCTCCCCGGGCTTCCCCATCGCCTCCTCGAGGACGGCTGGGGAGAACAGGCGCTCGATCCCCATGACGATGGCGACGACCTGGTCGTCGCGTTCGGAGAGGTCATCGGCCGGATCGACCTCGAGGACCAGGCTCGGCAGCGATCCGCCGGCCAGCCAGTGCTCGTAGGTCGACTGGTGGAGGTCGACGCAGCGCTTGATCTCAGTGGCCAGGTAGAGGCCCTCCCACCCCGGGTGGCGATCACGTGGGAGCGGCGGCTGCGGGGTGTGCTCAGCCATGGGTCTCGCCGATCAGGCGGCCACGAACGAGCCGTGGAACCCGTAGGGCACCCGAACAGGGAGCGCCACCTCGGCGACCGGCCCCGCAGCGACGTCCTGCGCGTCGAGGACCACCAGCGAGCTCGTGTTGGTGCCCGGGTCGTACACGAAGGCCATGGCATAGCCCTCGCCCTCCGCGTCTCCCGTGGGCACGAAGCACCACTCCCCTGAGGTCCGTCCCCGGTCCGGGATCCAACGATCGAGCTTCCCCGTGGCCGTGTTGAGGTGCTGGCAGCCCGTGAAGGAGAGCGAGCCCTTCGTGCTGGTCACCTCGCCGAGCCACGACTGGGTGGATGCCCGGCCCCGGTAGCGGTGGTCGATGGTCGGCAGGTCAGCCGGGGGCACATCGAGGATGTGCTCGGAGAACCGCAGCTGGTCGCCACCGGTCGCGATGGTCCAGATCCGCCGGGTCGCCGCGCTCGGCGTGCCAGGTGGCGTGAAGGTGTTGTCGAGTCGGCAGACCTCGAGCTTGATGTTCGATCCCTCTCGCCAGGCGTTGACCGTGTGGTACACGTAGCACGGGTCGATGTCGACCCATCGGATCTCCGAGGTCGGCCCGCCGAGGGGCATCACTCCGAGTCGGGCGCCGAGCGAGGGCTTCCACTCGAATGGCACCGCCTGGGATCCGGGGACCGAGACCATCTCGACGGCCTTCTTCAGGTCGAAGGCGACGGGGAGGTCCATGAAGATCACGTCGGAGTCGGTAATGGCGAAGTCGTGCATCATCGTTGCGACCGGGATGTCCACGTCCTGGACCGTGGTGAGGTTCCCCGCCTTGTCCACCACGTAGTAGGTCAGGAACGGAGCGGTGAAGTTGTAGCCGAAGGCGTGCAGGTTCCCAGTTGCTGGGTCGAGCTTCGGATGGGCGGTGAAGTTCCCTGTGAGCTTGCCTCCGAAGTCGACCGGACCGATCGTCGACAGGTCGGATGGGTCGAGCTCGAAGGGTGCGCCCACCTCGCCGAGCGAGAGCAGCCGTCCGGCGTGCGGGCCCACCGAGACGTTCGACAGCGAGGACGCTCCACCGGGTGCTCCAGAGCCGAGGCCACCACCGTTCTTCAAGAAGCCTGTCTGCACGTAGCGGTTGCGGTACCACAGCGCCTTGCCGTCCTCGATCGCCATGCCGTGGACCATGCCGTCGCCGAGGAACCAGTGGGGAGACGTCCCCTTGAGCGGGTTCGAGCCATTGCGCACGTAGAGGCCAGCGAGCTCCCGAGGGAGCGATCCGGTCACGCTGAGCTCAGTGGCGGTCGTCTCGACCGTGACGGGGGCGAAGTTCCCGCGGAGCCAGTAGGGCGACCCTGCCACCTCGGGTGGTGCGGTGGTCGGGGTGACCGGGAACCGCTTCGCTCCCGAGGCGCTCGGCGTGCCCGAGGTGCTGCAGGCACTCAGCACGGATCCCGAGACGGCACCGGCCGCACCGAGCGCCATGGCCCCGAAGACACCCTGGCGAAGCACGTCACGTCTGCTCAGATACCGTTCCCCCACGACCCAGAGCATCGCACCTCGAGCACCGTCGCGCTCGTCAGGTGGGCATCACCCGAAGAGCATCGGTGCCAGGAGCGCGTCGAGCGCCCGGCCGATGTGACTCGAGTACTGCCACGTCATGTGGACGCGATCTTGGTAGACGAACCGATAGCCGATCGCCACCGGACAGGTCGTGGTGGTGCAGAAGAGGCGATCCACCTCGAGGTAGGACGCCCCTCGCCGCTCAGCCGTCGTGCGCATGGCGACGTCGAAGTCCCCGAAGCTTCGCCGGAGCGTGGAGGTCGAGAGGCTGCATCGGCTGAGGTCGTCGCCGAAGCGCGCTGCGCACTCCGCTGGAGGTGGTCCGACATACTCGCCGGCGAACCACGGCACTGGGCCGAGCACGGTGACGTGGGCACCTGTGGGGGCGAGCGCCTCGAGCAGCCTCGAAAGCCCCGCTGCGTTCTGCGCCGAGGTGAAGCCATGGGACTTGTTCCCGGCGAGGAGGATGGCCGAGGGGTGGACGGACGCCACCCGGGCCAGCGAGCGACGGCGGAATGCGGCGCAGCTCCGATCGCCAGCCGAGTTCCCGCTGGAGAGGTGCCAGGGCTGGCAGCCGTTCATGGCCACGATCACGAGCCTCACGTGCTCCGCCTTGGCCACCTCGAGCACCGCCCCGGACCAGGCGTTCGCCTGGGAGTCCCCCATCAGCACCACGGTGCGGCTCGCCGCGGTGTCGCCGAAGGCGCACAGCGGCACCCAGGGCGTCGCCGCCGAGTCGGCGATGCAGCGATCCGGGATCGTCGGCGGGTGGAGGGGGGTCGCTGGGACGTCGAGAAGTGGCGGGACCATCGGATCCGGGAGGCTGGTCGATCTCGCCGCCTCCGTGATCTCGGCCGCCAGCCTGCTGAGTCCTGGGTGTGTCGGCCCCGGCACGCGACCAGAGGTCCGCGTGGCGCTGTGGCCGGCGAGGAGCACAGAGCACACCACCAGCACGAGGGCGATCAGGGCTGCACCGATGCCCAGGCTGAGCGAGCGAGACCTCCTCAGGGCGGTCGCGTGGCGGATCGGGTTCTCGAGCAGGAAGGTCGAGGCCACCGCCAGCGCGATCGAGAGCACCAGGAGTCCAGCACGGGTCGTCAGGTGAAGCCGCGCTGAGATCTGCTGCTCGGCGATGATGATGACCGGGAAGTGCCAGAGGTAGAGCGAGTACGAGATCTCTCCACCTCGCAGGCCGATCCAGCTGCCGAGCACGAGCTCGGCTCCCCGCCTCGGGGTCGCGACCAGTCCGCCGACCAGGACCAGGCCGGCACCGACCACTGGGATCATCGCAGCCGATCCCGGGAACGGCGTGGCTGCGCCGAGGCTCAGCGCCCCGCCCAGGATCACGAGGAGGCCGATCCATGACATCGCGGCACCGGCGGTGGGGCTCAGCCTTCCGAGGCGAGGGGCGAGGACCGCAAGGAGCGCACCGGTGGTGAGCTCCCATGCTCGGGTGAAGGGCGAGAAGTAGGCGACCGTGGGGTCGCCAGAGGTCTGGACCACCGAGAGGGCGAACGAGGCGACGATGATGGCAGCGAGGCCAGCCACCAGTCCCCTTCGCCATCGCCCCCTAGGGGCGAGGCCGACGAGGAGCAGGAACACGAGCGGGAAGGCCAGGTAGAACTGCTCCTCGACCGCCAGGCTCCAGAGATGGAGCAGCGGCGACGGCGGGACGAGCGCCTGGAAGTAGTTCGTCCCCTGAGAGATGAAGTGGACGTTGGCCAGGAACACCGCCGACCACCGACCGTCGCCGGCCACCTCGTTTCCACGCAGCGCACCGAGCCAGTGGTAGGTCGCCAGCACGGTGACGAGGATCACCAGGGTGACCGCCGGGATGATGCGACGTGCCCGCCTCGCATAGAAGTCGAGCAGGACCCCCGCCCGATGGCGAGTCCGCTCGCGCAGCAGCAGGCCCGTGATCACGAAGCCCGAGATCACGAAGAAGACGTCGACCCCGATGAACCCGCCCGGGAACAGCTGGGTGGACCCCCCGAAGTGGTAGAGGACCACGAGGCCGACGGCGACCGCACGCAGGCCTTGGATGTCCGGCCGGAAGGCACGGTCTGACGGTGGCGTCCCGGCGTCCTCGACGTCAAGTGCGAGGTCCGTCGATCCTCCGGTCTCCATCAGGCGCAGAACCTAACACCGGCCATCGACTCGGCGAAGGCTCCGAAGCGCACGTCCGTCGCGTTCAGGGCATGGTGGAGACCACGGTGAGACCGGTGGCCGTCGGGAGCGTGATCGACACCCCGGAGAAGTCCACCGTCCCGCCGAGGCGGCCAGGGGCGTAGGCCACCGTGGTCGGCGTGAGCTGGAGCTGCAGGGCAGCGCCTGAGGTCGCCGTGAAGGCGATGATCTCGAGGGGGAGCGTCACGGTGTGGGCCTTGCCATCGAGGGTCAGCGGGATCGGCGTGATCTGGTTGTCCACCACGAGGCCCGAGGCGGGATCGACGATCTGGGCGAAGACCCGGGTCGGACGGGAACCCGCCGGCGAGGTGCCCGAGTAGTGCAGCGTCAGTGACGGCGCGCCCACCACATTGGCCGCGGCGGTGAACGGGATGGAGAGGTTCACGGCGTTGCTGGCCGCGGCGGGCGTCACCGCCAGCGCCACCGCGTCGATGGCGCCTGCGCCAGCCGGGAGCGCCGACGGGCTGGCCGGGCCGGACCCGCCGACCGACGTGAGCGCCAGCGTCCCGGATCCCGAGGCGGACACGGGGGCACCCTTCGCCAACGGCCACGACGGGGCGTCGTAGACCGTGCCGTTCTGATCGACGAATCGGAAGCCCTTGATGACCTTGGCCGAGGTGTCCTTCTTGACGTACCGGTCCATCCAGGCGATCGAGTAGGCCCCTACGTCGTTGCCCATGCCCTGGGGCGTCAGGCACGACCCGTGGCCTCCACAGAACCAGACCATCGACACCGTGGTGCCGGCTTTCTTCAGCGCCTCGTAGTTCGCGGTCCCCTCGGCCAGGGTGAATAGGTCGTCGACCGTCCCTTGCAGGATGAGCGTGGGCACCGTGACCTTCGACAGGAGCGAGGCCGGGCCGCGCGAGGCGAAGAACTTGGTCGACTCGGCAGTGGCGACGCCCTTGGTGGTCGCATCCTTGTTGGCCGCCGTGATCTTGGGGTCGAGGTGACGACCACCGGCCGCACCCATGAGGATCCCACTCCAACCCGTCTTGGGCGTGGCGTTCTTGGCGAGGCTCGTGGCCAGCGAGTGCCACGCGATCATCGGCGCGATGGCGTCGACCCGGCAGTCGGTGGCAGCGGTGCCGAACTGGATCCCGCCGCCGTAGGACGCCCCGACCATGCCCACGCGGGGGTCGCCAGTCCCGTCGGTCTCGACGCCCTTCTGCCGCGACACCCAGCTGAGGATCTGCGAAACGTCGTGGCCCTCGACCGAGGGGCTGTCGATCTCGATCGTACCCTTGGACTTGCCGAACCCCCGGGGGTCCCAGGTCATCACGTTGTAGCCGGCCTGCCAGAGCGAGGCGATGTCGAGCGATCCGAAGATGCCCGCGGACGAGGTGTCGGTCGAGCCCGACTCCCCCCACCCAGGGCCCATCAGGATCGTGGGGGCCGTCGTGGCCTTTCCGGTGTGTGCCGAGAGCGGGAACCAGTGGAGCCTGATCAACGTGCCGTCATAGGAGGTCAGGTTGTACTCGGAGGTGGCGCCGGAGATCTTCTGCGCCGGGACGGAGTCGTAGTCGCTCGGCACAGCGCAGCCCGTCGCAGATGTCGGGCTCGCGGCCTTGTCCATGGCGCTCTGGGAGCACGCCGTGAGCACGGTCGTGGACAGGATGACTGCGGCGAGGGCGGCGAGTCGCCGGGTCCGGGGCCGGACGACGGCCTCTGCTGCTGGTGACGTGCTCACGGAGGTCTCCCTGATCGAATTCGACCCGAAGACGGCCGATGCGCCGATGCTAGCGACTCGCCCTCCTCCGGCTGGCGCTCCGGCGGGTCACTCAGGGAACGAGTACCCGAAGGTGTCGATCTCCTTGCTGAAGGCGACCGCCACGCGTTCAGCCGTCTCGTCGTCGTACAGATCGCGCAGCGGGATCGTTGGCCTGGTGCCGGACTTGCTGCGCGGCAGCTCCGCACCGGCGAGGCCCACCTGATCGAGCACCGACTGGAGGTCGTCCGCGAGGTGCTCGAAGCGCCCGACCAGGTCCACCCCGATGGTGCGGCCGTCGAGCGAGTACCGAGGGAAGTCGACCGGCAGCGTGCCGGCCACCGAGTAGATCCGCGTCGATGCTGGGGCGCGCGAGGCCACCCACGCCCGGAAGTCCTCAGGGTCCGCCTCGCCGCCGCGCTGCCAGAAGAAGGCCGAGGCGACCTTGTCCCAGGGATTCCGCTCGAAGGTGAAGGTGAGGTAGGAGTCCCAGGTCCGTCTGCCCACCTGCTCGATGACTCGGGTCGCCGGCATGTGGTTGTAGAACGCAAGGTCTGGCCGGAAGGGGGTCCGCGTCACCAGGCTCCGAAGACGTCGTGCCCCGCTCCGGAGGGTGGCGCTCGCGTCGACCGAGATCCGTCCCGTCGAGGTGAAGTTCCGCGGACGGTGGCCCTCGACCGGTGGCTGGACGGGCGTCACGACCGCTGCGTCCTCGATGATGTCGGACAACAGGACCTCGACGCTTGTCCCTGCCGTCTTCTGGGTCTTGATGAAGATGAACCGATGCTGGTGACTGATGATCACGCCGTCATCTTGGCCCAGCCCGAGCGCTCCGTCAGCCTGCTGCGAGCGCAGGCACCATCGGACGCCAGCCTGGGGGCCCGACAACGTGACCGAGGCGCTCGCGCCACGACGAGGAGGCCGCCACGTCGGCGAACATGGCGCGGTACTCATGGGTGGCCACCACCCAGGGGCTGAAGCTCTCGATGTTGGTCGTCAGCCCGTAGACCACGGTCTCGTCCTCACGTTCGAAGGTGCCGAAGAGGCGGTCCCACACGATCAGGATCCCCCCATGGTTCCGATCGAGGTACTGGCGGTTCGAACCGTGATGGACCCGATGGGCCGAGGGCGTCGAGAGGACCTCCTCGCCGGGGCCGAGGGTCCGCACCACCTCGGTGTGGATCCAGAACTGCCAGATCAGGTTGACCCCGCGCGCCAGCAGGATCATGTCCGGACGGACGCCGAGGAGGCCGAGTGCCCCGTAGGGCATCATCGTGCCGAAGGACTCGGCGACTGGCTGGCGAAGCGCCGTCGACAGGTTGTAGCGCTTCGAGCTGTGGTGGACCACGTGCACCGCCCAGAGGTACCGCAACTCGTGCTGGAGGCGGTGGCTCCAGTAGTAGAGGAAGTCCCAGCCCACCATCGCCACTCCGAACCCGAGCACTCCACCACCGAGGTCAGGGAGGACGCGTGCCGCGAACATGTCGTCGGCACGCGTCCTCGACGACAGCCAGGTCGCCGCCGTCAGGCCGGTGGCGGCCACCGCCGCTGGGCCGGCGAAGCGGCGGATCGACTCGGCCCGACGGAGCCAGACGTCGTCGCGAGAGGCCTCGGCACCGGCGTGCCGTCGGCGCGCCACGTAGCGATCGGCCGCCGCTGCCGCTCCTGCAGCCAAGACCGCACCACCAAGGACCACGCGGGCCACCTTGCGCCTCGCCAAGGGGGCGAGGAGGGCCGGGAGGACCATGGGCGCGACCACCGAGAGGTCACCCATGGCCAGGCTGGTCCTCGTGTCACGACGCTCGTACCCCCCGGGACCGGATGCCGCCTCGGGATTCCGGGCGTACCAGCGCCGCTCCACCGCCATCGCCGCGAAGTAGCCCGGGATGGCCCACAGGGTGGGGTCCTTGGCCAGGCGGCGTGCGATCATGGCGCCATCATGCCCCACCACGGGTCCCGGGCACGTTCGAGCCTCGCCCCCGACCACCACGGCGCTATGGTGCCGGGGTAACTTAGAAGACTGAAGTAATTCCGGCCGCTGGAGGTGGACCGATGACGATGCAGGATCTCGAGGCACCGGCCACCGGAACCCGTCGCAAGCGCCACGAGCTCGAGAGCCTCATCCTCGAGATGGGTCGACAGCTCATCGCCGAGCAGGGCCTCGGCACCGGGGCCGAGCACCTCAGCTTCAAGGCCGTCTTCGACCAGCTCGAGGTGCGCCAGAGCGTCAAGGTCACCAACGCCTCGGTCATCGGGCGCATCTGGGAGAACCAGGAGGACTTCCAGCGAGCTGTGCTGCGATCGGTCGCATCCGGCGACGCGCTCGACCTCTCCCCGACCGTCGACTGCGTGGCCGCGGTCCTCGCCGAGGCCGACCTCTCCTCGATCGAGGGACGACGCCGCGCGCTCATGGATGCCTGCCGCAAGGGCAGCGCCGTGACGACCGAGACGATGCGCTCTTCGACGGGATGGTCGACGTGGCTGGCCCTCTGGAGCCTCCACGCAGCCGAGGGCTCCGACAAGAGCGACGCCGAGATCGCCACCCTGCTGCGCTCCACGGCGGCGAGGACGGCAGAGCAGGTCGCCGAGCTCGCGTCGAGCGCGTTCGACGCACTCGGGTTCGACTTCGCTCCGGGGCTCGACCTCACCGTCGTGACGGCGGCGATTGGGTCCTTCACCCACGGGGCCTTCCTCAACGCTGACTCCTACGACGCGCCGGCGAGAGGCCTCCCGATGCCCACCGGGCCCAACGGCGACGTGGAGGACTGGACCCTCATGGGGATCGGCATCCACTCGATCGTCGAGCGGTGCTGCGTGCCCGTCGAGGACCACGCCGAGGGCTGAGGAGAAGCGGCACGTCACATGCCTCATGCACCATGAGGGCATGAGCAAGCCACTGATCCTCCTCGACCAAGACGGTCCCCTGGCCGACTTCGACGCCGCCATCCACGAGGTGCTCGCCGACCTCGGCCATGACCCGGCGATGCTCGTGGCCACCGAGTGGGACTACACCAACGACGTCACCCGCCACTTCGGGCCCGAGGCCGCTGCCGCACTCGACCTGGCTCGGCTCTCACCCGGGTTCTTCCGCCACCTGCCGGTCACGCCGGGTGCCCAGGAGGCCGTCGAGCACCTACTCGACGCCGGTTGCGAGGTTGCGGTGTGCACGGCCCCCAGCCTCGCCAACCCGACCTGCGCCTCCGACAAGCTCTGGTGGATCGAACGCCATTTCCCTGCGCTGAGCGAGCGCGTGATCATCACCATCGACAAGACTTGGGTCCATGGAGACGTCCTCGTCGACGACAAGCCAGTGGTGACGGGTGCCCTCGCGCCCACCTGGTCGCACCTGCGCTTCGCGTCCAAGGGCACCGAGCACCTCGACGATGGTCGGGAGATCGACGACTGGTCGCAGTGGAGAGCCGTCCTGGATCTCGTCGGGGTGCCCCAGCTAGCTGCCGTGGCGTGACCCGCCGGAGCTCCGCCGCCGGCCGACTCGGCGGAGCTGTGCTGCTCGCCGCCGTCCTCGCGTCCTGCAGCGCCGAGGGGACCACCACGACGAGCACGACAGGGGGCCTGGCCCCGCCCACGGCGGTTGGCCCCACCACGCCGTTCCGACCCCCGACCTCGACCCCGAGCACCGGACCGACGGCTGGTGGCCTCGCCGATGGTGCGGCCTATCGCAGGGTGGTCCCGCGCGACTGCACGTTGAGGGGCAGCGGGGTCTGGGTGCTCCCGGATCCCAGCTGCACGCCGGGTGCGCTCAACCCCGCCGTCACGCCATCCACGATCGACTCGACGATCTGCGCGCCGGGGTACTCATCGAGGATCCGTCCTCCGCAGTCGTTCACCTATGACCTGAAGCGGTCGCAGATGGCGGCCTGGGGGCTGGCAGGTTCGACCAGCCAGACCGAGGAGGACCACCTGGTCCCGCTGTCGCTCGGTGGTGCACCGAGCGACTCCGCCAACCTGTGGCCGGAGCCCGGCGGGATCCCGAACCCCAAGGACAGGCTCGAGTACCGGCTCTATCGCCTCGTCTGCGACCACCAGCTCGACCTGCGCGACGCACAGCGTGCCGTGGCCTCCAACTGGATCTCGGCGTATCAGCGGTTCATCGGGCCCACGCCCGGAGCCTGAGCGCGATGGCTCAGCCGCCCTTGGTGGTGGTCGTCGTGGTGGCGTAGAGCTGCGGGCACTTGTCGCGCACGATCGCTCCGAGCTGCTTGGACACCGACTTGTAGGAGTCCGAGTTGGTCGACTGCAGGACCTTGGCGAACTCCGCCGGCGTGTCGCCCTTGGCGGCGGCGGCCTTCAGGGCATCGAGGGACTTGGTCGTCTCGCGGTTCCACGACGCGACCAGGTCTGGGGCGATGGGCTCGAGAAGTCCGATGGCCTTCGCCGAGGCGGCATCGAGCTTCACGATGATGGCCAGCTCGCTGGCCACCGACGCCTGCGCAGATGCTCCCTGCGAGGCGATCGACGTCACCTTGTTGGCGGCCGACGAGAACTTGGCGCAATCGAGCTTCCCCGCCTTTGTCACCGGGGTCACGGCAGCCGTCGTGGACGAGCTCGAGTTGCTCGAGGAGCAGGCCGCCATGCCTGCCCCTGAGGCGACGAGGGCGCATGCGAGTGAGATCCGTCGAAACATCGATGCCCTCCGAGAGCAGTGGTGCAGGTCCTCGGACGGCCCTGCGGTGAGGCGATCCTATGTCCCGGCTAGGCCGTGCCGGCGTCGGGGCCCTGGGGCTCCTCGTTGTCCTCGGGATGGCCGGGGACCGGCGCCACCGGCAGATCGACGTGGAAGACCATGCCCACCACCCTGATGGCGAAGCAGGCGACCCCCGCGAATGCGTACCAGACGATCGACGACTGGCCGAGCTCGTAGCCCACCACGACGATCGTCGATCCGACCAGGGCCGGGACCGCGTAGAGGCCCTCCTTCAGGACGCCGGGCACCCGGTTGAGGACGATGTCGCGCACAGCCCCTCCACCGACCGCCGTCACGGTGCCGAGCAGGATGGCGGTGACCGGCGTCGCCAGGTTGTGCAGCGCCACGTCGGTGCCGATGATGCAGAACAGGGCGAGCCCGACCGCATCGAACGCCTCGATCGAGGCCTCCCACCGCGTCAGCGGACCCCTGGCGAGGAACGCGACCACGCCGGCGAGCGACACGGCCACGATGATCCGCCAGTCCGAGAGGCTGGCCGGCCGGATGCCGAGGAGGACGTCGCGCAGGATCCCTCCCGCAAGGCCGACGGTCGCGGCCAGCACGAGCACCCCGAAGACGTCGAGGCGCGCCCGGACCCCGGCCAGCCCACCGGAGACGCCGAAGGCGAAGGCGCCGATGATGCTGATCAGGGTGATGGCGGTCCCACTGGACCCGGCGATGAGGGTGACGACGGCGTTCATGGCTTCAGGAGTCCCCAATGACGCTAGCCCTGCTCGGTAGGGTGCTGCGATGGCCCCGAACCCGATGCCCGCCCCGCCTCAGGACGACGTCACCCGCCTCGTGCGCTCCGTGGGGAAGTTCCTGCTGAGAAACAGCTCGGAGGGGACGTTCGACCTCCACACCGTCCTCCAGCGGATCGGGAGCACCTACGGGTGCCGGGTCGAGGCCATGGTGAACATGGAGGGACTCTCGTATGTGATCACCTACCCCGACCTCCAGCAGCGCACCGGGGTCCTCCACGCCCAGCCCTCGCTCGAGCGCCTTGACCTCGTCTCCGAGTTCAAGGCCCTCAACGGTCGGATCCTCGGCGGTGAGCTCAGCGCCGCCGAGGCAGTCGCCGCCATGGATGGCCTCGAGGAGAGTCGACCGCCCTACACGTGGTGGATGCGCTTCCTCGGCGTGGTGCTCTTCGCCGTCGGGTTCTCACCGAGCATGCAGGCGAACTGGCACGAGGTCGGGATGACGGTCGTGCTCGGAGGCGTCATGGCGGCGGTGTACCTGCTCGGCGAGCGGACCAAGATGATCCGGACGATGCTGCCGCTGCTGGCCTCGAGCGCCGTGGCGCTCGTGGGGTTCGGGGTGCTCGACATCGCCCACGCCCACGGCGGTCCTGTGCTCGTGATGGTGCCCGCCCTGTTCGTCATGATCCCCGGGGACTTCCTCTGCGCGGCGGCGGCCGAGATCTCCGTCGGCCAGTTCACCGTCGGGACCATCCGGCTCGTGCAGTCGACGTTCATCCTCATGCAGCTCGCTGGAGGAGTCCTGCTCGGCGCCGCGCTCAGCGGCGCCGGCCTGGCCAGCCTGCTCGACTCCTCCACCGTCAACGACATGCCCTGGGTCATCACGGCCATCGCCTGGATCCCCTTCACCATCGGGATGGCGCTCACGTTCTGCGCCCGCCTGCGGGACGTCGGGTGGCTGATGCTCGGGGTCTACGTGGCGTGGGGCGTGCAGCTCGTCACCACCTGGAGCTTCGGCGAGGTGGCGGGGACCTTCGCCGCCGCCACCGCGCTGACGCTGCTCGGGGTGCTCATCGGCTCGAGCCCGAGGCGCCCGCCGAGCCTCGTGATCATCCTCGGCGGGGTCTTCGTCCTCACCGTGGGGTCCATGGCGCTGCGCGGCATCACCACGCTGGCGGGCGGGCACCTGCTCGAGAGCTTCGGCGACCTCGCCACCTTCGTCAAGGTGGCCAGCGCCCTGTCCTTCGGCCTCATCGTGGGCACCAGCATCGGCATGTCGATCCTTCGTGCGCTCCGCCCACAGGTGGCGCAGGCGGTCGCCGCCGAGCGATGAGCCACGGGGACCAGGCGGTCCGGGCCTAGTCTCTCGGTCAACCGAGACAGGAGATCCACATGGCCACGAACAGGAACCCCAACGGCAAGCAGCTGCTCCAGGCCTCGCTGGCGCTGTTCCGCCAGGACAAGGGCATCGCCGCCCTCCCCGTGCTCTCGATCGCCTCTGCCTTCGCCACCCTCGTCATCGTCGGCGGTGGGCTCGGCGGCGTGCTGACGGTCGCCGGGGTCCCAGCTCAGGGCAGCTTCATCATCTCGTTCGTGCTGGCGCTGCTCCTCACGATGTTCCTGACCACCTTCTTCGGCGTGGCAGTGGTGTTCGCCGCCGCCGACCGGATCGAGGGCGGCAACCCCACGGTTGGCAGCTGCATGGCCAAGGCATGGGAGCGCAAGGGCATCATCTTCGGTTGGGCGCTGCTGTCCGCTGTGGTCGGCACCATCTTGAACGCCATCCAGGAGAAGGTCCCCTTCGGCGAGCTGCTCAGCATCCTCGGCGGCTTGGCCTGGGCCGTCGCCACGTGGTTCGTCCTCCCGGTCATCGCCTTCGAGGACGTCTCCCCCTTCAAGGCGGTCAAGCGATCCTCGGAGCTGTTCAAGCAGCGCTGGGGGAAGGTCACCCGCAGCGCGGTCCGCTTCGGGATCCTCTTCCTCGGCTGGATGCTGCTCGGGATCGCCCTGCTGGTCGGCGGCATCTTCATCACCGCCAGCGCCCACCACAACGACGCACTGGTCATCGCCGGCCTGGTCGTGGCCGCTGCCGGCCTGCTCCTGGTCGTGGTCGTCAGCATCTACCTGTCGGTGGTGCAGATGTACCTGCGCACGATCCTCTACCGCTTCGCCGTCGGCAAGTCGGTGCCGGACCTCGGCGTCGACCTCGCCACCGCCTTCCCTGCCGCGCGCAGTTAGCGGGTCAGACCGGCGCCACGCACTCGAGGCGGGGGTCCCGGGCCGGCGGCTGGTGGCGACGGAGATCGTCGATCAGCTCGTCGCGCAGCGCTCGCCGTGACGGGTCGTCCCAGAGGTTGACCCGCTCGAGCGGGTCCTCGGCGAGGTCGTAGAGCTCGCCCTCGGTCCCGTCGTGGCTCGTGCCCGGCAGGCACATCGTCAGCGTGAAGCCGTCTCGGGTGATCGTGCGAAGGTGCACGGCGACGCCGAACAGCTCGGAGTCCCACTCGGTGAGCGTGCGCTCGATCCCCCGGGCCGATGCGTCGGCGTCGTCGACCGGGAGGGCCGAGCCCTCCATCCAGTCCTTGTGCTCGATCCCGACGATCTGGCCGATCGTGGGTGCGAGGTCCACCAGTCCGACCGGCGCCGTGACGGTGGCCGGCTCGACCTGCGCCGACGGTGCCGGGCGCCAGATCAACGGGAGCCGCATCAGCCCGGCGGTGTGGTACGGGCCCTTGAAGAGGAGGCCGAAGTCACCACCGAGCTCTCCGTGGTCGGTGGTGAAGATGACATCGAGGTCGTCGTCCCAGCCCTTGGCCGCGATCACGGCGAGGACCCGGCCGATGGCCTCGTCGATCATCTCGACCTCGATGGCGTTCTTGGCGGTGATCTCGGCCAGCTGATCGGCCTCGAGCGTGGCCGGGACCCACTTGAGCGGGGCCTCGAAGTTCGACACGACCCGACCGGTGTACCAGTCCATCCAGTGGCGGGGCTTGGCCGACAGCACGGCCTCGCGCTCGGCGGCCGAGGCGATGTAGCCCTCGGGCAGGTCGATGTCGCGCCACGAGACCCGGTGGTTCTCGCTCGCCGGCGGGTCCCACGGGTGGTGCGGGTCGGGGAAGCTCATCCAGCAGAACCAGTCCTCGTCCTGATCGCGCCCCTCGAGCCAGTCGATCGTCCGATCGGCCACCCAGTCGGTGTGGTAGATCTCGCGGGCGATGGGGTTGTCCTTGACCTGGACCGCCCCGGTCTCACCGCCGCCCTCGGCGGAGACCTCGAAGTCGCCGTCGAGGACCGGGAAGAACCCGGCGAGGGCGTCCGGGTGGTTCAGGAACAGCCACCGCGAGTAGTGCAGCGGGGCGGCCGGGCCGTGGGTGGCCAACTCCATGTGGTCGAAGCCATAGAGCGGTCCGCGCGTGCCGTCGTGCCAGGTGGACTCCGAGGTGAACTCCTCGGCCGCAGCGAGGCGGTTCTCAGCGAAGACGCCGAAGGGGTCCATGTAGGGCTCGAAGTGGGCCTTGCCGATCAGGGCCGTCGAGTAGCCCGCCCGGTGCACCTCCTCGACGATGCTCGGGGCGTCGGTGGGCAGCGGCACGCCGTTCATCCAGACCCCATGGGTCGAGGGGTGCTGACCCGTGATCATCGTCGATCGCGACGGCATGCAGACCACCGACTGCGGGTGGGCGCGCTCGTAGCGGATGCCCTGGGCGGCGAGGCCGTCGACGACGGGGGTGCGCGAGTAGACGCCGCCGTTGCACCCGAGGGTGTCGTAGCGCTGCTGGTCGGTGGTGATGAGGAGGACCTTTCGTCCCATCAGTTGCTCTCTTCCATCTGGCGCTTGATCTCGCGCAGTCCGCGGGCGGTGGCCGATCCGATCACGAGGCTCATGATCCTGGGCTCGGTGTCGGTCGTGTACATCAGGAGCGTGCGGCCATCCTCGAGGCCGATGGCGTCCAAGGTGCCGTGGTGCTTGCTCAGGATCGGGAGGTTCAGCGAGTACTGGATCCGGCGGAGGATCGGGTCGACGATGAGGAGCTCCTCGTCGATCGACACCCCGGAGTTCGACACGATGGTCCTCGTGGTCCCCACGACCGGGGAGGCCGAGAAGTCCGGGAACCACTCGTGGAGTCGGGAGGGGTCGCCGATGCGCTCCCAGACCGCCTCGACGGGTGCATCGATCTCGATGTGGTAGCGGACACCGCCGTACATCAGCTCTCCTCCTGGCCCGACACGACGTCGAGCACGATCTTGGCCAGCTGCGGACCCGCATCCTCCTGGATGAAGTGCCCGCCGCCTTCGATGATGACATGGGGCTGGCCCTCCGCACCGGCGACGTGGCTCTGGAACCAGGCCTCGGTGCCCCTGGTCACCGGATCAGCATCCCCGAAGGCGGTCACGAAGGGACGAGGGAAGGCTGCCAGGGCCGCCATGGCCGCCTGGTTCTCGGCCGCGCTCGGGTCGTCCGGACCTGCCGGCACGAGGGTCGGGAAGATCCTCGCCCCCGCCTTCGCCTCCTCGCTGGCGAACGGCGCGTCATAGGCGGCGATCACCTCGGGGGCGAGGTCCGAGACGCAACCTCCGTCGATGATGCGGCCCACGGGCAGCAGCTCCACGCTCTGGGAGTACTCGCGCCAAGCGAAGAAGGCGTCGCTGAGCGCAGTCTTGCCGAGGGGAAGGAACGTGTTCGACGCCACCACGGCCGCGAACCGCTCCGGTTCGGCGGCCACGAGGCGCAGACCGAGCAGGCCGCCCCAGTCCTGGCAGAACAGGGTGATGCCATGGAGGTCGAGCGCGCCGAAGAGGTGGTTCGTGAGCCACGTGACGTGCCGCTCGTAGCTGTAGTCCGCCATGTCGACCGGCTTGTCAGAGCGACCGAAGCCGACGAGGTCCGGGGCGATGACCCGGCAGCCGGCGGCGACGAGCGGAGGGATCATGGTGCGGTAGAGGTACGACCAGGAGGGCTCTCCGTGGAGCAGCAGCACGACCGGTCCGTCCGCTGGGCCCTCGTCGAGGTGGTGGACCCGCAGGGTGCCGCCCACGGTGTCGTCGATCTCGACGTAGTGCGGGGCGAAGGGGTAGCCCGGAAGGTCGACGAAGCGCTCGTCCGGCGTGCGGGTGATCTCCATCCGGCTCCTCCATCTCACTGCCAGCCCCACTGAGGCTAGACGATCCATTGTCATTGCGTATGACACGAACCGACCCCATGGGGTCCGGGCGGTAGGTTCTGCCGATGGCCCAGGCCCATCGCTCCCCCGTCAGCCGGCTGGCCGCGCACGCCCGATGGCGAGGGCAGCAGGCGGCGAGGCGGATCCGCCAGGCCAGCGTCCTCGACCTCCACCGCGATCCGGCCCGCGGCCTGCACATCGCCGGCTGGCAGCGTTCCGGCTCGACCTGGCTGGCCCGGATGGCCACCTCCTCGGCGTCGACGCGCATGGTCTACGAGCCGTCGAACATCCGCCCCGGCCTCTTCGCCGGCGGCGCGCCGCACCTCCACCCCCTGCCCCTGGCGGGACCAGAGGACGACCTCGGGATCGACGGTGCCGACATCGTCGATGCCCTCGCCGGTCGCGTCTCGACCGCGTGGACCAACCCCCAGGTGACCGACCGGCTCCCCCGACGCCGCGTCGTCAAGGACGTCAGGACCGTCGGGGCGGTCCCCTGGATCGCTGGTCGCCTCCCCGACACCCCGGTGATCCTGCTGCTCCGGCACCCGATGGCCGTGGCCCACTCGATCATCGAGCTCGGCTGGAACGCCGACGCAGCGACGACGAGCGACGCCGAGCTGGCCATGAGGGATCCTGACGCCGTCCTCGCCGCCCGGGAGGCGGCCCTCCTCGACGAGGTTCGGCGCTGGGCCGTGCCCCATGGGTTCTCCCTCCGACACCCGGCGAGCGTCGACGTGCACGTGATCCTCTACGAGGAGCTCGCCCTCGACCCCGCCGCCGAGCTCCGGCGCCTCGCCCGGTTCCTCGATCGCTACGAGGAGCACTGGGGGGACTGGGCGCCGGATCCCGCCAAGATCGAGGCCCCGTCGAAGACCTCGTTCCGCAGAGCCGAGTCCTCGCCTGCGGCCTGGATCGACTCGTGGTCCGCCAGCTACTCCCCTGCGACGCTCGACGCGGTGGGTGCGGTGCTGGCCGCCGAGGGTATCGACCGCATCTATGGGACCTCGAGCCTCCCGCTGCTGACCGGGGACGCGGTCCTCGATGCCATGGCGCGCTGACGCGCTCGCCCCAGGTGGTCGAGCGTCAGGCGCCCATCTCGTCGAGCAGGGCGTCGACGGCCGCATCATGGGCCTCGGCGCTGAACGCCACCTCGAGGTGGTCGGCTCCGGCCGCGGCGATCCCAGCGAGGTCGTCACGCTCGGGAAGTCCAGCGATGACGGTGGCGACCTCCTCAGGGGTCGCTCCAGACAGGAGGTCGAGGCCCGAGGTCCCGCCGACGGTCTCGGCTGAGGGCCCGGTCGTCACCACGCACCGCCCCATGGCCCAGCCCTGGAGGATCCCGGTCTTGACGCCGAAGGCCCGGAACGCCGGGACGAGGACGGCCACCGCACCGGCGCAGATCTGCCGAGGGTCCGCCACCTTCCCCTCGAGCACCACCTCCGCCGAACCGCGCTCGAAGAGGTCAGGATGGAAGCCGGTGGCCGACACGAGGCGCAGTCGGAGCCCGTCGGGCCACCCCTGAGCCCTCAGCGCATCGATGATGTCGACCAGGCCCTCGGCATTGCGCTCCTCGGCCAGGTTCCCGACGGTCACGACGTCGAACGGCCCGGCCGCCGCGTCGGCCTCCACGCGCTCGGCCCACCACTCGGTGTCGATGCGGAGCGGGACGACCGAGACCGGACGTCGGAAGGACTCCTCCGCCCACGGCACCTCGCCGGGACCGATGACGCAGACGCGCTTGGCCCGACGTGCTGACCAGCGCTGGGCGAAGTCATGGAAGGCCATGAGCACGGGCGGCGGCAGCTGGGCGAGGCGCGTCCGGCGCCAGCGCAGGCCCGAGCGCTCCTCGGCGAAGAGCACCGTCGGCGCCACGCGGGCAGCGAGTCGCGTCAGCTCCCGGCGCCGGTAGTTCAAGGTCACGATCAGGTCGGGCTCGGTGAAGCGAAGACCGCCGACGAGCTCGCGCTCCCAGGCGGACTGGGTGATGCGGCCGCCGAGGAGGTGCACTGCCGTGGCGAGCCGGGACATCGCCGAGGTCCCCGGCGGGTCGAAGGCCATCGGGGCGATGAGGGGCATCTCGGTGAACGGGAGGACGTTCTCGATCTTCGGGCTGATGCCCACCACCGTCACCTCGGCCCGCCGGCGAAGCGAGGTGATCAGCGCCTCGTATCGGGGGACGAACCCATGCGCCAAGGGCACGTCGATGTCGGCAACCACGAGGACGGTGACACGGGTGCTCACCCTCCAAGTGTCGCGCAGCGAGCACCGACCTCCCAGAGGCCTCGTCCTAGGATGCCGCCATGGAGTCCGAGCAGCCGGCCCGATCGACGGCGATCCGCCGGATCCGTCGCCACCTCGCGTGGCGCAAGCAACGGTTCGACGTCACGACGGGCACCCAGCTGTTCCTCGACCCCCTCCACGATCCGAGCCGCGCCCTCTACCTCGTCTCGTGGCCGCGGTCGGGCTCGACCTGGCTGGCCGAGCTGCTGGCCTCGAGCCCCGGCACCCGGCTCGTCTTCGAGCCGGCGAACC
>CANGPS010000024.1 GCA_947456245.1 Acidimicrobiaceae bacterium
GAGTGGCTTCCGGCCATCGCCGGCTCGGAGATCAACGACGATCCGACCAACCCGGTCTCGGCTGGGGCCAAGGCCCTCGTGGCCGAGCACGGCGACGCCACGCCGATCTCGTGGATCCACCGCTCCGACCGCTACGGCGAGAAGCTGGCCACGCCGGACACCACCATCGCCGACCTGATCGGTGAGGTGGACCCGATCAAGGTGGCTGAAGGTCGCTACCTGTCCGACGAGCTGACCCTCCACTACGGACTCGTGCCCCGTGTGAACCGCGGCATCTTCGCCATCAACGAGCTGCCCGACCTCGCCGAGCGCATCCAGGTCGGCCTCCTCAACGTGCTCGAGGAGCGCGACATCCAGATCAGGGGACACCGGATCCGCCTGCCCCTCGACATCGTGCTGGTGGCCACGGCCAACCCGGAGGACTACACCAACCGAGGCCGGATCATCACGCCGCTCAAGGACCGCTTCGGCGCCCAGATCCGCACGCACTACCCGAGGGAGGTGGCGACGGAGGTCGACATCGTCCGATCCGAGGCTCGCCTGCCGATCACCGACCTGCCCATCAGCGTCCCGTGGTTCATGGAGCAGATCGTCGTCGAGGCCAGCCACCTTGCCCGACGGAGCCCGGCGTTGAACCAGCGATCCGGTGTCTCGGTCCGCCTCACGATCGCCAACTACGAGTCGGTCGTGGCCAACGCCCTGCGACGGGCGCTGCGCCAGCACGAGTCAGAGGTGGTCCCGAGGATCACGGACCTCGGGGCGGCCGTCGCCTCGACCCAGGGCAAGATCGAGATCGAGGCGATGGAGGAGGGTCGTGAGACCGAGCTCATCAGCCAGCTCCTGGCGGCGGCGACGCTCCTCGTCTTCCGCGACGCGATCAACCTGCCCGAGGCAGGGGAGATCGTCGAGGCCTTCGAGGGAGAGGTCGTGGCCCACACCGGTGACGACCTGCCGACCTCGGCGTACCTCTCGCTGCTCGCCGACGTCCCGGTCCTCGAGCCGCCCGTCCGCCGCATCGCCGGAGACGGGGCCGGCGACGCTGAGATGGCCTCGGCCCTCGAGTTCCTCCTCGAGGGCCTCCATCTGACCAAGCGGTTGAACAAGGACGCATCGGGGGCACGGGCGCTCTACCGCTCGAGAGGCTGATGGGCGCACGCTACGACTACTCGGCCTGGGACGGCTCCCAGGAGTTCGCGAACCTCGACCCCGAGGATCTTCTCGCTGCGCTCCAGGACGATCTGCTGGCGAACGGCGACCTGTCCGACGCGCTCGAGCGTCTGTTGCGCAACGGCTTCGAGCTCCCCGATGGCGATCGGGTGGACGGCCTGCGCGACCTGCTCGACCAGACCCGCCAGCGTCGTGAGGAGCTCCTCCGCCAGGGCGACCCCGATGGCGAGCTCGCCCGCTATCGCGATCGACTGTCGGAGATCGAGCAGCTCGAGCGGGCGGGGATCGACGAGCTCGCCGCCGAGGCCGAGGCGTCCGGCGACGAAAGGCGCCAAGAGGTCACCGAGGAGGTGGTCGCGGAGCGCCGCATGGCGCTCGACCTGCTCCCTGACGACCTGGCCGGCCGGATGCGGTCGCTCAGCTCCTATGAGTTCACCTCCACCGAGGCTCGCGAAGCCTTCGAGGCGCTCCAGGAGGAGATCCGCCAGGAGATTGCCGACACCTACTTCAAGGGGATGTCGGAGCTGCTGACCAACACGGATCCCGAGCAGATGGCCCGGACCCGGGCGGCCATGGACGCACTCAGCCAGATGCTCGAGCAGCGCCAGCGGGGCGAGGACCTCGACCCGACCTTCGAGCAGTTCATGGAGGAGTTCGGCGACATGTTCCCCGGGGCCGAGAGCCTCGACGAGCTCCTCGAGCAGATGGCCCGGCAGATGGCCGCCGCCGAGGCCATGTGGCGGTCGCTCTCCCCGGAGCAGCGCGCCGAGCTGCAGGGCCTCGCCGAGGCCATGTTCGAGGACATGGACCTGCGCTGGTCGATGGACCGGCTCAGCGCCAACCTGCGCGCCGCCTTCCCGGAGATGGGGTGGAGCGACGCCTTCCGCTTCGAGGGCGAGGGCTCACTGTCGATGTCTGGGGCTGCCGACGCAGCCCGGCAGCTCGCCGAGCTCGAGCGCATGGAGGACCTGCTCTCGACCGCCTCCTCGGCCTCTGCGCTGAGCGAGATCGACATCGACGCGCTGCGCCGCAACCTCGGCGACGACGCTGCCAGCCAGCTCGAGCGCCTCGCCCAGGTGGTCAAGAGCCTCGAGGACTCGGGACTGATCTCCAACAAGGGCGGGAAGATGGAGCTGACGGCCCACGGCGTGCGGCGCCTCGGCAACAAGGCCCTCCAGGACCTCTTCACCCAGCTGCGCCAGGACCGGGTCGGCCAGCACCAGACCTCCTTCAACGGCTTCGGTCACGATCGCGAGGAGACCACTCGGGCCTACGAGCCGGGGGACCCGCTCACGCTGCACCTCTCGAAGACGGTGCACAACGCCGTGGCCCGGACAGGTGGCGGGACGCCGGTGAAGCTCGAGGCCGAGGACTTCGAGGTGGTCGAGACCGAGGCGGTGGCCCGCTCGGCCACCGTGCTGTGCATCGACCTGTCGATGTCGATGCCGATGCGGGACAACTTCGTCCCGGCCAAGAAGATGGCCATGGCGCTCCAGACCCTGATCTCGAGCCGGTTCCCGAGGGACTACCTGGGCTTGGTGGTGTTCTCGGAGGTGGCCCGGGAGGTCAAGCCGGCCGACCTGCCCACGGTGATGTGGGACTACATCTACGGCACCAACCTCCAGCACGCCCTCGCCCTCAGCCGCTCGATGCTGTCCAAGCAGCACGGGACCAAGCAGATCATCGTGGTCACCGACGGTGAGCCCACAGCGCACCTCGACCGGTGGGGGACCCCGCACTTCAACTATCCGCCGCTGCCGGAGACCCTGCAGCTCACGATGGCCGAGGTCATCCGGTGCACGCGGGCCGGCATCACCATCAACACCTTCGCCCTCGACCTCGAGCGGACGCACTACCCGTTCGTCGAGCAGATCGCCCAGGTGAACGGTGGCCGTACCTTCTACCCGTCAAACGATGATCTCGGCGGGTACGTCCTCGTCGACTTCCTGAAGAACCGACGGGTGCTGCGGCCGTCTGGCTGAAGAATATTCAGGAGAAAACCCGTCTCCCACTTGCATTCTGGGCGTGACTGACGGAAGATGACACCGTTGTAGTTACATCGGTGCCACACCGAGGTGGCGCGCTGGGAGGACCGATGGACGTGCTCATGATGCTTGAAGGTGAAGAGGACCGCAGCTGGCAGACGCAGGCCAACTGCATGGGCGTCGACCCTGACCTCTTCTTCCCGGAGAGGGGAGCCTCGACCCGTGAGGCCAAGGAGGTCTGCCGAGGGTGCGTGGTGCGCGAGGATTGCCTCGAGTTCGCCCTGGCCAACGGTGAGAAGTTCGGGATCTGGGGCGGGATGAGCGAGCGTGAGCGCCGCCGCCTTCGCCGGGCCAGGGCGCTCGAGCGCCGGGCCGCCACCGCCTCCTGAGCGCTACCTGATCGAGAGGCCCCGGGCCTGCGCCGCGGCCTCGATCGTGCGGTCCCACGACAGGTCGAGCTCGGCGAGTCTCGACTCGGGGATGCCCTCGAGCACGGCGATCGGCGCCAGGCCGACGAGCTCGCACCGCAGCACCGAACCTTCTTGCCCCATGGCGTCGGCCACCGCGTCGAGCACCGTGTCGGGCGTGACCCGCGTCGGATCGATGAGGTTGCAGGACACCTGCACCGCCCCGTCGACCTCGAGGCCGAGGGCGCGCACGCCGGGGCCCCGCACGTCTGCCGCGAGCTGCCGGGCCCGCTCGAGGCTGATGCCGGAGAGCCAGATGTTCCACGCCACGAGCACGTCGCGGGCCCCCACGGCGACGGCGCCGGCGGTGGGGTGCAGGGACCGTGGACCGACGTCGGGCGACAGGGTCCTGAACGCCTCCCGGCGCACCTCGGGGAGGGTGCGGAGCGAGCCATCGGACATCGGGCCGTAGAGGAAGGACGGCAGGCCGAGGTCGTCTCCGAGCCAGCGGGCGGTCTCGTCGCGCAGCACGACGGCGTCGGCCATGGTCGCCGAGCCGAGCGGAACGAAGGGGAGGACGTCGACGACCCCGAAGCGGGGGTGGACGCCCTCGTGTCCAGCGAGGTCGAGATGGCCCACGGTTGAGCGCACCAGCGACTCGACGTCAGCGACGAGCTCGTCGGCCGCCCCGAGCAGCGTGATCACGCTGCGGTGGTGGTCCCGGTCGCGGTGGAGGTCCACCGCGCAGGCAAGCGAATGCGCCGTGGCCTGAAGCCACGGCGCATCGCGTCCTTCGCTGATGTTGATGACGGCCTCGAGGACCGTCGCCCCCCTGGTCAGATCGTCAGAGCTCCCTGGCGACGACGGGCCCGGAGGATCCGACGACGCTCACGCTCTGACCGACCACCCCAGACGCCGTGGTCGATGTGGTTCTCGAGCGCGTACTCGAGGCACTCGGCTTGGGCTGGGCAGGTCGCGCAGATCTTCTGAGCCCGGATGACACCCACCCCATCGCTCGGGAAGAAGATGTCAGGATCAACCTCTCGGCACTTCCCACTCTCCATCCATGCTGCATCCATTGCCCTACCTCCTTGGTCTGAAGTTTATTCTAAGTCAGGACTCCACGCAAAGCTCAGGTCATTAGGTGATTCTTATGGACGACCTCAGGACCGCCGTCCAGCGGGGATCTGACTATCATGGAGATCCCGCACGGGACGAGGAGGAACGATGAGCCAGGTGGTCAGCGAGACAGAGGAGCAGATCGAGCCCGTCGGCCAGGTGCGCATCGTCTACCTCGGCCCGGTCGAGCCGCACTGGGACTTCCAGCCGGTCTGGGGCGAGGACGAGGTCCTCGAGGCGTTCGCCGAGCGCGTCGCCGCCCGTCTGCTGCTCCTGCCGCCGCACGATCCGCAGTTCCGCCGCAACCGCGAGCGGGTCAACCGTGACGGCGAGCGCGAGGCGATCCTCGTCGACTGGGACCTCGGCTTCCCCGAGGAGACCCAGGAGGCCGCCCCGGCGGCTCCGGCCGCAGAGACGGCCTAGCGCTCAGGCCCCTCCGAGCTCTGGAAGGGCGATCCGCTCGAGCCAGAGGCCCGGCGCGTCGACCTCGGCCGGCGTCGGCAATACCGCACCGCCTTCGAGCAGGCGCACCAGGCCGTCCGAGCCGGCGCGCTCGATGACCCCGGCCACGAAGGCCTCGCCGCGCTCGACCTCGTGGGCGGACAGGTCGAGGCCGAAGAGTCCGCCTGCCGCCTGCTCGCCCTTGGCGTCGGTGATCCGGTGACGGCGCCACGCCTCGACGAGCAGCGCGTGGCTGGCCGTGAGCCGACTGGCCACGGTGGCGGCGACATGGTCCACATAGGCGGCCAGCGCCGTCGTCACGGCGGTCAGCCGTGCTGCTGACTCGAGCCCCTGCGGCGTGGCCAGCTCGGCCATGAGGGCCTCAGGGTCTCCCATCAGCGTGGCGAGCATCTCTGGGTCGCCTCCTGAGCCCAGCTTCTCGAGCAGCGACGACTGGGCGCCGAGCGCGTCGCGCATGGCGAGGGCGAGGAGCTCGGCGATCCTGTCGGACACGCCGGGCGAGGAGATGATCGTCCGTCCGGCGAGCTCTCGGGTGACGGCGAAGAGCTGGGCCTCCTCGAGCGGGATGCTCCAGTCCTCGGCGAAGGCGGCGATGTTCTCGGGGACCAGCAGCAGATCGATGCCCGAGGGCCAGGGCAGCGGCAGCGCATAGGACCCAAGGGCGCGCTCGGCGAGGTGGCCGGCCGCCGAGCCGAACTGCATCCCGAGCAGCATCGGGCCGAGGGTCGCCGCCAGCTGGCCGAACATCGCCGGCATCTCGCCGTCCTCGCTCATCTGGGCCAGCGAGCTGGCCGCCGAGGTCGACTGCGCCTCGATCACGGACTCGATCTGCGGCCGCCAGGCGTCGAGCTGTGCCAGCGCCCAGGCGCCGCGGGCCACGGGGGTGAGGCCGGTGGCGGTGGTGGGCTGCCCGGTGAGCTCGCCCACGTGCCGGGCGGCGACGTCGGCCACCTGCTCGATGGCGATCCGAGCGATGGGGTCGGGGTTGACGTCAGGGTGCTCTCCGGCGGCGACGCCGAGGGCGAGGGCCTTGGCCGACTCGAGCCACGGGCTGCCGCCAGCCTGGCCGGACAGGACCTTGAGCAGGTCGCCGAGCAGGCCACCGTCGAAGGGGTTGGGCTGATCCATGGTGTCTCGATCCTACGGGGAGGGGGTCAGGGTCACGACCCGGTGCGTGGTGGTGCCGGCATGGCGGACGGTCAGGTCGAGGATCGACCCAGAAGGAGCGAGGTAGACAGCGTCGACCATCTCCGAGGTGGTGCCCACCTCCTCGCCGTTGACGGCCACGATGACGTCGCCGACGAAGAGCAGGCCGACGGACGGCCCGCCGGCGACGACCTCGACGATCTCCGCCCCACCGGAGGCGGAGGTGACCCCTGAGATACCGAGGCGGCCGTGGGTCGCCTCCGGCCACGTGGCCAGCTGCGTCGTCAGGCTCGAGGCGAACGAGGCCGGGAGGAAGGCGCCAGCGGTCAGGTCCGGGCTCGAGATGGCCTCGGTCTTGCCGGTGGGCGCCATGAGGATGGTGCAGGGCTCGTCGGCGAGCGGGCTGTCCCCGGCGACGGCGCCGATGGAGCGACCGTTGGTGCTCAGCAGCGTGTCGACGGACCGCACCGTGGCATTGGACCACCGCACGGGCTGGGTGGCCCCGTCGGCGACCCTCGACACGGCGGTGGCGGTGCCGCGCTCCTCCTCGGCGGCCACCGCGGCGACGGCCTTGGTGACCGGGACGGTGAAGATGAGCGCGGTCAGACCCACCGTCGTGTCGGTGTGGAAGCTGGTGGCGCTGACGGGTCGGCCGTGGAGGTCGTCGGCGTAGACCAGGGCATCCCTCGGGATGGTGGCGGTGGTGGTGATGACGCGCCGCCCGACCAGCGCGATGCCCGGGGCCGTCGTCGTGCCCGATGACGACGTGATGGTCAGCACCGTCATGGCATTGGCGGTCCGGGTCACGGCGTCCGGGGCGTCGGAGAGCCGTACGGCGCTGAGGACAGAGGTCTGGGCGTCGGTGCCCGGTGGGGTCCGAGACAGGAACGAGGCGCCGACGAGGAGCAGGGCCGCGGCCGCCACGCCCATGGGGATCTGGATCCAGCGCGGGATCCTGGCCGGCTCGGCCGGTGGCTGGATGGCTCGGCGCGAGGGGAGCTCGGCCGGGTGGATCCACTTTCGCTCGGTGGCCGACGGGCGGTTGGAGTCGCCGAAGGGCAGCCCTGGGATGGCCGCGTCGCTCCCAGCGCCCTCCTCCGTGGGCTCCTCGCCGTCGGGGTCGTCGGACCCTGAGAATGTGCCGCTGTCCACCAAGGGTCAAGGTTACCGAGAGGTCACCGTCGTGACCTGTCGCCACGGGAGCCGTACAGTTGGCCCTCGTGCCGAAGGAGATCGCCATCGACGTCGGGACGTCCACCCTGAGGGTGGCCATCCGCGGCAAGGGCCTCGTGATCGAGGAGCCCACGGTCGTCGCCGTCGACACGCGGTCGCGCGAGGTGCTGGCCCTCGGGAGGGATGCCGCCGAGCTCGTGGGCCGCACCGCCGAGCACGTCGTGGCCATCCGGCCCCTGCGCCAGGGGGCGGTGACGGACTTCGACATGGCTGCCCGCATGCTCCACCACGTATTGGTGCGCTGCGGCGTCTCACGACTCAGCCGGGCCAAGGTTCTGCTCACGGTGCCCTCCGCCTCGACGTCCATCGAGCGTCGGGCGCTCCAGCAGGCGGCTCGGGCGGCCGGGGCTGCCCACGCAGTGCTCCTCGAGGCGACGATGGCGGCGGCGATCGGCCTCGACCTGCCCATCAACGAGCCCGTGGGCTCGGTCATCGTGGACCTCGGGGCGGGGACCACCGAGACCGGGGTCATCTCGCTCGGCGGCGTGGTGGCGGCGAAGGCGCAGCGCCTCGGTGGCGGCGACCTCAACGACGCCATCCAGTCGGCGGTACGCCACCAGCACGACCTCGTCGTCAGCGACGAGGTGGCCGAGGACCTCAAGGTGAGGCTCGGATCGGCCACCAGACGGACCGACGTGGTGCTGGCGGAAGTCCATGGCCGTCGGCCGCGGACCGCCGAGCCAGCCGTCGAGACGGTCTCCTCGGCCCTGATCGACGGGGCGATGGCCGACCATGTGGCCTCTCTGGTGGCGGGGACCTCGGCCTGCCTCGCTGAGGCGCCGCCGGAGCTGGCGCAGGACGCGATCTTCGAGGGGCTGCATCTCGTGGGCGGCGGCTCGCTCCTCGACGGCTACGCCCAGCTGCTCTCCGAGTCGACCTCGGTGCCTGTGCGGGTGGCTCCCGCTCCCGCCCGCGTGGTCATCGAGGGGGCGGCACGCTGCCTCGAGGACCTGGTCCGGCTCCGACCGCTCTTCGTGGCAGCGGATCGCTGACCGCTCAGCTGGCGTCGAGCGGCGGCCGGCGTAGCAGCGCCACGGCCTGGCGGACCTGCCAGTCCCGGTCTTCGGCGAGCCGGTCGAGAGCCTCCTCGACCTCGTCGCCCTCGAACCCGCCGAGCGCCGCCACCGACCGGCGCCGCAGGGCGGGCTTGCCGAAAGTGGCGGCCAGAACGACGGGGAGCCCGGCTGGGTCGCCGAGGGCTCCGAGCGCGGCCACCGCCTCCTCGTGGACCAGAGGGTCCTCGGAGCGCTCGGCGACGGTGAGGAGCGCCTCGACCGCGTCGACGGCCTCTCGATCAGCCAGGGCGATGATGGCGGCGACGGCCACGTGGCTCGTGTCGTCGAGGCGGGAGATCAGGTCGGGGACCACCTCGTCGCCGACGCCGACGGACAGCTGGGCGGCCCGGACCCGGACGACTGGTGCGGGGTCGCCGAGAGCGGCGATGACCACCGCCGAGGACAGGCGACCCTGTCGCCACAGCGCCCCGAGGGCGGTGGTCCGGACCCGCTCGTCCTCGTCGGCGAGCGCCGCGTCGACGAGGACGAGCGCCTCGTCGGTGTGCTCGCCTCCGGCGAGCAGGACGCGCTCGCGGTGCGTCAGGTCGAGCCGGGCCGGTACGGTGTCGTCACTGTGAACCACCCGGGCAGTATGCCTCCACCCAAGGACCTCGGCAGCGCTCGCCGCACCGTGCGCATCGCGCTCGTGACCCTGGTCGTCGTGATCCTGGCCGGCTTCGTGGCCAGTCGCATCGACCTGCACGAGTACGCGATGACCCCTGGGGGCGCCCAGCCGGTGGGCCCGCTCATCTCGATCGACGGGGCCAAGCCGTCCGACAACGGTGGCCACATCCTGCTCACCGACGTGCTGCTGACGCCCGTGAGCCTGCTGACCTGGCTCCCGGCGCACTTCGGGACCGCCACCGAGATCATCCCCGAGGATGCCCTGGTGCCCAAGGGCCAGGACCCCGCCGACCTCGACGCGCAGGGCTACCTCGACATGGAGCAGTCCAAGGACGCAGCTCGGACCGCGGCGCTCCGGCGGCTGGGGTACCCGGTCACCTCGACCGAGTCGGGTGCGCTCGTCACGGCGGTGGGGGTCGACACACCGGCCGCAGAGCGCCTCCGGGTGGCCGACGTGATCGTCGGGGTCGACGGTCACCGGGTCTCGACCTCCTGCGACCTGATCGCGGCCATCCACAACGACGCCCCGGGAACCAAGGTCGCCCTCAGGGTCCGTCCCGCCGAGATCGCCGACTCCGGCAAGATCACCAACGGGCGGGCCACCACGGTGTCCCTGGTGCTCGAGGCGAGCCAGCACAGGGCAGCCCCCTCGGGCTGCCCGGGCGTCGAGGGGCCGTCCAGGGCGATGCTCGGCGTTTCGATCGAGACCGACCGTCAGTGGCACTACCCGTTCTCGATCAGCATCTCGACCCCGAACATCGGCGGGCCCTCGGCAGGCCTGGCGATGACCCTCGGCATCATCGACTCCCTCTCCCACGGGCACCTGCTCCGGTCGAGCACCATCGCCGCCACCGGCACCATGTCGCCCGACGGCGCGGTCGGTGACGTCGGTGGCGTCGAGCAGAAGGCCGTCGCCGTCTCGCGGGCGAGGGCCAGCGTGTTCCTGGTGCCGGGGAACGAGGGCCCGACGGCGCGCAAGACCGCAGCCGCAGGGCTCAAGGTGGTGCCCGTGACGACCCTCGACCAGGCGCTGCGCCTGCTGCTCGCCCGAGGCGGGAGCCTCACGATGGCGAATGGTTCGGTGGAGAAGCGGGACGGGGGCTCCGCAGGGTCGTAGGCTCGGGGCATGACAGAGGAGTACTCGAGCATCTCGTCGTCCCGGTTGAGCGCGGCTGAGGTCACGCGCGCCTCGTTCGCGGTGGTCCGCAGGGGGTTCGACCCACGAGAGGTGCGGAGCTTCCTCGACTATGTCGCCAGGGAGCTCGAGTCGTTCGAGTCCCGCGAGGCCGAGATGCGTCGGCTGGTGGCGGTCGCCGAGGAGCGTGCCGCCAACCCGGTCATCCAGGAGTCCGACCTGACGGCGGCGCTCGGCACCCAGAGCGCCGAGATCCTCCGCACGGCACACGCTGAGGCTGCCCAGGTGGCCGAGGAGGCGCAGGCGCAGGCTCGTCAGATGATCGAGGACGTCCAGGCGCGCATCTCGAATGCCGCCGTCGAGGCCGAGCAGCGCGCGGCGGCTCGCGTCGGCGACGCCGAGGTGGCGGCCACCACCCTCACCAACGAGGCGGCGATCCAGGCCGAGCGGTTGATCGCACAGGCCCGAGCCGATGGCGAGACCCTGGTCGGTCGAGCCAGGGAGCAGGGCCGGGCGATGATCGAGCAGGCCCAGGAGGTCCGTGCAGGCGTCCTCGCCGACATGAACACCCGCCGGCGCACCATGCACCTCCAGATCGAGCAGCTCCGCGCCGCGCGCGACGAGATCGCCCGGGCGGTGGTCGGTGTCCGCGACACGGTCGACAGGCTGACGACGGAGCTCGCCAGCTCGGATGCCGGAGCACGGGCGGCGGCCGAGGAGGTCGCTCGCCGTCAGCCGACCCAGGCCGCGTCCGAGCAGGAGCCGGTCGAGCTCGATGCCGACGGCAACGCCACCGAGGGTCCCGCCGAGGAGGGGCTCGTCGAGGAGCTCTTCGCCAAGATCCGGGCCAGCGCCCGCGACGAGGTCGACGGCGATGACGACGACACCGGCACGTCGGCGCCCGCCGGGCCGGTCGACGTCGAGGTGGCTGCACGAGATGAGGTGCTCGATGGTCCGCAGAGCGCGCTGGCGCGCAAGCTCAAGCGCATCCTCCAGGACGAGCAGAACCTGCTCCTCGACCGGGTGCGGTCAGCGGGGGACGGGGACGAGGTCCTCGACGACGAGTCGGCGCTCGCCCACCGCATCGCCGGCGCCGCCGTCGACCCGTTGCGCGACGCGGCGGACGCCGGGGCGACCTTCGCCATCGGGCGCGGCGCTCCCCAGGGTCCGGGGCTGAGCCACGATGCGATCGGCGTGATCGCCGGCGAGCTGGCCCGAGAGGTCGCCGGTCCGCTGCACCGCCGCCTGACGGAGGCCCTCGGGGCGGACGACCCCACGGCTGAGGTGAACGGGGCGTTCCGAGAGTGGCGCGGGACGCGACTCGAGCGGATCGCAGGCGACTCGGCCCTCGAGGCATTCTCCGCCGCCGTCATCGGCGTCGTCGGCGATGGGTCGGTCAGCTGGATCGTCGGGGGAGCGGGCGACCCCTGCCCGGACTGCGCCGACAACGCCCTCGAGGGGGCGGTGCCGGCGGGATCGACCTTCCCGACCGGCCAGGCCCACCCGCCGGCGCACGGCGGTTGCCGCTGCGCGGTCATCCCAGCCGGCTGATCCTCGGGCCTGCATGCTCAGCGGCGTCCGGGCTTCGGTAGGGTTGAGATCCCATGCGCTCACCTGACGACCTGACCGTCGACACACCACCGAACCGCAGCCGGCGCCGGCTGGTGCTGATCATCGTGGCGGTCGCCATCGTGGTGCTCCTCGGCTCCCTCCGGTCCCTGGCTGGGCTCTGGACCGACTCGATGTGGTTCAACTCCGTCGGGCAGAGCAAGGTCTTCGGTGCACTGCTGAGCGTCAAGGTCGGCCTCGTCCTCGTCTTCGGCGTGGTGTTCTTCCTCCTGCTGTGGGGCAACCTCCTGCTGGTGGGCCGGATCGCCCGACGGTCGCCCCCGGTCGACCACGACGACGAGATGGTCCGGCGCTACCAGGAGGCGGTGGCGCCCTACACGGGCCGCCTCTACCTCGGGCTCGCCATCGTGCTCGGGATCGGCGCAGGCTCCGGGACGGTCGGGCAGTGGCAGAACTGGCTGCTCTTCGAGCACTCGACCCCGTTCGGCGTCTCGGATCCCCAGTTCCACAAGGACGTCGGCTTCTACGTCTTCGATCTGCCCTTCCTGCAGTTCCTGGTGAGCTGGCTGCTGATCTCGCTGGTGGTCATCACGATCGCGGTCGCGATCTTCCACTACCTCAACGGTGGCATCCGAGGTGCCCACTCGATCCCACGGGTCCGTCCGGCGGTCAAGGTCCACCTCTCGGTCCTCCTCGCCCTCCTCGCCCTGATCAAGGCGGCCGGCTACCTGCTCCAGAAGTACGCCCTGACCACGTCGACCAACGGCTACGTGGAGGGTGCGACCTACACCGACATCCACGCTCGGCTCCCAGCCATCGACCTGCTGTTCTGGATCTCCCTGCTCGCCGCCGTCATCCTGCTGTTCAACATCTGGCGCCAGGGCTGGTCCCTCCCGGTGCTCGCCGTCGGCCTGTGGGCCTTCGTCGCCCTGGCCATCGGTGTGGCCTATCCGGCGCTGCTCCAGGCTCTCAAGGTCACCCCGGCCCAGTCCACCCTGGAGCGCCCGTACATCCAGCGGAACATCACCGGGACCCGCCAGGCCTTCAACCTGACCCAGGTCAAGCACCACCCCTTCAGCGGAAGCCAGGTCCCCACCTCGGCCGAGCTCAGCGCCAACGCCGACACCCTGGCCAACATCCGGCTGTGGGACCCGGCCCCGGAGATCTCGCTGCAGACCTTCCAGAAGCTCCAGGGCCTGCGGTCCTACTACTCGTTCCCCTCGCTCGGCGTCGACCGCTACACGGTCAACAACAAGATGATCCCGACCCTCGCCGGGGTCCGTCAGCTCAACACGGCCGGGCTGCCCGCGCAGTCCTGGGTCAACGACCACCTCGAGTACACCCACGGCAATGGTGCGGCGCTGAGCAGCGCCAGCCAGGTCCAGCCGAACGGCAACCCGGTGTTCGGCATCTCCGACGTGCCCCCGTCCTCGACGGGCGGATTCCCCAAGATCACGCAGTCCGGCGTCTTCTTCGGGCTGAACAACCCGGGCTACGTGGTGGCCAACTCCAAGCAGGCGGAGCTCGACTACCAGACCCCCCAGGGCGTCGACGTCCAGAACCACTACTCGGGCACCGGCGGCGTGCAGCTCTCCGGGGCCCTCCGTCGGGCGGCCTTCGCCCTGCGGCTCGGGGACTTCAACCTGCTGATCTCGAACCTGATCACCACCAAGAGCCGGATCATGTTCGTGCGCGACGTGCAGGTCATGGCGACCAAGGCGGCCCCGTTCCTGACCTTCGACGCCAACCCCTACTCGGTGATCGTCGACGGGCACGTCAACTGGGTCCTCGACGGCTACACGACCACCGACCGCTACCCGTACTCGCAGAACGCCAGCAACCTCCAGCTCCCCTCGGGCAGCGGCCTCCCGAGCAGCTACAACTACGTCCGGAACTCGGTGAAGCTGGTCGTCAACGCCTACACCGGCAAGATGACCTACTACGTCATGGACCAGTCGGACCCGATCATCCAGACCTACGAGAAGGCATTCCCGACGCTGCTGACGCCGCGGTCGAAGATGCCGGCCGACCTCGTGGCGCACCTGCGCTACCCGGAGGACATCTTCTCGGCCCAGGTCGCCACCTACGGCCGATACCACATCACCAACCCAGCCTCCTTCTACAACGCCGGCGACGCGTGGACGATCTCCCAGACCTCGGGAGCGGGCTCGCCGACGCAGACCCTGGCGGTCAAGCAGACGGTCAACGCCCAGGGCTTCATCATCCAGGGCCAGGCCGAGCGGATGAGCCCGATCTACCAGGTGAACTCCCTGCCGGGAACCACCAAGCAGACCTTCACGATCTCCGAGGCCTATGTGCCCAAGTCCAACAGCGACCACATCCAGAACCTGGCCGCCTTCATGGTGGGCACCTCTGATCCGAGCAACTACGGCGAGCTCAACGTCTACGTGACCCCGTCGGGCCAGAACGTGATCGGCCCGGTGATGGCGGACTCCGAGATCCAGCAGAGCACCAGGGTCTCGTCGATCATCACGCCGCTCGACCAGCACGGGTCCAACGTGCTGCTCGGCAACACCCTGATGATCCCGATCAACCAGTCGATGCTCTACGTGCGCCCGCTCTACGTCACGAGCGCCACGAGCTCGCTGCCGCAGCTCAAGTACGTGATCGCCGTGTTCAACAGCCACGTCGACATCGAGAGCTCGCTCTCGCTCGCCCTGTCGAACGTGCTGTCCGCCGACGTCAAGGTGCCCGGCGAGGGGTCGAGCGGGACGGGGGGCGGGACGAACGCCAACTCGTCGGTCAAGGACCTCCTCGATCAGGCAGCCGCCTTCTACGCCCAGGCCCAGACGGCGCTCAAGGGCGGCGACCTCGCCGGCTACCAGGCGGCGGTCGAGTCGATGTACAAGCTCCTCCTCCAGGCCCAGGCGCAGGCCGGGGGCACCTCGACCGGGTCGACCACGTCAGGTGGCGGCTCGAGCTCGACCACGAAGTCCTCCTCGACCGTCCCGCAGGTCAACCCG
This sequence comes from Acidimicrobiaceae bacterium, assembly GCA_947456245.1. Classification (GTDB taxonomy): domain Bacteria; phylum Actinomycetota; class Acidimicrobiia; order Acidimicrobiales; family RAAP-2; genus CAIUMH01. Next base: position 14,887 of record CANGPS010000024.1, read on the forward strand.
GGGACCACCACCTCGACGACCCGGCCGGCCAAGGCGACCACGACGACGACGGGCGCGGCCCGGCTCGGTGCCACCTCGACGAGCAAGGTCGGCAACATGAAGCCGCCCGTCAAGAAGTAGCGAAGCCGCGGCGACCCCAGCGGTGCTGGAATACTCAGGGCCATGGTGAGGCCCGTGCAGCGCGACGAGGACCGTCGCCAGATCATCGCCCTCCTCCCTGGCGAGTTCCGACGGATCTTCCATCCCCCCTTCGAGGTCCTCGTCTGCCTGGTGGCCAACGGGCTGCTCGCCGCGGTCCTTTGGTACTACTCGCCCATCGAGCTGGTGAACCTGGTCTTCACCTTCCACATCTCGTTCCTGTTCCCGACCGTGCTGGCCACGTGGATGCTCGCCGACGTCCCCGCGACCAACCAGCTGGCCCCCGACCCGGCGCACGTTCTCGACCGCCTCGACGATCCCACCTCGATCACCGAGCTGCTCAGAGCGAAGCAGATCGCGCTGTGGCTGCTGACCACGCCGGTCGCCCTGATCGTGGCGGTCCTGATCGGCGCTGTCGACCACCTCTGGCTCTCGCTGGCGATGACCGCCATCTGGGTGGCCATCGTCCCGCTGGCCGGCCTCGGGCTGAGCTGCTTCGTCGGCGTGCGCTGGCCGTACCACCCGATCCCGCTCAAGGCCCGCTGGGCTCAGATCCACGGGGAGCGCCGGCGCCTGCTTCGCTGGGGCGTCCTCGTCCTCGTGCCCTATGTCCTCGTGCCCGCCCTGGGCGCGATCGCGCTCATCCCGCCGGGGATCGCCTGGGAGATCGCCGGCGGACCGACGTTGAGCAAGGCGGTCGACAACGTCTCGATCCTCTTCGGCGCCTGCGTCTCGATCCCGGTGTCGATCCTGCTCTTCCGCTGGGGCACCCGGCGAGCCGGCCGGCTCGCCCACGAGCGCCGTGACCGACTCAGGGCCTACCTGTCAGACCCCAGCCTCGGCTGAGCTCGCGCTCGGCCCAGGGTCGAGCCGCCGTCGCATTCGGCCGGCGACGGCGGCGCCCACCCGCTGCGAGAGCCGGTGGCTCGGCCGCTCGATGAGCCGGCAGAAGATCTCGGCCGCAGCGAGGGACGCGCCCAGCTCGACGACGATGAGCACGGCGAGGTGTTCCGGGTCGATGAGGTTGGACAGGGCGATCACGACGGGGAAGTGGATCAGGTAGAGGCTGAACGACCTGGTCCCCAGCCACTCAAGCGGAGCGACGGACAGGGCGCTTGCGGCGCGATGCCAGAAGACGACCACGAACACGACCCCAGTGGCCCCGAGGATGGTGGCGCAGCGGGTGATCCCGCCCGAGAGGTGGTGGGGGAGGTGGAGGAGGCTCACCACGGGTCCGGCGTTGAGCCCGACGAGCGAGGCGATGGTGATGGTGATGAAGGCCGGGGGCCCGAAGCTGCTCGGCAGCGTCGGCCGCCGGACATAGGCCGAGGCGAGGAGCGCTCCGAAGCCGAAGGCACAGAAGAGCGAGGCCGACCGTGAGGCGGCGGCGCCGGCGAGCGTCACTGCGAGCATGAAGCCCAGCCACTTGACCCAGTCGGGGACGGCCCGCACCACGCAGATGAGCACGAACACGGGGAGGAGCATCGAGTAGACCACCTCGAGGCCGAGCGACCAGAGCGGCCCGTCGATGCTGCCGGCACCGAAGATCAGGAGGCTGCCCTTGGCGAGGGCGTGGACGGTCGGGTGGTGCGTGTGTGAGGCCAGCCAGGTGCTGCCGTGGGACGTGGGGTGCCGGGACACCGCCAGCATGATCACGAAGGCGACGAGCAGCGCTCCCCACGCCGGGAGGTACAGCCGCACCAGGCGCTTGGGGTAGAAGGCGGCCCAGCGGACCTTGGCGGCTGGGTCCCAGGGTGCTCGGCGCAGGAATGGCAGGGAGAGCACGAAGCCCGAGAGGACGAAGAACACGGTGACGGCGATGGGGCCGTCCCAGAGCAGGTGGACCGGCGTGAGCACCGTCAGCCAGCGGGGCCAGGAGGTGGAGGTCCCCGGAGCGGCGACGGCGGCGTTGGTGGCGGTGATGTGGGCGATCACCACGCAGGTCGCGGCGATCCCCCGGACGGCGTCGAGCGCGACGAGCCTGGAGGCGGGCGCGGTGGTCGAGGTCGAGCTCACCTCACGGAGGTTACGGCGTGGCCGGATCGGGCACCGTGCCGAAGGGTCATCCCCGGTCGTGCGACCTACGGTCGTGGTGCGTCGGGATCAGCCGTAGACGAGGCGGGTGATCCAGTCGGCGACGAGCGCCGGCTTCGACTCACCGTCGATCTCGACCGTCATGGTCCGGGTGACCTGCACCGCGTCGCCCTTGAGCTCGACGGCGGCGATGGTCGAGGTGGCGCGGATGCGGCTCTCGACCTTCACCGGGCTGACGAACCGGACCTTGTCGAACCCGTAGTTCACGCCCATCACGATGCCCTCGAGGCGCGTGGTGTCGACCGGGATCGAGCTCGACAGGTGCGTGAGCATCGACAGGGTCAAGAAGCCATGGGCGATCGGCACGCCCCACGGGGACATCGCGGCGCAGGCCTCAGGGTCGACGTGGATGAACTGGTGGTCGTGGGTGACGTCGGCGAAGGTGTCGATGTCGGCCTGGGTCACGGCGAACCACTCTCCGGTGCCCTCGCTCTGGCCGATGGCGGCGGTGAACGCGGCGGCTGCCTTCTCGCTTGCTGCAGACATGGGACCTCCCTGTAGGTGTCCGATCATCCTGCCACCTCGGCCTCAGAGGTAGTGGGGAGGCGTCTCGTGGTGCTCCCGGCGCGCCCTTCGGAGCTCGGCTCGAACCCGCTCGAGCTCGGCCTTCAGACGAGCCACCTCAGCACGCAACGACTCGATCGTCGCCTCGCTCTCTGCTTCGGTCATGACGCGCTCCTCAGAGTTCCCACGCCGGTCGGTGCCCTCGAGCCCAGCGGTGCTCGAGGACCCCATCGCGACGAGGCCGTGGTGGTGATGCTGCCCCAGCCCACGCAGCTGCGCCAGCCAGCGCGTCTCGGTCTTCCCACGAGGTCGCGGCGCACCTCAGCGCTGGTGTCGCAATCGGTTCGCCATGGCCGATCGGCGCAGGCGACCGAGATGCCGTCTCAGGCGCTCCACGGGTGTCGCCCGGGCGATCCAGTAGCGGAGGTTGGCCCTCTCGGCCGCGGCATCGCCCATCCGCCCGAAGGTGTCGACCTGGTGGCGCGCCACGCTCCTCAGGTGCCTGAGGTGTCGGTCAGTGACGGGGAGGTCACCATGTTGCGCCAGCAGCACCAACGCCTGCTCGTGGTCGACGAGGTTGCTGGCCGTGCGCCGGAGGCCCGCAGAGTGCTGCTGGTCGAAGGTTCGGTATGCCGCGAGGACCTCTGGGCTCACGGCGAACCCCGACCTCGCGCTGACGCGAACCCACATCTCGAAGTCAGCCATGTGGATCAGCCGGTGGGCGAAGCCACCGAAGCGCTCGTAGGCGGTTCGCCTGACGACCGTGGAGCAGAACTGGAATGGGTTCCCGGAGTCGAAGACGTCGAGGACGGTCGTACTCGAGACGGTTCGCCCCCGGGCGAGGGGCCGGCCCTCCCTGTCGACGGTGGCAAAGGTCGTGGCATAGAGCCCTGCGCTCGGCCATGCGGCGGACAGACGGTTGATCTCCTCGTAGAAGCCGTCGATCACGAAGTCGTCGCCGTGGAGGATGTGCACGAGCTCGCCGTGTGAGCGTCTGATGCAGTCATTGAAGGTGGCGACCGCTCCCAGGTTCGAGTCGTGGGCGACGAAGGACACCCGACCCCCGCCGATCTCCTCGACGACGGCGCGAGGGTCGTCGCCCTCAGAGTGATCGTCGATGACGACGATCTCCATCGTCCCCTCCCCGGGATCCTGCGCGAGCACGCTCTCGAGGCAGACGGCAAGCAGAGAGGCGCAGTTGTACGTCGGGATCATGACGGAGATCCACGGCCTGGGGCGTGTGGGATCCACGGGAGGGATCAGGGGGGCATCATCGCCGTCCGGCTCGAGGGCAGGCAGGCGACGGCGGTGCCGGTTGGTCACAGGGTCGCCTCTGGTGTTCCGAGGATGATGCGATCGACGACCTCCACGCCCTGCATGAAGCTGTGGTCCTGGTTGCTCACCTCGTAGCGCCACATGCCGAACCGCCCCCGGCTGAAGACGTCGTGGACCTCGAGGGCCGGGATGAGCTGCCGCAGTGCCTCATCACGATCGAGGCTTGGCGTCGGATAGCCGTAGGCCGCTCGATGCTTCCAGGTCGAGATGATGGTCGACGGGTCGGTCACGAGCTTGACGGCGACCGCGCCGGCGATCACGTCGTCGACGAGGTGATCGTGGTCGACTGGGCGGTGGGGAGACTCGGCGACCTCGAGCATCAGCGACCATGTCTCACCCGGTCTTGGCACGTTCGCCTCCGCATAGTTGCTGAAGACGGTCGCCCGATAGAAGGGGCACTCGTCGCCGGGAAAGTACATCCAGCACTTCTCACGGAGCGCCGCTGGTGGCTGGCCGACCATGCCCAAGCCCACGATGTTCGATGACGAGTGCTTGAGGCCGCGCTCGATGATGTCCGAGTGACCGTCGAGATCGGTGAGGCCGACCAGCGAGTCGAGCGGGATCGTCGAGATCAGCGAGCCGTACTCGATCACCCGCCCGAGCGACGTCGTGCATCGATGGCCGGCGAGGTCGATGGCGACGGCCCGTTCCCCGAGGCTGATCCTCTCGGCGGGGAGGAGCGCAGCGCAGGCGGCCCAGATCGCCCCCGTGCCGCCCTGCTTGGGGAAGCGGAAGGTCGCGTTGGGCCCCCACGCCACGTCGTCCTCGCCGTTCAGGGCGCGTGCCCTGATCTCGGCCGGATCGGCGATGGCCACCCGCTCATCGACCCAGGAGATCCCGAGCTCGTCGAGTGGGTGAGCCCAGACCTTGGCGTTGTAGGGCTCGAGGAAGGCTGCTGACAGCGAGACACCGAAGGTGTTGCGGAGCCAATCGAGGAACGTGACCGAGGAGCGGTCCTGGGCCGCTGCAGCCTCGAGGTCGGCGAGGAACCGGTCACGAACATCAGCGTCGAGCCGATGCAGGTTGTTCTGAAGGGGGTACGGGACGAAGCGGCCGTCGAACCAGATCCACGACTCTCGCCGGAGCTCGTTCCACCCGTCGGGACCGAGGAACTCGTCCATGGCCTCGTCGAAGTGCTCGTAGTGCGAGAACTGGACATGGCCCCCGATGTCCCAGGTGAACCCCTGGTCGTCGACGAACGACGAGGCGAGGCCGCCAGGGTGGGGTTCTGCCTCGAGCAGGAGCCAGTGGTCGGCACCGTGATGCTCGAGCCGTCGAGCGGCACCGAGGCCACACGGTCCGGCTCCGAGGACGACGAACTCGACCCTGGCTGGGTCGGGATCCACTAGATCTCGATCCTCGACGGCATCCGACGTCGGACGAGCTCCCTGAAGTCGTCGATCCTCACCTTCGGGTGCAGCACGGTGGACTTCGACTCCTGGTCGTATCGGGAGAAGGGCGTATGGAGAGTGCGAGCGAACGCCTCGTCGCTCGGGGCCAGATATGGCTCAAGCTCGTGGGGCAGCACGCTGTGGAACCTCACGAGCTGCAAGAGATCCGGTCGGAGCAGGCCGTCGAGCCGGGTGTAGGCGAACTCGTCGTGGTTCCACTGCGTCGTCAGCTGGCCGATCCCTCCGCCGGGCTCGCCACTCACCCGGTGGTTGAGGCACACCACGTTCGCAGGGTCCTCGTCGGTGAGCAGGAGGACCTTGCCGAGGTCGTGGAACAAGGCGACGAGCAGGAGGTCCTCGTCTGTCACCCCATCGTCGATCATCATGTCGAGCACCTGGAGGACATGGAGCAGCTGACTCGCCGTGCCGAGTCTGCGGTCCGTCGGATCCACGCACTGGCCGAGCATCAGCACGAGCTCCCAGGTGTCGACCTCTCCGAAGACCGGCGTGCGGTAGCGCTCGGCGAGGCGACGGATGTCTGCATCTCCCTGACTGTCGTGTCGATCGATGATGGACTCGGCCAGCGCTGCCTGGGCGGCCTCGCGCTCAGCGAGCACGCCTCGAGTCCTCGTCAGGCGGAGGCCGGCTGGTCTGAGCAGTCGGTTCCCAGCGGTCAGCAGTACGCGCTTTGCGGACATAACCGGTCAATGTACCGGGCGCTGCTCGGTCAATTCGTCGAGTGCGAGACCCCGGGCCCACGGCGCGGGCTGGCGGCTGAGCCACGCCGAGGTCTAGAGTGGGAGGCACGACGCGGGGTGGAGCAGTCTGGTAGCTCGTCGGGCTCATAACCCGAAGGTCGCAGGTTCAAATCCTGCCCCCGCCACCAACGTCACCAAGAGGCCCTCGGAGAGATCCGGGGGCCTCTTGTATTGTGCGGTGCTCTTCGTCCGGCGCGGGCCGGGTATCCAGACCGGTCGATGTCAGGGCCTCGCCACCATGGGCTCCAGTGCATAGTGTCGACCCCGAGATGGGTGGGTTCGGACCGCAGGGGTGCAGCGACATGGCTCGACGCACGAAGCACAGGCTGATCATCGCGACCGTGGTGCTGGGTGTTGCCGCTCTCGTGGACGTGGGCCCGACGATGCAGACAACGGGCGCCGTGACACCGGCCACCACCCGTGGACCCGCGTCGCACTCGGCACGTCCACACTCCATCGTCGTCGGCATCGACGGCTACCGAACCGTGCCCACCGGCTGTCGGATCGCCGGGCGGAGCACCAGGGTCCGGCCTGACACGACCTGCACCCCAGGGGCGACGAACCCGAACGTGAACCAGGGGAACATCCAGAGCACCATCTGCGCGCGCGGTTGGACGGGCACGATCCGTCCATCGTCGTCGTGGACGGGGAGCCTCAAGGTCGACCAGATGGCGGCCTGGGAGATCACGGGGAACCGCAGCAACATCGAGGAGGACCACCTGGTCTCGCTCGAGCTCGGTGGGGCGCCGAAGGACTCGCGCAACCTGTGGCCCGAGAAGGGCGGCATCCCGAACCCCAAGGATCGCCTCGAGAACCACCTCAAGGATCTGGTCTGCTCGAACCAGCTCTCCCTCGCCGATGCCCAGGTGGCGATCGCCACCAATTGGGTGCAGGCCTACAAGCAGCAGTTCGGCTCGCCGCCGCCGGTGCCCACGCCTCCGACGACCACGACCCAGCCACCCCCGCCGACGACCACGCCGGGCAATGGGGCGACGGCCCTGTGTCGAGACGGGACCTACAGCTACTCGAAGACCCACAGTGGCACGTGCTCCGGCCATGGTGGGGTGGCGGTCTGGTATCGCTGAGCCCAGCCCGCAGCTCCCCGCTCGAGGGCACCCAGGGTGGGTCGTCTGCGATCCCTCCGGCCAAGGGACGAGGTGGTGTCCTGACTCGTCCCGGCCGGCACGCTGGTAAGTTGCGGACCAAGCGAACGACGACAGAACCTAGGAGTTCCCATGGCTTTCGAGCTTCCCGCACTGCCCTACGAGTTGGACGCCCTGGCGCCGCACATCTCGAAGGAGACCCTCGAGTACCACTACGGCAAGCACCACCAGACCTATGTGACCAACCTCAACAACCTGGTCGACGGCACCGACGATGCATCGAAGAGCCTCGAGGAGATCATCCTGAGCTCTGATGGCGGCCTCTTCAACAACGCCGCCCAGGTCTGGAACCACACCTTCTACTGGAACTCGCTCTCGCCCAACGGCGGTGGGGCCCCGACCGGCGAGATCGCCGACAAGATCGGCTCGGCCTTCGGCTCCTTCGAGAACTTCGTCACCGAGTTCTCCCAGGCCTGCATCACGCAGTTCGGCTCCGGGTGGGCCTGGCTCATCGAGGACGGCTCGGGCCTCTCGATCCTCAAGACGGCCAACGCCGACCTGCCGATGAAGCACTCGGCCAAGGCCATCCTGACCGTCGATGTCTGGGAGCACGCCTACTACATCGACTACCGCAACGCCCGGCCGAAGTACGTCGAGACCGTCATCGAGCAGCTGATCAACTGGGACTTCGCCAACGCCAACCTGGCCTAGTAGAGGACCACTGCGACGACCGAGGCCGGCCCCAAGGGTCGGCCTCGGTCGCGTCGGTGCCCAGTGATGACGTTGCCCCCGGAGCGATCCGGGGGCATCGTCGCGTTGCATCGGTGGGTCGCCCGGCTGGACGACGGGGGAGCGCCCTGCCGGTGATCAGCGCGGATTGAGGACGAAGGTCGAGGTCACCGGCGATCCGACCACTCCGGTGCGGCTGCCGCGGAAGGAGCCCGACCCCGTCGCATTGGCGTAGCGGCCGGTCCCGCCGATCACGGTGAGCGACGCGGCGAAGGACGTGGCACCGTCAGATGCCGGCTGAGCGCCTCCGTCCATGGTGGTGCTCAGGATGCTGCCATCGGGCCAGGTGAAGGTCACGAACCCGAAGAACGGTCCGGTCCCGTTGGTGTAGTCGACGTTCCCGATCATCTCGACGTCCACGGCCCCACCACTCACCGACGCGGAGCCCATGAGCAGGTTCCTGCCGTAGACCAGGGTGCCGTCGTTGACCTGGTGGGTGGTGGTCCCCTGGCTGTCGAGCTCGGCACTGAGGCGGATCGAGGAGCCAACGGTGGCACTGGCGCTGGTGCTCGAGGCCGCCCAGGCTGCGTCGAGGTGGAGCGACCCTGCCCGATCGACGGTGGTCACCACCACCGACGCCGGGAGGCGGTTCCCGGTCTTGGCCTCGATCGTGGCGCGGCCCGTCCAGCCTCTCCAGCCCGACGTGGCGTCGAGGGCGGCCGACAGCTTGGTGGCGTCGAAGCTGCCTGCCCGACCTGCGGCATCGCTGAGCAGCTTGACCGAGTCGTAGGTGTAGGGGCTCCAGGTGCTCGGCGCCGACCCGAATGCGGCGCGATAGGCCGCCACGTGAGCGGCTGAGCCGGCGAAGTCCGACGGCGCGGGCACTCCGAGGACGGGGCAGTGGGTTGCGGCAGCGCCTGCGGCGTCGACGAAGGCGGAGTCATAGGCCGCGTAGTCCATCAAGCAGGTGGACGACGTGCCGCTAGCGACGATCGCCTTGGCCATGAGGCCCGCCTCTGGGTAGTAGACGGCGGCATAGACCGTGTCGGGCTTGGACGAGAGCAGCGAGGCGACCTGACTGGTGTAGTCCGCCTTGCCCGGCTCGACCGCCTCGAAGGCGGTCACCGTGATGCCCTTCTCGCCGAGCGCGTCCCGCACGCTCGCAGCGACGCCCTTGGTGTAGGCGCTGGTGTCGTCATAGGCGATGGCCACGGACTTCGCACCGAGCCACCCGGAGATGGCGCTCGTGGCGACCGGGGCGATCTGCGACTCCATCGGCTGGAGCGTCACGCCCATGCCCTCGGTGGCGGTGGCAGAGGTCAGTCGGATCGGGACGAGTCCCGCCTGGTCGTAGAGCGGCAGCGTCTTGACGCCGACGCTGGAATTGTACGGACCGACCACGCCATCGAGCGACGAGCTGATGGCCGTCTTGGCGGCCTTGACGGCGGTGGAGGGGTCGGCCGCATCGTCGATGGGGACGATCTCGAGGTTGCGGCCGAGGACGCCGCCTGCCGCGTTGACCTCGTCCGCGGCGAGCTGAGCGCCCTTGAGCATCCCCTGGCCGAGGGCCGACTGGCTTCCCGACAGCGGTGCCTCGAGGCCGATGCGCCAGGTCGATGGACCCTGGGTGGCGCCGACCACCACGACGGCGGCGACGGCGATGAGTGCCGCCACGCCGAGAGCGAGGATCGCGGGTGATGAACGCTTCATGGGATGCTGCTCCTTGTTCGGGTCGACACATCGGCCTGGCTCTCGCCTCAATCAAGTTTAGGTGCGCTGGCGGGAGGAGCGGAGGGTTGAGATCGCTCTCGCTCGCCCCTGTGTCGCACAGTCGCTCCGCCCGACTGGCGTTGGATAGAATACCTAGTAGTCGCCGACCAGCCCTCCTGCCCAATAGCTTCGGAGCCACCCGCAGGAGGCCTGAGGGCCGTTCCGGATTCCCGAACCACAACGGAGGAGAGCACCATGCCGTACCTTGTCCCGCCTGAGCTGGTCGAGCCCGTCACCCGGGGTCTCCTGGGAGCGATCGATGTCGAGGGAGGCCCCACCGACGAGCAGCTGGCGATCCTCTGGTCCGTGGTCGATCACCTCTGGAAGCGCGGCGACCTCAGGGAGGCTGGACTCGGACCGCTCGGCCCGGCGGAGATGGCAGTGGAGGTGCTCGATGAGGCAGCTCGTCGGCGGTTCCATCTCATCCTGGTGACCCTCGAGCTCTCCCGGCATCCCTTCTCCGCCGCCCAGGTCGAGCAGGCGGAGGCCTATGCGTCCGCACTCGACCTGCACGGTGCAGATCTGGAGATCTGCCGTGACTGGATTGCCGCCGGCGCTGGAGCAGCCATGGAGGACTGGATGCGCTGCTTCGGAGCGCTGTCTCCGGCGAACGAGGAGCCCGCTCTGCGAGGGGAGCACCCGGCCTCTGAGGACGTCTGGGCGCCGACACAGATCGACCTCGAGCTGCTCGAACGGATCGACGAGTTCCACCATCTGCCGGATGGGTCGCTCGGACGCTCCTATGTGGCCTTCTATGAGCGCAACGGCATCACCGTCCCGGGCTCAGAGAGCGACATGAAGATGAACGCGGTGGCGGTGAGCCATGACATGAACCACGTGATCGCCGGGTACGAGCCGTCCGGCCAGGGCGAGATCGCCCTCGGAGCGTTCCAGATGGCCATGAACGACTCCGAGGAGAACCTCGTGCAGTTCCTCGGAAACCTGCTGATCCACGAGGCCGGTGTCCTCGACCCTGGTGGCTTCTCCCCGAAGTCGGGGTCACTGCTGCGTCCCGGGGCCATCGAGCTCCTCGGCGAGGCCTTCGACCGAGGTTCCCGTTGCACGCGCGACTTCAGCCACGCCGATCACTTCTCCATGGCGGCCTGGTCGCTCGACGAGGTCCGAGAGGAGTTCGGCGTGGTCCCCGTCACCGTGGAATCACCCGGGATCTGATCCTCGATCTCAGGGTCTGATCAACCGACCGCGCTGGCCGCGTGGACGACGCATGTCGGCGGAAGTCGGGATGGGACGTCGCTCGGATCGTCCCAGCCAGGCACTGACCGACTGGCATGGCGTCCTGCCTGAGGCGCCTCACGCTCAGCCCGTGTGAGCCGCACGATCAAGGGTGCGTGGCTTCGGCGAGCAACGTTCCCTAAACTGCAATGAGTTTAGGGAACGACCTCGACCCAACAGGAAGGAACCGCCATGCGTCGCTCGCGTGCAGCATCACGTTCGACCCTCGTCGCCCTCGGGGCGAGCGGAGCGCTCGGCCTCGCCATGCTCCCCTCTTCGAGTGCCCTCGCCGTGCCGGTGGGGGGTGGCGCCGTCGACTTCGCCGCCACAGGCGCGACCCAGACCTACACGGTGCCGGCCTCGGTCTGCGAAGTGACCATCTCGGTAGAGGGGGCGCAAGGCGGTCACGGTGCTCTCCACAGCGGGAACTCGGGCGTCACCGCAACCGGCGGAGGCGGCGGGGTCGGCGGCAACGGTACGGCCACGGTGGTGGTCCAGCCGGGCCAGGTGCTGAGCGTCGATGTCGGCGTGGCCGGCGGTGACGGCGCGGTCAACTTCGGCGGCGGGACGCAGGCCGCCGGTGGGTTCGGTGGCGGAGCGAACGCCGGGGTGACGTACAAGAGCGTCGGCGCCGGTGGCGGC
>CANGPS010000025.1 GCA_947456245.1 Acidimicrobiaceae bacterium
CTCGGGAGCCTCGACGGCCTGCCTCCGGTGCTCATCCAGGGTGGCACCGACGACATCCTCGCCCCGGACGCCGCACGTCTGGCCGCGGGTCTCGGGGACGGGGCCACGCTGTCGATCGGGCCCGGGATGTGGCACGACTTCTCGCTGCAGGTCGGCATGCTGGCTGCCGCCGACCGGGCGCTCGAGGTGGTCGTCGGCCACCTGTCCGACAGCCTCGACCTCGCCGAGGCCTGAGCCGAACCTGATCCCCGAGGAGGGACCCGTGGAGACACCGCTCGTCATCAACGACTTCCTGGCCCGCGCCGAGGTGGCCTACGCCGATCGGGTGGCGGTGGTCGATGAGGCCGACCAGCCGGCCGCGTCGCTCGGTGAGCTGACCTGGGCCGAGTTCGCCGAGCGGTCCCGCGGCCATGCGGCATGGCTCGACTACCTCGGCGTGCCGGTGGGCGCCCGCGTGGCGATCGTCTCGCAGAATGCGGCGCGCATGCTGCTGTCCTTCTACGGCGTCTGCGGGTCGGGGCGCGTCCTCGTGCCGATCAACTTCCGCCTCGTTGAAGAGGAGATCGCCTACATCGTCGAGCACTCGGGTGCCGAGGTGCTCCTCGTCGACCCTGAGCTCGTCGACCACGTGGCCGGCATCGACCACCCCCGCGTCGTCGTGCTGGGTGCCGACGACGACCTGGTCTACGGCCTGGGCCGGACCCCCGAGCCCTGGGACGCCGACGAGGACGCCACCGCCACCATCAACTACACGTCGGGCACCACCGCCCGGCCCAAGGGCGTGCAGCTGACGCACCGCAACCTGTGGGTCAACGCCGTGACCTTCTCGCTGCACCTCGGCGTCTCCGACCGAGACGTCTACCTCCACACCCTCCCGCTGTTCCACGTCAACGGCTGGGGCATGCCCTTCGGCGTGACCGGGATGGGCGGCACCCACATCGTGCTGCGCAAGGTGGATGGGGCCGAGATCCTCCGTCGCATCGACGAGCACGGCGTGACGCTGCTGTGCGGCGCGCCGGCGGTCATCTCGATGATCCTGGAGGCGGCCAGGGACTGGGACGGCCCGGTCCCCGGTCGCGACCGGGTCCGGGTGGTGGTGGCGGGAGCCCCGCCGCCGACCACGGTGATCGAGGCGGTCGAGGTGGAGCTCGGCTGGGAGTTCATCCAGATCTACGGCCTCACCGAGACCTCGCCGGTCCTGACGGTCAACCGGGGCCGGGCCGAGTACGACGAGGTGACCCCGACCGAGCGGGCGCGCCTGCTCAGCCGGGCCGGTGCGCCCTCGCTCGGGACCTCGCTCGTGCTCTCGGCCGACGGCGAGGTCCTGGCCCGCTCGTCGACGGTGCTGGCGTCCTACTGGGACAACCACGCCGCCACCGAGGAGGCCCTCGAGGGCGGCTGGTTCCACACCGGCGACGGCGGGACGATCTCGGCCGACGGCTACCTGACCATCACCGACCGCAAGAAGGACGTCATCATCACCGGCGGCGAGAACGTGTCGTCGATCGAGGTCGAGGACGTGCTGCTCCACCACCCGGCCATCCGGGAGGTGGCCGTGATCGGCATCCCCGACGAGCAGTGGGGGGAGCTGGTGACGGCGCTGGTCGTCACCGACGGCACCGACGTGGGCGCCGACGAGATCACGGCCTTCGCCCGCGAGCACCTCGCCGGCTACAAGATCCCCCGTCGGGTGATCTTCCGAGAGGAGCTGGCCCGCACGGCAACCGGCAAGCTGCAGAAGGCCAAGCTGCGTGAGCCCTTCTGGTCGGGCAGCGACCGCCAGGTCCACTGACGTCCCGAGGCGGCTCGATGCGATCGGGACGCCGTCGGGCGGCGTCCCTGTCGACGTGGCTTGATGAGACACGGAGACAGGATTAGTCTCACAGCATCAACAGGGAGGGACGTTCATGAAGGTCACCATCGACCCGGACAAGTGCCAGGGCCACGGCCGCTGCTTCGGCGGCGCACCGGACCTCTTCGACTCCGACGACCTCGGCCAGGGGATCGTCATCGGCGACGGCACCGTGCCGGCCGGCCTCGAGGAGGCTGCCCGCCTCGCCCAGGCCAACTGCCCTGAGTACGCCATCGAGATCACCGAGTAGTGGGGGAACGACCAATGACCATCTCCAAGCCGCCCGTCGAGGACTTCGCGACGGACTTCGACCACACCGACCCCGAGTGGGTCGCCAACCCGTTCCCGATCTGGGACGAGCTGCGCGAGACCTGCCCGGTCGCCCACACCGAGCGCTACGGCGGCGCCTGGCTGCCGACGCGCTACGAGGACGTCTCGGCCATCGCGCATGACACCGAGCACTTCACCTCGCGCACCGTGGTGATCGGCAACGGCCGTCCCGGTGACGACGCCCCGCCGGCCCCGATGGGCGTGGCGCCCCCCATCTCGTCGGACCCGCCGTTCCACGCCATCGCGCGTCGGCTCATGCAGCCGGCCTTCAGCCCCAAGTCGATCGAGCCCTACAACGAGTTCACGCGCAACCTGTGCCGTCGGCTGCTCGCCCCGTTCTCCGACGCCAGCCAGATCGACATCTCGGCCGACTACGCCGAGCACATCCCGACGCTGGTGATCGCCCACATGATCGGCTTCCCGCCGGAGGACGAGGCGCTCTTCCGCGAGTTCGTCCACGTGGTCCTCGAGGCGGTCGACGCCCCGATCGAGGAGCGCATCGAGATGTTCGAGCCCATCCGGATCTACTTCGAGCAGCAGATCATGGACCACATCGAGAACCCGCGCGACGACCTCACGGACTTCCTGCTCAACGCCGAGATCGCCGGCCAGAAGCTCGCACCCGAGCACGTCTTCGGCACCATGGTGCTCCTGATCGTGGCCGGCATCGACACGACGTGGTCGGCCATCGGCTCCTCGCTCTGGTACCTCGCCCAGCACCCGGACGAGGCGGAGCGGCTCCGTCACGACCCTGAGCTGATGAGCCTGGCCATCGAGGAGTTCCTGCGGGCCTTCGCCCCGGTCAACATGGCCCGGCTGGTCAAGGAGGACTTCGACTTCAACGGCTGCCCGATGAAGAAGGACGACTGGATCCTGCTGTCTTTCCCCGCCGCCAACCGTGACCCGGAGGTCTTCGAGGACGCCGACAAGGTGATCATCGACCGCAAGGTGAACCGCCACGCCGCCTTCGGCCTCGGCATCCATCGGTGCCTCGGCTCGAACCTCGCCCGCATGGAGATGCGGATCGCCATCGAGGAGTTCCTCGCCCACTTCAGCTCCTTCTCCCTCGCCGACCCGTCCGACGTGGTCTGGTCGCAGGGTCAGGTGCGCGGGGTGCGCAAGGCCGTGGTGAACATCAGCTGAGCGAGCGCTCCACGACCGGGCTGTTCGTGGCCGATCGGGGGACGGGGCCGAGCGTCCTGCTCCTCCACGGGCAGCCCGGCGTGCACGAGCACCTCTTCCCGGTGGCCGAGCGCCTCTGGGGGGACCACCGGACGCTCAACGTCGATCGCCCCGGCTACGGGCGCTCGACGCTCGGGCCGATCTCGTTCGGCGACCAGGCCGACCTGTTCGCCAAGCTCCTGCGCGAGCGAGGGTGCAGCCCCGCCGTGGTGGTGGCCCACAGCCTGGCTGGGGCCGTGGCGCTGCTGATGGCCTCGCTCCACCCGGATGTCGTCTCCGGCCTCGTCCTCGTGGCTTCGGTGGGCGGCGACGGCTCGGTCGAGCTGCCCGATCGCCTGATGGCGGCGCCCCTCATCGGGGGTCCGCTCTCGGCGGCGTCCCTGGCCCTCTACGGCCTCCTCGGCCCACTCGCGCCCCGGGTCGGGCGGATGCGGTCCCTGCAGGGCAACGTGCCCGTGGCGCCCACCCTCTCGCTCCTCGGCGACCGCCGGGCCTTCCTCGCCGAGCAGCGCGAGCTGATCGCCACCGTCGAGGAGGTGCAGGCGGCCGCCTCGGTCGTGGGCTGCCCGACCGTCGTGCTCCAGGGTGACGCCGACGCCCTCGTCGTCCCAGCGGCTGGGCGCGACCTCGCCGATCGGATCCCGGCGAGCCGCTACGTCGAGCTGCCCGGCCAAGGCCACCTCATCGTGCGCGACGACCCGGTGGCCGTGGCCGACGCGGTGCGATCCCTCGAGCCCTAGCCGGCGAGCCCGACGGCCACCGATGTCACAGCGAGGTGCAAGAGTCGAGGTCCTCATGAGCGGCGACCGATGAAGATCATCCACACCAGCGACTGGCACATCGGCCGGACCTTCGAGGGCGAGTCCCTCGAGGCTGATCAGCGGGGGTTCCTCGAGTGGCTGGCGGCCGAGGTCGACCGCACATCGGCGGACCACGTGATCGTGGCCGGCGACATCTACGACCGGGCCATCCCGTCGGTCGAGGCGGTGAGCCTGCTCGATGACGGACTCGACCTGATCCGGGAGGCCGGCGCCGAGGTCATCATGATCTCGGGGAACCACGACTCGGCCACCCGGCTCGGCTTCGGCGCACGCCGCCAAGCGCTCAGCGGGGTGCACGTCGCGGCGCAGCCCGAGCTCGCCCCCTCGCCGATGCTCCTCGGGGACGGGGCGCTCGCCGTGCTGGCGATCCCGTTCCTCGAGCCGCAGTCCGCCCGCGCCCCGCGCCCGGGTCCGGACGGCGAGATCCGCAAGCGGACGCACCAGGCGGTGCTGGCCGACGCCATCGAGGACGGCCGAGCGGCCCTCGAGGCTCTGGCTCCGGACGTCCCGGCGATCGCGGTCGCTCATGCCTTCGTTTCGGGGGCATCTCCCTCGGACTCCGAGCGCACGCTCTCTGTGGGAGGGACCGACCGCGTCGATCCCGGTGTGCTCGCAGGCTTCGCCTATGTGGCGCTCGGCCACCTGCACAGCCCCCAGACGGTCGGCGCTGGCGACCGCATCGCCTACTCGGGATCGCCGCTGGCGTACTCGTTCTCGGAGACGGCACCCAAGTCGGTCCGCCTGCTCGAGATCGAGGGTTCGGACGTCTCGGTGACCGAGGTCCCCATCCCGGTCGGTCGGCGGGCGAGCACCATCACCGGGACGCTCGAGGAGCTCCTCGAGGACCCGAGTCACGACGCCGTGGTCGACGACTGGGTTCGGGCCGTGCTGACCGACGAGGTGATCCGCCACATGCCCAAGGAGACGCTCCGGCGTCGCTTCCCCAGACTCGTGAACGTCTCCTACGCCCGTCGTCGCTCCGGCCCGATTTCCGGGGCGGGTGCCGCCGGGGTCCGACGGGAGTCCCGGGACCCCGAGCAGACGATCCGTGACTTCGTGGAGGATCTCCGTGGCCGCCCGGCCACGGAGGCCGAGGTCACCCTGCTCGACGAGGCCCTGGCCGAGGCGATCCGAGGGGCCGATCGATGAGGCCGGTGCTGCTCGAGCTGTGCGCCTTCGGGTCCTACGCCGGACCGTGCTCGTTCGACTTCGAGCGGCTCGGCCGCCATGGTGTCTTCACCATCTCGGGACCCACGGGGGCGGGCAAGACCACGCTCTTTGATGCCATGACCTATGCCCTCTACGACCAGCTGTCGACGGGGCGGTCGATCGAGGACTTCCGCAGCCAGCACGCCCAGCCCAAGGACCTGACCTCGGTGTCGCTCACCTTCGACGTCCGGGGCGAGCGGTGGCGCATCTCGCGCCAGCCCAAGCAGGCCGTCGAGCGGTCGCGAGGCGAGGGCGGCCCGGTGGTCAAGCAGGGGTGGGTGAAGCTCGAGCGAGTTGGTGCCGAGACCGGGGCGCTCACGAAGACCGCCGAGGTCAAGGCCAAGGTCGCCGAGCTGATCGGCCTCAGCGCCGCCCAGTTCAAGCAGGTCATACTCCTGCCTCAGGGAGCCTTCGAGGAGGTCCTGCGGGCGGACACCAAGGAGCGCAGCGACTTGCTCAAGCGGCTGTTTCCGGTGGACGTCTACGCCCGGGTGACTGACCACCTCGGCCGCACGGCCAAGGAGCGCGGCATCGTCCTCGAGGAGGCAGCACGCCGCGGGGAGCAGGTCCTCGACGAGGCGCGCCAGCACCTCGTCGAGGCGGATGGACTCCTGCGCCAGGAGCTCGAGAGGGGGCTCGACACCGCGGTGCCAGAGCCCGGTGAGCTCGAGGCCGACAGCCTCGAGGCCCGCATCGCCGAGGTGGTCGCCGGCCGGCAGGCGCTCGGCGAGCTTGTGGTCGCCCGAGTCGACGCCGCCACCGCCGCTCAGACGGCGGCGGAGGCCTTCGACCGGTCGGTCTCGGACTTCGAGGCGTACGAGCGCAACGTGTCGGCCATGGAGCGCTTCGGCGACGAGGAGGTCTCGGACGGCCTGGTCGCCGACCAGCTCGACCGCGCCGAGGCGCTGGTCTCGGCGGTAGCCACGCTCGAGCAGCTTGAGGTGGCCCAGGGCCAGCTCGATGACGGCGAGCAGGAGTTCGCCGCCCGGGCCGCATCGCTGCAGGGAGCACTCGACCCGTCTGAGCTCCCCCGGCTCGACGACGCACTCGAGGCGGGTCGCCTCGCCTCGGACCTCGAGGCCCGGGCGACCCAGATCACCAACCTCCTCGGTGAGGTGGCCACGCTCGAGCGGCTCGAGAAGGAGATGGCGGACGAGGGAACGGGCCTCGATCGCAGCGCCAGGGACCTGACCACGAGCCGCGAGGCGCACGCGGCGTCGATCGTCAAGCACGGCTCGCGCCGCGAGGAGGCGGAGCGGCTGCGGAAGGTCGCCGCCGACCAGGCGGTGCTCGCCGAGCGCGAGCGGGTCCTCGGCATCGAGCAGGTGACGGCGACCGCGGCCGCCGAGGCCACTGCAAGCCGACTGCGGCTCGAGCAGGAGATCGCCGATGCGGTGGCCTCCGAGCAGCGCGCCCTCACCGCCCATCGGGAGGCAGAGGAGACGTGGCGGAGCGGTCTCGCCTGGCAGCTGGCGAACGGGCTGGCGGATGGAGACGCCTGCCCGACCTGTGGGTCGCACGAGCACCCGGCTCCGGCCGAGGCGCCCGCCGAGATCGTCACGGACGAGCAGCTCGAGGTGCACGCCGCCACGGCGCGTGCCGCCACCGACACGGTCTCCGGGCTCCGGGTGGAGTTCGCTGCCCTCGAAGGAGCGGTCACGATCGACCGTCCGCTCGAGGAGGTCAACGCCGAGCTGGCTGAGGTGAGGACCGCACTGGCTGCGGCGGACGTCGCCGCGTCGTCACTCACGACCCTCGAGGCGACGCTCTCGGAGGACGAGGGCTCGATCGAGGCGGAGCGGGTGCGGCTCGCCGAGGCCGACACGGCACTGGCCATCGAGCGAGCGGGTCTTGACCGGAAGTCTGAGGACCTGGCGAAGCGTCGCCAGGAGGTCGAGTCCCGGCGGTCCGGCGATGAGCTCCCCGCGCCGGACGAGCCCGCTCGGCTTGAGGCGCTGGCCGCTGAGGTGCGAGCGCACGCCCAGGCCGTCGTCGACCGACGGGCGGCTGCCGACGCGGTGCGGGTGACCACCGAGGCCCTGGCGCCGACGATGGCTCGCTTCGGGGCCGAGGACCCCGGGGCGCTGCGCGGATGGCTGCTGAGCGCCGAGCACATCGCTGAGCAGCGAGACGTCCTCGCCAAGCGCGCCGAGGCCCGACGTACCGTTCGAGCCGACGTGGCATCGCACCTGGCGGCCGGCGGCGCCACCGTGCGCCCGGAGGCCACGGGCCTGGCCGAGGCGGCAGAGACGGCCATCGCGGCTCGCGAAGCCATCGTCGGCGTCGACGCGCTGCTGGACCGAGCGCTCGGGCGCCTTGAGGGGATCCCCGATCGGCTGGGCGAGGGTGCGGCCGAGCTCGCCGCTGCCAGAGCCAGCTACGAGGAGGCGCAGGATCTCGCTGCGCTCTGCTCCGGCGGACAGGGCACCGGGGTGGCTCGCGTGTCGCTGGAGAACTGGGTGCTCGCCGCCTTCCTGCGCGACGTGCTCGAGCACGCCAACGAGCGGCTGATGGCCATGACGTCGGGGAAGTACTGGCTCGAGGTCTCCTCCGAGTCCGGTTCGCTCAAGAGCCTCTCGGGCCTCGACCTCGCCGTCTTCGACACCGACACCGGCTCGGCCCGCAGCGCCAACACGCTCTCGGGCGGCGAGTCCTTCATGGCCTCAGTCGCCCTGGCGCTCGGCCTGGCCGACGTGGTCTCTTCCGGCGCCAACCACGACGTCGGGGCGCTGTTCATCGACGAGGGCTTCGGCACGCTCGACGTCGACTACCTCGAGGCCATCCTCGACGTCCTGGCCAGCCTCGAGGACGGGGGACGCATGGTGGGCGTCATCAGCCACGTCGACGGCCTCAAGCAGGCGATCCCGAGCGGGATCGAGGTGCGACGGACCTCGACGGGATCGGTGCCGGTGCTCCACTACCCGCAGGACTGATCCCCGGGCCGGCGGCCCTTCGGTACGCTTCGTCAATGCCGACCTCGGGCCCGGACCTGCCCCGCCGCCGGGTGATCGTCGTCGCACACTCGCTGGTGGCGGCCGACGGCGGGATGGAGACCGTCCACGTCAAGCTGATCACCGAGATGCTCGCCGAGGTCGAGGTGGTGGCCGTGACCTGCCGCCTCGATCCGAGCCTCGAGGGCCTCGTCGAGCTGCACCGGGTCCGGGTGCCGACCACGCCGGCGCCGCTTCGGTTCGCCGCGTTCTTCGCGGTGGCGACCGTGATGCTGGCGCGGCTGCGCCGATCGGGCGACGTCATCCACGCCTGTGGAGCGATCGTGGGCAATCGCATCTCGATCTCGACCATCCACACCCTGTCGGCCGCCATCGTGGCGGCCCGCGGTGGGCGGCTTGCCGCCCCGGGGGCCCCGCTCATCCGGCGCATGAACTCGGGGTTGCTGCGCTGGATGGCGCTGCAGGCCGAGCGCCTCGTCTACCGAGGGAGCCGGCTCGGCGTGGCGGCTGCGGTCTCGGCTGTGACGGCCGCCGAGGTCGAGCGCTCCTATCCGACCGTCCCGGTGGTGGTCACGCCCAACGGCGTGGATCCGCTGCGCTTCCACCCTGACCGTGCGGCTCGAGCCGAGGTGCGGGCCGAGCTCGGCCTCGATGAGCGGGCCGTCGTCGCCCTGTTCGTGGGCGGAGACTTCGAGCGCAAGGGCCTCGGCCTCGCCATCGAGGCGCTCGTCGACGTGCCGTCGGTGCACCTCGTGGCGGCGGGCCCCGGCGACGTCGAGGGGGCACGCCGTCGGGCGCTGGAGCTCGACGTGGCCGACCGGGTGCGGATCCTCGGTCCCCGTCGAGACGTCGAGCGCCTCGACCAGGCCGCCGACGTCTACGTGTGCGCGTCGGACTATGAGGCGGACTCGCTGGCCCTGCTCGAGGCTGCGGCCTCGGGGCTCGCCCTCGTGTCGACGAGGGTGGGATCGGCCGAGGAGTTCATCGGCACCGGTCCCGGCGCGGCAGGCCTGCTCGTGGATCGCACGCCGTCGGCCCTCGCAGCTGGCCTGCGCCAGCTGGCTGAGGACGCCGAGCTGCGGCGGCGGTGTGGGGCGTCGGCGCTCGAGCGCTCCGCCGCCCGCCGGTGGTCGGCGGTGGCGGCCCAGGTGCTCGGCCTCTACGGCGATCTGGTCTGAGGCGATGCTCGGCGCACCGGCGTGCGAGGCTTGGGCGGAGTTGGCGGACCTGGAGGCGTGACCATGGCGAAGGACGACACGGAGGAAGTGATCTCCACGAGCGCTCGCCAGCGCCTCGGGCAACGGCTGGTGGCCCGACCCGACCTCGGGGCGGTGGGGGTGGCCACGGTCTTCTGGGCCGTGTCGCTCTTCCCGACGCTCCTGCCCCGGGCGAACCTCATCCAGGGTGGCCTGACCGGCGTCTCCGCCATGGTCGGCTACGGCGTCGGGGGCCTCGGACTCCTGGCGTGGCGCGCCGTGGCCCGCCGGGCCGGCTGGCCCTCGCCTCCGGCCTCGGCCCGCCGTGTCGGCCGGGTGGTGCTGGGCATCGCCTGGCTCGTCCTGCTGAGCGGTGGCTCCTGGCTGTGGTGGCACTGGCAGAACGTCCAGCGCGACCTCGTGGGCATGCCCCTGATCTCGTGGCGCTCGGCGTTCAACGTGATCCTCATCGCCCTGGTGCTGTGCGTCGTTCTGCTGGCGGTCTCCCGGCTGATCGCCGGCGGCCTAGGCTGGATCTTCTCCTCCCTCCGGCCGCGCATCGGCGGGGCTGGCGCCCGAGTGGCTGTCGGAGTGGTGGCGATCGTGGTCGCCGCCCTGGCGGGCAAGGTCCTGATCGTCGACGGCGTCTACGCCTCGACCGACGCCACCTTCAAGGCCGGGGACAACGGCACCGACCCCGGCGTCCACCAGCCCACGTCGTCGCTCGACTCCGGCGGTCCGGGGTCCCTGACCCCCTGGGGCACGCTCGGCCTCCAGGGCCGGACCTTCGCCGGCGGTGCCGTGTCGAAGAAGCACCTGGCGCAGTTCGCCGGCCCCGGCGTGCCGGTCACCCAGCCCATCCGGGTCTATGCCGGCCTCAAGTCGGCCCCGACGGCCGAGGCCCGGGCGGCGCTCGCCGTGCGCGAGCTCGAGCGCACCGGGGCCTTCGATCGGCCCGTGCTGGTGGTGGCCACCGCCACCGGGACGGGGTGGGTCGACCCCTCGGCCGCCTCGGCCATCGAGTACATGTGGCACGGGAACTCGGCCATCGTGTCGATCCAGTACTCGTACCTGCCGAGCTGGATCGCCTTCCTGACTGAGACCGCGGCGGCGGCCGATGCCGGCCGGGCCCTCCAGGACGCGGTGGCCGCCAAGTGGCGCCAGCTGCCCGCCGACCACCGCCCGCGCCTCGTGCTGTTCGGCCAGAGCCTCGGTTCCCAGGGCTCGGACAACGCCATGGCCAAGGCCGACCTCCCCACCTCCATGGACAGCGTGTTCGCCCACGGGCAGTCCGTGCTCTACACCGGCCCCACGGGGAGCAACGAGATCTGGCACCAGCTGCTGGCGGCCAGGACGCCCACGAGCCCCATCTGGCGCCCGGTCGAGCCGACGGCACCGGCGCTCTTCGCCAACTCCTACGCCGAGATCGGTGGCGCCACCACCACCCCGGTCAAGCGGATCCAGTACGTGCAGCACGCCTCGGACCCGGTGACCTGGTGGTCGATGGACGTCGCCTGGTGGCCGCCGGAGTGGATCACCGGCCCCCACGGCCCCGACACCATGGGCCAGATGATCTGGTTCCCCTTCGTCACGTGGCTCCAGACCTCGGCCGACCTGATCGCCGGCTTCTCGGCCTCGGTCGGCCACGGCCACAACTACACCGACGCCTTCGCCGGTGGCTTCACTTCGGTGGCGGCGCCACCCGGCTGGACGAAGGCCGACACCAAGAGCCTGGCCGAGCTCCTGACGATCCTCAACGCCATCGGGTCGGACGTCGGGTCATGACCGAGGCGGCTCCGGCCGCCCGCGTGGCGGTGGGGGCGGGGCTCGCCACCGCCCTGGCCATCCTCGTCGCCTGGAACCTGGTGGGCCGGCCCTCCCTGCCCGAGCACTGGCACCTGCTCGGCTCGCTGCTCGTCGCCGGGGCGGTCCTCGGCGTGGCCAGGGTGGCTCGGCTCTCCTGGGCCGAGCTCGGCCTCGGACGGGACGAGCTCGGCTCGGGCCTGCGGTGGGGTGCGGCGGCCTTCTCGGCGATCAGCGCCGTGGTCATCCTCGGCTCGCTCCTGCCCGCCACCCGGCACCTCTTCGACTCGACGCGGGGGGACATCGGCGCCGGCCAGCTGGCCCTCGAGGCGCTGGTCACCATCCCGATCGGCACCGCCGTGGTCGAGGAGCTCGCCTTCCGAGGCGTCCTGCTCGGCATGATGCGGTCACGGCTCTCGGTGGTCCCGGCGGTGCTGATCACCTCGGTGCTCTTCGGCCTGTGGCACCTCGACCCGATCCTCACGGGACCGGGGTCGCCGTCCCATCGCTCGGCGGTGGCGCTGGGGACCTTCGTGGCCACCACCATTGCCGGGGTGGGCTTCGCCTGGCTGCGGCTCCGATCGGGCTCGCTGGTGGCCCCGATCATGGCGCACATCGCCACCAACTCGGTCAGCCTGGTGGCGGCCTGGATGGTCGTGCACTGAGGTCGACGTCGGGCGGTGCGCCTACGATCGGGCCATGAGCAGAGCCGCCATCTGGACGTTGCGAGCCGCCGCCGTGTGGTCGCTGTGGGTGTGGGCGGTGCTGGTGCGCAACATGCTCGCCGACACGACGCACTCGACCGGCTTCCGCGTGGTGCACATCGTCCTGGCGGTGATCTCGATCCTCTTCGCCATCGCCCTGCTGGTGATCGCCCAGGGTGGCTCGAGGTCCGAGGGCCCCCGGCACCCCGGTGGTCCGGGCCCGGCCCGCCCACCTGGCTGAGCTACCCCTCGGCCTGCGGGCTCAGGCCAGCAGCGGCGCCACCTCGCGGCCGATGAGGCGCACGTGGTCGAGGTCCGACTGGTCGAGGATCTGGATGTAGGCGCGCTCGGCCCCGGCATCTCGCCACCTCGAGAGGGCCTCGGCCACCTCGGCGGGGTTGCCACAGGCGCCATAGGTCTTGAGGTCGGCGACCGACCACCCCATGGCCGTCGCCCGTCGTTCGACCGTGGCGTCGTCCTCGCCGCAGCAGACGATGATCGCCGAGGAGAGCACGATTGAGGCCGGGTCCCGGTCCCGGCGCTCACAGGCGGCGGCCACCCGGGCGAACTGGGCGGCGGCGTCGTCGGGCTGGAGGAAGGGCGTGTTGAACTCGTCGGCGAAGGTGGCCGCCAGCCGAGGGGTGCGCGACGGGCCGCCGCCGCCCACGATGATCGGCGGCCGGGGCTGCTGGACGGGCTTGGGCAGGGCAGGGGAGTCGACGACCTGGTAGTGCTCGCCGGGGAACGAGAACGTCTCGCCGACCGGTGTGGTCCAGAGCCCCGAGATGATGGCCAGCTGCTCCTCGAGGCGCCCGAAGCGCTCGCCGAGCTCGGGGAAGGGGATCCCGTAGGCGGTGTGCTCCTCGGTGAACCACCCCGCTCCGAGGCCCAGCTCGACGCGGCCGGCGCTCATGGCGTCGACCTGTGCGATGGCGATGGCCAGCGGACCGGGGAGCCGGAAGGTGGCCGAGGTCACCATGGTCCCGAGCCGGATCGTCGAGGTCTCCCGGGCCAGGCCGGCCAAGGTGATCCAGGCGTCGGTCGGTCCCGGCAGGCCGTCGACGGCGCTCATCTTGAGGTAGTGGTCGGAGCGGAAGAGGGCGTCGAACCCCTCCTCCTCGGCGACCTTGGCCACGGCCAGCTGGTCGTCGTAGCTGGCGCCCTGCTGGGGTTCGAGGAAGATGCGAAGCTTCATGCTCCCATCATCGCCCACCACCGGCGTCCCTCGCATCCATCGCGAGCTGGTCGACCGTGGGGTAGAGCCGCGGTCGCAGCCACAGCCCCGCCTCCCAGGTCAGGTGGACCCCGTCGGCCCAGCGCAGGGAGATGCCGGCGACCGACGAGGTGTACCGGCCGTCCGGGTCGAGCATCGCGTTGAGGTCGACCACGGTGACGGTGCCCGGCCGGCTCGCCGCCACCTGGCCGAGGATCCGGTTGTAGACGTCGGTGCGCTCAGGCAGGTTCTCGGGGTAGGTCGAGCCATCCGGGGCCTTGGCCGGGTCGATGTAGGGCATCGTGTAGAGGATCACCCGCGCTCCCTGGGCCGAGACCACGTCGACCGCCCGCCGCAGGTCGGCCGCCACGTGGGCGTCCCAGGCCGGCTGGCCGAGGTGGGTCCAGTGGCCGTCGAGGCGGTGGTCGAGGGCCTCCCACCGTCCGAGCACGATGCCGACCACCTCGGGGCGCTCCGCCGCCACGAACCCGGCCCATCGCCGTGGCCAGTCCCGACAGCCGGCGGTGGCGGGGGCGACGACGCCCTGGAGGTTGTTGAGCAGCAGCGGGTCGAGGTCGCACCCGAGGGCCGGGTGGGAGAACTGCGGCTCGATGCCCCATCGACGCGTGGCGTCGACCTTGAGGCCTCGTCGGAGGGTCACGGCCATGGAGTCGCCCAGCAGCATGAAGCGGACGGGGTGCTCCCCGAAGGCCCCCGCCGCCTCGAGCCGGGCATGGAGGTCCGGCGAGAGCCCGGTGGCTCCGTCGACGGGCACGCGGGCGGCCGATGGCGTGGTCGTGGCCAGGAGGATCAGCACGGCCGTCAGGCCGAAGGCCACGGGGGCCAGGATCCAGGCCCGGGGCCCGCGCAGGGCGGTGCGGCGGATGGGCATCTCGAGGAACCGGTAGCTGAGCGCCGCCAGCAGGAACGTCAGGCTCACCCGCACGACGAAGAGCGGCCAGCGCGTCAGGCCGGTCTGCTCGGGGCCCACCACCACGAAGATGGGCCAGTGCCAGAGGTAGAGGCCGTAGGAGATGGCCCCGACATAGCGGACCGGGCGCAGCGCCAGCAGACGGGCCCAGGGGGTCTCGGGGACGAGCGCCACCGAGGCGATGAGGCAGGCGGCGGCCACCGAGGCCAGGGCGAACCCGCCGACATAGGCCCAGGTGTCGCCCGAGGCGATGGTGAAGAACATCGTGACGAGCACCAGCAAGCCGAGGAGGCCGAGGCCGCCGATGGCCGTGCGCCGCCATCCGGTGGGCTCGGTGACCGGGGCGACGGTCAGGTGGCCCGCCACCGCGGCGACGGGTCGGCGGCGCCAGGGGAGGGGGCCGGCGAGGATCACCGCCAGCGTGGCCCCGATCAGCAGGGCCTGGACCCTCGTGTCGGTGCCGTAGTAGGCCCGGGCGGCGCCAGCCCCGCCGTCGTAGAGCACGGCCATGGCCACCGCACTGGCCACGGTGCCGGTGACACAGAAGACGAGCAGGCCGGTGAGCGAGCGCGTCAGGCGGAGCAGGCCGAGGACGATGAGCGGCCAGACGATGTAGAACTGCTCCTCGATCGAGAGCGTCCAGGTGTGGAGCAGCAGCCGGGGCGTGTGGATCTCGGCGAAATAGCCGGTGCCGCCCCACGCCTGGTGCCAGTTGTTCGAGTAGAAGAGCGTGGCCAGGGCGTCGCTGCGCAGCTGGCCCAGCGTGTCGGCCGGCGAGAAGAGCCAGGCCCACACCGCGACCGCCACCAGCAGGGCGAGCATGGCCGGCAGGAGCCGCCGGACGCGGTGGCCCCAGAACCGCTTGAGGCCGATGGTCGTCGACAGCCGGTACTCCGAGACGAGCAGGCCCGTGATCAGGAACCCGGAGAGGACGAAGAACACGTCGACCGAGAAGAAGCCGCCGATCAGCCAGGAGAAGCCGGCGTGGAAGAACAGGATCAGGATGATGGCGAGCGCCCGGACCCCGTCGAGGGCGGGCAGCCGGCGCACGGTGGCCTCGGGGTCCCGGCGGAGCGGGACCTCGTCGCTCACCGGGGTCTCGACGGGCATCGTCCGATGCTACGTCCCTGCCCTCCGGAGGCGGGCCTCATCTCACCCCCGCCGGGGCCCGGACTCCCCTAGAGTCGGCGCCATGAACGCCCTCGACTGCACCACCGCCCTCGCCGAGCCCATCGGGACCATCGGCATGTCCTTCTACTTCTCGCCCCAGGCCATCGCCATCGGCGAGACCATCGAGCTCGACGTGGTCACCTTCTACGCCGCCGGCCGCGGTGGCGTCCTCGGCGACATCGACGTGATCGAGGTCGACGAGGCGTTCTTCTTCTTCAAGGACGGCATGGTCGCCGCCATGATGGAGAAGGCCCGCGCCGGGGCCGACCGCGACCTCGCCGTGACCAAGCACCTCGAGGCGGCCGAGGCCTTCGCCAACGCCACCTTCGGCGGCGTCGCCACCGACGTCCTCGACGCCTTCAGCGCGGCGACCTCGGCGCTGGTGGGCACCCTGCCCACCGGCAGCTGGCCCATCGTTGACGGCTACCGGGCGCTGCCGATCCCCTCGGGCAGCGCGGCGGCCGCCTACCACTTCGCCGTCATCCTGCGAGAGATCCGCGGTGGCGTGCACACCGACGCCATCAAGGCCGAGGGCCTCAGCGATGTCGAGGCCGTGCAGCTCTACGCCAACGGCTCGATGCTCGGCCTCCACGGGTACACCGACGCCGACACCGTCGAGGAGACGCCTGAGCTCGTGGCCCGCCGTGCGGCGGCCGAGACCGACACCGACGTCCGCATGGCAGGCGTGCTCGAGGTCCTCTCCGACGCCCAGCGCGACGCGCTGGTGGCGGGCTCGAACGCCATGTTCGCCGCCCTCGCCGCGCCGGTCGCCGTCGCCTGATCGGCCCGTCGCCTACGGGACGACGAGCAACGAGCGCCGGTCGGCGGGCGGGTGCCAGAGCACGGCCTCGACCCCATGGCCGTTGACGAGGACCCGCGCCCCATGCTGTCGGAGCCTGGTCAACGTCGGGTTCTGCAGATCCCCCGGTCGTCGCAGGACCACGAGGACGACCTCGCGCTGCGCGATGGGCAGGCGTCGCCTGGCCCCGAAGAAGGCCCACTCGACGCTGCGGCGCTGGGCGAAGCGCCCGACCACCTGGATCTGGGCGATCACCTGGGCGTCGCTCGGCGTGGCGGCCAGGACCGCGTCGAGCTGGCGGGCCACCCGGGGGCTGATCATGTGCGGGTTCGCTGACCCCTTGAGGAGCCAGCGCCCCGGGTCGAGGGAGAGCAGCACGCTCGAGGTCACCAGGGCGACGGCCACGGTGGCGGCCACCGACGAGCCGAGCACCCGTCGCCGTTCGGGGCGCCTCGAGATCCACAGCAGCGCCATGACGGTGCCCACCAGCATGAGCGGGATGGCCGGGATGATCTGGAACCCGGACCGCAGGTAGTCGAGGTGGGACTCGAGGCCGGCCGAGCTGAGCACGATGAGGGGGACGCCGAGGCCGAGCGGCGTGGCAAGGCCCACGATGCCGCCAGCCCGGAGGTTGTCGAGCAGGAGGCCGGAGCGGCGCGTGAGGACGGTGGCCACGTGGCCGGGGTGGGTCACGAGGCCCATGGCGAGGTGCACGAGGCCGGACAGGCCGGGCTGGAGCTCGGTGCCGGCGAGGTACGAGTAGTCGGAGAGGTGGCTGGCGTGGTTGGCCCCGACGAGGCCGATGAGCACCAGCCAGAGGATCCCCGACAGCAGGATCCAGCCCCCCGTGCGGCGCTGTGCCCTCGTGAGCAGCCCCGTGATCCCGAGCCCGATCACGAACAGGGCTGGCACGTCGCCGCAGAGCAGGCAGAGGCCGATCAGCACCCACATCGAGCGGCGGTGCCCGGCGAAGAGCTGTCGGGCGGCCAGCAGGATGAACATCCCGGCGAGGGCCTCGAAGTGGAAGTCCTCGGCGACCGTCCGCCATGCGACCTGGTTGACGACCACCATGACGACCACGCCGGCCAAGGCCAGGGCACCGGTGGCCGGCCTGAGGCCGCGGGCCTCGAGCAGGTCGGCCGCCCAGAGCACCACCACGATCCCCGAGACGCCCAGGGCCAGGGCCTGGATCCACACCAGCGCCAGCGCGCCGGGGGTGACCCAGCTGAGGAGCGACAGCGGCCACATGATCAGCTCGAAGTGCGAGGACAGGTAGGAGCCCTGCTTGAGCGTGTTGACCGGGTCGAGGTCCCCGCGGCCGATCAGCGTGAAGGCCTGGGCGAAGATCCCGAAGTCCACCGACTCCATGAAGCGCTGGTAGAGCACGGTCCCGAGGGTCACGAGTCCGGCGGTCTGCAGGCAGAGCACGGCCACCGCCACCTGTCGCACCCGCCGCCACGTCATCTCCCGAGTCTTGCCGACCTCGGCCGTGCTCACGAGGCCCGGGGTGCAACACTCTGCACGGCGGGCTGACGGGAGGGCCATGACGGCGGCAGCGGAGGCGGGACGAGCGACGAGGGGTCTGCCGTCGTGGCGGGCGACCCTCGTCGGGGGCGACGATCGTCGCCTCGTCACCGACCTCGTGGCGCTGGCCATCGCCATGGTCGTGGTCCGGCTCCTGGCCACGTTCCTCCTGGGATCGGCCTTCAACGCGTGGCCGGCCCGCATCGGCTGGGACATGCACCTCGTGGACCTGCCCGCCGTCCGGGCCCAGCCCATGAGCTCGCTGCTCCACCTCCACAGCCAGCCCCCGCTCTACACGGTGGTCTGCGCCATCGCGTCGGGCCTGCCGTCCTGGCTGGCCACCACCCTGCTCTACCTCGGGTCGGTGGGGCTCGGGGTCCTGGCCGCGGGCGCCACCTACCTCGCCGCCCGGGGGCTCGGGGTGCGGCGCTGGCTCAGCCTCGCCGTCGTCATCCTCGGCGTCGTGCTCAGCCCGGCCTGGCTCCTCTGGGCGTCCATCGCCTTCTACCCCTATCCGACGGCCTGCCTGGTGTCGCTCAGCGTCCTGGCCGTGCTGCGCCTGGCCGAGCGTCGGACCATCGGATGGGGCCTCGTCCTGGCCGGCCTGCTGGCCGGCCTGGTGCTCCTCGACAGCCTCTACCAGCTCCCGTGGATGCTGGCCGTCCTGGCGCTGGTCGTCGTGGTGGCCCGGGTGCCGTGGCGCACCGTGCTCCTGTGCAGCGCCGTGCCCCTGGTGCTGGTGGTCGGCTGGACGGCGAAGAACATGGTCCTCTTCGGGGTCCCGTCGACCTCGAGCTGGGTGGGGATCAACCTGTCGAAGACCGCGCTGGCGGGGCTCTCCTCGGCCGATGTGGCCCAGCTGGTGGCGGACGGGACCCTCTCGCCCCTGGCCGAGCACCCCGGGTTCCGGCCCCTCGACACCTATCCCGTCGGCGTGGTCGCACGTCCGGGCCGGACCGGGGTGGCGGTGCTCGACGAACCGCGCAAGTCCAACGGGCAGGTCAACCTCAACGCGCTCGGCTACGTGGGGATCTCGAAGGACCTGCTCGGCCAGGACCTCAAGGCCATCGCGGCCCGACCGGGCCACTATGCCGCCGACGTCGGCCGTGCCGGGGTCATCTGGTTCAGCCCCTCGGACGACAACGTGCTGTTCCGGCGCGGCACGGTGGAGGGCACCGGGCCGGCGGCGGCCGCCTATGCCGCCTGGCTGTCCGAGCACGCCACGCTGTCGCCCGCCATGGCGCGCTATCGCGACGCCTACGACACCGTCGTCGGCCTGGCCCCCGACGGCCGGATGGGCACCTCGTGGGCCTCGGTGACCCTGCGCCCGGGATCGCGCCCGCGGGGGGTGTCGCTGACCTCGGTGGCCGCCTGCGGCCTGTTCCTCGTGGGCGTGCCGATCGTCGCCTGGCGACGCCGGCGCGACCGGACCACGGCGACGGTGCTGGCCTATGTGTGGGGCACGGTGGCGATGGTGGCGGTGACCTCCACCCTCCTCGAGCTCGGCGAGAACGATCGGTTCCGCTTCATGACCGGCACGCTGGTCCTGCTCGGGGCCACGGTGGTGATCGACGCGCTGCTCTCGGCCCTCGCCGGCCGGCGCCGGATGGCCATCCCTCCGGGGTCGGGGCCTGAGGCCAGCCATTAGGGTTGGTCCCGGCTCCCAAGGAGGTCCGTGGATGGCAGACAAGTGGTTCGAGAGCGTCGCGGTGGCGCAGCGCCGCGCGGAGAAGCGCCTCCCCAAGTCCGTCTACGGGGCCCTGATCGCCGGGTCCGAGAAGGGCGTGACGCTGGCCGACAACCTGTCGGCGTTCGCTGAGCTGGGGTTCGCCCCGCACATCGCCGATCTGCCTCGAGAGCGCCACATGGCCACGAGCATCATGGGCCAGGACCTCTCGATGCCGGTCTTCGTCTCCCCGACCGGCGTCCAGGCCGTGCACCCCGACGGCGAGGTCGCCGTGGCGCGGGCGGCGGCCAACCGCGGGCTCGCCATGGGCCTGAGCTCCTTCGCCTCGAAGTCCATCGAGGAGGTCACGGCCGTCAACAACCAGGTGTTCTTCCAGATGTACTGGTCGGGCGACCGCGACACGATGGTCCAGCGCCTCGAGCGGGCGCGGGCGGCCGGGGCCAAGGGCATCATCTTGACCCTGGACTGGTCCTTTGCGAACGGCCGGGACTGGGGAAGCCCCTGGATCCCCGAGAAGATGGACCTCAAGTCCATGATCAAGCTCGCCCCCGAGGCGTTGAGCCGGCCGCGCTGGTTCTGGGAGTTCATCAAGCGCGCCCACATCCCGCCGCTGCAGACGCCGAACATGGCCGTGCCGGGGACCACGCCCCCGACCTTCTTCGGCGCCTACTACGAGTGGATGCAGAGCCCGCTGCCCACCTGGGACGACATCACCTGGCTCATCTCGGAGTGGAACGGGCAGTTCCTCGTCAAGGGGGTCTGCCGGGTCGACGACGCCCGACGGGTGGTCGATGCCGGCGCCACGGCGCTCTCGGTCTCGAACCACGGTGGCAACAACCTCGACGGGACGCCTGCCTCGATCCGCGTCCTGCCCTCGATCGTCGCCGCCGTCGGCGACCAGGTCGAGATCGTCCTCGACGGCGGCATCCGCCGGGGCAGCGACGTGGTCAAGGCCGTGGCGCTCGGTGCGCGGGCCGTCATGATCGGTCGCGCCTACCTCTGGGGGCTCGCCGCCAACGGGCAGGCGGGGGTGGAGAACGTCTTCGACGTCCTGCGGGGCGGCATCGACGCCACCATGACCGGCATCGGCAAGGCCTCCCTGGCCGACCTCGACCCCTCGGACGTGATCGCCCCCGAGGGCTTCTTCCGCACGCTCGGGGCCTGACAGGCGCTCTGATCACTCCGAGGGCGGGCTGACCCGAGGGCTAACATCGGCCCTGCGGTTCGGTGGCGGTGCTCGGCGTCGCCTGGGCCGAGGAATGGGGGTGCACGGGCATGAGCGCCAAGCTGCAACAAGAGGACTTCATCGAGGCCGCGTTCGGGTTGGCCCAGGACTCTGGCGTCCACGGGTTCACCATGCGAAGCCTGGGCGAGAAGATGGGCCTCGATCCCACCACCGTCTACCGCTACTTCAAGAGCAAGGACGCTCTCGTGGTGGCGATGGTCGGGAGGACCCTGGCCAGCCGGATCACCCCGGAGATGCTCGAGACCCCACCGCGCCAGCGGATCATGCTGATCGCGTGCGCTGCCCGCGCGGCGCTGCTCGAGAACCCCGAGATGGCTGCCGCCCTGGCCAACGCCACCGGGTCGGCTGAGACGCTCGCCGCCTCGGAGGTCGTGGTCGACGCGCTCGAGCAGATGGGCCTGACGGGCCGCAGCCTGGTGGTCTGGTACCAGCTCATCGAGGGCATCGTCATCGGAGGGGTCCTGCTCGACAGCGGTGGAGCGCCGCAGAACTGGGAGAGCCGGGGCGACCGCTACCGGACGCTCGGGGTCCGGCCCTTCACCGAGGTCGCCAAGGCGGGACCCGACGAGGTCGAGGCGGTGGGCGACGAGGCGGTCATGCTGGGGCTCTCGACGGTGCTCGACGCCATCGAGGCCAGCGTCGGCTGAGCGCGATCGCTCAGGACCGACTCGAGCGTCCGGGGTGCAGGGCGTTGGTGAGGTTCCAGCGCAGCGCCCCGACGAAGTCCCTGGCCCGCTCACCGGCGGTGTAGTCGGTCGGTGTGGCCGCTGAGGCGAGTGCCGCCTCGAAGTCGTTGTCGGCGCGCAGCAGCTCGACCGAGAAGTCCCGGCGCATCGGGCCGGCCAGGTCGTAGCCGAAGCTCCGATACCACCGGGGCATCAGCGGCTTGTAGAGCCGCACGCGCTCGTGCAGGCCCGACGAGTGGCTCATCGGGTTCTTGTGCCGGGCGAGGATGTAGTCGGGGAGGTCGTCGGCGAAGGCGTGGCGGACGATCCACTTCTCGTAGCCGTCTCGCACCTTGAGCTCGACCGGGATCCGCATCGACAGCAGGAGCAGGTCGAGGTCGAGGAAGGGGACGCGCGCCTCGACGCACTGGCCCATCGACGTGCGGTCGACCCGCTGGAGCTCGGTGCGCGAGAGCTGGCGGATCTTGTGGAGGAACAGCCTCCGGGTGGAGGCGGCGTCGACGCTCTTGTACATGTCGTAGCCGCCGAAGAGCTCGTCGGAGCCGTCCCCGGTCAGGACCACCTTGATCCCCGCCGCGTGGACGGCCCGGAAGACCTCCATCGACACCACGGCGTTGATGGCGTCCCCGTACTCGGTGGCCTCCGAGACGCGCACGGCCTCGCGGACCTGGGCGGCCTTGATGGCCCTGGGCGAGAGCTCGACCACCTCGTGGCGGATCCCGAGGTCGGCGGTGAGGCGGGTGGCGTACTCGAGGTCCTCGCTGCCCGGCGACCCGACGGTGAACGCCACGCAGTCGGGGTGCAGGCGCGACACCAGGGTGGCCACCAGCGAGGAGTCGAGGCCGCCGGACAGGATGACCCCGACCGGCAGGTCGGTGTCGACCCGGCGGCCGACCGCGGTCAGCACGGCCGAGCGCACTGCGGCCGCCGCGTCCTCGACCCCCTCGATCATCGGGTCGCCCTCGCCCAGCCGGGCCAGGTCGATGTAGGGGTGGAGGACCGGGTCGGCGTCCGCCGATCCCGTCCCGCAGTGGCCGGGTGGCACCTCGTTGATCGGCAGGCCCAGGCCCGTGAGCGACTTGATCTCCGAGGCCACGTAGAGGCGTCCCTCGCTCCTGGCCCAGTAGAGGGGCTTGATCCCCGCTGGGTCGCGGGCGAAGAAGACCGAGCCGTCTCGGTGGTCCACCACGCAGAAGGCGAACTCGCCCCGGAAGGCCAGCAGGGCGTCGGTGCCCCAGGCCAGCCAGGCCTCGACGACGACCTCGGTGTCGCTCTCGGAGCGCAGAGGGTGGCCCTCGGACACCAGCCGGGCCCGGAGCTCGGTGTGGTTGAAGACCTCGCCGTTGTAGCAGAGCGAGTGGTTGCCCGACGAGGCCGCCCAGGGCTGCACGGCCCGGTCCCGGTCGACGATCTTGAGGCGGGAGGTGGCCAGCAGGCTCGTCTCGCCGAGCTCGGTCTCGAGCGACTCGCCCCGCGGGGAGATGCCGGCGGTCAGGGCGTCGAAGCGCCGGCGGTCGTCCTCACCGAGGGCGGAGCCGAGGATCAGGGCGATGCCGCACATGGGTGCTCCTCTCAGTCCTTGCGGGCGTAGCGCGCTGCGTGGTCGGGGCTCAGGCAGATGTGCCAGGCCCGACCCTCGTCGATCACGTTGAGGACCCCTCGGTCGAGGTAGTCGAGCAGCACCTCGCGCAGGGCGCCGGCGGCGCCGAAGCGCTCGAACCAGGTGACCTCGATGTCCGCCGCCCAGCCGCGGCAGTGGGCGCTGGGCGACAGCGCCGAGAACCCCAGCGTCTTGAGGTGGTTCTGGTGCTCGACCGTCCGCACGATCGAGTTGACCCGGATGGCAGGAGTGCCGGCCGGGGCGAGCTCGACGGTGGCGGTGGAGATCTCGTTGAGGACGCCGAGCATCTCAGGCCGGATGTCGGTGAAGGCCAGGCCGGGGCCCCGAGGCTCGCGGTTGGGGGCGAGGCGCTGGACGAGGAAGTCCCGGCCACGACGCACGAGGCCGTCCGAAGCGATCCCGAAGCTGAAACGGACCTCGCCGGCGCGCTTGAGGTCGCGCAGGTCGAGCAGGCCGGCGGCGCGGGCATCGGCGGCGGTGTCGAAGTCGTCGACGTCCTCCCACCACAGCAGGTCGACGTTCTGGAGGAGCAGGATCCTCACGAGCCCCGCCGCCGAGGAGGCGTTGGAGGCCTCGGAGGGGGCGAAGCGCCGATAGTCCTCGACGGCCTGGGCGACGATGCGCTCGCGCCCGCCGCGCAGGTGGGCGAGCTCGTCGAGGGGGGAGGCCTCGAGGGCATCGGAGACGAGGGTGGCCACCGCGTCGGGATCGGCCTCGGGGCCGAGGGCCTCGATGGCCTGGTAGACCTCCTCGACGGAGGCCCGCCGTTGGCGGAGCTGCTGCGCCGGATCGACGTCGGAGGCCGGGTGCGGCATGGGTGACGAGGCTACCACCGGACCCTTGTCGGACCGGTGAGCGCGGTGGGTGGGACGCGACGAGAGGGCCGGCGAGGCGACTGCCCCACCGGCCCTCTCTGCCGCATCACACGTTGTCGAAGACCCGGCAGTAGCTCTGGTCCGTCGACCCGGATGCGTAGGTGTAGTCCCAGTTCAGCGGGAAGAAGCCCTGCGCCCGGATGGTGTTGGCGATGTCGGTGCGGTAGTTGTTGCCCGTGTACGGGTTGATCCCGTGCAGCGCCTGGTCCTTGCAGATCCAGCCGTTGGGCCCGACGTAGTTCACCGTCGCCGCGTTGGCGGCCACCTTGGCGTAGCCCGTCGTCCCGAGCGTGGAGTTGCCTGGGTCGAAGGCATACACGTTGCCGACGTACTGCGTGAAGGGGAACGTGCCGTTCTTCACGTTGGCGTCCGTCGGGGCCACCCCGTCGACCGCACCCAGCACCGACTTGTCCTTGAAGGCGTGGTTCGTCTTCCACGCACCCACCGAGGCGAAGTAGATGGCGTTCTTCGCGTCACCGTTCGCCACGATCTGGTACGTGTTGTTCTGCCGGATGATGTGGTTGGCGTCCGGCGAGGCGATGGCCGAGTTGCTGACGTGGATGTACGTCTCCCAGTTCTTGCGCAGCGAGGCCGCCTGGTAGGTGGTGTACACGACGATCGGGTCGGTGGCCTTCTTGCCGGTCAGGGTTGGGTTCAGCTGGCCCCACGTGGTGATCGAGCCACCCCAGATGCCGGTGAGCTGGGCCTGGGTGAGGTTGGTCACGCCGTGGGCCTTGCCGAAGGCCAGCCAGGTGATGGCGTCCTGGCCGTACGCCACCGTCCGCAGGTCCTTCGGATCGCTGGCCGACAGGGTGCCGATGTTCCGGGCGAAGTCCACGCCGTAGGCGCTGGCGGCCGACCCTGCGGCTCCGGCGACCTCGGTGCCGACCTGCTTGACGCCGCTGCCTCCGCCGACCGGGAACAGCTCGGCCACGGTGTCGTGGGCGTAGTTCTCCGTGAACACGGCGTCAGCCGGCTGGTCGGACGGGTTGAGCAGCGAGCCGTCGAGGGGCTTGGGGTCCGTCGACAGGCGGGCCGAGGCCTGGCCACCCGGGCTGGCGTTGAAGAGGGCGTCGAGGGCGACCTGCAGGTTGTAGGTCGTGTCGGAGCCCGATCCGACCAGGCGGGTGGCCTTGGAGGCGAGCCCGTCGGGTGGGGTCACGGCGCCGGCCGGGATGGCGCCGGTCAGGGCGATGGCGGCAGCGGCGCAGGCAACAGCCCACCCGCGCCTCCCCTGCCGGGAGGAACTGTCGTTCGTCAACATGGGTCCTGTCTTTCTCTCTTGCTTGTCAGCCCTGAGGGCTGCGCAGGGGACGTCCCTGCGGTTCAAGGCGCCGTGGCTCACGGCACCGTGACCTGGATGCGACCGGGGCGTCCGGAGACGCCGTCGGCGGCGATGATGATCGAGCGCGGGTAGGGGGCGGAGTAGGTCCACGTCCCGCCGGGCTCGATGGAGGGGGAGTACGGGTCGCCGTCTCCCCCGAGGTTGGTGAAGTGGATCCGGGTGGCCCGGTCGAGGTCGTTGGTGAACTCGACGTGGTCGCCCGGGACGGTGAAGACCTCGAAGGGCGAGAACCCCGTCGCGCTGAGCCGCAAGGTGACGGTGCGTCCCGTGTAGGGGGCGGTGGTGGTGGTCACCGGAGCCGGGGCGCTGGTCGTCGCCGGCACCGTCGACGTGGAGGAGGCGGCGGTGCCCCCTCCGCTCGAGCAGCCGGCGAGGGCGAGGCCCACCACGAGGAGGGCGGCGCTGCGGTGGAGGTGTCGGGAGGTGGTCATGGGTTCCTTAGTCACTAATCTCTAGTGAATAACTAGAGATTATGGAGAAGCGGGCGGGCTGTCAAGTGCGGATCGAGGCGATCAGATCAGGACGGGGAGCTGGGCGGCCAGTGCGGCGAGCACGGCGAAGGAGAGTGCGACCAGGATCGGCGTCGAGAACATCCAGGTCAGTCGCCGGTTCCAGCGGCGGTAGGCGGTCCAGGACGCCCAGATGGCGCCCACGAGCAGCGCGCCGAGCAGGCCCAGCAGGACCAGGGAGGCGGGCTGGCTGACCCAGTCGCCGAGGCCGGAGACCGTGGCGGCCGCCGCCCGGCGGTCATGGCGCTTGGGGTGCTTGAGCTTGGCCACCTCGCCGTCGAGGTGCGCCGAGACCGACAGCGGTGCCCCATCGGGTCCGGCGGCGGTGATGAGGACCAGGTCGGACTGGTGCCGCCCGGCCCCGGTCCGGTTCGAGACCACGTAGTGGAAGCGACCGAGGACGTCGGTCACGTAGATCGAGGTGCCGCGGTGCAGGGCGGGGACGAAGGCGAACGGCGCGCCGGAGGTCCAGCGTCGGC
>CANGPS010000026.1 GCA_947456245.1 Acidimicrobiaceae bacterium
CTGGTCCCGGCCGCAAGGCCCCCAGCGTTCGACCTCGACCCACCGGTCGACACCGACTTCGATGCGACCGGCGCGCTCGACGCAGTGCGACGCGACGAGCGTTGAGCTCCTACCTCGACGCCTCGGCCATCGTGAAGCTGGTCGTCCGACAACGAGAGTCCGGAGCACTGCTCGACCACGTGATGACCGCTGGCCGGCATCTGGTGACGAGTTCGCTCTCTCGTATCGAGGTGGTGAGAGCGCTGGCCGGCGCCGAGGACCGGATCACCTCGCTCGCCCGTCGGGTCTTCGAGCAGATCGATCTCCTGCCCATCGGTGTCGCGGTGATCGAGGGGGCGATGACCATCTCGCCGCGTCGGCGGATCCGGAGCCTCGACGCGATCCATCTGGCGTCGGCCACCCTCCTTGGGGATCTCCTCGATGAGGTGGTGACCTACGACCTGCGCATGGCGGAGGCGGCCCGCGACCTCGGCCTCGAGGTCGTGGCCCCGGGCTGAACGGGTGTCCATCGACCGGATCATCAACCATCACGACGGACGACGAGGGCTACGGTGAGAGGTCTCAGATCCGTTGGAGGAACCATGTCCAAGCGCCCGCTTCTCGTCACCCTCGCCACCGGCGCCGCCGCGGTGCTGCTCGCCGCCTGCGGCTCCTCGTCGAGCTCGACCTCGACCACCGCAGCCACGACGACCACGCCGAAGTCGTCCACCACGGCCTCTGTCCCGAGCCAGATCAAGGTCTCGTCGCCTGACGACGCCACCGAGACGGCGCTCGTCGCCGCCGGTGCCGCCTACAACAACCTCACCCCGGCGGACTACACCGGCCTGAGCGAGGGAAGCGTCTACTACGCGGTCGACAGCTCGACGGGCTACGAGTACGCCGGTGGCTCCATGGTCCCCTCCGCCGGCTCGACCGCGGCGCAGGTCGCCAGCCAGGACGAGGGCAGCTACCTGATCTTCGAGAAGGCGCCCGGCCAGGACTGGAAGGCCGTGGCCAAGACCGGCCTCATGGCCACCTGCCCGGCCGACGTGCCGCCGGCCAACGTGGTCGCCGCCTGGGGCTGGGCCCCGGGCACCTGCTCGCCTAAGTCCTGAGAAGGCGAGGGCCTTCAGGCCCGATGTGAACTCCGGTGCGAGGAGCGTCCAGCGCTGCCCTGCACGGCCATCGGAGCACCACCCACCGCTCCGGTTTCCGGTGCGCGACCCGGCGAGGCTGCTGCACCCGGGGCGTAGCCTGAGTTGATCGGGCGCGCCGCGCCACAGGACCGAGGGAGAGCCATGGGTAGCGAGATCGATCGGATCGTGGCTGGTGCGCAGTCCCCGGGGTGGGGTGTCGGCGAGGGCTCCCCGGGCGAGGTGATGGCCACCAGGGACTCCGGCCAGATCGGGATGCCCACGGTGGTGATCGCCCGGCGGGGCGGCCGGGGGATGAACGTCTCGCTCTACCAGCCCGGTGACGACATCGACATCGAGGGCGAGCTGATCGGCACCATCAGCGGGAACCCGCGAGACATGGGCCGCCAGCTCCGATCGATCCTCGAGGACCTCGAGATGGGACCTGACGTCTGAGCGGTCGGTCGCCGACCGTTGCGAACATGCGCAACGGCCTCGCGACCACTTAGGTACTACATTTGACGCACATGAGGACGATCGGTGTTCGAGAGCTGCAGCAGCACGCGTCGGCGGCGCTTCGCCGTGTCGAGCTCGGCGAGACGATCGGGGTCACCGATCGCGGTCGGCTGGTCGCCGTGCTCACCAGCCCGTCGGCAGCGACGGGGACGGCTGCGCTGGTCGCTGCCGGTCGCGTCCAGCCCGCTCGACGGCGGGGGAGCCTCCCCGCGCCGGTCCGGTCTGACAGAACGATCGCCGACGTCCTCGACGAGCAGCGAAGCGAGGACTGAGCGGCTCGTGTACTACCTCGACACCTCGGCCTTCCTGAAGCTCGTCATCGACGAGCCGGAGACGGCGGCGATGCAGGAGTTCGCCCGAGAGCACGACGAGCTCTGGTCCTCGCAGCTCCTCGTGACCGAGGCGCTCCGCAGCGGGGCGAGGCTCGGCTCTCCTGACGAGGCCGTCCTCTCGGCGCTCGAGTTCGTGAGCCTGGTGCTCCCGTCCTCGGTCACCTTCTTCTCCGCCGGTGGCGCGGAGCCGAGCGACCTCCGATCGCTCGACGCGATCCACCTGGCGACGGCCCTCGAGATGGAGGAGGACCTGACCGCCATGGTCACCTACGACCGACGGCTCCACGCCGCCTGCTCCCGCCACGGCATCACCGCCCTGTCGCCCGGCTGACCTCTGATCCTCCGCCAGCCTCCGGGTCATCGGTGTCACAGGTGCTCCGTAGGTTCGCCACCGTCATCGATCCGAGGAGGACCGACATGGGTTTCCGCATGGGAGGGATGCCGAGGGCACCCCGCATCTCGTCTGGCAGCGTCCGCAGCATCAGCCGAGCCGCGGCACCGCGCGCCGTCCGGGAGGTCCGCCACGCCAGTCACGCCGCGACCTCGCCGGTGAAGAAGGTCGAGTCCTCGTTCTGGAAGCGGTTCCTCGGCTGAGGGAGGCGACGCCACATGGTCCCCTTGAGTTATTGATTTCAATAACATACGCTGGGATGATGTACGGCGCCTTCCTCCGGACCTTGCGACGGTCTCGCGGCCTGACGCAGGCGGAGCTCGGCGAGATCGTGCGCATCGCCGTGCCGAACCTCTCGGCCTACGAGAACGATCGCCAGCTCCCGTCGATCGACGTGGTCAACCGGATCGTGGCCGCCTGCGGCTGCCGACTCGTCGTGGAGGGTTCACCTGGGGACCTCAGCCTCCCTGCCGCCAAGGGTGGGTGGACCCCTCCGGAGGCATGGCCCGAGCGCGACCCCGACGACCCCGGCGAGAGCGGGCCGCCCCTCGCCTTCGACGCTCCCATGGAGCAGCGGCTCGACGCCATCGAGCGGGCGCTCGGGATCCCCGACATGGTCGTGGTCGACCGATGATCTCCGACCTCCTCGTCGAGGTCGACCGACGGTTCGACGACCTCGGGATCGCCCATGCGTTCGGTGGTGCGATGGCGCTGAACTACTACGCCGAGCCTCGGGCGACCACCGACGTCGACGTGAACGTGGCCACCGACGTGGCGGGAGCCCCTGGGCTGGTGGGCGAGCTCGCCGCTGCTGGCTTCGTGCTCGATCGGCCGCTCGACGAGGTGGTCCCGATCTCGGGGGCGCGACTCCGGCGGGGTGCCGACGTCCTCGACCTGTTCCTCTCCTTCGACGCCTTCCACCACCGCCTGCTCGGCCGGGCGCGCCGGGTGCCGATCCGAGCCACGACCGGGACAGCCGAGATTCCGATCCTGTCAGCCGACGACCTCGTGGTGGTGAAGCTGTCGTGCAACCGGGGCAAGGACTGGGTCGACGTCGAGGCCATGGTGGCGGCCGGGGTGACCATCGATGTCCCCCTCGTCGAAGCCGAGCTCATCGGC
Organism: Acidimicrobiaceae bacterium; assembly: GCA_947456245.1. GTDB lineage: Bacteria > Actinomycetota > Acidimicrobiia > Acidimicrobiales > RAAP-2 > CAIUMH01. The sequence continues at coordinate 3,471 of CANGPS010000026.1, forward strand.
CTCCGTGGACCGACGATGTACCCGCGCGTGGCGCGCCTTCGTGAGGTGATCGCCTCGATTCGGTGACCTCGGCGTGGTTCGTCTGCCCGTGGGAGGCGGAGCCGTCCGGTGGGCCGAATCCAGGGAAGCGAGGGGCATTACCCTCGGTGCGGACGCCACGAGCAGACGGACCTAGACTTTCTATCTATGATCAGCGAGCGGCAAGTGGTGTCACTGCCGATGATGTTGAAGGGTCTGACCATGAGGAATCACCGAATCTCGACGATGCTCCGACTGTCCTGCGCGATGGGTGCCGTCATCGCCGCGGCGATCGTGCCGCCGGCTGAGGCGGGCGCGACCACCATCGGCAAACTTCCGGGGAACGCGATCACCCTGACGCTCCCGGCCCCTGGCCACACCGACACCTTCACGGTGACCGAGACGGTCCCAGTGTCCAACTCCTGCGGCTACGGCTGCGGCGGCAACGGCGGCAACGTCGGCATGGGCGCATCGGGCATTCCTGGGACGTCGAAGCGGCTCTTCGGCCGCGGGATCTCGGTCTCGGTGGTCCCGATCGTCGACGGCATGGCCGCCTCCCCGCTCACCAGCTCGCTGGTGTCCATGCGGTTCTCGCCGCATCGGGGCCGAAGCGGGAGCTGGTTCCTCAATGCTCCAGCAGGGACACTCACCGCCTCGAACAACGTGAATCAACCTACCCTGAACCCGAGCACCGGTGCCTTCACCTACACGCCCACGGCGAACGCCCGAACCGATGCCGGTGGCTCCTACGGCGGCGGGATCCAGTGCGGCCACTGCTGCAAGTCGACCGCGCCCAACCGTGGAGGGTGCGGTGGTACTGGCTCGATCCGGGTCTCGGCGACGACCACCCTCCCGGCGGCGGTCGCCCGGAAGCTGGCAGCGATCATGCAGCGCAGCAGCGGAGGCTTGGCCGTCGCCGTCGGCATGAGCAATGGCTCCTGGGCCTACACCCCGACGACGCCTGCTCCTGGCTTCACCGACCCGGCGGGTCGCACCCTGACCGTGAGCCTTGACCCATCGGTCTCCGTCCCCGCAGCCTCACCCCTCCAGGCATCGCCGGTCCTGAGCAAGGTCGTCAAGGCGGCGTTCTCGCCGAACCCGGTCCTGACCCAGGGACCGAACCGCGGCCTCGCGCCGGCGGGGTCGAACACCGGGTGTGGATCGGTGATGGGCACGACCGCAGCCAGCCTTGACATCGCCAGCGGGTTCCTCAACTTCATCCCGGTCGTCGGCCCGGCGCTCGGGGCGGTCGGCACCGCCGCCGGGGCGGCCACGGGGCTGATGGGGGACAACGCAGGCGACGCCTGCATCCAGGCCGAGTTCTCCCTGATCAACGGCCAGCTCGCCGACCAGGAGGGGCAGATCCAGAACCTCCAGGTCGACTACGCCCTCGAGCAGAACCAGATCTACCAGGCCATGGTGGACGGGGCGAACGCCCAGACCAACCTTGACCTGACCAACTACAACAACGCCCTCGACGTGATCACCCCGTCGACCAGCGGTGGCCCTGGCATCTTCGGCACGACCATGGAGCACCTCGGGTTCTGGTCGTCGAACTACTCGGCCATCCCCGGCGCCTCCATCTCGGGCTCCGCCAGCGGCGAGCCCTTCGACGCCGCCGTCTCCGAGTCGCTGTCCACGGCGGCCTCGACCTTCCCGGCCAGCCTGAACAGCCTCTCGGGCTCGGCGGTGGATGACACTGCGTGCTCGACGACGGCCTGTCCGAAGAGCGCGGTGGTCCCGAACCTCAGCTCGTCGCTGGTGAACCTCTGGGCCGCCGAGGCCCAGCAGCTCAAGGCCACGGCCAAGCTCGATCGGAACCAGGGCACCAACGTCGTGCCGCTCTTCGACCAGTACAACAACGCCATCACCGAGCAGTTCCAGAACTCGCTCGGCGTGCTCCAGCAGGCGTACTCGCTCGAGTCGATGGTCAACCAGCTGAACTACGACCACGCCACGACGGACTGCACCTGGGGCCAGGCCAAGGACTGCACGATGATCTCGTCCTTCGGCGGCGTCCCGGGCACCCTCTACAGCTACTGCCTGACCACGACCGACGGCACCTGCCCGACCACGACGACCGCGGCGCAGACCACCATCTACAACCGGGCACAGCTCCAGCTGTCCCGCGTCTACTCGTGGCGGGTGAACCAGCTCTACGCCACGGCGCTCTCGTTCATCGAGACCGACGCGCCGATCGCCCCGCAGGCCTATCCGCTGACCACGGCCTCGGGCACCATCGCCGGCAACACCATCACGAGTGGGCCGATCGCGTACAGCACCCTGCTCGGCTCGGGCCTGCCCTCGCTCGCCGGCGCTCCGGCCAGTCCGCTGGCGAGCCTGCCGGCCGCGGTCACGAGCGGTGGGTCGACGTGGGAGTCGAACGGCGCGCTCTACCAGTTCTCGGGGATCACCGACGCCAACGAGTGCGCCACCACGATCATCGCCGCCAACGTGGCCGATGGTGCCTCGGCGCCCCCGCCGGCCGACCCCTGCTCGCCGATCTTCCTGACCGGCGAGGGTGGACCGGTCGATCAGGCCTCCTACAACGGCAACGTCCTGCAGCCCTACACGAGCCAGGGCGGGTCGGTCATCCTGACCGGCGTCGAGCAGGCCAACCTGCTCATGTGCAACCCGGGCAACGCCGCACTGGGCTGGTACACGCCGCCGGTGCAGAACACCGGCAACGCGGCGGGCCTCGAGTCGGGCACCTGGTACCTCAACTGCGGCAACTGGGCGACCGTGACCAACACGACGACCTGCTTCCCCGGGGCCTCCTGTCCGCTGGGCTGGAGCGATCCCGTCAGCAGCTACTCGTGGCTGTACTCGCAGTACTACTCCTTCGGGCAGGGCTCCTACCCGGACCTGAACAGCAACACCTACTCGTGGTCCATGGACGATCGCAACGACTCCGGTGTGAACGCATCGTTCAGCGGCGCGAGCACCTGTGGTGGATCGACCGACGTGGCGTGGTTCTCCAACGGCGTGCCGGTCGATGGCGGTGGCTCCAACTCGAGCGCCTCCGTGGGGACCTGCGGCTCGAGCCTCTACGTCAAGAGCGGTGACTCCTACCAGGGGGTGACCGGCCTGCGGACCCAGAACCAGGCGAGCAGCCAGAGCGGCCTGCAGGTCCCGCTGGCGTGGCGGAACCAGACGAGCGGCAACAACATCACCTGGAGCTGGGAGCCCGAGCAGGTCCCGAGCTCGGCGATCGGCGCCTACGGCTTCACCTGCTCCGGCCTGACCTGCACGATGGTCGACGGCAGCCAGTGGACGGTGACCAACTCGAACTCGGGCTCCACCTTCCTTTCGCTCGTGCTCACGTCGGGGCAGGGCTAGCCACACCTGGTGCGCCGCCGCCCCTCGCGAGATGGGGCGGCGGTGATCAGACCCTGATCACCGCGAGGCCGGGGACGCCGGCGAAGTCGTCGTCCTGGGTGAGGACGGCGGCGTCGTGCGCGAGGGCGGTGGCCGCGATCCACGAGTCGTTCAGCGGCATGGAGCGGCCGACGTCGCGCAGGGCGATGCGCAGCTCGGCCCAGGCGGCCGCCACCGCTGCGTCGATGGGGAGCGGGTCGAGGTGCAGCGCTCGTGCCAGCGTCTCGAGTCGCCGTGCCCTGATCGAGGGATCGGTGGCGGCGAGCACCCCGACCCGGAGCTCGGCGGCGGTGATGATCGAGATCCCGACCTCCTCGGGGAGCAGACCGGGGTCGATGGGGCGACCTGACTCGTTGGCGATGAAGACGCTGGTGTCGGCGATGCAGCGGGTCGTCACAGGTCGTCGGTCGAGTCGGGCACGAGCCGCCGGAGCTCGTCGCCCAGGTCGTGATCGGCCTGGGCGCCGTCGAGGAGGCGGGTCAGATCAGCCCGGGAGATCCACCGACGCTGCCCGACGAGCGGGACGAGCGCGGCCACCGGTCGACCGTCGACCGTGATCTCGATCGGCTCGCCGGCCTCCGCTCGACGAAGGACCCCTCGGGTGTCGTTGCGCAGCTCTCGGGAGGGCACGGCGGTCATGGGCCAAGTGTAGAAGGTGTGCGACATAGGGCTCCTCGCGGGTCAGCCCACATCGGTCGGCGAGCTCGGACGCCGTGGACTCAGATGAGGCTCTGGTCTGGCGGCGGCGGGGGTGGGAGCGGCATGGCGAGCTCCTCGTGGGCCGCTCCCGGTCCGGCGACGAAGGTGAGCCGGTCGGCGGGGAGCTCGAAGTCGGCGAGGGCGATGGGGAAGTGCCCTCGACCGGCGTGGCTGAGGAGCTCGGCGAACCAGGCGGCGTAGTCCGGGTCGGCTCCACGGCCCGCCGCCGCGATCTCGCCGAAGCGCTCGGCGAAGGCGTCGGCCAGGGCGTCCGGAGAGGCGCCGGCCAGGTCGGACCACGCGAAGTAGCAGTTCCCGCTGCCCGACGTGTAGTGGGCGCCGCGGTCGAAGTCGGCGATGACGACGCCTGAGCTCGTCACGTTGTCGGCCGTCGTGATGGAGCAGCGCCAGTAGCCGCCCGAGCCCGAGAGGCTCGGGCAGACCCTGATCCGCTGGTAGCCGCGTGCATGCAGCTCGCCGACCATGGCCAGAAGACGGTGGCAGTTGGCTCGCGCCGTCGCGTCCGGAGCGTCGAGGTGGTCGTGCGTCATCGGATGGCCGTGCGGTGGATGCGACGGATGATGCCCTCGACGTCGATGGGGTGGTCGTCGAGCCAGGACTCCACCTCGGCGAGCTGGCGGGCCCCCTCGGTGGTCTCCGACCCGATGCGGCCAAGGTGGTGGCGCAGCGCGTCGTCGGCGTAGAGGACCGCCGCGATGGGCCGGGCCACCCGGATGGCCTCGAGGGCGGCGATGGGCTCCCATCCGTCCTCGAGGAGCAGCCGGAACCCCATCGACGGCCCTCGGTTGACGCCCATGTGGCAGTGGACGAGGACTCGGGACTCGTCATCGGACCGGGCGGCCCGGGCCGCCTCGAGGCCGGCCTCGAACCAGTCGTCGGCCTGCCGGTGACCGGAGTCATGGGTGCCGAGGTGGTGGTAGGTGACCTCGGGGGCATGGCGGGCGACGACGTCCTCGTCGCTCCACTCCTCGCGCACGTCGATGACGTGGGTGATGCCGCACGCGGACCAGCCGGCGACCTGCAGCTCGGCGAGCTCGGGATCCTGGTGGAGGTCGCCGGACAGGACGAGCCAGTCGGTGACGCTGCAGAGGCGGCGGTGCCAGGTGTCGGCCAGCAGGTCGGTGGGGTCGGGGAAGGGGAAGATGTCGGCGTCCATGGGGACTCCTCTCGTGGCGTGGGGGCAGGTGCGGGTGCGGCGAGAGCGCCGCCCGACCTCAGGGGGTCGGTGGCCGCAGCGCTACAAGGCCACGAGGCGACGGTGGGACCCGGACCGACGGGTGGTCCTCTGGTGTCGCACGGATCGTCTCATGGGCGGCATCGTGGCAGCCGGGTGTGACACGACGGATGGGACTGAGGCGGGTCAGCCTTGGAGCAGGCTCAGGGTGAGCGGATCCTCGTGGCCCGAGAAGAACCGATCGAGCACGTCGATGAAGACCTGCTCGTCGGGCCGGGCTCGATGGAACAGGGTCATCGAGGACCGGAGCTTCTTGGCATCGACGCTGCCGAGGACGGCGACCGGGTCGCTCGTGTCGAGTCCGAGCAGCGCCTCGGCGCAGCTGCGGAGCCGTGGGCCGAGCACCGGGTGGTCGAGGTAGTCGGCGGCCTCGCTGGGCGACGAGAGGGAGAAGAGGACGGCGTTGGAGCTCGACCCGAGACCGGCGATCTGCGGGAAGACGTACCAGATCCAGTGGCCGGTCTTGCGACCGGCCTCGAGCTCGGCCAGGGCCTGGCGGTAGTTCCCGTCGCGGTCCTGAGCCCGGACGAATCGATCGAGGTCACCGTCGTCTGTCGCCACGCCTCCGAGGGTAGCGACCGTGGTCAGACCATCGATACGGATCGATAGCCGGTGTGGCCTCCTCTGGCTCGTGGCCCGCACTCCTGATGGGACTGGTGGGTACCAGCCCCGCCAACTGCAGCGGTGCAGCCACGACCGCTCCGAGGGCCTAGGGGATCGAGTCGAGGGCTCGGACGTCGGTGGTTGGGCAGGCCAACGCCATGCCCCTCGTCTCAGGTCTCAACGGAGAGGTCCCGCCGGGTCGGCCGACCTTTCTGGCAAGCTCACCGCTGGTGATCACCGCCGAGCACGATGGTGAGCAGGTCCGGACCTACCAAGACGTCCGCCTGGCTGGCACACGGGCTCCGATCCACGTCCACCCCTTCGGCGGGTGGACGTGCGTGGTCAGCGGACAGGCGATCCTCTTCATGGAGGGAGTCGCCACGCAGATGACCCATCCCGGCGACTGCGTCGACATGCCGGCGTACACCGCCATGAGCAACGTCAACCCGGGCCCGGGGACCACGGAGCTGATCGACAACTTCGTGATGCCCGGGGATGGACCGATCTGGGGGATCATGGAGAAGGGTGACACCCATCTGTGTACGAGGTTCGCCAACAGCAGGTTCGCTAGGCGCAACCGTTGATGAATCGTTCGTCACGGCGAGGCCCGTTGAGCGCTTCGCTTCACTCGGCCACTTCTTCAGCCGATGTAGCGGACCCAGCAGTTAGCCTCTCCGTCATGGGAACGCTGGCGCGGCTCGTCACAAGTCAGGCTGATGTGATCACCGCCTGCGCCCGTCGTCATCATGGCAAGAGGGTCTTCCTCTTCGGCTCGGTCGCCAGGGGCACGGAGACACAGGAGAGTGATGTCGATCTTCTGGTCGACTTTGACGACGACGCATCGCTCCTCGATCTGATCCAGCTTCGCAACGAGCTGATCGATCTGCTCGGCGTCGAGGTCGATGTCCTCTCGACTGGAGGGCTGAAGCCCCGTGATGGGCACATTCTTGCGGAGGCAGTGGCCCTGTGAGCCGGACCGATGCTCAGCGGAAGATGGACATCCTCGAAGCAGCCGAGGATCTGGCTCGACTCGCGGAGCGTGGGAGAGCGGCCTTCGACGAGGACCTCGCGGTTTCTCTCGCCATGGAGCGGTTGCTTGAGGTCATCGGCGAAGCGTCATCGCACCTCAGCGAGGAGTTCAAGAGTTCGTTTCCATCAGTCGATTGGAGAGCCATCATCGACATGCGCATCGTCCTCGCCCACATGTACCACCGGGTGGATCCAAATCTGATCTGGATGATGGCAACGACCTCGGTCCCTGACCTCGTGGCGGTCCTCAGAGAAACTCGATGATCATCGGACTGGTGGAGCCTCGCTCCGAGGTCCGAGGTCGCCGGGATGTACCGGAGGGTGGAGCGAGGGGGTAATCGCTCCAGCCAAGGCGGCCGTCGCCTTCGCCAGCCGCTGCTCGAGATCGCCCGAGACCACGACATAGGGGATCTCCCGTGCGGCAAGGTCGGCGAGGATCAGGCCCTGCATACGGGCTCGCCAGCCGTCGGAGTCTCGCCAGCCGTCCTGCTCGAAGGCGATGTCGTCGTCGCAGACGAGGGTGAGGGCATAGCGGTCAACGCACTCGCTGGCGAGGCGCCGCAGCTCGTCGAGGCTGTCACGGTCGTAGAGGTGGGAGAACATCATCGTGGTCAGGGCGTTGGTGTCGACGAAGAGCCACTCCCGGGCTGAACGTGCCGCCTCGTCCTCGCGGGAACGGTGGACGCGGGCGATCTCGACATAGTCCTCGAGGTCGAGGCGGCCGCCTCGAAGCTCGTAGTGCTCCCGGCCGTACTCGTGGACCCACGTGGTCTCGAACCGCTCGGCGAGGGCTTGGGCCAGGGTCGACTTGCCGGTCGACTCCGCTCCGAGGAGGACGACCTTCTTGACGAACGTGGCGTAGACCAGCGGGTCGAGGTGCTCGGCGCACCCGTGGGGGTCGGCCCGGACCATGGTCCCTGAGATGCAGCGCTCGGTGCGGTCGAGTCGATGGTGCGTGGCGCCGAGTCGCGCGGCGAGGGGATCGCCGTAGTCCTCGGCGCTGACAACGAGGTCGATCGAGATGCCCTCGGCCTCGAGGGTGTCGGCGCAGAAGTCCCGGTGGACCTCGCCGGGCGCGTCGTCATCGGGAGGGTCGGCCGGGACGATGACCGTGGCCTCCGGATAGAGGGTCCGGATCCAGGACGCGCGCGCCTCGCTGTCGGCGAAGGCGAAGTCGGGCCGTGCCCAGCACAGCACCACGAGGCGGTCGCTGAGCTCGGCTGCCGCCTCGATCATGTCCTGGTGCCCGCGGTGGAGCGGGGCGAACTTCCCGACGACGAGGGCGGTGGTCATGAGGACCTCCTGGCTTCAGCCTCGCTCATCGCCTCGAGGGGTCCGACCAAGATGGCCCCATCCTGACGCTCGAGTCGCCACCGTCGAGCGCCCTCGATGCTCATAGTCCCGAGGACGAACTGCAGGGCGAACTGACCCCAGAGGTGGAGGTGGCCGAAGTAGACGGCCTGGGCGACGTTGACGCTGATCCAGAGGTACCAGGACCAGACCCAGGTTCTGGTGGTGGCCATGTTGGCGAGCAGCGAGGCCGACACGATTGCGAACTCGAGCCAGGTCCACGCGTCCGAGAAGCTCGTGACCGAGATGGTGAAGACGAAGATCCCGAGGCTGATGATCCATCCGGCCGCGTACCACTGCCGTTGGGCGAACTGCCGGCCGTCCTGGCGCCGCAGGCGCTCGAGCCTCCAGAGGAGGAGGCCGTGGATGCCGAAGATCAGGTACGACACCTGGAGGCCGGCGAGCATGAACTGGCCGGTCGTGAGGAACAGCGCGAAGTAGGGGACCAGGGAGGCGTTCGACCAGTGCCAGTAGCCCTGCCGCTTGTGCCAGAGGAACCAGAGGCTGATGGCCACCATGGCGGACCCGGACCAGTCGAGGATCCAGGTTGGGATTGTGAGGCCGAGGAGGTCCATCGCAGCTGCTCTCTCTGTGGTGTGGTCGGGTGCAGATCGTCGGGCGTTGCTCGACGGGGGGTGCCAGCAGGACGGTACGACCCATGTATAACGGCGCCCGGTGCGCACCGTGGTCTACGGCCACGCCGCCGCCAGCGCTCCGGCAGGCGACCGTCGCGCCTGTGGGTTGGGCGTCGGAGCCCAGCGTGACCAGCATCGCAGCGCCCGCATCCACCACGGCCGGATCAGGCTCCTTGCGGGAGCGTATCGATCGGGATCGGTGTCACACGCCTCTGCCAAGATGCAATCCATGGTTATGAGGAGGGCGTAATGAGCGCCGGCAGCATCACGATCACCTTCGGCGAGGATCTCGGCCAGCTGCTCGAGCCGTTCGGAGAGGCAGTGTTCTCCGCCCCCGGCGGCCCGCTGGCACCGCTGTGGACGGTCGTCCCGACGATGAGCCTGCGCCAGTGGCTCGACCAGGAGCTCAGTCGGGTCGACTCCGCCGGTGCGGGTGGCATCACGGCCAACCTCCGGTCGATCTTCCCCAAGGATCTGGTCCTCGAGGTCGAGCGCCTGGTCATGGGCGACGACTGGCGGGACTGGGGGACCGAGGCGACGTCGCTGCGGATTCTCGGTGCGCTCGGCCTGAGCTCGTTCGACGAGGCGCGCCGCCGGGCCGAGTCGATCGACGAGATCGTCCGATGGCGCCCCCACCTGCTCGATGAGGACAACCGACAGCTGATCCCGGCCCCCGTACTCGAGGCGATGGAGGCCATCGACGCCTTCGCCGCCGGTCCGCAGGTCCAGCGGGCTGAGGTCCTCGACCGGCTGCGCAGCGGCACGGTGGAAGGCCTGCCCGGCCAGATTGTGATCTTCGGGCTCCCGAACGTCCCCGGCGGACCGCGGTTCCTCGAGCTGATCGAGGCGCTCTCGACCTCTGTGACCATCAAGGCGTTCCTGCCGACTCCGAGCATCGAGGCGGTCCGGGCGGTAGCCGGATCATCTTCGGCGAGCCCTGCCCCGGCTGGTGCGACGTCATCGTGGCGGCGCGACGCAGACGAGTCGTCGGTGCTCTGGCTCACCCTCGACGCCGAGCACGCATTCCTGGACGGCCGGTCTGCGGAGGCGTCGAGCCGGCTCGGCCGCCTCCAGCGCCATCTGGCTGACGGAGAGGGCCTGGATGCGGCCGACGAGGATCGGTCGATCCGGCTGCTCGGCGGCTTCGGCGACAGCCGGCAGGTCGAGCAGCTGCGCGACGCCCTCTTCGAGGTGATCGCCGAGGGCGTCGAGCCGCACGAGATCCTCGTGGTGAGCCCGAGGCCGACGACCTTCGCCGCCGCCCTCGAGCGGCACTGGTCGTATCAGCCGTGGGACGCCGAGGGCGGTCCGCGCCTGCCCAACGAGCTGATCGAGGTCGCTCCCGATCGGCTGCGCAACCGCCTCGGTGCCTCGCTCGCCCTGCTGCGGCTCGTCGGCAACTACGCCACGGTGGACCAGATCGCCGACCTGCTGAGCTTCCCGGCGGTGGCCAGGACACTGCGGATCGACTTCGACCAGGCCCAGGAGCTCGCCCGGCGGGCCGACGAGGGCAAGCTCATCTTCGGGGTCTCGGCCGAGCAGCGCGCCCGGTTCGCCGTCTACCCCTCCGATGGCGTCGCCGGGTTCCCGGCCGACATGGGCACGTGGGAGCGGGTCAGCGACGCTGTGGCCGTGGCCACGCTCTACCCGCCGAAGGTCGCCGAGCGCAGCTCGGTCTCGGCTGCTCCGCTCGACCCCGTCGGCGAGCCCGGCGACCTGGCGCTCTTCGGCTCGCTCCAGCCGGTGCTGCGCATCGTCGAGGAGGCCGATGCCCTGCGACCGCCGCTCGGTGCGGACATCCATCCGGAGCGTCGCCGGCTCGCCGACTGGCTCGAGCAGCTCGAGCGCTGGATGGATGCCGTGGCCTCGCCTGATGGCGACGACGACTCCTTCGAGCGCCTGGTCTTGCGCCTCGAGGCATCGCTGGCGGGCGACGAGGCCCTGGACGCGCTCACCCTCACCTTCGAGCAGCTGCTCGAGCTCTGGTCATCGATGGCGCAGGCTCGGCAGTACTCGAGGATCTTCGGTCGAGGCGGCATCGTCATCGCCGGCCTCGAGGCCTTCGCCTACGCCCCCTTCAAGGTGGTGTGCATCCTCGGCCTCGACGAGGAGAAGCTGCCGACAGCCAGCCTGCCGAGTCAGGTGATGAGCCTGGTCCCAGATGCCTCGACGGATGGACCCGGTCGTCCGCTGGGTGATCCTGACCCACGACGCGCCGTCCTCGGCGGCCTGCTCGCCGCCGTGCTGTCAGCCACCGAGACCCTGCTGGTGTCCTGGAACTCGGCTGACGAGGCCACCGGGTCCAAGGTCGATCCCGCCATCGCGCTCAGCGAGCTGATCGACGCGGTCGCCGCCCTCGAGGGCCGCAGCGCCGCCGAGGTGCTCGACGAGCAGTTCGGCCAGGCACGCCGCCACGGGTTCTCTGGCATCCACAGTCGTCCCCGCTACGACACCCGGCTCCTGCGCCTCGGCGACGAGCCTCCAGCTGCCACGCCGGCCGAGGAATTCGTCCAGACCGAGGAGGTCAGCCTGGCCGCGCTCCAGCAGTTCTTCCGCGACCCCGTGGGCCGACACCTGCGCCAGGCCGAGAACGTGCTGGTGCCACGGGACCTCGAGGCGTCGGCCGTCCGACCATCCCTCGAGGTCGACCACCTCACCAAGCACCAGCTCCGCGAGGCCTATGTCGACGCGCTGATGGAGCTCCCCGAGTGGACGACCCTCCTCGACGAGGTCAAGGACGAGGCCTCCTACCTCCATGGCCTGGCCAGGCTCTCGGCGGCGGGAGCCCCCATCTTCGACGAGCTGTGCCGCAGCGAGGAGCTGACCGGCGACGTCCCCGCTCTGTTCTGGCGAGACCCCGCGCTCCGGGCACAGCTCGACCTCTACGCCTTCAACCTCGCCTTCGACCTCGCCGACCACGAGGTGGTCACCTCGGCCGAGGCCCCGGAGCTCCAGGCCATCGACCTCGGCGAGCTCGGTCGGGTGATGTTGCTCAGCGCGCACTCGTCCGCGGCTGAGCGCTTCGTGCCCCGCCGGAACATCTCCGGGTCGACGCCAATCCGCAGCGTGCTCCACCTGCGATCGAAGGTGGGCAAGGACAAGAAGGCCGACGAAGGCAACGTGATCAGCCGGCTCATCGAGCTCCTCGCCCTGCGGGCAACCAACCCGGACGCCGAGTGCCGGGTTCAGACCTTCTTCGCTCCAGAGAATCCGACGGTGGCTCCCACCAACAAGTCGTACGTGGTGCCCAAGGGGGCCTACCGACTCAACCCGATCTTCGACCTGCGGGCCACGCCAGAGAGCCTTCCGGCCGATGCGGCTGCCCGTCAGCTGGCCGTCCTCGTCGACCTCTACCGTCGTGGCCTCGATGAGGTGCTGCCGATCTTCCGGAAGACCTCCGAGGCGCTGGCCCTGACGGGCTTCGCCTCAGGAGCCTCGGTGAAGCCCATCACGCAGTGGACCGGCGGGTTCGGCGGTACGCCGTCAGAGTCTGCATCCCTCATCAACAGGCTGCTGTTCCCGATGACGTTCCGCGAGCTGACCCGGGAGACTGACGCCACGTCGCTCGCCCGCCAGATCGGCCAGGCCGGCATGGGCGTGTCGTGGTGGTGGGGGACGGCGAACCAACGGATGCCGAGCTCGGCACTGCTCCGCCGGCACGCCGGGTTCGACGAGCGTGAGCGCGCCGTGAGCGAGGGGATGGCCCAGGCCGAGGACGACAAGGCGCGCGACAAGTTCGGTCGCACCCGATCGCCGCTCATCGAGGGAGGGCACTGATGGCCACATTCGATCCCATCGTCGGCGACCTGAGCGCCCTCGACCGTCGGGTCCTGCTGGTCTCGGCCTCAGCCGGTACGGGCAAGACCTGGATGATCTCGCACCTGGCCACCCGCTGGCTGCTCGAGGACGAGGACCACGAGCCCTCGGCCCTGCTGATGGTGACCTTCTCACGCTCGGCGGCGAGAGAGCTCAAGAGCCGGCTCCGCGGCCGGGTCGTCGAAGTAGGCAGGATCCTTCGTGGCGAGATGACGCCTGCAGACGAGTGGGGCAGGTCCCTCGTCGCGCTGGAGGAGACCGATCCGGAGCGGCATCGGTGGCTGCAGCGGCGGCAGGCCGAGGTCCTGTCGCGGCTCGACGACGTCAACGCCCGCACCATCCACTCCTTCGCCGCCATGGTGGGCGACCGCAGCGGGGAGACGACCACCTCGGGGGCCTCGATCTACGACCGGGCGGCCAACGAGACCGTCACGCGAGCCGCCCTCTCCGACCTCGAGCGCCTCCGCCTCCTCGTCGCCGACCCGGAGGTCGAGGAAGCCTCCGGGGTCCTGAAAGCCACCGACCTGCGCGACCGGGTGCGGTCGACGGTCGCCTCGGCGGTGAGCCTCGGGGGGCTCGACTCCCACGACGGCCCGGCGAGCAAGGCGCTGGCCGGGCTGCCTGCGGCGGAGGAGACCGACCGCCGCGCACAGGCCGAGCTGCTGCTCGAGCTCGTCCAGGAGACGGAGCGGCGCTCGGCGGAGATGATGCGCCTCGAGGCGTCGGTCACCTTCGACGCCATGATCTCCGACGTCTTCTGGGATGCCGTGCGCGGCGGTGACCGCTCGACCTCGGCCCTGGCCGAGACCTTCGGCCTCGTGCTCATCGACGAGTTCCAGGACACCGACGGCGCCCAGTGGGCCATCTTCAAGGAGGCCTTCGTCGGGAAGGTGCCGGTGGTCATCGTCGGGGACCCCAAGCAGGCGATCTACACGTTCCGCGGAGGCGACGTGGTGATCTTCCAAGACCTCCTCGGCCAGGAGGCGGACGGGGACGACCAGATGCTGAGCCACCAGCTCACCCGCAACTTCCGCTCGACTCCGGCCATGCTCGGCAAGCTCAACGCCCTCTTCCTCGCTGGCCAGCACCCGGCGATCGCCGGGTGGTTCGCCGACGGCCTGTCGTTCCAGGCGGAGGACGTCGGTCTGGCTCGCGGCTGGTCGTACTCGACGCCGCTGCAGACGTCGACGCGCCCGCTCACCGAGATCCGCTACGCGCCGGTCGCCGCCGGCAAGGAGGGGGCGGCGGGGGGCCGGTTGATCGTGCGCGACCTCACCGAGGCGGTCCCGCTGGCCCGCCTCGGTCCGGACGGTCGTCGGCCGGGAGAGCTGCCCTATGCGCGCAAGCCGGACAACACGGCGCCGACCGACGACATCCGCGACGCGATCACCGAGGACCTCGTGGGGGTGGTGGCGGAGTATCGCGACGCCGGCGTGGCGCTCGACGAGATCGCCGTCCTGCTGCGGACCAACACCTTCGCCGACCAGATCTGCTCGGCGCTGCGCAAGGCAGGCATCTCGGCGGTGACGTCGAAGACCGAGCAGGTCTTCAGCTCGCCGGCCGCCCTGCAGCTGCGCTGCCTGCTCTGGGTGCTCTCCGAGCCCACCAACCCGCGTCGCGGCGGGCTGCTCGGGTCCACCTGGTTCCGCCACCACGACGTCGAGTCGCTCCCGTCCCTCGCCCGGACCCTCGAGGCCCACGGGCCCGGAGCGCTCTGCCGTCGGGTGCTCGACACCGCCACGATGCACGCCATCTTGGGCTCCGAGGATCCGGAGCGGAGCTGGACCGACATCGACCACCTCTTCGAGCTCCTCGCCGCCGCGCAGTCCCGGGGCGTGACCGCCTCGGTGGCGCTGGCCTGGCTCGAAGCTGGCATGACCGCGAACGAGGAGGACGAGGAGGCACGCGACGCGCTGGCCCGCCGGGTCGAGTCCGACGGCGGAGCCGTGACCATCATGACCATGCACAAGGCCAAGGGCCTCGAGTTCGAGGTCGTGCTCATCCCCTCCATCGAGTCCACTCCCGGTGGCAAGGACTACGCCGACCTCGACGGCGTGCTCTCGACCCCGGATGGTCGGGTGTTCGACCTCGGACGCCTGACGGCCAAGAAGGTGGGCGACGACAGCCCGTCGGCCCTCGACGAGGAGCGCCAGCGCACCGACGAGGCCGCCCGGCTGATCTACGTGGGCCTGACCCGGGCCAAGACCGAGCTGGTCGCCTGGATCTCGGACCTCGACCGGCACGAGTACGCGGGCAGCTCGGAGCGCAGCAGGATCTCGAAGACCTCGCTGTGGCGGGTCCTGGTCGAGTCGCTGCTCGTGGCCGAGCACGACGATCTCGTCGAGCTCGACGCCATCTGCCTGGCGGCCGGCGCCCCGTTCGATGCCGGCATCGAGGTCGTGCGTCCGGAACGAGTCGAGGTGGGCAGCTCGGCGCTGGCCCGAGGGGGCCAGATCGAGGTGTCCACGACCGACGTGGTCGATCGGCCCTTCATCGATGAGTCGCTCCGGCGGTGGTCCTACTCGGCCCTCCACGTCCACGGCAGCAGCACGTCGGCGGCCGAGATCGACGTGGAGTCGAGCGGTGCCGGTCCCGTCTATGACGGCGGCGTCTTCGCCGAGGACGTGGCCGACGACAAGACGGCCCGGCGCAAGCTCGGCAGCAGCCTCTTCGGCGGCCATGCCGGCAACATCGTCGGCGTCGCCATCCACGAGGTCTTCGAGCGGGTCGTCGGCATCTTCGACTCCGGCCAGACCGACCGCCTCGAGGCCGAGGTGGTTGAGGCCTACCGGCGGGCCGGGATCACCCTCGACGACCCCGCTGCCGTGACGGCCGAGTTCGCAACCATCCTGCGCCACGGCCTCGGGGCCCAGCTCGACGACCTCAGCCTCGACGGCCTGACGGCCCTCGGCGCCGACCGGGTGGCCAACGAGATGCGCTTCACCCTGCCACTCGAGGGCCGGGGCCCGAAGTCCGACCGGTTGACGGCCATCGCCCGCCTGGTGGCCGAGCACGACGCCGACGGCGCCTACGCCGGGTTCTTCGCCGAGCTCGCCGCCGCCCCCGAGCAGGCCGACCGGCTCTTCCAGGGCTACCTCACCGGGAGCATCGACCTCGTGGCCCAGGTCGGCGACGAGTCGAGCCCGCGCTTCGTGGTCCTCGACTACAAGTCCAACCTCCTCAAGGAGGCCACCGCCTATGCCCCCGAGCAGCTGGTGGGGGAGATGGCGCTGTCGGGCTACCCGCTCCAGGGCCTGCTCTACTCGGTCGCCCTCCACCGCTACCTGGCCCGCCGGATGCCCGGCTACGCGCCGGAGCGGAACCTCGGGGGAATCTGCTACTACTACGTCCGCGGTGCCGCCCTGCCCGGAGCGGCGGCCGGAGACGGCCTGGCCCGATGGGACATCCCGGCCGAGGTGATCACGGGGTGCTCGGACATCCTGGCCGGACGGCGGGAGGCCTGATGCTGCGCAACGACCACTTCGACGTCGACGAGCTCGGCGAGGTCTTCGACGAGACGGACCGGCTCCTCGCCGACGCCTCGATCCGCCTCGCCATGCGCCTCGGCCCCGGAGGGCTCACGGTCTCGGACGACCTCTACCGGGCCCTGCTGCTCCTGGCCAAGGCCGTGCGCCACAACCACGCGGCCGTCGACCTCGACCTCGCCGTGTTCGAGCGGCTGCTCGAGGAGCTCTGGACCACGAGAGACGATGACGGGCAGTTCGTCTTCGTCGGCGACCACGTCGATGCCCGGGCCCTGATCGACGCGCTCACCTCGGCCGATCCCCGCCTGGTCGGGCGCGAGGCCCTCGAGGCCGAGTCGGTGGACCCGGGTGGTCCCCCCATCGTGCTCTCGACCGCGGACGGTGCCGGCCGCTACGTCACCATCCGTCGCTACGCCGCAGCCGAGTGCGCCATCGCCAACCGACTGCTGGCCTCGGTCGGGGAGCCGACGGTGGTCGGCGCGGACCAGGTGCCCCTGCCCGCGGCGGCCGAGCTCGAGCGGTTCTGTGACCCCGAGCGCCTCAGCCCCCAGCTCTCGGACTTCCTCGACCGGGCGGTCACCCGGTCGGTCTCCGTCCTCACGGGGGGTCCCGGCACGGGGAAGACCACCGCCATCGCCACGCTGCTGCGCTCCATGGGCATGGTGGCGAGGGAGCGGGGCCGGCCGTTCCGGGTGGCCATCTGCGCCCCGACGGCCAAGGCGGCCGTGCGGATGCGCGAGGCGCTCGACCACGCCTTCGGCGACAAGGGGATGGCCGAGTTCGCCGTCGAGCTGCTGATCGACCCGAACTCCGGCTCTGTCCACCGGCTGCTCGAGATCCGACCGGACGCCTCGGTGTCGAGGGTCGAGCTCCACTGCGATCTCGTCATCGTCGACGAGGTCTCGATGCTCGAGATGACGCTGCTCGACCAGCTGCTGCGCTGCGCGGGCGAGAGCCACGTGATCCTCGTCGGCGACCCGGACCAGCTGGTGTCGGTCGAGGTCGGCGCCGTGCTGCGCGACATCGTCGAGGCGGGGTCCGAGGCCGGGTCCCCGCTCGAGTCGATCGTGACGCGGCTCGTCACCAGCCACCGCAGCAACGAGGCCATCGTGCAGCTGGCCCGGGCGATCAACGCCGGCAGCATGGACGAGGTCTCCGCCGCCCTCGCCGCCCACCCCGACGAGCTCGTGCGCTCGGCCACGCCGGCCGAGCAGCTCGGATCGGTCCTGGCCTCGGCCAAGGAGGTCCGGGCCCTCGCCGAGGCGGGCGACGTCGCCGGTGCGCTCGACCTGCTCGGCCACCAGGTCGTCCTGTGCGGGAACCGCGAGGGGGACTGGTCGGTGGCGTGGTGGCGGGCCAAGGTCGAGGAGGCGCTGGCCCGCACGGCGACCTCCACCGAGCACTCCGGCCGCTTCGCCGTCGGCACGCCGCTGATGGTGCTCAAGAACGAGCAGTCCGCCACCAAGGAGCTCGCCGAGCGTCTCTCGAACGGCGACGTCGGCGTGGTCTGCCAGACCGAGTCGGGCCCCGAGGCCTACTTCCTGCCCGGCGGCGATCACCCGCGGCACCGGCCGCTTCGGGTCATCGACGAGGCGACGCCGGCCTGGTCGTTCACCATCCACAAGAGCCAGGGCAGCGAGTACGAGCGGGTCATCGTGTCGCTGCCGGCGACACGGAACCGGATCCTGACCAAGGAGCTGCTCTACACGGCGGTGACGAGGGCCAAGCGCGAGGTCGTCATCGTCGGCAGCGACGAGGTGCTCGCGGCGGCCCTCGACACGACGGTGCAGCGGGTGTCGAGCCTGACCGAGCGACTGGTCGAGCGGACGGAGGGGTAGGACTTCCCCAGGAGCCCTGCTACACCCGGGCGATCACCGAGGCGGGAGCGATGATCTCGAGGTGCTCGAGGGCACGGCTGACGCCCGAGTAGAGCAGCTGGCGGAGGCGCTCGGGGTCCTCCTCCGCGTCAGCCACCAGGATGACCCGGTCGACCTCGAGGCCCTTGACCCGGTAGACGGTCTCGCAGACGGTTCCCTGGCCGCGGCGCTCCCACTCCACGAGCCCGAGGCGCCACCGCAGCAGGTCCCGGGTCGAGGAGGACGTGGTCAGCACCCAGGTCGGCTCGCCATCGACGCGGGCGAGCGCAGCCTCCACGTTGGCCAGCACCTCCTCGTCGGTCTCCACCGTGGTCCGCATGATGTCGGATGCGTAAGGCTCGACGTTGGGCGAGGCCGCCCCTCCGAGCTTCTGGCGCAGCAGCGAGGCGATGGCCGGCGCGTTGCGGTTGTTGCTCACGAGCTCGGCCCGCACCCAGCCGTCTCGGTTGGTGAGCAGTCGGAAGCCCGTCTTGCGGATGGACTGGCCCGGATCGCCGACCATGAAGATGCGCCTCGGGCCCTCTGGGTCGAGCAGCTCCTCGAGCATGGCGAGCCAGATGGGGCTGAAGTCCTGGGCCTCGTCGACGATGATCGTGTCGAAGGCGTCGATGATCTCGGAGAAGTGCTCGACGGCGTGGTTCTCGACCCGCTTCCAGTAGGCACGCGGGCTCTCGTCCTCCTCGCTGGCCGACAGAGGTGGGAGTCCCGGCGCGGTCTCGAGGTAGCGAAGGAAGGGGGCGACGGTGATGTCCTCGAACCCGCTCAGCTCGTCGCCGCTGGCGTGGCCCAGAGGGTCGTTGTAGCAGGTGTAGAGGACTCGCTCGTCTCGAGCGGAGGCCCGTCTCGCCCAGGCGACGGCGAGGCGGGTCTTGCCGCTTCCAGCCCCACCGGTGACGAGGACCCGGTGGTTCTCGTCGAGGCTCTCGAGGACCTTGGTCTCGGTCTCGAGCCGACGCTCCATGCGCGCTCGGGCGATGGCCCGGATGCCGGCTGGTGAGGTGTCGAGGGTGGCGTTGGGGGCGAGGCGCTCGATGATGGCCTCGAACAGCTCGGATCCGAGGGGCACCGTGTAGAGGTCGGAGAAGACGAGATCACCGATGGCGGCATCAGGGTCGGCGAGCCGGGCTGAGTCGAGCAGCTGCTCGGAGCGCAGGTTCCGAGGGAGCTCGCCGGTGATGTTGATGGTCGCCGGTGTGGCGATGGCGATCCGGATCTTCGAGAAGATCTGTGCGTCGAGGTCCTTGAGCTGCTGGAACAGGAAGTTGCGCTGGGCCTCGAGCTGGTGGAGCGGGTCCTTGTCGACGGGGCCGCCGTCCTCGTAGAAGAAGCGGCCGGACTCGACGCGCATGGGGAAGGACTTGACCTCGATGAGGATCAGGCCGTGGTTCCGGTGGAGCAGCAGGATGTCCATCTCGCGCTCGGTGAACGAGCCATCGAGGCGCATCTCGAGCGAGGGGATCACGACCCAGTCATCACGGAGTCCCGACACGAGCGACTGGTAGACCTCGAACTCGGCCGGGTGGCGGAACCGGTGCCGCGGGAGGT
Organism: Acidimicrobiaceae bacterium; assembly: GCA_947456245.1. Classification (GTDB taxonomy): domain Bacteria; phylum Actinomycetota; class Acidimicrobiia; order Acidimicrobiales; family RAAP-2; genus CAIUMH01. The sequence continues at coordinate 23,161 of CANGPS010000026.1, forward strand.
TCTCGGGGAGTGAGATGGCCACGTCTGCCTCAGCTTCGTCGTCGGTGGTGGGTCGTCCCTCTGTCTAGCAGGGAGGCGTCTGGGCATATCCGAGATCGTGAATGGCGATCCGAGAGCCGCGTTGGCGAGGGGGTCCCTCCGCTCGCCCGGCTGGCGGGCGAGCGGAGGGCTCCAACCTGGGATCGGCTACCAGCCGATCTCGATCTCCCCGGTGCGGTTGTTGGTGTGGGTCGAGAGCCGACGCGACCACTCGACGCCGTGGGTGCGCGAGATGGTGAGGCACTCGACGGGCCCACCCACCGAGACCGGACCCTCGGCCATCTCGGAGCGCATGCTCTGGATCTTGACGAGCATGTCGGCGTAGTAGGCGAGCGCCGGGAGGCTCAGCGACCGGATGGTGCTGTCAGAGAAGCGCTCGAAGTGGGAGGCGAAGTAGTCCTCGAGGCGCTCGTAGAGCTTGTCGCGGAACTCCTTCTTGTCGTCCTCGTCGAGCTTCTCCATGTCGTCCACCAGCCCGGTGGCCATCCGGAAGACGGCCGAGCGCCGCTCGCTGCTCATGCCGCGCAGCATGTCGGCCATGGCGTCCTGCTGGGCGATGGGGAACCACTGCGTGCTGTGCCGGGGCTTGCTCACCGTGTGGACCACGGTGGTGGACCGGAGACGGCCGCCGTAGATGGACCGGATCTTCAGCTCGGCGTGGGCGGGGAACATCTCGTCGGCTCCGTAGCCGGCGAAGTTGAGGCGGAGCAGCTCGTTCGAGCCCACGAAGCGGAGCAGGGAACCGGTCACGAACTCGCCGAGCCGGTCGCGCAGGCCGGCCCCGTCGATGCCGAGGCCCTCGCGCAGCTGCTCGAGGAACTCGTCGATCAGCTCGGTGGCATCGAACCCCGTGGCCTCCACGAGGGCCTCGAGGCCGCCGTCGACGAGGTCCGGATAGGGGTCACGGGTGAAGTTGCTCTCGCAGTAGCCGTCGACGATGGCGATGGCCTTGGCGAGCTGCTCGGACTCGAGCAGGGTCGGCGCCGCCGGGTCGCCGTGCTCGAGGCCGTGCCAGTCGGAGTCCCGGTAGTTCCAGAGGTCGATCAGCTCGTTGCGCGCCACATCACGCATCGACGCGGCGTCGTCGACGAGCAGCTCGGCGGCGTGGTCGGCGACCCAGGCGTCGAAGCTCTCCACGTAGGCCTCGAGCGTGGCGAGGGGGTCGCCGAGGCTGAGCACCCACTCGGTGAGCAGGAAGCGGCCCTGGAGGCCACCGACGAAGACGAGCCCGGCGTCGAGCACGGCCACGCGGTGCGGCCAGGGCAGCGCCACGATCTTGCTGGAGGTCTGCAGCGCCTTCTCGCCGATGGTCGTGGTGGTGTCGCTCGCCACGGCGATGCCGAGCTGGTTGGTGAGGATGATCTGTGCGGTCATTGGATGTGGTTCCTTCGTGTGGATGACGCAGCGCCGATCTCTCGGCGCTGCGGAGGTGAACGTGGTGCTGGCGTTGGGTGGTGCGCAGGCTGGGCCGGCGCCGGGCAGGGGTGAGCCCTCAGGGCTCAAGCGGTGCACCGATGGGCGGGCCGTGAGCCCGAGGGCCGGCGCTCGTGCGCAGGGCGATCGGGCCGGGCGTGTGCGATCCGGAGGCACGCATGGTCCTCGGGAGAGGAACGAGACTGTTGGAATTCCTCGTCGTGCAGGTCGTCAGCTCACGCCGCGGGGCGCGGCAGAACAGAGCGGTGGCGGTGTCCTTCATGGCTCCTCCTCAGTGGCAACAACCGGCCCCGGCCCTCATCGGGCCGGGGCATGGGTTGGAGCCCACTCGAGAAGCGGTGGAGGTGGAGGAGACGGGAGGTGGCCCTACCGGTGAGGGCACGGGGCATCCATGTCGAGGTGGGGTGGATCGACCGCGCGGCGGTGCCGGGCGTCGGCGGCGTCAGTGCTTCGAAGGTGGTGTTCATTTCGTTCCGATCATCAGGCCTCGTGGTGCTCATCGCACCGTGAGTCTTCGACTGTACGCAAAATTGTACATGATCGGTCTGGGCCTCGCTGCCGGGTTCCGCCGGGACGAGCGCACGATGCGTGGACCGCAGACCGATCCAGAGGAGCCTCTGCTCGCTCCTTTCCTCGGATGGACCTCGGTGGTCGACGCACCGCCCGTGGACGGTGTTCCTGTCCGGTGCCCGGCTCACTCGAAGAAGA
>CANGPS010000027.1 GCA_947456245.1 Acidimicrobiaceae bacterium
ACATTCGCTGATCTAAAACCCAAGAATAGTTTTGCTATGATGTCAAATATTGGAGTTGAATTTAGCCAATACGGGATCTGGGCGAAGTCCACCCAGTCAAAGGGATGGGTTGTAAACGGCTTTGACTGCACGGCGGGGGTCATCGGGAACAAGAACTCTCATTGGGCTGCCTTCGCTGGCGATCCTGCGGACGGAACGAATGGAAAGCTTGTCATCATGGGTGGAGCACTCCAGGACGCCTTCGCTCAGAGCGCCACTTTGCATCCCTACAGCGCCTTTAGCGCCAATCCGTATGCAGGACCGTTCGGACTTCACGGTGGCTCATTTATGAATGCTTGTTTCGTTCTTGGTTACAGCGTCTGACTGATCGCAGCGGGATCAGGCAGCAAGTATGAGGTCTCGACCCGTGAGTGATGAGGGCATCGCGGATGCTGAGCTGCGACCTTTGGGGTCGATGGGGCAACTCCGGACCGATTCACACTTCGGTTTGCGAGCATCTCGGAGGCTGGATCTCTTGGCCTTCGCCGTCTCATTCGGGGCGATAGCCCAATCGTTGTTCTTCCGTGTGTGGCTGATTGGTCACATCCCAATCAACTCCGACGAAGGCGTCACCGGCCTCATGGCTCAGACGATTCTTCGCGGTCACTTCACTGCCTTCTACTGGGGTCAGAACTACGGCGGAGTTGAGCCCTACTTGGATGCGGTGGCCTTCGCCGTTCTTCCTGCGACCGGCGTCACGCTCCACCTCATGACGGCGATACTCGGAGTCATCGGTGTCGTGCTGCTGTGGCGGTGTGCCCGCCTACTCCTCGATTCTCGGCCTCTGGCGCTTGGCGTGGCGGCGCTGTCCTTGCTGTTTCCCACGCTGACGTTGCTGATACTCACCCAGGCCTATGGGTTCCGGGCTACGGAATACGCCCTGAGCTTCGGGCTCTTGCTTGCTGCACTGACGCTTGAGAGCGACGCTGATCGATTCTGGAGGTGGCCGCTCGTTGGCTTGTTGGCCGGTCTCGGGTGGTGGTGCTCGCCAGAGATCATTTACGTGGGGGTCGCAGCGGGACTGCTTGTGCTTGGTGCGTGGTGGCGGTCGGGGTCCTGGTCGCGCCGAGGGCGGGCTGGCGCACTGATGCTCGGTGGGTTCGTCGTGGGGTCACTACCCTGGTGGTGGTCATCTCTCCGATCGGATTTCGACACTCTTCACAACCACGGGACGGTGTCATCAACTTACGGCGAGCGACTCGGCATCTTCTTTTCGCACGTACTTCCCCAGCTGGCGGGCCTTCAGCAGACGCTCACTCAGAAGGGGATTTGGGTCTCGACGTTCGGAACCTCGCACCTTGTGGCAGTCCTCGCCATCTGTCTCGTGCTCGCCGGTGCTTCCTTGGCGGTTGTGGTCACGGGTGGTCCTCGCCGAGCCATTGGGGTGGCTGTGCTCGTGTCGCCGTTCGCCTACGCGGCGAGTCCAGCCGCGTGGTACTTCGCCGATGGTCGCTATGCCGTCTACCTAACCCCGCTCTATGCGCTTGTCCTAGCGCTAGGGCTTGATCAGTTGGTGGCATGGAGACGCCTGCGTTTGGATCAGGTCGGACGCAGGGCGGCGGCATCCGGCGTCACGGTCCTTGCTGTGGTTAGCGCCATGCTCTGGAGCTCTTGGCAGTTCTCGTCGTGGGTTCATGTAGCCGCTGGCGTGAACGCATCCTATTTCTCGGGCTACTCAGGGTCAGATGCTGGAATGGTGCCAATCGCTCATGCTCTAGACCACGCGGGGTACCGAACGGGTTGGGCCGACTACTGGGTGGCCTACCGACTCGACTTCCTCGGAGGAGGCTCGCTGACTTTCTCGCCGACGCCTGCTCAGGATGTCCGTAGTCAATTGATTCTGAGCCACGTGATGGGTTCTAGTGACGCCGTCTGGCTGGTGACAGGTCCTGGCATCCCGAAGCACAACGAACCGCGAAATCGAAATCCTGCTCCGGGTGGGATCACCTGGGGAGTGCTAAAGCGCCGATTTATGGCGGCGGGGGTGTCGTGGAGAATCGACCGGGTCGGTGCCACCACTCGTGTGCAGACTATCGACGGGGTCCGTCGGGTGCGTCACTTCGGTGGAGTTTGGGTCATCGTGCCGAATCGCACCGTGCTGCCAAATCATGTTGGTCTCGGCGTTGCCGCACTGCAGGAGTGAATTGAAACACCCCGAGATTGGTGACCGCCCCTTCCGTTGAGTGAATGGATCCACCTCAGCACTGGTCTGTTCTTGCGCCCGACGTGAGTTAGTCAGGCCTCGCTCCCTCTCCGGTCTTTACAGCTCGTCCCACTTCTCGGCATCTGACCAGAACGCGTCGGGACGCTCAGGCCGACGGAGGTATGCCGCCCGATCACATGCCGCCATCGCCTCGCGGACAGCATCGGTGACGCCCTGCCGTGCGGCCGCTGAGATGTTGATGTTGAGCCGGTGGGCGAGTTCTGCGAGCTCCTCGTCGAGCGTGAAGGTGGCCCTCGTTGAAGCCATCACCTGATGCTATTGCTGAGTGATGCGGTCTCTCGCGCACGCGTGGTACCGATCTCGGCATCCTGGGCGGGATCGATCTCGATCTGAGCGGATCAACCGGCCCTCGGTGGCCAAGGAGACACCCGCTGGCTAAGGTCGAACATATGTTCGCTTTTCAGACGTCAGCGGGTGAGCCGAGGCCGGCAGTCCCCGAGGGCCTCCGCTCCCGCATCGCCCCTGTCCTGATGGCCTCAGAGCGGGTCCTGCCGGTCTCGACCGACCTCGCCGAGCTCCTCCCCGGGGGATCTCTGCGCCGGGGGACGACGACGGTGGTGAGCGGTCCGCCGGGCTCTGGGGCGGTGTCGCTCGGGGTGAGCCTGCTGGCTGAGGCGTCGTCGTCTGGGCACTGGTGCGCGGCAGTGGGCATCGCCGACCCCGGGGTCCTGGCCATGGCGGAGATGGGCCTCGACCTGCGTCGGGCGGTCTTCGTGCCGCGACCGCGGGCGGGGTGGGCCGACGTGGCTGCCGAGATGCTCGACGGGATGGAGCTGGTGGTCCTGCGGCCACCGGGCCGGGTGCCCCACGGGGCGGCGCGGGTGCTCGCTGCCCGAGCCCGCGAGCGCCGGGCCGCCCTGGTCGTGATCGTGGAGGACCCGCGTCGCTGGCCGCTCCCTGCCGAGGTGACCCTCGAGGTCGGGGCCTCCTCGTGGCAGGGCATCGGGATGGGCGATGGCCGGCTGAGCGCTCGCCGCTGCGAGGTGTCGATCCGAGGCCGCCACGGAAAGGTCCGCGAGCGCACCGTGCCGATCTGGCTGCCCTCGCCGGCGGGCACGGTGCGGGTGGCCAACGGAGCCTGAAGGCGCAGATGGAGCGCCTGATCGTGTTGCGCTGCCCGACCCTGGCCAGGGAGGGTCAGGAGGGCCATGAGCTCCGACGGTTCGCGGAGGTGTTGACCACGGTGGTCCGTCGCTGCCCCTTCGTCCAGCCAGTCCGCCTGGGCCTGGCGGTGCTCCCGGCGCGCGCCCCCAGCCGGTTCTTCGGCGGCGAGCGGGCCGTGTGCGAGCTGCTGGCCGAGGACCTGGCCGACCTGCTCGCCGACGAGGTCTCGCTCGGCATCGCCGACGGCCTCTTCGCCGCCGCGCTGGCGGCACGCGATGGCCTGATCGTGCCGGCCGAGGGCTCGGCGGAGTTCCTGGCCCCCCTCTCCATGGCGACCCTGCGACGACCGGAGCTCGCCGCGACCTGCCAGCGGCTCGGGGTGAGCACGCTCGGGCGGTTCGCCCGGCTCGACGTCGATCGGGTCGTCGAGCGGTTCGGGACCGAGGGCGTCCACTGCCACCGGGTGGCCTCCGGTCTCGATGGCGAGCTCGACGGCCTGCGCGACCCCACCATCCGCACCCGGCTCGCCGCTCTCGACGAGCCGCCACCCCTCGCCGTCCAGCCCACCTTCTTCGGCGGGACGTCGCTGGCCACGGAGCGGGCAGAGGCAGCGGCGTGGCGGGTCCAGCGTCGGTTCGACCCGAGCATGGTCCAGGTGGCGCGGCTCCGAGCCGGTCACGACCCGTCAGAGCGGGCGGTCCTCGTGCCCTTCGCCAGCGCCGGCGACCTCGGGGTCGAGGCCTCAGCCCCCTGGCCCGGGCAGATCCCAGCCCCCTCGCCGATGACCGTGCTGTCCTCCCCGGAGCCCGTCGAGCTGGTCGACCCGGCAGGCACACCGGTCACCGTCGACTCGCGGGGCCTGCTCACCGGGGTGCCGGGTCGGCTCCATCTCGCCCGCTCGCCGCGGCCCGACGAGGTGGCGGCCTGGGCAGGACCCTGGCCGCTGACCACGAGGTGGTGGGGGGACCGCCGCCGCCGGGCACGCCTGCAGGTCGTGACGTCCTGTGGGGTGGCGCTGCTGCTCGGGGCGGAGCACGGCCAGTGGTGGGTGCTCGGGCGGTATGACTGATGGATCGCTACGCCGAGCTCCACTGCCACTCGGGCTTCAGCTTCCTCGACGGGGCCTCGGACCCTGAGGAGCTCGTCGTGGCGGCCTCGCGCCTCGGCCTCGAGGCCTTGGCGCTGACCGACCATGGTGGGCTCTACGGAGCGGTCCGCTTCGCCGAGGCGGCGCGGGCGATGGGCCTGCCGACGATCTTCGGCGCCGAGGTCACCCTCGGCGTCCCGAGCCCGCGCACCGGCGTCCCTGACCCCGTGGGCGAGCACCTCGTGATCCTGGCCCGCGACCCGGAGGGCTACGCCCAGCTCTCGGTGCTCCTCGCCGAGGCGCACCTGCGCGGCGGGGAGAAGGGGCGCGCCGAGCTCAGCCTGGCCGACCTCGCGGCAGCGGCCCGCGGCCACTGGTGGGTGCTGACGGGCTGCCGCAAGGGGCCGCTGGCCACGGCGCTCAGCGAGGCCGGGCCGACCGAGGCACGTCGACGGCTCGACGAGCTGCGCGAGGCACTGGGTCCCGAGACGGTGGCGGTGGAGGTCTGGGATCACGGCGATCCACTCGACACGGCCCGCAACGATGCCCTGGCCCTGCTGGCCGCCGCCACCGGATCGCCGCTCGTCGCCACCAACAACGTCCACTACGCCTCGGCCGGCGACTTCCCCCGGTTCACCGCCCTGGCGGCCACCCGGGCCCGACGGAGCCTGGCCGACCTCGAGGGCTGGCTCCCTCCGGCGCCGAGCGCGTGCCTGCGCGGGGCGACCGAGCAGGTGCGCCGGATGCGTCGCTGGCCGGGGTCGGTGGAGGCGGCGGTGCTGCTGGCGCACGACTGTGCGTTCGACCTCCGGCTGGTCGCCCCACGATTGCCGGACTTCCCGTGCCCCGGGGGCATCAGCGAGATGGAGCACCTGACCGCCCTGGTCGAGGAGGGGGCGACCGCCCGCTACGGCCCGAGGGGTGCCGAGCGCGTCCCCGGCGCCTGGGCGCAGATCGACCACGAGCTCGGCGTGATCGGGCTCATGGGCTTCGCCGGCTACTTCCTCATCGTCCACGACATCACCGAGTTCTGCCGGGCCCAGGGGATCTACTGCCAGGGCCGAGGCTCGGCGGCGAACTCGGCGGCGTGCTTCGCCCTCGGGATCACCAACGCCGACGCGGTCAAGCTCGGCCTGCTCTTCGAGCGCTTCTTGTCGCCCGCCCGTGACGGCCCGCCCGACATCGACGTCGACATCGAGTCGGGACGACGGGAGGAGGTGATCCAGTACGTCTACGCCCGCTACGGCCGGCGGCACGCCGCCCAGGTGGCCAACGTGATCACCTACCGGCCTCGCTCGGCGGTGCGCGACATGGCCCGGGCGCTGGGCGCCACGGTGGAGGAGTCGGACCGGTGGGCCGGGTCGGTGGACCGCGGCTGGGGGGCGGGGGCCGATCGGGCGGCCGTCGGCTCGGCTGCGGCGACGCCCGCCCCTGACCCGGGCGCGCCCGCACCCATGCCGCCGCTGGTGGCGACGATGGCGATGGACGTGCTCCACCGGCCGCGCCACCTCGGGATCCACTCGGCCGGGATGGTCCTGTGCGACCGGCCGGTGATCGAGGTGTGCCCGGTCGAGTGGGGCCGCACCCCGGGGCGCAGCGTGCTGCAGTGGGACAAGGATGACTGTGCGGCGATCGGCCTCGTGAAGTTCGACCTGCTCGGCCTCGGGATGCTCGGCGCCCTCCATCGGATGGTCGACCTGGTGGCCGAGTACGAGGGGGTCGTCATCGACCTCGGCGACCTCCCGCAGGACGACGCCGTCTACGACATGCTCTGCCGGGCTGACACCGTCGGGGTGTTCCAGGTCGAGAGCCGGGCTCAGATGGGGACGCTCCCGCGCGTCGAGCCGCGCTGCTTCTACGACCTGGTGATCGAGGTCGCCCTCATCCGGCCGGGCCCCATCCAGGGCGATGCGGTGAACCCCTACATCCGCCGCCGTCGCGGCGAGGAGCCGGTGACCTATCCGCATCCGCTGCTCGAACCCATCTTGGCTCGCACGCTCGGCGTGCCGCTCTTCCAAGAGCAGCTGATGGAGATGGCGGTGGCCATCGCCGGGTTCTCGGCCACCGACGCCGACGAGCTCCGTCAGGCCATGGCGGCCAAGCGCTCGGACCTGCGCATGTCGGCGCTCAAGGAGCGGCTCTTCGCTGGGATGGCGGCCAAGGGCGTGGATCCTGAGACGGCCGAGTCGCTCTACCGGTCGCTGGCCGCCTTCGCCAACTTCGGGTTCCCCGAGTCCCACTCGGTGTCCTTCGCCCACCTCGTCTACTGCTCGTCGTGGATGAAGCTCCACCACCCGGCCGCCTTCACCGTCGGCCTGCTGGCCTCGCAACCGATGGGGTTCTGGTCGCCCCAGAGCCTGCTCGCCGACGCCGAGCGGCACGGGGTCCGCTGCCTGCGACCCGACGTGCAGCGCTCGGCGGCGACCACGACGCTCGAGCACGACGGCGGCGAGCTCGTGATCCGCCTGGGCCTGACCCAGGTCCGCGGCGTGGGGGCCGAGGTCGCCGAGCGGATCGCCGCCGGCGCACCGTGGGCGAGCCAGGAGGACCTAGTCCGGCGGGCGGGCGCCACGAGGGCGCAGCTCGAGGCGCTGTCGGTGGCCGGGGCGCTCGACACGCTCGGCTCGAGTCGCCGGGCGCTGCTCTGGGGGGCAGGGGCGGCGGCCCAGGCCACGCCCGACCGGCTCCCGGGCGTGGTCACGGGCCTCGAGGCCCCGGAGCTCGATGCGTCGTCGCCGCTCGAGGGGGTGGCCGACGACCTCTGGGCGCTCGGGGTGACCCCGGACGGCACGGCGGTGGGGCTGGCCCGAGGGCACCTCGACCGTCTCGGCGTGATCCCGGCGGCCCAGCTCGGCCAGGCCACGCCGGGCCGGGTGCTGGTGGCGGGGGCTGTGACCCACCGCCAGGCGCCCGAGACGGCCCGGGGGGCGGTGTTCCTCAACCTCGAGGACGAGACCGGCCACGTCAACGTGATCTTCTCCAAGGGGGCCTGGGTCCGCTGGAAGCACGTGGCGAGGTCGTCGCCGGCCCTCGTGGTGGCTGGTCGGCTCGAGGCGGCGCAGGGGGTGATCACCGTGGTGGCCGAGCGCGTCGAGGCTCTGGACCTCGGCGCCCCGACGATTTCGTCGCGCGACCTCCGCTGAGCGATCAGGGGTCCTAGCGTCTCATCAGAGGCCAAGGAGGATCTCGAATGAACCGAAACCGACTCATGCTCGGCACCGGGGCCGTCGCCTCGGCCGCCGCCCTCACGCTCGCCGCCACCGCCCTGCCGGCGACGGCAGGCAAGCACCACCGTCCGAGCGGAGGCCCGACCACCACGGTCGCCGCACCTGCTCCGACCTCAGCCTCCTATGGCTACTCCCTGACCCTGACCGGCCTGCCGAGCACGACGGGACCGCTGACCGTCTCCGGCACGGCGACCTTCGACCTCGTGGGCCAGCGCGCCGAGGTCACCGCCAACCTGAGCCAGGCCATCGGCCCGATCGGCACAGGGACGATCACCGCCATCGTCGCCAACAAGACCGCCTACGTCAACGCTCCTGGCCTCTCGGTCTTCACCGGCGGAAAGCCGTGGGTCTCGATCTCCGGGCACGCCATGGCCGGGGCCGGACCGGCCACCGCCCTGTGGGGCAAGCTCGGCTCGGCCATCGCCAACGTGCCGGCCGCCATCGGCTGGGCGTCCACGCGTCCCGCCAGCCACCCGCTCGCCATCGTGACGTCGACCTCGTCCAACGGCGGGTCCACCGTGACCGACCTGCAGCTCGTCCTGCCCCACGGCAAGGCCAAGGCCTCCGGCCGGGGGCTCCCGACCACGCTGCCGATGACCGTGACCTCCGACGCCCAGGGCAGGCTGACCGCCATCTCCTCGTCATTCTCCGCAGCCGGCATCGCCGTCTCGTTCTCGGCCACCTCCACGGGCTTCGACGCTTCCACATCGATCACGGTGCCAGCAGACAGCGCCACCCTGAGCCTGTCGCCGGCCATGCTCAAGATGGTCTCTGGCCTCGTGGGTCTGCCTGGTCACGCCAAGCTCACGCCGGCAGCCAAGGCGCACGCCGTCGCGTCGAGCGTGTCCGCCCAGGTGCACAGCGCCAAGGCCAAGGTCTCGGGCTGGCTGCACTCCCTCGACCGGGACGACCGCTGAGCGACGCGGTGCGCCGCTGACCGGACTGGTTCCGGTACATTCTCCTGCCGTCGACGGTGACGGGAGGATCCATGCTCGGAGGCATCACCCATGACGATGCCCGGCAGATCGCCGGCGGCCTCGCCGGCCTGATCGGCTCAGGGGAGGGCTCGACGCCAGAGCAACAGTCGATCCTCGATGCCATCGTCAATAGCGCCTGGGGTGTCACGCTGCCGATCACTCCACTCGACCCGGCGGTCCTCCGAGGGACGGCAACGACGCAGGAGCAGCGCCGGCGTGTCGTGCAGATCGCCATCGTCCTCGAGCTGAGCCGGCACCCGCGCAGCAACGATCTGATCGTCTTGGTCGAGGAGCTCGCCGCCGGTCTTGGCGTGGGGTCCGAGGAGCTCGCCGTGGTCCGAGCTCAGGCGACAGCCTCGGCCGAGGCGGCCACGACTGACTTCATCCGACGATACGACGAGCACATCGACGCACTCACCGAGCCGACGCTGCTGGTGTCGGATCGTGTCGAACGCGACGCGCTGCTTGGCGTGCTCCAGACATTCGCAGATCTGCCCGTCGGCAGCGTGGGTCGGGCCTTCGTTGACTTCCACGAGCGCAATGGCCTGCGGCTCCCGAGCCCGACCACGCCCGAGCCCGCCTATTACGTGAGCCATGACATGAACCACGTCATCGCCGGCTACGAGCCGACCGGACCCGGGGAGATCGCCCTCGGTGCCTTCAAGCTGGCGATGGGGGACACCGAGGCGAACTGGATGGCCTTCATGGCCAACCTCATGATCCACGAGGCTGGCCTGTTCAAGCACGGGACCGACGTGCAGTTCACGCCCTGGGGCGGGGGCATCTATCGCGACGATGGCGGCGAAGGTGCCCTTCACCTCGAGGGCGCCCCCGCCCTTCTCGGGGAGGCTTGGGCTCGCGGGGCGGCCACCACGACCGACTTCAGCCAGATCGACCACCTCGCCCTGGCGCCCCTTCCACTCGTCGAGGTGCGCCGGCGCTTCGGCGTGATCCCTCGGGCCGACGGCTACGACGGCGGCACCGGGGGATCCTGGCCGACCTGATCAGGTGCGGACGAGGCCCTTGCCGGTGATGAGCGGCAGGTCGAGGGCGGTCAGCAGCCCCGGCTCGCCTTCGACCACCGCCGGGACGGCGTTGACGATCCGCATGGCAGTGGCCTTGAGGCCGGCCGTGTTGTGGTCGCCGTCGGTGCCGAGCAGCTGCATGTCGACGGTGTAGAGCGGCTCACCGGTCACCTTGACCCGGTAGCAGCCCTCGCCGGCCGGCTGCGGCCAGTCGGGGGCGATGTCGTCGTGGAGTCGCGTGACGTGCTCGAGCACGACGACCGCCTTGCCGTTGACCATGCCGCGCAGCTCGAAGTGGAGGCCGGCGACGGTGCCCTCCTTGACCGGGCCGGCGTCGACCTCGAAGTCGAAGGGGGCGGGGACCCGCTCGTACCACTCGTCGATCGAGTCGAGCTCGACGCCGAGGCCGGCGGCCAGCTGGGCGATGACCGAGCCCCAGGCCAGCGTGGGCACGCCCGGCTGCAGCAGCATCGGGACGTGGTCCATCGGCTGGGCGAAGCCCATGATGTCGAAGAGCACCTCGGCCTGGTTGTAGGTGGCGTAGTTGAGGATCTCGTAGCAGCGGACCTCGTCGATGTACTCCGAGATCCCCGTGATCACGAGGGGCAGCTGGTCGTTGCCGAAGCCGGGGTCGACGCCATTGACGAAGATCGACGCGCCACCGGCGATGGCGGCGTCGACGACCGGCTGGGCCAGGCCGTCGGCCACGCCCCAGGGGTACTGGAGGAACACCGGCGAGGAGGACACGACGTTGATGCCGGCGTTGAGGAACCTCTTGAGGTCCTCGAGGGCCTCGATCAGGCGGCTGTCGGCCCAGGCGGTGTGGACGATGCAGTCGGGCTTGAGTGCGATCAGGGCGTCGGCGTCGGTGGTGGCGGTCACGCCGAGGTCGCGGCCCAGGTTGGCCAGGCGGCCGACGTCGACGCCCTCCTTGGCGGGGTTGGACACGAAGCAGCCCACGAGCTCGAGGGCAGGGTTGGCATCGATGCCGGCGATGGCGTGGACGCCGACGTTGCCGGTGCTCCACTGGACGACGCGGTAGGTCACGGGTGTCTCCTTGTGCTCTTGGCTGGTGGTTCGGTTCGGGCCAGGTCTCTGGTCGGGTCTACAGGTCGGGCATGCCGAAGTCGAGGTTCGGCACGTCGATGCCACCGTCGACCTCGAGGGTCTTGCCGGTGACGTAGCCGCCGGCCGGGGTGGCGAGGTAGGCCACGGCGGTGGCGATGTCCTCGACGGTGCCGAGGCGACGCAGCGGGGTCATCGACTCCATGGTCTCCTTGAGCTCGGGGGTCGAGGTCACGATGTCGAGCGCCGAGGTGGCGGTCGAGCCGACGCCGACCGCGTTCACCCGGATCCTCGGGGCGAGGTCCTTGCTGATGAGCTTGGTGTAGTGGATCAGCGCGCCCTTGGCGGTGCCGTAGCCGACGTAGCCCCGACCGGCGACGCGCCCGATGACCGAGGCGATGTTCACGATGGCGCCGCCGTCGGTCTCGAGCATGGTGGGGACCGACGCCCGCACGAGGGCATGGGCCGTGGCCACGTTGAAGTGGAAGGCCTCCTCCAAGAAGCGCGGCGAGGTGTCCATCAGCGGCCGGGGCATGGTGCCGCCGACGTTGTTCACCAGGATGTCGATCCGGCCGAGCTCGGCGGTGGCGACCTCGGCGAGGCGTCCGACGGCGTCGAGGTCGGAGAGGTCGCAGGCCACGGTCACGGCCTTGCGGCCGAGCGCCTCGATCTGGGCGGCCACCTCGTCGAGCTGGGTCTGGGTGCGGGCGGCGAGCACGATGTCGGCCCCGCACTCGGCGAGGGCGAGCGCCGATCCGGCGCCGATGCCGCGGCCGGCGCCGGTGACGATCGCCACCTGGCCGTCGATGTTGAACCGATCGAGAATCATGGGCCCCTCCTTCGCTCAGGTCGCCCCCCGGCGATGAGGGGAGGATAGCCTCCCGGTGGAGGATCTGACGATGTGTCAGATCGAACGCGCTCCGGGCCTCCGCCCCGCCCCTCTCCTACGATGGCGGACGGACCGCCGTTCGAGGAGCCACAGCGTTGAGTGACGACAGCACGACCGAGGTCGACCCCGAGGACGAGGGCGAGCGCGACTTCCGCAACGACCGCTGGCCGGCCTCGCTGGCCCTGCTGGCCTGCATCGCCTTGTCCCTGATCCTGCCGGCCGAGGTCATGATCAACCCGCAGTGGATCGTCCCGCTGCTCGAGCTCCTCGTGCTCGTCCCGCTGATGATCGGCCGGCACCGCCACCCGGAGGAGGCCCGGTGGATCCGTCGGCTGACCCTGGCGCTGATCAGCTTGATCACGCTGTCGAACGCGCTGTCGGTGGCGCTGCTCGTCCACCACCTGCTCAAGCCGGGTCAGATCCCCTCGCTCGGCCGCCCCCTCGTCTATTCGGCCATCGTCATCTGGTTCACCAACGTGATCATCTTCTCGCTCTGGTACTGGGAGATCGATCGGGGCGGGCCCTCGGTGCGCGCCACGCCGAGTGAGCGCCTGCCGGACTTCCTCTTCCCACAGATGGGCCTCGATCGCCGCCTGCGCGCCACCATGGTCGAGCCGGACTGGCGGCCGCGCTACCTCGACTACCTCTATGTGGCGCTCACCAACGGAGCGGCCTTCAGCCCGACCGACGCCATGCCGCTCACGCGTCAGGCCAAGGCGATGATGGGAGTCCAGTCGATCATCTCGATGGTCACCGTCATCGTGGTGGCCGCCCGGGCCGTCAACATCCTCACCTGAGGGCGCCCGTGGCCCGCGGTGGTGGGATCAGCGAGCGGCCTTGCAGGCCTTGCGGATGACCTTAAGCTCCTGTCGGGCTGCGTAGAGGTCGTCGCCGAACTCGGTGGGCTGTGTCCCGGCGAGGTGGATCCTGGTCACCACCAGCTGGTGCTTGAGGGCCTTGACCGAGCTGGCGGTCGACGGCGGCAGGCCGCCCTGGACGCGCTTGAGCTCCTTGGAGAACTGCTTGACCGCGCTGGTGAGCGACTCGGGGGTGGCGGTGGTCACATGCACGGCCTGGCCGAGTGCCTTGTTGGCGTGGTTGAGGTCCTTGCACGAGGTGTTGAGCGTGGTGGGCGTGGAGGACGAGGACCCGCCGCTCGAGCACGCGGCCGCCGCCAGCGGGAGGACGCAGAGCACGGACGCGGCGAGCAGCCGTCGACCTCGTTGGACGCTCCGGTTCGCCATGGGCCAATGGTAGGGGGAGGGCCTCGACTCGGGGAGCATGGCCCTCAGATGTCCTGGAGGAGGTGCGCGGACAGGTCGCCCATGAGGTCGACGATCACGTGCATGCCCACGAACCGCCAGTCGTGGCCGATCCGCTCGAAGCGATCGACGTAGCGGCCGGCGATCACGGGCTGGAGGGCGATCTGGCCGGGGACGGCCTGGAGCACGGTGAAGTAGCTGCGCGACGTCGCCGACTCCTCGTCGTCGGAGAGCTCCACGATGACGTTGGTCATCTGGTGCTTCGTCTTCGGCGTGCCGTCCTCGTAGCGCCGCGTCGTCGCCGTGTAGAGCGCCGTGACCGCCTCGGGGCCAGCGACAGCGGTGTCATAGCCCTCGAAGGTCACCGTGGCGTGGCCGAGGAGCTCGCCGACGCCGTCGAAGTCTCCGGCGTCGATCCGCTCGGCGTAGGTGTAGATCAGCTGGCAGATGGCGTCTCGGCTCGTGAGCATGCGCCAAACCTACCGACGCCGGTCGTCAGCCGCCGAGGAAGCGCTCGAGCATTCCGGCCACCTTCGACGGCCGGCCATGTCGATGCTCTGAGGCGTCGGACCAGTGGGCGGCGGCCAAGCCGGTGTTCACCCCGATCCACCGCAGCGGTTCGGGCTCCCAGTCCTTGGACCGGTGCCCCACCCAGGGCAGTCGGGTGAGGTCGGTGTCGACACCGGTGATCAGGTCGGCCAGGGTGCGGCCGGCGAGGTTGGTCGTCGTCACGCCGTCGCCCACGTAGCCGCCCGCCCAGGCCATGCCGGTCGAGCGGTCGAGGCCGACCGACGAGTACCAGTCGCGCGGGATCCCGAGCGGCCCGCCCCAGGTGTGGGTGATGAGCGCGTCGGCGAGGACGGGGAACAGCTCGACCAGCGTGGCGCGCAGGGCCGAGAACACCGCCGTGTCCCGGTCGAAGGCCGGGTCGATCTTCGAGCCGAAGTGGTAGGGCGCGCCGCGTCCGCCGAAGGCGATGCGGCCGTCGGCGGTGCGCTGGCCGTAGATGATCAGGTGCCGATGGTCCGAGAAGGTCTGTCGCTCGGAGAGGCCGATCGCCTCGAGGACGTCGGCGGGGAGCGGCTCGGTGGCGATCATGAGGGAGTAGACGGGGATCACGGCCCGCTCGGACCCGGGCAGCTGGCTCGACCAGGCCTCGGTGGCTCGGACGACGACGTCGGCCGTCACCGTGCCGTGGTCGGTGGCCACCCGAGGTCGTGCACCGTGGCCCCCGGGGATGATGGCGGTCGCCGCCGTGCCCTCCACGATCGTCGCCCCGCGGGCAGCGACCGCACCGGCGAGGCCGACGGCGAGCTTGGCGGGGTGGATGGCCGCGCAGTGCGGGGTGAAGGTGGCTCCGGTGATGGAGGTGGCACCCACCAGCTCGGTGGCCTCAGCGGCGTCGAGCCACCGAAGGTCCTCAGGTCCGAAGCCGAGCGATCGGGCCTCGGCCACCTCCTCTGCGGCACGGCTGGCCTGGGCGGGCGACCGAGCCAGGACGATGGTGCCGCCCTTGGCCAGGTCGCAGTCGATGCCGTCGGTCCGGGCGGCTCGGGCGATCTCGTCGACGGAGGCGTTCATGGCCGACCGCATGGCGCGAGCGGCGTCGACGCCGGACTCCCTGGCCATGCGGGCGTCGTGGGCGGCGAAGAGCGCCGACGCCCAGCCCCCGTTGCGCCCGGACGCTCCGAAGCCGCAGACCTCTCGCTCGATGACGAGGACGCGCAGCGTGGGGTCGGCCTCGAGGAGGGACCGAGCGGTCCACAGCCCGGTGAAGCCCCCGCCGACGATGGCGACATCGACGTCGACATCGCCGCCGAGCGAGGCCCGTGGTGCCACCTCGACGTCGAGGGTGTCCCACCAGAGGGAGATCCCGGCGGTCGACGTGGCCATGGTGCGTCGTGCCTAGATCTTCGTGAGCCCGTGGGTGAGGACCTCCCGGACGGTCTCGACCATGAAGTCGATCTCCGTCGTGCCGCAGATGAGCGGCGGGGCGAGCTGCACGACCGGGTCGCCCCGGTCGTCGGCCCGGCAGATGAGGCCCTTCTCGAACAGCGCACCCGACAGGTAGCCCCGCAGCAGGCGCTCGGCCTCCTCGTCGCTGAAGCCGGCCTTCGAGTCGCGGTCCTTGACCAGCTCGATGCCGAAGAAGAAGCCCTCGCCCCGGACGTCGCCGACGATGGGGAGGTCCTTGAGGCCCTCGAGCCCCGCCCGGAAGTAGGGCGAGAGGCGGTTGACGTTGCCCATGATGTCCTCGTCCTCGAAGATCTGGAGGTTCTTGAGCGCCACCGCCGAGCTCACCGGGTGGCCGGCGAAGGTGAAGCCGTGCAGGAAGCTCTCGTCCCCGTGGAGGAAGGGCTCGATGAGCCGGTCGCTCACGATCATCGCTCCGAGGGGGGAGTAGGCCGAGGTCAGACCCTTGGCGCAGGTGATGATGTCGGGGGTCACGCCGTACTTGACGGCGCCGTACCACTCGCCGAGCCGGCCGTAGGCGCAGATGGTCTCGTCGAAGACCAGCAGCACGCCGTGGCGGGTGCAGATCTCACGCACCCGCTCGAGGTACCCCGGGGGCGGCGGGAAGCAGCCACCGGCGTTCTGCACGGGCTCCAAGAACACGGCGGCCACGGTCGAGGCATCCTCGCGCTCGATGGCCCGCTCGATCTCGTCGGCGGCCCAGCGGCCGAAGGCCACCTCGTCGTCGGCGTGCTCGGGGGCGCGGTAGAAGTTCGTGTTGGGGACCTTGACCGCCCCGGGGATCAGCGGCTCGAAGGGGGCGCGCATCGACGGGATGGACGTGATCGACAGGGCACCGAGGGTGGTGCCGTGGTAGGCGATGTCCCGGCTGATGACCTTGTAGCGGTCGATGTCGCCGTTCATCCGGTGGTACTGGCGGGCCAGCTTCCAGGCGCTCTCGACGCTCTCGGCGCCACCGGAGGTGAAGAACACCCGGTTGAGGTCGCCCGGGGCGATCTGGCTCAGCTTCTCGGCGAGGTTGATGGCGTTGGGGTGGGCGTAGGTCCACAGCGGGAAGTAGGCCAGCGTCTCGGCCTGGGCCTTGGCGGCCTCGGCGAGATCCTTGCGGCCGTGGCCGAGCTGGGAGGTGAAGAGGCTCGAGATCCCGTCGAGGTACTTCTTGCCCCGCTGGTCGTAGACATAGGCGCCCTCGCCCCGCACCATGATCGGGATCTCGTTGGTGGTGCTGTAGGCGCCCATGCGGCTGAAGTGCAGCCACATGTGCCGGCGGGCCTTCTCGGCGAGCGCGTGCTGCTCGTCGTCGTGCGCCATGACGCCGTCGAAGGCCTCGGTGGTCGGCTCGGTGCTGGTGTCGGTCATCGGTTCCCCCATGAGTAGGTCTGTTTGGCGAGCTTGAGGTAGAGGAAGGTCTCGACGGCGACCACGCCGTCGATGCGGCG
Organism: Acidimicrobiaceae bacterium; assembly: GCA_947456245.1. Lineage (GTDB taxonomy): Bacteria > Actinomycetota > Acidimicrobiia > Acidimicrobiales > RAAP-2 > CAIUMH01. The sequence continues at coordinate 16,313 of CANGPS010000027.1, forward strand.
GATCTGGTCGTTCATGATCCGCACCAGGTGGTCGTCGTCCTCGGCGATCACCTCGACGATGAGGTCGAAGCTCCCGGCGGTGAGCACCACGTAGATGGCCTCGTCGATGGCACCGATGGCGTCGGCTGCGGCGCGCACGTCGCCGCTGACCTTCACTCCGAGCATCGCCTCGCGGTGGAAGCCGAGCTGCATCGGGTCGGTGATGGCCACGATCTCGAGTGCCCCCTGGTCGCGCAGGCGCTGGACGCGGCGCCGGACGGCCGCCTCGGAGAGGCCGATCTGCGCGGCGATGGCGCCGTAGGGACGACGACCGTCGACCTGGAGCTCGGTGATGATGCGGCGGTCGAGGTCGTCGAGGGCCACGGCGAGCGGAGCGGGTGAGTCGATCGTGTGAACTCTCGTCGCTCGGGCTGCCCGTGCCATTGGCCGTCTTCCTCCATGCAGGCGATGGTGCTCGCCTACATCCGTCATCCTATGCCAACTTGACGACTGATTACCACTTTCCGCTCGGTCAATGCTCCGCTATCCGTCGCAGGTTGCTTGCACGGGGTTGACGGATCTGCGAAGGTGGCGCATCGGAGCGGCTGCCGGAGGTGACGGTGGCCCGAGGTCACAGGGAGGGTGCGCCATGGGGCGTCTCAAGAACTTCATCGGCGGCGAGCTGGTCGAGGCAAAGGGCTCGGCGACCCAGGAGCTGATCAACCCCTCGACCGGCGAGGCGTACCTCGAGGTGCCGGTCTCGAGCCAGGACGACGTCGACGCGGCCTGCGCCGCCGCCGCCGGGGCCTTCGAGTCGTGGAAGCGGACGACGCCGTCGGAGCGCTCGCTGGCCCTGTTCCGGATCGCCGATGCCCTCGAGGCGGCGGGCGAGGAGCTCGTGGCGCTCGAGGCTGAGAACACCGGCAAGCCCGTGCAGCTGACCATGGACGAGGAGATCCCTCCCATGGTCGACCAGATCCGCTTCTTCGCCGGCGCCGCCCGCCACCTGCAGGGCCTCTCGACCGGCGAGTACATGGAGGGGCACACCTCCTCGATCCGACGCGAGCCCATCGGGGTGTGCGCGGCGGTGACCCCATGGAACTACCCGATGATGATGGCGGTGTGGAAGTGGGCGCCGGCCATCGCGGCAGGCAACGCCATGGTCCTCAAGCCCTCGGACACCACCCCGGTCTCGACGGTGCGCATGGCCGAGATCATGGCCGAGCACCTCCCCGCCGGCGTGTTCAACGTCGTGGTCGGTGACCGCGACACCGGCCGGGCGCTCGTCGAGCACCGCACCCCGCAGATGGCCTCGATCACCGGCTCGGTGCGGGCCGGCATGGAGGTCGCCGCCTCGGTGGCCCCGTCGCTCAAGCGGGTCCACCTCGAGCTCGGAGGCAAGGCCCCGTGCATCGTGTTCGCCGACGCGGACATCGCCGCCGCCGCCGAGGGCATCGCCGGGGCGGGCTACTTCAACGCCGGCCAGGACTGCACCGCCGCCACCCGGGTCCTCGTGGAGGATGCGGTCTACGACGAGTTCGTCGCCGCCCTGGCCGAGGCCGCCCAGGGCACGACCGTCGGCGGGCTCGATGTGGCCGACGCCGACTTCGGCCCCGTCAACAACGTCAACCAGCTCGCCCGCCTCCAGGGCTTCTTCGAGCGGACCCCGAGCCACGCCCGCGTGGTCACGGGCGGCGCCCAGGTCGGCGATCGGGGCTACCTCTTCGCTCCGACCGTGGTGGCCGACCTCCAGCAGGATGACGAGATGATCCAGACCGAGATCTTCGGGCCCGTCATCACCGTTCAGCGGTTCTCGACCGAGGACGAGGCGCTCACCCATGCCAACGGCGTCGACTACGGCCTGGCCTCGAGCGTGTGGACGACCAACCACAGCCGGGCCATGCGCTTCTCGCGTGACCTCGACTTCGGGTGCGTGTGGATCAACACCCACATCCCGATCGTGGCCGAGATGCCCCACGGCGGGTTCAAGCACTCCGGCTACGGCAAGGACCTGTCGGCCTACGGCTTCGAGGACTACACGCGCATCAAGCACGTAATGTCCAACATCGAGGCCTAGAGTCGCTCCACAGCAACATCAACGAAGGTCGATAGCACCACACATCAAGCACGAGGGGGGACGTCAGCGATGGCGGACAACGAGGTGACCGAGCACGACGTCCTGGGGCCATTCGGTGCCCCGGTGCCCGAGGCCGAGGAGTCGAGCCAGCTGCGGGCTGACGAGCTCAGCCTCTTCGACTCGACCGCGGTGGCGGTCTCCTCGGTGGCGCCGGCCTACTCGTTGGCGTCGACCATGGCCTTCGTCTTCGGCATCGTGGGCGTGGGCCTGCTGTCGCCGTCGGTCTTGATCGCCAGCTTCGTGCCGGTGCTCTTCATCGCCATCGCCTACTTCCACCTCAACCGCAAGGACCCGGACTGCGGCGCCTCCTACTCGTGGCTGTCGAAGCTGACCCGCCCGTCGCTCGGCTGGTTCAACGGCTGGGTGCAGATCGCCACCTCGGCCATCTTCTGCATCTCGGCCCCGCTGCTGGCCGGCTCGTACACCCTGCAGCTGCTCAACTCGATCGGCTGGATCAACGACGCCGCGGCGTCGAGCCTCTGGTGGGCGGCGGTGATCGCGGCCGGCTGGTTGGTGCTCATCACGTTCATCTGCATCTACGGCATCCGCTGGACGACCAACTTCCAGTGGATCCTCGTGATCATCGAGTACGTGGTGGTCATCGGGTTCTCCATCGGCGGGATCATCAAGGTCCTCGCCACCCACCCCCACGGGTCGACCTCGTTCCACCTCGGGTGGCTCAACCCCTTCGCCATCCACTCGTGGTCGGCGATGGCGGCCGGCATCGCGCTCGGCGTGTTCTTCTTCTGGGGCTGGGACACGGCGCTCAACCTCAACGAGGAGTCCAAGGACAAGTCCCGCACCCCGGGTCGGGCCGGCATCATCTCGATGTGGCTGCTGCTGTTCGTGTTCCTGCTGAACTTCGTGGCCATCCAGATGCTGCTCACCCCGAAGGAGATCAACGACCAGGGTGCCAACGTGCTCTTCTACTTCGGCAACCAGCTCTTCGGGTCCTGGGCCGGGTACCTCATGATCTTCGCCGTGATCACCTCGACGGTGGCCACGACGCAGACGACCCTGCTCCCCGCGGCACGCATCGCCTACTCGATGTCGCGCGACAAGGTCTTCCCGAAGGTCTTCGGCTCCATCCACCCGAAGTTCAAGACCCCGGCCGTGGGCACGCTCTCGCTGGCCATGTTCTCGCTGGTGGGCATCCTGCTGACCACGGGCTTCAACTCGATCGGCGAGGTGTTCAGCAAGCTGATCCTGAACATCGGCGTGCTCGTGGCCTTCTACTACGGCGTCACCGGGATCACCTGTGGCTGGGCCTTCCGCAAGGTCGCCTTCAAGAACGTCCGCTTCTTCTTCACCGGCGTGCTGCTGCCGACGATCTCGGGCATCTTCCTGCTCTACGTCGGCTACAAGGTCATCACCAGCAACGGGTGGGGCTCGGCGGCACCGGACCTGATCGTCCTCGGCCTCGGCATCCCGTTCGTCCTGCTGGCCCGGGTGACCACCAAGGGCAGCTTCTTCAAGACCAAGCCGATCGCCTACGAGACGATCGAGTAACCGAACCCACACACCCACGAAGGGGCTGATACCCGTGCTCATCGGCGTTCCGAGCGAGGTCAAGGACGACGAGTACCGAGTTGCGATCACGCCGGCCGGCGTCAAGGAGCTCGTCTCCGCCGGCCACCGCGTGATCATCCAGGAGGGGGCGGGCGTCGGCTCGGCCATCACCGACGACGACTTCGTCGCCCAGGGTGCGGCGATCGTCAGCGGGGCAGAGGACGTGTGGGCGGATGCCGACCTGGTGCTCAAGGTCAAGGAGCCCATCGCGTCGGAGTACGCCAGTCTGGGCGCTCGGCCCGACCAGGTGCTCTTCACGTACCTGCACCTCGCCGCCTCTCGCCCCTGCACCGACGCGCTGATCGCGGCGGGCAACACGGCGATCGCGTACGAGACGGTGCGCCTGGCCAACAACTCGCTGCCACTGCTCACGCCGATGAGCGAGGTGGCGGGACGGATGGCGCCGCTCATGGGGGCGCACCACCTCATGCGTGCCGGCGGCGGGCGCGGGACGCTCATCACGGGCGTGCCCGGGGTGGAGGCGGCCAAGGTCGTCGTCCTCGGTGCCGGCGTGGCCGGCATGGCCTCGGCCACCATCGCCGTGGGGATGCACGCCGGCGTGCACATCTTCGACCGGAACCTCGAGCGCCTGCGCGAGGTCGACCACCACTTCCGTGGCGCGGTCGAGACCGTCGCCTCCTCCCAGCACGCCATCGAGGAGGCCATCGTCGACGCCGACATCGTCATCGGTGCCGTCCTCGTGATCGGGGCCAAGGCGCCCAAGCTCGTGACCGACGACATGGTGGCCTCGATGCGGCCGGGCTCGGTCCTCGTCGACATCTCCGTCGATCAGGGCGGCTGTTTCGAGTCGACGAGGCCGACCACGCACTCGGACCCGGTGTTCAAGGTCCACGACTCGCTCTTCTACTGCGTGGCCAACATGCCCGGTGCGGTGCCGAACACCTCTACCCATGCCCTAGTCAACGCCACGCTGCCCTACACACTCGAGATCGCCCGCCATGGCTGGCACAACGCGGTGCGGGCCGATGCGGCCCTCGCTGAGGGGGTCAACGTGACCGAGGGACACGTCACCTACGAGCCGGTGGCCGACGCCCACGACCTGAACTACCGACCACTGGCGGACGTGCTGAGCTGATCGGATACCAGGGCGGGGTCGCCGCAGCCCTGCTCGCGTCTCATGACGCGCAGGTGATGGGTTCTCGCCCCAGGCATGCTGCATGTGGCGAGCCGCACAGGGTGCGTGTCTCTGCTTTCGCCGATTGAAGCCGCCAGGTGCGAGTGCTGACAAGAACTGGCAGTGCTCGAGTTGGCTCTCACGACGATGCCGATCCACCAAGGCGAGGTCCTGAAGAAGGACGTCCTGCTCTCGCTCGGCGTGACCGAGCATCGGTTGGCCGTCTCGAGGACATCGGCACCGAGAGAGGCCCCGGGGAGCGATGGCTCGAGGAGCGCTGCAGTGGTGACCTGATCTGCCGACCGTTGTGGCTCGGTGAAGGTTCGAGCCGTGATCGGTGTCATCCACGACGATGGATGGGTCCTCGTTCGTCAGCGAGGGAGCCATCGGCACTTCCAGCACCCGAAGAAGCCGGGAACGGTTACCGTCCCAGGTCATCCGAGCGACGAGATGGCGCCCAAGACGCTCGCTAGCATTTGGCGACAGGCTGGGTTGAAGGGTTGAGCTGATGCGGGAGTACACGATCGTCATCGAGGATGCTGGTTCGAACTACAGCGCCTATGTGCTCGACTTCGACGGCTGCACCTCGACCGGCAGGTCGGTGCGCGAGGTGATGCAGAACATGAGGGAGGCCATTCAAGGCCACCTCGACCTGTTGGCTGAGGCGGGAGATCCGATCCCAGAGCCCCTGGACGTGGTTGGCACTGCGACGATCCGTATCGCGTCGTGATGGTCGCCTGACCAGCGTTGGCACCGCGGGCCTGTCGACAGGTGGATGTCGAACCATCACCACCGGGGCTGCACACGAGAGCCGAGGAGCTCTGCATCTCAATGCACGTCGAAGCCGACGACGCGACGCGCAGGCGATCTGGACTGCCGATCGGCAGATTCGCCTCATGAGCCCCACGATCCGACTGAGTGAGGCGACCATGGACCGCTTCCAAGCCCTCTCGAGGCAGACCGGCCGGTCGGTGGCAGACCTTCTCGATGAAGCGGCGACGGCATTGGAGCGAGACCTGTTCTTCTCCGCCTTCGAGTCTCGCTACCAGACGCTTCGCGCCGATCTGAGCGCCTGAGGTTCTGTCATCCACGAGCGCAGCATCGAGAGCGGGGCGATCGTCGACGGCTCGCCGGAATGATGCAGCGACGAGGGTCCTGTCGTGAGTCCGTGACCCTCGTGCGTCCGTCCACGGAGAGCTCGCTCCGTTCCCTTCTCGAGACCGGAGCTAGGACGGCTCCGTTCGGTTCGAGGAGGGCCGAGCTCGTCGCCAGGGGCTCAGTCGAGCTCGGTGCCGAGCACGGAGACGAAGGAGACCATCTCGCCCGGGTAGCCACCGAGGTTGTGCGTGAGGGCCTTGGTCTTCGACGTCGAGAGCTGTCG
>CANGPS010000028.1 GCA_947456245.1 Acidimicrobiaceae bacterium
CCGCCTGGTCAGGCGATCCGGGCTCCGGTGCGCTCTTGTCCCGGCGGCGACGTCGGGGGAGGACGACGAGGACCAGGCAGATCGCCGTGGCGACCGCCGACGCGAGGAGTCCGAGGTTCATCCTCGACTGCGGCGTCCAGCGCAGGGCGATCTGGACGGTGGCACCGGCTGGTGAGTCGGCGGCATCGGTGAGTCCAAGCTGGTCGAGCTGGTGCTTGGTCAGGTGCCAACCGTTGGCGTACCCGTCGATCAGCTCTGGGGTTCCAAGGTTGACCGACCTCGGCGGACGGTGACCGACCGATGGGGTGGTGGCGGTCGCTGTCCAGCCCGAGTTGATGCTCTCGCCGAGGACGACCTCGAAGGGGCCCGTGACGTGGCGGGCGGTCATCGTTGCGGTGGTGGTGCCGAGGTGCGCCGAAGTCGTCGGGGTGGGCCCAGCGGGCGTGGCGGGGATCACGCCACCGACGGGCAGCGGCCCGGCGCCTCCTCCGGCCGCCGAGTCGAGCGTCACCTGGTCGAGGTTCCAGCCGGTGGTGGTCTGGTGGCCGAGCGCAGTCTCGATCACGTGGGTCCCTTGGGCCAGCGCGATGCCGCCGAGCGAGTTGCCGCACGGGGAAACCGAGAGCGGGCGCAACCGGAGGGCGTCAGCGGTGCTCCCGGTGATCTGGAGGTCGACGGGGTGACCGTCGATGGACAGCAGGTCTGACCGGCAGGCGACCGGCACCATGGCGGGCAGGGGTGCCACTGAGGTCCCCGGCAGGCCGACCTCGGCGATGCCGATCGGGCGGGCGAGGGGGATCGTGGTGTTGAAGCTGGCTGAGGAGACCTTGCGGAACGTGGGGAAGGTGAGCTTGATCTGGCGTCCAGTCAGCGGTGGCACCACCGGGAGGTCGACGGTTGTCGTGGCGCCTGGCGTGGCCTGGTCGGGCAGCGGAGGGATCGCCAAGGTGCGCGACCCCTGCTCGGTCGACAGGACGACGGAGGTCGGCACCGAGTGCCGACCGTCGTTCACGATGGTGAGCGGCAGCGTCGAGATGGTCACCGGGGTCGGCAGGTTGTACTGGAGCCAGCTGTCCTTGGCGGTGGCGGTGCCGAAGCCCGGCTGCCAGTAGGTGCTCGGATCACGGTCGAGCGTGGCTGAGGCGCGGTTGGCGAGGGAGCCGGGGAGGCGGCCGCTCGAGTACGCGTCGAGCTGGCCTGAGGAGCCGGCTGGGCGACCGAGCAGCCGGTCGATCTGATCGTCGGGGATGAGCGTCGACAGCGTGGTGCCGCCCGAGAGCGTGAAGGTCCTGGCCGTCGGGATGGTGACGATGCGGTCGATGGTCGGCTCGGCGTCGAAGCGCGTGGGGTAGGGGCTCGAGCGCCATCGCGTCATGGCGAGGGTCAGCCGGTTTGCGATCGACCGCGGTCCGGCGGCGGTGGCCAGATCGCTCGGCATGGTCAGCACCTCGGTGACCGTGTGGCCGGGGACCTGCACCTCGGCGAAGCCGACCTCAGAGGCAGCCGAGCCCCGTGCCTTGTCATTGCTCGTATGGAGGATGGTGATCTTGAGCTTCGAGAACGTGGTGCTCGGGAAGCTGACCACCTGACCGGACGAGGTGCGCGAGTCCGGGCCCAGGTCGACCTTCTGCATCGGGCCGCCGTCGAAGGAGATGCCGACCTTGGTGATCCAGCGGGTGACCGAGCCGTTCTGGGGCTGGATCAAGGTGAGGTGGTCGGTCGTCACGGGTGCGGTGTAGGTGGCACGCCACCACTCGCCGCGTGGGTTGGCGAAGATGCCGGTGCGCCACGCCGTGTCGAGGTTCCCGTCGAGGGCGCTGAAGGCCCGATCCTCCGGGATGAACGAGAAGGGAGAGCCGTAGGTGCTCGCCGACACGGAGCGAGCGCCGATGTAGGCCGCCATCGTCTTGGCGCTCAGGTCAGCCGCGGGGAACAGGTCGATGGGGGCATCGGTCGGGTCGGTCTTGGCCGGATCCTCAGTCGGCGTCTCGGTGGCCCCCGCCGTCGAAGAGATGGTGTCCCAGCGGAAGCCCTGCTTGCGGTTGGTGTCAGAGATCACAAGCCCGGCGCCGCCCGCGAGCAGGGCATGGAGGCGAGCGGGCTGCTTGGCCAGGGTCCCGGCGTAGAACACGGCGCTGGTCGTGTCGAGCAGGCCGGTCGGGGCCAGGTTGACCAGTCCGGTGCCGTCCCCGGAGAGCACGAGGGCGCCCTGCTGAGACTCAGTGCGCAGGAGGGGCCGGGGCGCCTCGACCCCGTAGACGGCGACCTTCGGCAGGAGCTCGGAGGGGTTGGGGGCGGCGAGGTCCTGCTCGTCGAGCGTCGGGACGATGGAGCGGTTGAAGGCGGGCTTGCCGAAGTTGACCGGACCGGTCAGCCCAGGAGGCGTGGGGCGCAGCAGGTTGGCCACCGTGAGCGGGTGGGGCTGGCCGAAGTGCTCGTACTGCGTGTCGTACTGGACCAGGAGGTTCCCGATGCTCATGAGCCGTGCGATGGGAGAGAGCGCGGCGGGGTTGGCCGTGGACTGCTGGATCGGGTCGTCGAGGGCGTAGAGCATGTCAGCCGTGGCCATGGACCCCATGACCTGCTGCTCGTGGATCAGGAACGGTCGGTTCAGGAACGCCGGCTGGGGGGTGTCGACCGTGTTGCCCCATCGGAAGGAGGCGAAGTCGTTCCCGGGGATGGCGAGGACTCGGGTGTCGGGATTGACGCTGTTGAGGTAGCGGATGGCGAGGCGCTCGCTCTTGGGTAGCGAGGCCGGCTGGGAGAAGTCGTTGGCGATCGTGTCCCCGCGAGCGATCGGCACGGCGTTGGCGAGGACGACAACGATGGCCACCAGGGCAACGGGGAGAGCGCTCTTCGGGAACCGACGCCACAGGGCGCTCAAGCCGGCCGCCAGCAGGACGGCCAGGCCGAGGATCACGAGCGGCGTGGCCCGGTCGGTGGAGCGCATGGCCAGCCCGGCGGTCGTCTTGGTCATGAAGGCCTTGAGCACGGAGCCGAACGGGGTGGGGTCGTCGTACGGGTGCGCGCCCACCGACCAGACCATGCCGATCACGATCAGCAGCATGAAGTAGGCCCGGAGCCGCCACCGGAAGAAGGCGGCGGCGATCAGCGCCAGCAGTGGTGGGCCATAGGACAGCACGAGCGCCTTGAGGTGCTGGGTGTAGACCACCGAGGCGTGGGTCCACGGTCCGAGGCGGTCGAAGCCGTAGAAGTACCAGTAGCCGAGGCCGCGGATGATCTCCGCGGCGCTCGAGCTGCCCGAGGTGGCGTAGACGGTCTCGGTGTACTTGAGGACGTTGACCCCGTAGCCGGCCTCGATGGAGAGGCCGATGATCCACCAGACGCTGACCCCCACGGTCAGCAGGCCGATCTGCCCGGTGGTCACCAGCGCCCGTCGGAGGGTGACCGACCGCTGCACGAGCAGGGCGAACAGGATCCAGAGGACCGGGGCGAAGCCCACGTAGATGATGGAGGAGGCATTGATGGAGCTGACCGTGAGCACCACGAGGGCGAAGAGCGCCGGGTAGCGCCAGCCACCACGACGCAGCGCGAGCATCGTGAAGGCAAGCATCCAGGGCAGTCCGGCCCAGGGGAGCAGGATGACCGAGATGCGTCCGGCGTACTGCAGCAGGTAGGGCGACAGCATGTACAGCAGGCCCGCTGCGAGGGCCGCCGGTCCGGTGAGATCGAGCTTGCGGCACAGGTAGGCCACGCCGGCGCCGGCGGCGAAGAGGATCGATCCGAGCCAGAGGCGCTGGGCGACCCAGAGCGGCACGTGGGCGGCGTGGAGGCCCCAGAAGAAGGGGCCCATCGGAAAGAGGTACCCGACGTACTCGTGGGTCACGCTCCCGGCTCCGACGGTGGTGTCCCACATCGACGCCACCTGTCGGATGAACCGGCCGGGGTTGAGGTAGAGGTAGGTCTTGGTGTCCGGCGTGCTGACGCCGGGCCGGCTCAGCAGGAGCGGCAGGTAGGCCACCACGGCGAGCAGCAGCGTCACGAGGGCGAACCAGGTCCTTCGGGCCCACCTGCGGTCCGTGGCCGGGGCGAGCGCGTCGCTCTGCGGCGGGGCGGTGTCGGAGCTCAAGGTGGTCATCAGCGGGTCGTCGGCACCGCCCCGATACCCGGCGTCCCCGGGGATCGATGACGTGCCGCTGTAGTGTAAGGCACGCACCCGGGACGGATCCGGGTGGCCATGCCGAGGGCTCAGGAGGCCCCACAGATGTCTGAGAGCGCACGTCTGACCGGAGAGCGACCCCAGCAGGGCGTCACCCCCGATTCCCTCCTGACCCTGCACGCGGCTGGCTACCGGGCGGTGCGCGAGCGGCTCGAACCGGGCGTCCTGCTCGACATCGGGTGCGGCCAGGGGTTCGAGTCTGTGACGCTGGCCGCCGACGACCGTCCGGTGGTCGGTGCCGACTACTCGGCGGACGCCGTTACCTTTGCCAAGGCCAAGTTCGGCGGCCGAGGTCTCGATGTCGCCCAGATGGACGCCTTCAACCTCGGCTTCGCATCCGGCTCGTTCCGGTCGGTGTGCTCGTCCCACCTGATCGAGCACTTCCACGAGCCGTCGAAGCACGTGGCCGAGATGGCTCGAGTGGTGTCGGATGACGGCACGGTGTACGTCCTGACGCCGAACGAGCCGGCCGACTTCGAGAACCCCTTCCACCTCCACCTGTTCGATGCCAAGGAGCTCGTCGAGATGCTCTCGGCCCACTTCGAGGAGGTCTGGCTGGGGGGCGTCGACGCCGTGGACTGGGTGAAGGCGGACTTCGCCGAGCGGCGGGCCAAGGCACGCAAGGTCCTGGCCCTCGACGTGTTCGACCTGCGCCACAAGATCCCGCAGTCCTGGTACGTGGCGGCCTACACCCGTCTGCTGCCCGTCGCCTACAAGCTCATCGCCAGGGGCGACTCGGGTGGGACCAAGGGCATCACGGTCGACGACTGGTTCGTCACCGACGAGGTCGACGACACCACGCTGGTGCTCTTCGCCGTGTGTCGCAAGCCCCGTCGGTCCTGATGTTCAGCATCGGCCTCACGGGTGGCATCGGCTCTGGCAAGAGCGCCGTCGCCGACCTCCTGGTCGAGCGGGGTGCCTGGCTCATCGACGCCGACATCGTGGCTCGGGAGGTGGTCGAGCCCGGAGGACCGGCCTATGAGCCCCTGCTCGAGCGATTCGGGACCGACATCCTCGCAGTGGACCGGTCGATCGACCGCCAGGCGCTCGCTGACGTGGCCTTCGCCAGCCCTGAGGCCCTGGCGGACCTGAACGCCATCACGCATCCCGTGATCGGGATCGAGATGATCGAGCGGCAGCGTGCGCTCGCCGAGACCGATGCTCTGGTCATCCTCGCCATCCCTCTGCTGCGGGCGATCCACCGCGAGACCATGGTCATCGATCGGGTGGTCGTGGTCGACTGCCCGACCGAGGTGGCCGTCGATCGGCTCGTGACCTACCGCGCCTTCCCCGAGGGCGATGCCCGGGCTCGGATCGCAGCGCAGATCACCCGAGAGGAGCGCACGGCTGAGGCGGACTACGTCCTGCTCAACGATGCCGGCCTCGACGAGCTCGAGGCGGCGGTCGAACGGCTTTGGGACTGGATCGCCGCGGTGCGACCAGGTGGCTGACGCTCCGGCCGGCCGGCCATGACCGACTTCAAGGTCGTCTCCCCGTTCCAGCCGGCTGGTGACCAGCCAGCAGCCATCGAGCGCCTGGCGGAGGGCGTCGCCGGCGGACTCCGCTTCCAGACGCTGGAGGGCATCACCGGGAGCGGGAAGACGGCCACCATCGCCTGGATGATCGAGCGGGCCCAGCGGCCCACCCTGATCATCGAGCCGAACAAGTCCCTGGCCGCCCAGCTGGCCTCAGAGCTGCGCGAGATCCTGCCGGACAACCGAGTCGAGTTCTTCGTCTCGTACTACGACTACTACCAACCGGAGGCGTACATCGTCCGGACAGACACCTTCATCGAGAAGGACTCGTCGATCAACGATGAGATCGACCGGCTCCGACACGCCGCCACGTCGTCGCTGTTGACGAGGCGTGACGTGGTGGTGGTCGCCTCGGTGTCGTGCATCTACGGCCTCGGGAACCCCACGGAGTACCAGGACCGCGTCCTGGCCCTTCGGGTGGGGGACGAGCTGGACCAGCGGGCCATCCTGCGCCGCCTCGTCGACCTGCAGTACTCCCGCAACGACCTCACGCTGCTGCGTGGGACCTTCCGGTCCAAGGGCGACACCATCGAGGTCCACCCGGCCTACGAGGAGCACGGTCTGCGCATCGAGCTCTTCGGCGACACCATCGATCGCATCTCCACCTTCGACACGATGACCGGGGACGTCGTGGGTGGGGAGGACGAGGTCATCATCTTCGCTGCCACCCACTACGTGGCGGGCGATGAGGCCATGCAGCGGGCCATCACGGGGATCGAGGACGAGCTGCGGGCGCGTCTGTCGCAGTTCGAGTCCGAGGGCAAGCTGCTCGAGGCGCAGCGGCTTCGGACGCGGACCGAGCACGACCTCGAGATGCTGGCCGAGACCGGGGTGTGCGCCGGCGTGGAGAACTACAGCCGCCACTTCGACGGACGCGCCGCCGGCGAGCGTCCCTACACCCTGATCGACTTCTTCCCCCGTGACCTGCTGGTGGTCATCGACGAGAGCCACGTGGCCGTCCCCCAGCTCAACGGCCAGTTCGCTGGCGACCGGTCGCGCAAAGAGATCCTGGTAGAGCACGGGTTCCGGCTGCCGTCCGCCGCCGACAACCGGCCGCTTCGCTTCGAGGAGTTCCTCGAGGTCGTTCCCCAGGCCGTCTTCGTCAGCGCCACCCCAGGTCCCTTCGAGATCGAGCACTCTGATCAGGTGGTCGAGCAGGTGATTCGGCCGACGGGCCTGCTCGATCCGCTCGTCGAGCTGCGTCCGACCCGCGGGCAGATCGACGACCTTCGTGCCGAGATCGACAAGGAGGTCGCACTGGGCGGCCGAGTCCTGATCACCACCCTGACCAAGAAGATGTCAGAGGACCTGACGACCTTCCTCGCCGAATCCGGCGTCAAGGTCGAGTACCTCCACTCCGATATCGACACCATCGAGCGCATCGAGATCCTCCGGGACCTGCGGCTCGGTCGCTTCGACGTCCTGGTCGGCATCAACCTGCTGCGCGAGGGCCTCGACCTTCCCGAGGTGAGCCTGGTGGTCATCCTCGACGCCGACAAGGAGGGCTTCCTCCGATCGCGCTCGGCTCTCATTCAGACCATGGGGCGCGCCGCACGAAATGCGCGCGGGCGCGTCATCCTCTACGCCGACACGGTGACCGAGTCGATGGAGGTGGCCATCGGGGTCACGCAGCGCCGTCGGGCCGTCCAGGAGGCCTACAACCTCGAGCACGGGATCGACCCGTCCACGGTGACGAAGGCGGTGACGGACATCCTCGGCCGACTCAGGTCGACCAAGTCGACCCGGGGTGCCTCCGCTCGCCGGGCGCCCATGCGGGTCCGCACTCCGGACGATCTCGGCATCGACGATCCAGAGGTCATCCGGACGGCGGCGGAGGTCGAGCGGCTGATGCTCGCCGCCGCCGACGCGCTGCGCTTCGAAGAGGCCGCCCTGCTGCGCGACGAGCTCCACGCGCTGCGCTCCGAGGCCCTGGCCGACGGGGCCGGTGACGAGACCGAGGACGGAGCTCTGGAGGACGGGTGAGGCGGCTCCGCTAGCCTCCGCCTGTGGCCGACATCATCACCATCCGCGGGGCGAGGGAGCACAACCTCAAGGACGTCTCGGTCACCCTTCCGCGCGAGAAGCTGATCGTCTTCACGGGATTGTCGGGCTCGGGCAAGTCCTCCTTGGCCTTCGACACCATCTACGCAGAGGGCCAGCGTCGCTACGTCGAGTCGCTGTCGGCCTATGCCCGGCAGTTCCTCGGGCAGATGGACAAGCCCGACGTCGACTTCATCGAGGGCCTCTCGCCGGCGATCTCGATCGATCAGAAGTCCGCCTCACGCAACCCGCGCTCCACGGTCGGCACCATCACCGAGGTCTACGACTACCTCCGCCTCCTGTTCGCCCGCGTCGGTCGCCCCCACTGCCCGTCGTGTGGACGAGCGGTGGCCCGACAGACGCCGCAGCAGATCGTCGACCGGATCCTGACGATGGAGGAGGGGACCCGATTCCTGGTCCTCGCCCCGGTCGTCCGGGGTCGCAAGGGGGAGTACACCGGGCTGCTCGACGACCTCGCCGCACAGGGGTTCGCCCGGGTCCGCCTCGACGGCGAGATGATCGAGCTGAGCGAGCGCGGAGAGGTCGAGCTCGCCCGATACGAGCAGCACACCATCGAGGTGGTGGTGGACCGCCTGATCCTGCGATCCGGGATCCGCCAGCGGCTCACCGAGTCCATGGAGCAGGCGCTCGGCCTCGCCGCCGGTACGGCAGAGGTCCAGGAGGTCGACGGCGAGGGACTCCCGGTGGGGGAGGCGCTCACCTTCTCTGAGCACCTCGCCTGCACGCACTGTGGGACCTCGTTCGAGGAGCCCGTGCCGAGGAGCTTCTCCTTCAACTCTCCCTATGGCGCCTGCCCGGACTGCGCCGGACTCGGCACCCGATTCGAGGTCGACCCGGAGCTGGTGGTCCCTGATGGCACGCTCAGCATGGAGGGTGGGGCCATCGGCCCGTGGGCCGGTGCCCGGAGCGCCTACTTCGACGCCCTGCTGAGCGGGGTGGCCGAGGTCGGAGGCTTCGCCGTCGACGTCGCCTGGGACGACCTGCGGGCCAAGGATCGCAAGCTGGTGCTCTATGGCACGGGCACCAAGAAGGTCGACATCCGCTACCGCAACCGCTTCGGCCGCTCACGGTCGTACTCGTCGGCCTTCGAGGGCGTCGTCCCTTGGCTGCAGCGACGTCACGGCGAGTCGGACTCCGACTGGGGGCGAGAGCAGATCGAGCAGTACATGCGGGAGGTCTCGTGCCGATCCTGCGGTGGTGCGCGTCTCAAGCCCACGAGCTTGGCGGTCACCATCGACCAGAAGAACATCGCCGAGGTCTGCGCCATGTCGATCGCCGAAGCGGTCGAGTTCTTCGCCACCATGGAGATCTCTGAGCGCGAGCACCTCATCGCCGACCGGGTCACCAAGGAGATCCTCGAGCGCATGCGCTTCCTGCTCGATGTCGGCCTCGACTACCTCTCGCTCTCGCGGGCCGCAGGCACGCTGTCGGGCGGCGAGGCGCAGCGGATCCGCCTGGCCAGCCAGATCGGCAGCGGGCTCGTGGGCGTGCTCTACGTCCTCGACGAGCCGTCGATCGGTCTCCACCAGCGTGACAACCGTCGGCTCATCGCCACCCTCGAGCGACTGCGGGACCTCGGCAACACGGTGATCGTGGTGGAGCACGACGAGGAGACCATCCTGGCGTCCGACTACTGCGTCGATGTGGGCCCGGGCGCTGGCGAGCATGGAGGGGAGATCATCCACGCCGGACCGATCACCGGTCGAGGTGGGCTCCTCAAGAACGCCAAGTCCCTGACCGGCCAGTACCTGGCTGGCAAGCGAGCGATCGAGGTTCCGGCGAGGCGGCGGACGCCGGCCGAGGAGTCCCTCAGGATCCTCGGCGCCAGCGAGCACAACCTCGATGACCTCGACGTGACGATCCCCCTAGGCGTCCTCGTGGCGGTGACGGGGGTCTCGGGATCAGGCAAGTCCACGCTGGTCAACGAGATCCTGCTCAAGTCCCTGCTGCACCAGATCCACCGGAGCAAGGACACGCCTGGCGCCCATCGCACCATCACCGGTGTCGAGCACGTCGACAAGGTGGTGGCGGTCGACCAGCAGCCCATCGGTCGCACGCCGCGCTCGAACCCAGCCACCTACACCGGGGTCTTCGACGCGATCCGCAAGCTGTTCGCCCAGACCCAGGAGGCAAAGGTGCGGGGCTATCAGCCGGGTCGCTTCTCCTTCAACGTCAAGGGTGGGCGCTGCGAGGCCTGCGCTGGTGACGGGACGCTGAAGATCGAGATGCACTTCCTCCCGGACGTCTATGTGCCCTGCGAGATCTGCGGGGGAGCGCGCTACAACCGGGAGACCCTCGAGGTGCAGTTCCGGGGCAAGAACATCGCCGACGTGCTCGACATGCCGGCGGCCGAGGCGCTCGAGTTCTTCGAGAAGCAGCCGTCGATCCGCCGGCACCTCCAGACCCTGGTCGACGTTGGGCTCGGGTACGTGCGCCTCGGACAGCCGGCACCGCAGCTGTCAGGTGGCGAGGCCCAGCGGGTCAAGCTCGCCTCGGAGCTGAGCCGCCGACCCACGGGCCACACGCTCTACGTGCTCGACGAGCCGACGACCGGCCTGCACTTCGAGGACGTGGCTCGACTCCTCACCGTGCTGCAGCGGCTGGTCGATCAGGGGAACACCGTGCTCGTCATCGAGCACAACCTCGACGTGATCAAGACGGCCGACTGGCTGATCGACCTCGGGCCTGAGGGTGGGCATCGAGGTGGAAGGATCGTGGCGACCGGGACTCCGGAGTCGGTGGCCACGGTGAAGGGCAGCCACACCGGCGAGGTGCTGGCACCGCTGCTCGAGCCGAAGGGCTGACGTCCGGGCGGCTCGGTCAGAGCGAGGCCTTGGCCACCACGGTCTTGCCGAACGGCCAGGCGATCAACGGGACCATCCGGAACAGGATGAGCCCGAACGGGATGCCGATGATGGTGATGCAGGCCACGATCCCGAGCACGAAGGCCACGAAGGCCGAGACGAGACCACCGAGCACCAGCCAGATGACGTTGCCGATGCAGCCGGGCGCCGAGGAGCTGGTCTGGACGATCTCGGAGCCGAAGGGCCACAGCACGTAGACGGCAAGCTTGAACGCCTGGATCCCGAACGGGATGCCGATGATCGTGACGCACATGAGCAGACCGCTCAGCAGCAGGCTCACCGCGAGGGAGAGGCCGAAGGTGAGCAGCCAGACGATGTTTCCGAGCAACCGCAGCACGCTCACGTGATCTCCAACATTCTCTCGAGGGCGACCAGCGCCCAGCGGGACGTCTCAGGGTCGACGGTGATCTGGTTTCGAACCCGTCCGGCGACGGCCTCCTCGAGGACCCATGCGAGGTGGGGTGCGTCGATCCTGGCCATCGTCACGCACGGGCACACCTCGTCGTCGAGGCAGGTGATCGTCATCTCAGGGTGCTCGTCGGCCAGCCGCTTCACCAGGTGCACCTCGGTGCCGATGGTGACCACGGTCCCTTCGGGGGCAGCCTCGATCCACTTGATGATGAAGTCCGTCGAGCCCCAGGCGTCGGCGGCGTCCACGACGTCTTGGGTGCACTCAGGGTGAACGACCACCTTCCCGTCGGGGTGCTCGGCCCTGAACCGCTCCACCTGGTCCAGGGTGAACCGGCCGTGCACCGAGCAGTGCCCCTTCCACAGCAGGACCCGCGAGCGCTCGATGGCACCCGTCTCGAGCCCGCCGAGGCGCTGGGCCGGATCCCACAGCATCAGCTCGTCGATCGGGTAGCCCATGGCGAGCGCGGTGTTGCGGCCGAGATGCTGGTCGGGAAGGAAGAACACCCGGTCCGCGCGTGACGTTCCATCCTCGGCGCCGAGGGCCCACGACAAGACGGCCCGTGCGTTCGACGAGGTGCAGACCGCCCCTCCGTGGCGTCCGACGAACGCCTTGATCGCTGCGGTGGAGTTCATGTAGGTGATCGGCATCACGCGCTCGATGTCGACCACCGTGGCCAGGTCAGCCCAGGCCGCCTCGACCTGATCGATGTCGGCCATGTCGGCCATCGAGCAGCCTGCGCTCAGGTCGGGGAGGACGACCTGTTGCTCCGGCCCGGTGAGGATGTCGGCGGACTCGGCCATGAAGTGCACGCCACAGAAGACGATGAGGTCAGCATCTCGACGATCCGCCGCGATCCGCGAGAGGCCGAAGGAGTCACCACGAGCATCGGCGAAGTCCATGACCTCATCCATCTGGTAGTGATGCCCGAGGATGAGGAGGCGCTCGCCCAGCTGCTCCTTGGCGGCAGCGATGCGTGCGGCGAGGTCCTCGGCGGACGCGTCTCGATACTGCTGTGGCATGGACGCAGCAATCTTGAGCATGGCTCCCCCTTGTGGAGCTCGTCTCACTCAGCCGGCGGGGACAGCCCAGTCGCCCTTCCGCGGAGATGTCGGCCGTGAGACTCTGTGATGTGCGGGATGCTGGGCCCGTGAGCCCAGTGTAGAGCGACACCCTGCGCCACGTGGCGCCGCCGAGGTGGGACCATCTATCCATGGCGCTCCGCCCACCCACGAGCAGCATCCCCGACGAGCCCGGGTGCTATCAGTTCCTCGACGACAAGGGCAGGGTGCTCTACGTGGGCAAGGCGAGGTCCCTGCGCAACCGGGTGACGTCGTACTTCCAGGACCCCCGGAACCTGCACCCGCGCACCGCACAGATGGTGGCCACGGCGGATCGGCTTGAGTGGACCGTCACGAGCACCGAGGTCGAGGCGCTGATCCTCGAGGTCTCGCTCATCCAGTCCTTCCAGCCGCGGTTCAACATCCGCCTCAAGGACGACAAGAGCTATCCGTGGCTGGCCATCACGGGGGGCACCCCGTGGCCGAGGCCGCTCGTCACCCGGGGAGCGCGACGGAAGGGGAGCCGATACTTCGGGCCGTTCGGTCACACCCGGTCGCTGCGACGAACCGTCGACCTGCTGCTTCCGACGTTTCCGCTCCGAACGTGCTCCGACGCCAAGTTCGGCCGGCACGAGCGGTCAGGACGCCCCTGCCTCCTCTTTGACATCCGACGCTGCAGCGGTCCCTGCATCGGTGCCGTGGAGCCCGGGACCTATGCGGAGCATGTCGAGGGGTTCACTCGCTTCTTCGCTGGGGAGGCTGATCCGATCATCCGAGACCTCGAGGGGGAGATGCGCTCGGCGGCTGCTCACCAGGACTACGAGCGGGCGGCCCGGCTTCGCGATGGCATCGACGCGATGCGAGAGGCGGCCGAGTCGCAGCAGCTGGTCCTGGCGGACTCCGACGACCTCGACGTCGTCGGGTTGGCGGCGGACGACCTGCAGGTCGCTGCCGTGATCCTGCACGTCCGGCACGGCCGCATTGTGGGTCGCGGCTCATCGGTGGCAGATCTGGTGGAGGACCACGACAGCGCAGGGCTGACGGGCATCGTCCTGCGTGACTTCTACGGGGATCCGGCGGCAGCCCTGCCCCCGGTCGTCGCCACGAGGACGGCGCCAGAGGACCCCGACTCGCTCAGCGGCTGGCTCGGGGGCCTTCGAGGAGATCGGGTCCGACTCTCGCAGCCGCAACGCGGCCTCAAGGAGGGACTGGTCGAGATGGCGGAACGCAACGCGCAGGAGGAGCTCGGTCGAGATCGCCTCCGTCGGGCGAGCGACCACAACGCGAGATCCAAGGCCCTGCTCGAGCTCCAGGAGGCCCTGGGTCTCAGGGCCGCCCCGTTCCGGATCGAGTGCTACGACATGAGCCACCTCCAGGGAACGTCCTACGTCGGATCGATGGTCGTCTTCGAGGACGGCTTGCCGGTCAAGTCGGCCTATCGGCATTTCAAGATCAAGACCGTTGAGGGAAACGACGACTTCGCGGCCATGACCGAGGTCCTTGAACGACGGATGCGCCGCTGGTCCGAGGACCCTCGCGAAGGGGGCCGGCGTGGCTTCGCCAGCCCAGCCGACCTGCTGCTCATCGACGGAGGGCTAGGGCAGCTCGGGGTGGTCGTCGATGTCCTCGAGCGCCTCGGGCTCTCCGACGCCACCGAGATCGCCTCGCTGGCCAAGCGCTTCGAGGAGGTCTATCGACCCGGCAGCAACATTCCGATCCGACTTCCGAGGGGATCAGAGGGCCTGTTCCTCCTGCAGAGGGTCCGCGACGAGGCCCACCGATTCGCCATCTCGTTCCATCGCTCCACCCGAGGCAAGGCCATGACCGCCCGCCTCCTCGACGGGGTTCCCGGACTTGGCCCGGCTCGCCAAGCCCGCCTGCTCGAGCGCTTCGAGACGATCGAGATCGTCCGTGGGCTCGATCTCCCGACACTTCTGGCGGAGCCGTGGCTCCCTGACGACGTGGCGCTCGCGCTCCACGCCCACTTGCACGGCACCGACGCGGATCCCAGCCCGCCCACAGACGAGGCAGACTCTGACCATGGCTGAGTTCTTGATCGTGACGGGCATGTCCGGAGCTGGGCGATCGACGACCGCCGCGAGCCTCGAGGATCTCGGATGGTTCGTCATCGACAACCTTCCTCCGACCATCATCCCGAGGGTCGGCGAGCTCGTCGCCAGCTCGGGCGCCGACGCCCAGCGGGTGGCGCTGATCTCGGGTCGACGCGGGGCGGGCGACGTGGCCGACATGCTCGAGGCGATCGAGCGGCTGCGCGAGGGGTCTCACGTGGTGCGGGTGCTCTATCTCGACGCGCCGGACGACGTGCTCGTCCGCCGCTACGAGGGGACGCGACGACGGCACCCGAGGACCTCGGGCGGGGTCGAGGCGGCCATTGCCGAGGAGCGGGTTGCCCTCGAGGCGCTTCGCCGGGAGGCAGACATCATCCTCGACAGCGGCGAGCTGAACGTCAACCAGCTGCGCAACCGGATCACCGAGATGTTCAGCGAGACCCAGGGCGAGGAGCTGATGAGGACGACCGTGATGTCCTTTGGCTTCAAGCACGGTCTCCCGCTGGACGTCGACATGGTGTTCGACGTCCGATTCCTGCCCAACCCTCACTGGGTGGACGAGCTGCGACCCCAGACCGGGCTCGACGGACCGGTGAGCGACTACGTGCTCGCCGCACCGGAGGCCCAGCGTTTCGTCTCCCAGGTCGAGGAGATGCTCAGCGATCTGCTCCCCGCCTTCCGCAGGGAGGGCAAGGCGTACCTCACGATCGGGATCGGCTGCACCGGGGGACACCATCGTTCGGTGGCGATCAGCGAGGAGGTCTCACGTCGGCTCCGATCCGAGGGGATCGCTATCTCGGTCTTCCATCGAGACATCGAGCGGTGACGTCTGGTCCGTCGGTGGTCGCTCTGGGCGGGGGGCATGGGACGGCGGTGACGCTGCGTGCCTGCCGTCGGTACGCCGGCTCCATCACGGCCATCGTCTCGGTGGCCGATGACGGGGGATCCAGCGGACGGCTGCGCGAGCTGCTCGGCGTCCCCGCCCTCGGGGATCTCCGCAAGTGCCTGGTGGCGCTCGCCGCTGCGGACTCGACGCTCGCCGCGACCATGGATCACCGCTTCATCGAGGGGGAGATGGCCGGACACGCCCTCGGGAACATGCTGCTCGCCGGTTTGATCGAGCAAGAGGGCGGACTCGTCGAAGGGATCGGCGCCGCGGCCAGGCTGCTGGAGGTGAACGGAACGGTCCTGCCAGCGACTGAGATCCCGGTCCGGCTCTCAGCGACCGGCTCCACCGGGACGACGGTCGGTCAGGCCGCCATCGCCCAGGCGGAATCAGTCGACATCATTGCCATGGATCCCCCCGACGCCCCTCCTCCGGATGCAGCCTGCGACGCCATCCTCTCGGCCGACCAGGTGGTGATCGGACCGGGTTCGCTCTACACGAGCGTGCTCGCTGCACTGCTCCCGACGGGCATCCGCGAGGTACTTCGACGAACCGATGCCCAGCGCGTCTTTGTGTGCAATCTCAGGCCACAGGTGCCGGAGACCGCCGGGTACGACGTCGAGGACCATCTGGCGGCGCTCGAGCGTCACGGCGTCGAGGTCGACATCGTGCTGTGCGACACCTCGGCAGGCATGTCGCTAGGCGAGCCAAGATTTCCCGTCAGGGACCAAATGCTGGCAGGATCGAACCGCTTGGTCCATGATCCATCCAAGCTGGCGGAGCACCTCGCGGGCCTGATCGCCTGAGCCAGAACGAAAACAAGGAGATATGACGACGTGACTGTTCGTGTGGGAATCAACGGCTTCGGCCGCATCGGTCGGAACTTCGTGCGCGCAGCCCTCGAGCAGGGTGCCGACATCGAGGTCGTCGCCGTGAACGACCTGACCTCCCCAGAGACGCTGGCGCACCTGCTGCGCTACGACTCCTCTCAGGGTCGGCTGGGCGTCGAGGTCACCGTCGAGGATGGTGCGCTCGTCGTCGGAGGCAAGCGCATCGCCGTCACATCCGAGCGCAACCCGGCTGACATCCCCTGGGGCTCGCTCGGAGCCGACGTCGTCGTCGAGTCGACCGGCCTGTTCACGGCACGTGACGATGCGGCGCAGCACATCGCCGGCGGGGCGAAGAAGGTCATCATCTCGGCCCCGGCCACGGGCGCCGACGCCACCTTCGTCGTCGGAGTCAACGACGACCAGTACGACGCCGCCACCCAGGATGTGGTGTCGAACGCCTCGTGCACGACGAACTGCTTCGTTCCGATGGTCAAGGTCCTCGACGACGCCTTTGGGGTGGTCTCAGGGCTGATGACCACCGTGCACGCCTACACCAACGACCAGAACCTGCTCGACCTCGCCCACAAGGACCTGCGTCGGGCACGGGCCGCTGCCGTGAACATCGTCCCGAGCTCGACCGGAGCCGCCCGCGCCACCGGCCTCGTGCTCCAGGCGATGCAGGGACGGCTCGACGGGACGTCGCTGCGAGTGCCGATCCCGACGGGGTCGATCACCGACTTCTCGGCGGTCGTCAAGGGCCAGCCCACGATCGACGAGGTCAACGCCGCCTACGCGACTGCCGCGTCGTCGGGCCCGCTGTCGAGGGTGCTCGTCTACACCGAGGACCCCATCGTCTCGTCCGACATCGTCGGGGCGCCGGCCTCGTGCACGTTCGACGCCGGCCTCACCATGGTCCAGGCCATCGATGACGCGACCAGCCTGGTCAAGGTCATGGGTTGGTATGACAACGAGTGGGGCTACTCCAACCGCCTGGTCGACCTGGTGGTCATCGTCGGCGCTGCCTGATGGAGCGGCCTGCTGCACTGAACGGCCTCCCGCTCCTCGAGGACCTCGGGGACCTGAGAGGCAAGCGGGTCCTGGTGCGCACCGACTTCAACGTGCCGCTCAAGACCGGACCTGACGGACCGGAGGTCGCCGATGACTTCCGCATCCGCGCCGCCCTGCCGACGTTGCAGTGGCTGATCGACCAGGGCGCCACCGTGGTGTGCGCCTCACACCTCGGCAGGCCGGACGGTGCACCGGACAGCCGCTACTCGATGGAGCCGGTCGCCCGGCACCTCGCCGAGCTCCTGCCCGGGGTCGAGGTGCTCGAGAACCTTCGGTTCGAGGCTGGAGAGACGGCGAACGACAGCGAGTTCACGGCTCGGCTGGTCGGGGGCTTCGACGCCTATGTCAACGATGCCTTCGGCGTCTCCCACCGAGCCCACGCTTCCGTGGTTGGTCCACCGGCCGTCCTTCCCAGCGCGGCGGGCCGTCTCGTCGAGAACGAGGTGCTGACGCTCGGTGGCCTCCTCTCTGAGCCCAAGCGGCCCTTCGTCGCCATCGTCGGAGGCGCCAAGGTGGCCGACAAGCTCGGCGTGCTGCAGGCGCTCTCGAAGGTCGCTGACGCGATCATCGTGGGGGGCGGCATGGCTTTCACGTTCCTGGCGGCGCAAGGTCGCGCCATCGGAGGATCCCTCTTCGACGCCTCTCGGGTCGCCGACTGCGTCGAGCTGCTCGAGCACGGGGCAGAGATCCTGCTCCCCTCGGACGTGGTCGCCCTGTCACCAGGGTCGTCCTTCGGCCCGGGCGAGACCGGTGGCGAGGTCCGGACCTTCGATGGTGACATCCCGGAGGGCTGGATCGGCCTCGATGTGGGACCAAACAGCGCTGCCCGATTCGCCGAGACGATCGCGGGAGCTGGGACCGTGCTGTGGAACGGGCCCATGGGGGCGTTCGAGGACGAGCGGTTCGCTGCGGGAACCCAGGCGGTGGGTTCGGCAGTCGCCTCCTGCGCGGGCAGCAGCGTCGTCGGTGGAGGTGACAGCTGCAGGGCCATCGAGGAGATGGGCCTGGTCGATCAGATCAGCTTCATGTCTACGGGCGGCGGAGCATCGCTCGAGTTCCTCGAGTTCGGTGACCTGCCCGCTCTCGAGGCACTTCGTCGGGCCGACAACGCACCTAGGAGCTGAGATGAGTCGCACGAACCACCGGATCCCGCTGGTAGCTGGAAACTGGAAGATGAACCTGGACCATGTCGAGGCGATCCACCTGCTTCAGGCCCTCGCTCTTCGGCTGAGGACCACCGACACCACGAAGGTCGAGGTCTCGGTCCACCCTCCCTTCACTGACCTGCGCTCTGTCGAGGGGATCATCGGAGCGGACGAGCTTCCGATCACCCTCGGGGCTCAGCACTGCTCGCACCTTGAGTCCGGGGCGTTCACCGGTGAGGTGAGTGTGGGCATGCTCCGTCGGCTCTCGGTGAAGATGGTGCTGGTTGGCCACTCCGAGCGTCGTGAGCTCTACGGCATGACCGATGAGGTCGTGGCCCAGACCGCCGGAGCAGTGCTCTCGGGCGGGCTGATCGCCGTGGTCTGCGTGGGAGAGACCGCCGAGCAGCGCGACGCCGGTGAGACCAACGAGGTGCTGACCCGTCAGGTCACCGCCGCCCTGGCCGGCGTTCCGAAGGGCGCTGAAGCAAGCGTGCTGTTCGCCTATGAGCCGATCTGGGCCATCGGAACCGGCGTAGCCGCGACCGAGGTTGACGCCCAGGTGGCCTGTGCGCACATCCGGTCGGTGATCTCCTCCGAGCGCTCCGCATCCGTCGCAGACGTCATGCGCATCCTCTATGGCGGGTCGGCCAAGCCTGACAACGCCGGCGATCTCGTGGCACAGGAGGACGTCGATGGCCTGCTGGTTGGAGGTGCGTCCCTCGATGCTGAGAGCTTCAGCGCCATGATCGACGCCGTGGCTGCCTGCTACGGTTCTCCTGCTGGCAACGGAAAGTGACGAACTAGTGCTGACTGCTCTCTACATCGTGATCGAGGTCATCTCGGCGCTCGGGCTCATCTTCCTCGTCCTCATGCACAGTGGTCGCGGCGGCGGTCTGTCCGACATGTTCGGGGGCGCGGTCGGGGCCGCAGCCCAGGGCTCGACGGTCGTGGAGAAGAACCTCGACCGCATCACCATCTGCGTCGCCCTCGTGTTCGCCTTCACCACCATCACCCTCGGGCTGCGCTTGCAGTGAGCTTCCGAGGGCGAGGCGCCCGCCGGGCCCTCTCCATCCTGCTGAGCATCCTCCCGGTCGTGGGACTGGGCGCCGTCCCGGCATCGGCGGCTGGCGATCCGGCATCGTTGACGGCGGTGCTGCCTGGTCCGCTCTCCGGATGTGACCCGGTTGGGTCGTCGGTCTCCCCAGCTTCAGCACAGATCCTCTCGTTGGTCTTGCCTCGGGCGACGGCGGCGGCTCCCTCTGGAGCCATCGCCGCCGCCGACTCGGTGTTCGTGCAGGCCGAGGTGACGAACCTGAATCCGCTCAGCGTGGACTACGAGCTCCGCAAGGGGGCAACCTGGAGCGACGGCACACGCGTGGGGCTCGCCGACTTCGTGGCCACCGCTGCGAGGGGGGCCAAGGGATCAAGCCCAGCCGCCCCGCAGTACCGGCTGGTCAAGACCATCAGGGCGGGCGTGAATCGGCATCACATTGACGTGGTCTTCAAGCGGCCGACGAGTGCGTGGCAGTCCCTGTTCAGCCCCCTGATGGCCGCCTCGACGCCGACGGGCGCCCTCAGGGTCTGCACCTCGCCGTCAGCCGCCGCCGACCTGTCTGCTGGCCCCTATGTGATCGCCACGAGCTCGGCGAAGCAGGTGGTCCTGGTCCGCAACCCCCATTGGAGGGGGCGGACCCCCGCAGCAGCCTGGATCACCGTGCGTGGATCGCTGCGCCAAGGCGGGGGCGTCGGTTCGCTGGCGCACGGCCCCGTGGTGGTGGAGCGATCGTGGATGACGAGCAACACGTTGGCGGCGCTGTCCTCGGCGGCATCGCTCTCGAGCCAGGTGGACCTCTCGAACCGACTGCTCAGCGTGAACTTCCGGACCGGCGGCGGAGTCACCGCATCGGTGATGGTGCGCCAGGCCATCGCCCACTTCATCAATCGACAGGATCTCGTCGCCCAAGGCCCCCAGACGCTCGATCCCAAGGTAGCAGTCGCTGGGAGCAACCTGCTCAGCCAGGGGCAGCCGGGATACACCGGCCCCCCGGCCCGTCCGCTCTCCTCGGTGACCACGACCAGCTCGACGACGACCACGATCCCCGGGACCAAGCCCACGGGTGCGGACCTCGCCCGCAGCTACCTCAAGCGAGGGGGCTGGCATCGATCCGGTCAGGCGTGGGAAGACCGCAGGGGGAGGAGACTCGTGCTCAGGCTCGTCGTACCAAGCGATGACCTCTGGGCGGTCGAAGCCTCCAGGGAGGTCTCGGAACAGCTGGCGAAGGCGCACATCCCCAGCTCGATCGTGAGTGCACCGAGCTCAGCTGCCGCTGCCATGGACCTCAGATCAGGTCGATCGGACCTGGGCATCTTCGCTCGGCCCACCGACCCGTTCATCGCTCACTCCGCCGCCTGGTTCTCGGTACCAGCCGATGGCCCCGCCTCAGCGCTGTGGGCCGGCTATCGGGACAAGGTCGTCGACGGACTTGTGGCGAAGGCATCGGCGGTCATGAACCCAGTGAACGCGCTTCCGGTCTATCAGCAGGTTGGTCGGAGGCTCTGGGTCATGATGCCGACGCTGCCGCTGTACACCGAACCGTTCGTCACGGCCTGGACCAGTCAGATCTCCGGCGTGTTGGACAACCCCTACGATCCCGGCACCTTGGCTGGGGCACCGTCGTGGACGGTCACGTCGACACCATGACGGTCCCGAGCATGGTTGGCGGTTGCGCTATGGTGAGACCTCCGCAGAAGCGGCCACGTCGGAGTGGCGGAATAGGCAGACGCGCTAGCTTGAGGGGCTAGTGCCCGTAAGGGCGTGGGGGTTCAAGTCCCCCCTCCGACACCATTCATTTGGCTGGTTCCCATCTCACAGAGACAGAGGAATCACTCCGTCACCCAAGAGGTGACGAAGGGCTCCCACTGACCCCCAGCGGCGATCTGGCGAGCATCACAGAGCTTGATCCAGGTCGACGCCGAACACGGAAGTCAGGCCACCTCCAACAGTCCCGAGCATCCGAGCCGGCGCAACCAGGTCCTCTCGGGGATCTGGGCGTCCGTGGTCTGGGAGAACTTTTTCGAGAAATCTCGGCGCGATCGATTGCGCTGCGTGACGACGACCCGACGGTCCCGGTCATGCCACGTTCCCGACCACCACTGCGTGCCCTTCACGGGCAGCTCGAGGCTCGTCCGAGCCACCGAGCCCATGAGAGCCGAGAGCTCCCGATCCGAGTCGCTGAGAGCACCGCAGCCGAGCGAGGCTCGAGCCCCGTCGCCGGCCTGATCAAGCACGCCGCTGCGATCAAGGCCGTCGACGAGGAGCCCGTGGTCATCCTGCGCGCCTTGGACGGCGGCCGACTGTTCGCCCGCAGCCTCGTCGAGGAGGCTGCGTGGCCACCTTCGATCGAGCTCGTCGCCGAGCTGCTCGAGGATCGGCGCATCCGACTTCGAGCACAGGACCACACGGCTGGATCGGTCAAGGGGACCCTCACGCCCCACGTCGATGACGCGGGGCGGATCTGCGTCAGCGTCGGGCTTCGCAAGTACCTCGGTGTCTCGAAGGACTCGCCCGTTCTGGCCTACTCGGTGGCTCCCGGGGTCATCGAGATCATCCCGGCCGCCGTAGTGCCGGGGCTGCTCTCGGGTGCCGAGATCGAGGCCCCGGCACGCACTGTGCGTCCGTGGACGCACTCGTCGGCTTCGAACGAGGGAGGTCACTCATGAGTGGGGAGGCGAGCCACGTTGAGGTGGTCGCCGCACAGATGGCGATGCTCGGGGTGGATCGAGAAGAGCTGATCGCCTTCCTTGAGCAAGAAGGCCAAGATGGCGGTGTCACGTTTGGCGAGTTCATCGATGGCAAGGTCATCCCCAGCCTCCTCAAGGGCCAGCGGACTGTTTGGGCCACCTACGCCAAGCTGGCCACTGATGGCCTGCCCGGGCTGTGCTCGTGCTTCTGCGAGAGTTGCCTGGCGCACTTCAAGGCCAACAGCTCGTGGACGCCGTGTCCCTGCGTGACATCCAAGTCCTGCGGCTGCAGCGCGGCGAAGCTCTCCTTTGGCGAGGTGGCGAGCTCAAGCTGCCTCGAGCAGGCAAGAGTGCTCCGTGACGTGGCCTTCCGTCACGTCACGTTGGCGGATCTC
>CANGPS010000029.1 GCA_947456245.1 Acidimicrobiaceae bacterium
GTCGTTGCCGAGGACGCTGCTCCTGCCGAGGACGCTGCTCCCGCTGAGGACGCTGCTCCTGCCGAGGACGCTGCTCCCGCTGAGGACGCTGCTCCCGCTGAGGACGCTGCTCCCGCTGAGGACGCTGCTGCTGCTGAGGACGTCGCCGAGGCACCTGTGCAGGACGAAGCACCGGCTGAGGCCAGCGCTGAGGCCGAGGTCGCCGCTGATGCCGAGGAGGCCCCGGCCGAGGAGGCCGCAGCCGAGGTCGTCGCCGAGGCGGCTGCTGACGCCGACGCCGAGGCCGGTGACGACGCCTGATCGGCGCTGTCGCAACACCCTGATCACCCAACAATCGAACAAATCGAAATAGGAAAGGAAACCCCAATGGCTGGAACCCTCACCAAGGAGCAGATCCTCGACGGGATCGCAGAGCTCACCGTCATCGAGCTCAGCGAGCTCCTCACGGAGTTCGAGGAGAAGTTCGGCGTGACCGCCGCTGCCCCGGCAGCCGTGGCCGTCGCTGCTCCCGCAGGCGGAGGCGGCGACGCCGGTGCCGCTGACGAGAAGAGCGAGTACGACGTCATCCTGACGAGCGCCGGTGACAAGAAGATCGGCGTCATCAAGGAGGTCCGCACGCTGACCTCCCTGGGCCTCAAGGAGGCCAAGGACCTCGTGGACTCGGCTCCCAAGCCCGTCCTCGAGAAGGTGTCGAAGGACGACGCCGAGAAGGCGAAGGCTGCCCTCGAGGGCGCCGGCGCCACCGTCGAGCTCCAGTAGCACGCGCAACACCGAGGTGCCGACCCCGGCTCCCCTCGAGGGGGCCGGGGTCGTGCATCCTTGACCACCCGACGATTCGTCCGTAGGGTTTGGCGCAGCACAGGTCCCACCTGGGGCGTCTCCGACACACTCGGAGGCTCCTCTTGTGCTCGCTCCGCATCCGGAGTAGCATCCATCGGTACCGTGCTTTCTCTGTCAGCCCCTTGACGTCGCCGTTCCCTTCCGACGCGTCGTCACGCGCCCGGAGAGTCGCCGCCGTCGTCGCCCAATCGTCATCCACCTGTCGTCCCGCACAGAATCCAGCCAGTGAGGAGTAGGCCGTTGCCTTCACGGTCCCAGAGCCCTGACCGCGTCTCGTTCGCCAACATCGATGAGGCGTTGCCCCTGCCCGATCTGATCGCCATCCAGCGCGACAGCTTCCAGCACTTCTTGGACAACGGCCTCCAGGAGGCCTTCCAGGACATCAGCCCGATCGAGGACTTCACCGGCCGGCTCAGCCTGTCGCTCGAGTTCGACCCGACGGACCCTGACCTGCGCCCGCCGCCGAAGTTCACGGTGGACGAGTGCAAGGAGAAGGACATGACCTACTCCGCACCGGTCTTCGTGCGGGCGCAGTTCATGAACGCCGACACCGGTGAGATCAAGGAGCAGACGGTCTTCATGGGGGACTTCCCCGTCATGACCGACCGGGGCACCTTCATCGTCAACGGCACCGAGCGCGTCGTCGTGTCGCAGCTGGTCCGCTCTCCCGGGGCGATCTTCGCCCCCGGCCGTGACGCCAAGACCCTCTTCACCGGCACCATCCACCCCTACCGCGGTGAGTGGATCGAGTTCGACATCGAGAACAAGCCGAACAAGCCCGTCAGCGCCGGTACCCGTGTGGCCCGCAAGCGCCGCCTCTCGCTGTTCACCCTGCTTCGCGCCCTCGGGTACGAGGATGACGCGTTCTACACGAACTTCGTCAACCACTTCGACTTCCTCGGCGACCAGTGGGACAAGGAGGCCGGGACCCTCGAGACGCGTGAGGACGCCCTCCTCGAGATCTACAAGCGCGCCCGTCCGGGTGAGCCGCTCTCGACCGAGTCCGCCCGCCAGTACTTCGAGAACGCCTTCTTCAACCCGAAGCGCTACGACCTGACCCGCGTCGGTCGCTACAAGCTCAACCGCAAGCTCGGCCCGGAGATCGACCGCATCGAGGACATCCTCGGCATCAAGCTCGATCGCCCGGGCGCCGACCAGGGCACCCTCGCCCCGGCGGAGATCCTGGCGGCCAGCACCTACCTGCTGCACCTCGCCAAGCACATGGCCGACGGTGAGACCAGCTACCGCATCGACGACCAGGACCACTTCGCCAACCGGCGGATCCGCTCGGTCGGCGAGCTCATCCAGAACCAGGTCCGCGTGGGTCTCTCCCGCATGGAGCGCGTCGTCCGGGAGCGCATGAGCACCCAGGACGTCGAGGCCATCACGCCGCAGACCCTGATCAACATCCGTCCGGTCGTGGCTGCGGTCAAGGAGTTCTTCGGGACCTCCCAGCTCAGCCAGTTCATGGACCAGAACAACCCGCTGTCCGGCCTCGCCCACAAGCGTCGCCTCTCAGCCCTCGGCCCGGGCGGCCTGTCGCGTGAGCGCGCCGGCTTCGAGGTCCGAGACGTCCACAGCTCGCACTACGGCCGCATGTGCCCGATCGAGACCCCGGAAGGCCCGAACATCGGCCTGATCGGCTCGCTCGCCACCTACGCCCGGGTCAACGACTACGGCTTCATCGAGACCCCCTACCGCAAGGTGGTCAAGGGTCGCGTCACCGACGAGGTCGTCTACCTCGCCGCCGACGAAGAGGAGGAGCACGTCATCGCCCAGGCCAACGCCGCGATCGACGCCAAGGGCAACTTCCTCGAGGAGCGCGTGCTCGTTCGCCGTGGCCCCCAGGGCACCGGCGTGCGCATGGGCTCGATGAACTCGCTGTCGTCGACCACGTCGGAGATCGACTTCGTGCCGCCGGCCGAGGTCGACCTGATCGACATCTCGCCAAAGCAGATCATCTCGGTGTCGACCGCGCTGATCCCCTTCGTCGAGCACGATGACGCCAACCGTGCCCTCATGGGCGCCAACATGCAGAAGCAGGCGGTCCCGCTGGTCGTGCCGGAGGCGCCGTACATCGGTACCGGCATCGAGGCCCGGGCTGCTCGCGACGCTGGTGACGTGATCGTCGCCGAGGGCGCCGGCACGGTCATCGAGGTCAACGGCGACCGCGTGGTGGTGGAGTACAAGTCGGGCCAGAAGGACCGCGTCGGCCACCCGCTCGGCAAGAAGACTTATGTCCTCGCCAAGTTCCGCCGCTCGAACCAGAACACCTGTATCAACCAGCGCCCGCTCGTCAACGAGGGCGACAAGCTCGAGGTCGGCGACCTGATCGCCGACGGCCCGAGCACGCACAACGGTGAGCTGGCCCTGGGCAAGAACCTCCTCGTGGCCTTCATGCCGTGGGAGGGCTACAACTACGAGGACGCCATCATCCTCTCCGAGCGCCTCGTCAAGGACGACGTCCTGACCTCGATCCACATCGAGGAGCACGAGATCGACGCACGGGACACCAAGCTCGGCGAGGAGGAGATCACCCGGGACATCCCGAACCTCTCCGAGGAGATCCTCGCCGACCTCGACGACCGCGGCATCATCCGCGTCGGCGCCGAGGTCGGTCCGGGCGACGTGCTGGTCGGCAAGGTCACGCCCAAGGGAGAGACCGAGCAAACCCCCGAGGAGCGCCTGCTGCGCGCAATCTTCGGTGAGAAGGCCCGCGAGGTGCGCGACACCTCCCTCAAGGTCCCGCACGGCGAGTCCGGCAAGGTGATCGACGTCAAGGTGTTCTCCCGTGAGAACGGCGACGAGCTCCCGCCCGGCGTCAACGCCCTGGTCCGCGTCTACGTGGCGCAGAAGCGCAAGATCTCCGAGGGTGACAAGCTCGCCGGACGTCACGGCAACAAGGGCGTCATCTCCAAGATCCTGCCCGTCGAGGACATGCCGTACCTCGCCGACGGCAGCCCGGTCGACATCATCCTGAACCCGCTCGGCGTGCCGTCCCGGATGAACGTCGGACAGATCCTCGAGTCGAGCCTCGGCTACGCCGCCCGCCACGGGTGGAAGGGCATGGAGGCAGACCCGGAGAAGGGCACCTCGGGCAAGGGCGACGGCGCGCTGCGCAAGACCCGCCCACGGACGACCCCGGCCGCCTTCGTGGCGACCCCGGCGTTCGACGGCGCCCACTGGGACGAGGAGGACAAGGCCGGTCGTCACCCGACGATGAAGCGGATCTTCCAGGAGCTCAACTCCGACTCCGCCGACGGCACCGTCCAGATGCAGGACGACGGCAAGGCGACGCTCTACAACGGGCGCACCGGTGAGGCCTACGACAACCCGATCTCGGTCGGCTACGTCTACATCCTCAAGCTCGCCCACCTCGTGGACGACAAGATCCACGCCCGGTCGACCGGCCCCTACTCGATGATCACGCAGCAGCCGCTCGGCGGCAAGGCCCAGTTCGGTGGCCAGCGGTTCGGAGAGATGGAGGTGTGGGCGCTCGAGGCATACGGCGCCGCCTACGCCCTCCAGGAGCTGCTCACCATCAAGTCCGATGACGTCTTGGGCCGCGTGAAGGTCTACGAGGCCATCGTCAAGGGCGAGAACATCCCGGAGCCCGGCATCCCCGAGAGCTTCAAGGTGCTCATCAAGGAGATGCAGTCGCTCTGCCTCGATGTCGAGGTGATGGACGCTCAGGGCGTCCAGGTCGAGATGGCCGAGATCGATGAGGACGTCTTCCGTGCGGCCGAGGAGCTGGGGATCGA
Source organism: Acidimicrobiaceae bacterium (assembly GCA_947456245.1). Lineage (GTDB taxonomy): Bacteria > Actinomycetota > Acidimicrobiia > Acidimicrobiales > RAAP-2 > CAIUMH01. Next base: position 4,602 of record CANGPS010000029.1, read on the forward strand.
CATCAGTCGACCCGAGCGCGGCTCGGACGAGGAAGACGCACGGCGCGCAATGGAGAGGGGCCTCTAATGGCAAAGCTGGACGTGAACACCTTCGAGCAGCTGCGCATCGGCCTGGCCACCGCAGACTCGATCCGCGGATGGTCGAACGGCGAGGTCAAGAAGCCCGAGACCATCAACTACCGCACGCTGCGTCCCGAGAAGGACGGCCTGTTCTGCGAGAAGATCTTCGGTCCGACCAAGGACTGGGAGTGCTACTGCGGCAAGTACAAGCGGGTGCGATTCAAGGGCATCATCTGCGAGCGCTGCGGCGTCGAGGTCACGCGGTCCAAGGTCCGCCGTGAGCGGATGGGCCACATCGAGCTCGCTGCCCCTGTCGTGCACATCTGGTACCTGCGCGGCACCCGGTCGTGGCTCGCCTACCTGCTCATGGGCACCGAGCCCCGCGAGGAGCTCAAGGCCAAGCAGCTCGAAAAGGTCATCTACTTCGCCGCCAACCTGGTCACCTGGGTCGACGAGGAGCAGCTGCACAACGACCTGCCCGAGCTCGAGAAGGAGCTCGCCCTGAACGTGGCGTCCATCGAGAAGCAGCGTGAGCTCGAGGTCGACCGCAAGTACAAGGAGCTCGAGATCCGCACCGGGCAGATGGAGAAGGACGGCGCCCGCGACGCGGAGATCAAGGCCGAGCAGCGGGCCGGCGAGAAGGAAGTCGCCTACATCCGCGAGCAGGCCGACGAGGAGATCGACATCGCCACCCGCGCGCTGACCGAGCTCAAGGCGCTCCACAGCCGCAAGATCATCGAGGACGAGCTCCTCTGGCGCGAGCTGACGATCAACTACGGCGACTACTTCGAGGGCGGCATGGGTGCGGAGACGATCACCGCGCTGATCGACCGCATCGACCTCGACGACGAGGAGGTCAAGCTCCGCGCCAACGTCGAGGCCTCCGACGGCCGCAAGCCCCTGTCGGCCCAGCGTCGCCAGAAGGCGATCAAGCGCCTCAAGATCGTCTCGGCCTTCAACCGCCGCGACGAGAACGGGCGTCGGATCAACGACCCGGCCGCCATGATCCTCGGCGCCGTGCCGGTGATCCCGCCCGACCTGCGCCCCATGGTCCAGCTCGACGGTGGCCGCTTCGCCACCTCCGACCTCAACGACCTGTACCGCCGCGTCATCAACCGCAACAACCGCCTCAAGCGGCTGCTCGACCTCGGCGCCCCGGGCATCATCGTCAACAACGAGAAGCGGATGCTCCAGGAGGCCGTCGACGCGCTGTTCGACAACGGCCGCCGCGGCCGTCCGGTCACGGGCCCGGGCAACCGGCCACTCAAGAGCCTCTCGGACATGCTCAAGGGCAAGCAGGGGCGCTTCCGCCAGAACCTGCTCGGCAAGCGCGTCGACTACTCCGGCCGTTCGGTCATCGTGGTCGGCCCGAACCTCAAGCTCCACCAGTGCGGCCTGCCCAAGCTGATGGCGCTCGAGCTCTTCAAGCCCTTCGTCATGAAGCGGCTCGTCGAGAAGGAGCTGGCCCAGAACATCAAGTCGGCCAAGCGCATGGTCGAGCGTCGCAAGCCCCAGGTGTGGGACGTGCTCGAGGACGTCATCAAGGAGCACCCGGTGCTCCTGAACCGTGCCCCGACGCTCCACCGACTCGGCATCCAGGCCTTCGAGCCCCAGCTGGTCGAGGGCAAGGCGATCCAGGTCCACCCGCTCGTCTGCACGGCCTTCAACGCCGACTTCGACGGCGACCAGATGGCCGTCCACTTGCCGCTGTCGGCAGAGGCTCAGGCCGAGGCCCGGATCCTCATGCTCAGCGCCAACAACATCCTGAGCCCGGCCACCGGCCGCCCGATCACCGTCCCGTCGCAGGACATGGTCTTCGGTGCCTACTACCTGACCCTCGAGGTCGACGGCGAGCCCGGCGAGGGCCGCGTGTTCCGTCGCATCTTCGAGATCGAGTCGGCGCTCGAGTCCGGCGACCTGTCGCTGCACGCCAAGATCCAGCTCCGGCCTGAGGTCGACTCGAGCCTTGGTGACCGCCTGGTCGCCGCTGGCATCGAGCCCGACGCCAACGGCCGGCTCGTGATCGAGACGACGCCTGGTCGGGCGCTGTTCAACGAGGGGCTCCCGAACGGGTTCCGCTTCGTGAACACCGTCATCGGCAAGCGTGCCACGCCGATCGGCGCCGTGGTCGAGGAGCTGAGCGCAGGATGGGGCCGCCAGGAGGTGGCCGCCAGCCTGGACCGCATCAAGGCCCTGGGCTTCCGCTACGCGTCGCAGTCGGGCCTGACCATCTCCATCAACGACGTGCAGACGCCGCCGGAGAAGCAGGACATCCTCGACCGCCACGAGAAGGAGGCGGAGAAGGCCGAGACGCAGTACAAGCGCGGCATCATCACCGATGACGAGCGTCGCCAGAAGGAGGTCGAGATCTGGACCTCGGCCAACACCGAGGTCGGCCGGGCCATGGAGAAGACCCTCTCGGGGATCACCTTCAACCCGCTCGACATGATGGTGGACTCCGGTGCTCGAGGCAACGCGCAGCAGATCCGCCAGATCGCCGGCATGAAGGGCCTCGTGTCCAACCCGCGCGGCGAGATGATCCCCCGTCCGATCAAGTCGAGCTTCCGTGAAGGCCTGAGCGTCCTCGAGTACTTCATCTCGACCCACGGCGCCCGTAAGGGCCTCGCGGACACCGCCCTGCGCACCGCGGACTCGGGCTACCTGACCCGTCGACTCGTCGACGTGGCCCAGGAGCTCATCATCCGCCAGCTCGACTGCGGAACCGCTCGCGGCATCTGGATCGAGAACATCGTCCCGGACACCGCGGGAGCGCGCTCCTACGTCGAGACCCGTGCCTATGGCCGGGTCCTGGTCGAGGACGTCGTCCTCAGCGACAAGACCACCTTCGAGGCCGGCACCATGCTGACCGACGAGATGGTCTCGGCGATGCGCGACGACGAGGCGATCACCCGGGTCCGAGTGCGCTCGACGCTGACCTGCGAGGCGAGCCAGGGCATCTGCGCCGCCTGCTACGGCCAGTCCCTCGCCACGGGCAACATGATCGAGATCGGCGAGGCCGTCGGTGTCATCGCCGCCCAGTCCATCGGCGAGCCGGGCACCCAGCTGACGATGCGGACCTTCCACGCCGGTGGTGTGGCCGGGTCCGACATCACCCACGGCCTGCCCCGAGTCGTCGAGCTCTTCGAGGCTCGCACGCCGAAGGGCGCCGCCGTCCTCGCCCTCCACAACGGCATCGTCCGGGTGGAGGAGGAGGACACGGGTCGGATTCTCACCATCGTGGCCGACGACGGCACCGAGCAGGTCGAGCTCGTCTCGCTGCGGGTGCACCTCGAGGTCAAGGACGGGGACGAGGTCGAGGCTGGCGATGCGCTGGTCGAGGGCCCCAAGGACCCCAAGCAGCTCCTCGACGTCAAGGGCGAGCGGGAGACCCAGCAGTACCTCGTCGAAGAGGTCCAGAAGGTCTACCGCGACCAGGGCGTGTCGATCCACGACAAGCACATCGAGCTCATCGTGCGCCAGATGCTGCGTCGGGTGAACATCGCCGACCCGGGCGAGTCCGACTTCCTCCCTGGCCAGCAGGTCGACCGTCAGATCTACACCGAGGTCAACCGTGAGCTGCTCGCCGAGGGCAAGCGCCACGCGGAGGGCCGCAACGAGCTGATGGGCATCACCAAGGCCTCGCTGGCCACCGAGAGCTGGCTGTCCGCCGCCTCCTTCCAGGAGACGACGCGGGTGCTCACCGAGGCGGCGATCGAGGGCAAGACCGACGACCTCCACGGCCTCAAGGAGAACATCATCATCGGCAAGCTGATCCCGGCTGGTTCGGGCACCGAGGACTACCGGACCATCCGCCTCGACATGCCCGACGCCGAGCCGATCGTCGACCTCCACCGCGAGGACGACGACCTGGCGGCCTGGCTCCTCGAGGGCTTCGACGACGGGCCGGACGAGAAGTTCGAGCTCGGCGCCAGCTGGGTCGGCGAGGCGCCGACCACCGACGAGGGCATCGAAGGCGGTGCCCAGGCCGGAGCCTGATCCAACCGACCGGAGGTCGCCCGCAGCAGGGGTTCCTGCTGCGGGTGGACTCCGGCCACCTTCGGGGCCTATGCTCTGAAGCCCTGCGCGCTCCACTGGCGAATTCGCCGAGCGCGCCAAGAAGTTTCCCCTAGCAATCACCATCAAGAGAGTTCACGAGGTAACGCGTGCCCACGATCGAGCAGCTCGTCCGCAAGGGACGGCAGGCAAAGACGTCAAAGACCAAGACCCCGGCCCTCAAGGGAGCGCCGCAGCGGCGTGGCGTGTGCACACGCGTGTACACGACGACCCCGAAGAAGCCGAACTCGGCACTGCGGAAGGTCGCCCGTGTGCGCCTGACCAGTGGCGTCGAGGTCACCGCCTACATCCCCGGCGTGGGCCACAACCTCCAGGAGCACTCGATCGTCCTCGTCCGTGGCGGTCGTGTGAAGGACCTTCCGGGTGTCCGTTACAAGGTCATCCGCGGCGCCCTCGACACCTCCGGTGTCCGTGAGCGCTCGCAGGCCCGAAGCCGCTACGGCGCCAAGAAGGAGTCCTGATATGCCCCGTTCCGGTCCTGCACCCCGCCGTGAGCTCGCTCCGGACCCGGTCTACCGCTCGGTCCTCGTGACCCAGGTGACCAACAAGGTCCTCTCCCAGGGCAAGCGCACCATCGCCGAGCGCATCGTCTACACCGCCCTCGACACCGTCAAGGAGCGCACTGACTCCGACCCGGTGGCCGTGCTCAAGCGCGCCGTCGAGAACGTGCGCCCCGAGCTCGAGGTCCGCTCCCGCCGCGTCGGTGGCGCCACCTACCAGGTGCCCGTCGAGGTTCGTCCCCGCCGGGCCACCACCCTGGCCATCCGCTGGCTGGTGGGCTACTCGCGCTCTCGCCGTGAGAAGACCATGGCCGAGCGCCTCGCCAACGAGATCCTCGACGCCTCGAACGGCGTCGGTGCCGCGGTGAAGCGCCGTGAGGACCTCCACAAGATGGCCGAGTCGAACAAGGCCTTCGCCCACTACCGCTGGTAGTCCCGGGCCACGACGGCCCACCGAACACCCACCCCCTGCACACAAGGTTGAGAAATGGCTGACCCCCGCACCACCCCGCTCGAGCGCATCCGGAACATCGGCATCATGGCGCACATCGACGCCGGCAAGACGACGACGACCGAGCGGATCCTGTACTACACGGGCCGGAACTACAAGATCGGTGAGGTCCACGAGGGCGCAGCCACCATGGACTGGATGGTCCAGGAGCAGGAGCGGGGCATCACCATCACCTCGGCGGCCACCACGTGCTCGTGGCGCGACCACACCATCAACATCATCGACACCCCGGGCCACGTCGACTTCACGGTCGAGGTCGAGCGCTCGCTGCGCGTGCTCGACGGTGCCGTGGCCGTCTTCGACGCCGTGGCCGGCGTCGAGCCCCAGACCGAGACGGTCTGGCGCCAGGCCAACAAGTACAACGTCCCGCGGATGTGCTTCGTCAACAAGATGGACCGCGTCGGCGCCGACTTCTACCGCTGCGTCGAGATGATCATCGACCGCCTCGACGCCACCGTCGCCGTGACCCAGCTGCCCATCGGCGCCGAGTCGGACTTCCTCGGCGTCGTCGACCTCGTCGGCAACCGCGCCCTCGTCTGGGAGGACGGCATGGGCGAGGAGTACAAGGTCGTCGAGATCCCGGCCGACATGGTCGACCAGGCCGAGGAGGCCCGCCACCAGCTCATCGACGTGCTGTCGAACTTCGACGACAACGTGATGGAGAAGTACCTCGGCGACGAGGAGATCACCGCCGCGGACCTCAACGTCGCCCTGCGGGCTGGCACCCTGGCCGCCGCCATCGTGCCGATCCTGTGCGGCACGGCCTTCAAGAACAAGGGCGTCCAGCCCATGCTCGACGCCGTCGTGGACTACCTCCCGTCGCCGCTCGACCTCCCACCGACCGAGGGCACCCTGCCCGGCAAGGACGACGAGGTGACCCGCGAGGTCTCCGACGACGCCCCGTTCTCGGCGCTGGCCTTCAAGATCATGACCGACCCCTACGTCGGCAAGCTCACCTACATGCGGGTCTACTCGGGCACCTTCGAGAAGGGTGGCACGCTCACCAACACGACGAAGGGCAAGAAGGAACGCATCGGCCGCCTCCTCCAGATGCACGCCAACTCCCGTGAGGACCAGGACGTCGTGCGCACCGGAGACATCGTCGCCGCCGTCGGCCTCAAGCAGACCACCACCGGTGACACCCTGTCGGACCCCGACAACCCGATCGTCCTCGAGATCATGGAGTTCCCCGAGCCGGTCATCCACGTCGCCGTCGAGCCCAAGACCAAGGCCGACCAGGACAAGCTCGGCAAGGCGCTCTACGCCCTGTCCGAGGAGGACCCGACCTTCCGGGTCCGCACCGACGAGGAGACCAACCAGACGGTCATCTCCGGCATGGGCGAGCTGCACCTCGAGGTGCTCGTCGACCGCATGCTGCGTGAGTTCAGCGTGGACGCCAACGTCGGCAAGCCCCAGGTGGCCTACCGCGAGACCATCCGCAACACCGTCGAGAAGGTGGAGGAGAAGTACGTCCGCCAGACCGGTGGTAAGGGCCAGTACGGCCACGTGGTGATCACCGTCGAGCCCACGGGCCCCGGCGGCGGCTACGAGTTCGTCGACGCCATCTCGGGTGGTGTGATCCCCAAGGAGTACATCCCCTCGATCAACGCCGGCATCATCGAGTCGCTCACCTCGGGCGTGCTCGCCGGTTACCCGATGGTGGACCTGCGCGTGACGCTGACCTACGGCTCCTACCACGACGTCGACTCCTCGGAGATGGCGTTCAAGATCGCCGGTTCGATGGCGATCAAGAAGGCCACCCGTGCCGCCAAGCCTGTCCTGCTCGAGCCGGTGATGGCCGTCGAAGTCGTCACCCCCGAGGACTACATGGGTGACGTGATCGGCGACCTGTCGTCCCGTCGTGGCCGGGTCGAGGGCATGGACCAGCGGGGTAACGCCCAGGTGATCCGGGCCCAGGTTCCCCTGGCGGACATGTTCGGCTACGCTACGGACCTGCGTTCACGGACGCAGGGTCGTGCGACGTACTCGATGCAGTTCCACGCCTACAACGAAGTCCCCGATGCGGTCGCCAAGGAGATCGTCGCCCGGGCGACAGGGGAGTAGGCACGGTCGAGCCCAGCTCGACGAAGAGATCTTCACCCTCCGCCGAGGCGACGGCCTGGCCGCCGCCCACGGGGGAGGGTGAGAAACCCAAGCAGTTCAAGCAAGAAACCAGAAGACAACGGTGGACCCGAGGGGGTCCGCTCAGCACCAGGGAAAGGTCCCCGAAATGGCCAAGCAGAAGTTCGAGCGCACCAAGCCGCACGTCAACATTGGGACGATGGGTCACATCGACCACGGCAAGACGACCCTGACGGCCGCCATCACCAAGGTGCTCGCCGACAAGAACGGCTCCGAGTTCACCCCCTTCGACCAGATCGACAAGGCCCCGGAGGAGCGCCAGCGCGGCATCACGATCTCCATCGCCCACGTCGAGTACGAGACGGACAACCGTCACTACGCCCACGTCGACATGCCGGGTCACGCCGACTACATCAAGAACATGATCACGGGCGCCGCCCAGGTCGACGGTGCCATCCTCGTGGTCTCGGCCGCCGACGGCCCGATGCCCCAGACGCGTGAGCACGTGCTGCTCGCCCGCCAGGTCGGCGTGCCCTACATCGTGGTGGCCCTCAACAAGGCCGACATGGTCGACGACGAGGAGCTCCTCGACCTCGTCGAGATGGAGGTGCGTGAGCTCCTCTCCGAGTACGACTTCCCCGGCGACGACACCCCGATCGTCCGCGTGTCGGCCCTCAAGGCCCTCGAGGGCGACGACGAGTGGGGCCCGAAGATCCTCGAGCTCATGGACGCCGTCGACAGCTACATCCCCGAGCCCGAGCGTGACGTCAACAAGCCGTTCCTCATGCCGGTCGAGGACGTCATGTCCATCACCGGTCGTGGCACCGTGGTGACCGGCAAGATCGAGCAGGGCATCGTGAACGTCGGTGACGAGGTCGAGATCGTCGGCCTGCGCGAGACGCAGAAGACGACCATCACCGGCGTCGAGATGTTCCGCAAGCTCCTCGACCAGGGCCAGGCTGGCGACAACGTCGGCGCTCTGCTGCGTGGCACGAAGAAGGAGGAGGTCGAGCGTGGCCAGGTCCTCTGCGCCCCGGGCTCGATCACCCCGCACACCAACTTCGAGGCCAACGTCTACGTGCTGACCAAGGAGGAGGGTGGCCGTCACAAGCCGTTCTTCTCGAACTACCGCCCGCAGTTCTACTTCCGCACCACGGACGTCACCGGCTCGATCTCGCTGCCGGCTGGCACCGAGATGGTCATGCCTGGCGACAACACCGAGATGACGGTGGAGCTCGGCAAGCCGATCGCCATGGACGAGGGCCTGCGGTTCGCCATCCGTGAGGGTGGCCGCACCGTCGGTGCCGGTCGCGTCGTAAAGATCCTCAAGTAGCAGACGCAGAACCGGAAGAGAGAACAGGCATCATGGCCAACAAGATCCGTATCCGGCTCAAGGCCTACGACCACGAGATCCTCGACCAGTCGACGGAGAAGATCGTGCAGACGGTCCTCCGCACGCAGGCGAAGGTCCAGGGTCCAGTCCCGCTCCCGACCGAGAAGCACCGCTACACGGTGATCCGCTCGCCGCACAAGTACAAGGACTCTCGCGAGCACTTTGAGATGCGCGTGCACAAGCGGCTCGTCGACATCATCGAGCACACCCCCAAGACGGTCGACTCGCTCCAGCGCCTCGACCTTCCTGCGGGCGTGGACATCGAGATCAAGATCCAGTAGCCCCGTTCGGACCACCGCTCCCACCGCCGGGTTGGCGGAGGGCAGGTGGACCGACTAGGGTGAGAGACCCTGCTCTTCGGAGCGGGAGAGCTCTCTGGCCCCTGCGTGATGCAGGCGCCCAACAGCAGATGTGCCCGGCAGCCTCCTTGCGGAGGGACACCGGGCCACACCAGTCGAGCGCTCCGCTCGGGACCCCCCGAGCGGAGCGTTGGCGTGTCGGCGTAACTGCCGGCACCCGGCAAGGAAGGTCACATCGTGGCAACGAAGGCGATCGTCGGCGAGAAGACCGGCATGACCCAGATCTGGGACGAGGAGAACCGGGCCATCCCGGTCACGGCCGTCAAGGTCGCGCCCCTGCGGGTCGTCCAGGTCAAGACGCCTGAGACCGATGGCTACTCCGCCCTCCAGGTCACCTGGGGGACGAAGAAGGCCAACCGGCTCAACCGTCCAGAGGCAGGGCACTTCGAGGCAGCAGGCGTCGAGCCTGGTGCCCAGGTGATGGAGCTTCGGCTCGACTCTGTCGGCGACTACGTCGTCGGGCAGGAGATCTCGGTCGAGATCTTCGAGGCCGGCGAGAAGATCGACGTCATCGCCGTCAGCAAGGGCAAGGGCTTCGCTGGTGGCATGAAGCGGCACAACTTCAAGGGCCAGGGCGCCAGCCACGGTAACCACAAGGCGCACCGTGTGCCGGGGTCCATCGGCGGCTGCGCCACCCCCGGTCGTGTCTTCAAGGGCACGCGGATGGCCGGTCGCATGGGTGGCCAGCAGGTCACCACGACCAACCTGCAGATCGTCCGGGTCGACGCCGAGCGCGGCATCGTGCTGGTCAAGGGCGCCGTCCCCGGCTCCCGGGGCGGCACCGTCGTCCTGCGCAACTCGGTCAAGGTGCCTTCGGGCAAGGGTGGAGGTGCCAAGTGAGCGACACGCTTCTCCGTCGCCCGATCGTCAAGGACCGTCCGGCCCCCACGCAGCGCTCGGTTGAGCGTCGTGACATCACCGGCAAGGTGCTCGGTACGGTCGACCTCGACCTCGAGCTCTTCGGCATCGAGCCCAACGGCCCGGTGCTCCACCAGGTGATCACCGCCCAGCTCGCCGCCGCTCGCCGTGGCACCCAGTCCACCAAGACCCGGGCCGAGGTCCGCGGTGGTGGCGCCAAGCCGTTCCGCCAGAAGGGCACCGGTCGTGCCCGCCAGGGATCGTCCCGCTCGCCGAGCATGGTGGGTGGTGGGGTCGCCCTGGGCCCGAAGCCTCGCAGCTACGCCCAGAAGACCCCCAAAAAGATGATCCGTCTCGCCCTGCGCTCGGCCCTGTCGGACCGTGCCATCGAGAACCGCGTCGCCCTCGTCGACTCCTTCAGCTGGGAGTCGCCGAAGACGAAGGACGCCATCGCCGCCCTCACGGCGCTCGGCCTCGAGGGGCACGTCCTCGTCGTCCTGAGCCGTGAGGACGAGGTGGCCCGTCGCAGCTTCGCCAACCTGCCCAACGTCCACACGATCGTGGCCGCTGAGCTCAACCCCTATGACATCATCCGGTCCGAGTGGGTCGTCTTCACTGACGCCACCCTCCCGACGACCCCTGACACCACGGAGGAGTCGGCCTGATGCGCGATCCGATGTCCGTCCTCGTCCGACCGGTCGTGTCGGAGAAGACCTACGCCCTGATGGACGAGGGGACCTATGTCTTCATCGTCGACAAGTCCGCCACCAAGATCGACGTGCGCCACGCCGTCGAGCAGGCGTTCGGCGTCAAGGTCAAGAACGTCAACACCCTGAACCGCAAGGGGAAGGCCACCCGCAACCGTCGCACCAACACGGCCGGGTCCCGTCCAGACACCAAGAGGGCCTTCGTGACCCTCCAGCCGGGCGATTCGATCGACCTGTTCGAGAGCTAGAGAGACCACCATGGCACTTCGTTCACGCAAGCCGACCAGCCCCGGCCGTCGGTTCCAGACGGTCTCGGATTTCTCCGAGATCACCAAGACCACGCCGGAGAAGTCCCTCCTGGCGCCCAAGCCCAAGAGCGGCGGTCGCAACAACTACGGACGCAAGACGTCCCGGCACCGCGGTGGCGGCCACAAGCAGCAGTACCGCATCATCGACTTCAAGCGGGCCAAGGACGGCATCCCGGCCACGGTTGCCTCGATCGAGTACGACCCGAACCGCAACTGCCGCATCGCCCTGCTCAACTACCACGACGGCGAGAAGCGCTACATCCTCGCCCCGGCTGGCCTCAACGTCGGCGACAAGGTCCAGAACGGCCAGGGTGCCGACATCCGCACGGGCAACGCCCTGCCGATGCGGTACATCCCGACCGGTTCCGTCGTCCACAACGTCGAGCTGCGCCCCGGCGGTGGAGGCAAGATCGCCCGCTCCGCCGGCATGAGCGTACAGCTCGTAGCCAAGGACGGCGGCTTCGCCACCCTGCGCCTGCCCTCGACCGAGATGCGCCGCGTTCCGATCGACTGCCGGGCGACCCTCGGCACCGTCGGTAACTCGGAGTTCGAGCTCATCAAGATCGGGAAGGCCGGCCGCAACCGCTGGAAGGGCAAGCGCCCGCAGACCCGTGGTGTCGCCATGAACCCGGTCGACCACCCGCTCGGTGGTGGAGAGGGCAAGACCTCGGGTGGTCGCCACCCGGTCTCCCCATGGGGAAAGCCAGAGGGACGCACCCGTGCCGGGAACAAGCCGTCCGACAAGCTCATCGTCCGCCGACGCCGCACCCGCGGGTCCCGGCGCTAGGAGATAGAGAACAATGCCGAGGAGCCTCAAGAAGGGCGCGTTCGTCGACGATCACCTGCTCAGGAAGATCGACGCAGCGAACGAGGCCGGAGAGAAGAAGGTCATCAAGACCTGGTCTCGCCGCAGCACGATCATCCCGGACATGGTGGGACACACCCTCGGTGTGCACGACGGACGCAAGCACGTGCCCGTCTTCATCACCGAGTCGATGGTGGGACACAAGCTGGGCGAGTTCGCCCCGACCCGTACGTTCCGGTTCCACGCCGGGCAGGAGAAGGTGGGGCGTCGCTGAGATGACCGCTTCCAAGACCAACGAGCGCCCGGGGACCAAGGCGGTCCTGCGCCACTTCCACATGTCGGCCTCCAAGGCCCGCCAGGTCCTCGACCTGATCCGGGGCAAGGACGTCCAGACTGCTGCCGAGATCCTGAACGGCACCGAGCGAGAGGCAGCGCGGGTCATCGCCAAGGTGCTGGCCTCCGCGGTGGCCAACGCCGTGCACAACGACGGGCAGATCGCTGACGACCTCTACGTCGCCACGGCCTACGCCGACGAGGGTGCGACGATGGGCCGCTGGCGGCCCCGTGCCCGTGGGCGCGCCACCAAGATCCGCAAGCGGACCTGCCACATCACGATCATCGTCGCCCGCATGGACGACGAGCTGCTCGAGCGTCGGGCCGAGGCACAGCGTGCCGCCGGTGCCCAGCGCTCACGCCGCGTGGCCGAGTCGCAGCGCCGGGCCGACCAGCAGGGTCGTGGCCGTCGTCGTGACGCCGCTCGCGAGGCTGCGGCCGCTGAGGCTGCCGCCGAGGAGGAGACCGTCACCGACGAGGTGATCGAGGAGACGACCACGGAGGCCCCGGCCCCCGAGATCGTCGCCGAGGAGGCCGTCGAGGCCGCCCCGGAGGAGACGACCGCTGACGACGCCGACACGGAGTCGTCGGACGAGGAGAAGAACTGATGGGCCAGAAGGTAAACCCCTACGGCTTCCGACTTGGGATCACGACGGACTGGAAGTCCCGCTGGTTCGAGGACCGGAACTACAAGGAGCTGGTGATCGAGGACTGGAAGATCCGCGACTACCTGACCCGCGAGCTCGAGACCGCCGCAGTCAGCCGCATCGAGGTCGAGCGCACCCGTGACCGCGTCCGCGTCGACATCCACACGGCTCGTCCCGGCATCGTCATCGGTCGCCGTGGCGCCGAGGCCGACCGCCTGAAGAAGAAGCTCGAGGAGATCACCGGGCTGCCGAACCGCATCCAGCTGAACATCCAGGAGATCAAGCAGCCGGAGCTCGACGCGGCGCTCGTCGCCCAGGGGATCTGCGACCAGCTGGTGCGCCGCATCGCCTTCCGTCGTGCCATGAAGCGCGCGATCCAGAACGTCCAGAAGGCCGGAGCCCTCGGCATCAAGGTCCAGTGCTCGGGTCGTCTCGGCGGAGCGGAGATGAGCCGCAAGGAGCAGTACCGCGAGGGACGCGTCCCGCTGCACACGCTGCGCGCCGACATCGACTACGGGTTCCGTGAGGCCAAGACGGCCACCGGCCGGGTCGGCGTAAAGGTCTGGATCTACAAGGGCGACATCCTTCCCTACAAGGTGTCGGTCGAGGAGAAGATCACCCGCGAGGCCGCTATGGCCGTCGGGGAGACCTCCGGTGCCGCCGCCGCTCCCGCCGAGGCGCCCACGGGCCCGAAGCGCCTGGTGACCGCCGGTGGTGGTCGCCGCAAGGAGGACATGCCCGAGCCCGGCAAGCCCGAGGTCGAGGTCGTCGACGCCCCCGCGGTGAGCGACACGCTCGAGCAGCAGCTCAACGTCGAAGAGGACATCGAGCGTCGCACCACCACCGAGCACCACGAGGCTCCGCACTTCAAGAAGGAGGTGGACTGATCATGCTGATGCCCCGTAGGGTCCGCCACCGCAAGCAGAACCGTGGTCGCATGTCCGGCAACGCCAAGGGCGGCACCGAGGTCACCTTCGGTGACTTCGGCATCCAGGCCCTCGAGCCCGGATGGATCACCGCTCGCCAGATCGAGGCTGCTCGTATCGCCATGACCCGCCACGTCAAGCGTGGTGGAAAGGTCTGGATCCGGGTCTTCCCGGACAAGCCCGTCACCCAGAAGCCTGCCGAGACCCGCATGGGCTCGGGCAAGGGCAACCCGGAGCACTGGGTCGCCGTGGTGAAGCCCGGACGCATCATGTTCGAGCTCGCCGGCGTCGACCCGGCACTGGCCAAGGCCGCCATGGAGCGGGCCATCCAGAAGCTGCCGATCGAGGCGCGCTTCGTCATCCGTCCCGGGACGCACGGAACACCGGAGGTTCAGGTATGAGTTCCAAGATCGCCGACGTCCTCGCCATGAGCGACGACGAGATCGTCGACCGCCTCGCCGAGGCGCGTCGCGAGCTGTTCAACCTGCGGTTCCAGCTGGCCACCGGCCAGCTGGACAACACGGCCCGCATGGGGCAGGTCCGCAAGGACATCGCCCGCATGCTGACCGTGCTGCGCGACCGCGAGATCACCGAGGCCGAGGCTCTCGAGACCCAGGGAGGTGCGGCCTGATGACCGCAGAGACCACCAACGAGCGCAGCCAGCGCAAGGTGCGCGAGGGCATCGTGTCGTCCGACAAGATGGACTGCACCCTCGTCGTGTCAGTGCACGACCGCGTTCGTCACCCCAAGTACGGCAAGACCGTGCAGCGGACGAAGAAGCTCTACGTCCACGACGAGAAGAACGAGGCCAAGCTCGGCGACCGCGTCCGCGTCGTCGAGACTCGTCCGCTGAGCAAGACCAAGCGCTGGCGCCTGGTCGAGATCGTGGAGCGTGCCCGATGATCCAGCAGGAGTCTCGCCTCCGCGTCGCTGACAACAGCGGCGCCAAGGAGGTCCTTTGCATCCGGGTGCTCGGCGGCTCGCGCCGTCGGTACGCCTCGATCGGTGACGTCTTCATCGCAACGGTCAAGGACGCCATCCCTGGCGCCGCCGTCAAGCGTGGTGACGTGGTCCGCTGCGTCGTCGTCCGCGTCAAGAAGGAGAAGCGTCGTCCAGACGGCAGCTACATCCGCTTCGACGAGAACGCCGCCGTGCTGATCAACGACCAGCTCCAGCCGCGTGGAACGCGCATCTTCGGCCCTGTTGGCCGTGAGCTGCGCGACAAGAAGTTCATGCGGATCGTCTCGCTCGCACCGGAGGTGCTCTGATGCGTATCAAGAAGGGTGATGACGTCGTCGTCCGGGTCGGCAAGTACGCCGGGCACCGGGGCGAGGTGATCCGAGCCCTGCCCGCCGAGGGCAAGGTCGAGGTGGCTGGCGCCAACGTCGCCAAGCGCCACCTCAAGCAGCAGGGACAGACCATGCAGGCCGGCATCATCGACAAGTACCTGCCGATGCCGGTGGCCTCCGTGTCCCTCTGGTGCAAGGCCTGCGACGGTCCGACCCGCGCGGGGATGAAGATCGACGGTGCGAAGAAGACCCGCATCTGCCGCAAGTGTGGAGCTGACCTGTGAGCACGACGACCCGACCCCGCCTCAAGGAGCGCTACGACAGCACGCTCCGGGCCGAGCTCAAGGAGACCCTCGAGCTGGGCAACATCATGGAGACCCCGCGACTCGTCAAGATCGTCGTGAACTCCGGCGTCGGCAAGGCCACGCAGCAGCAGTCGCTGCTCGAGGGCGCAACCCGCGACCTGGAGCGGATCACCGGCCAGAAGCCGGCCATCACCCGGGCCAAGAAGTCCATCGCAGGCTTCAAGCTCCGTGAGGGCCAGCCGATCGGCGTCAAGGTGACGCTCCGTGGTGACCGTGCGTGGGAGTTCATGGACCGGCTGATCTCGCTGGCCATCCCCCGCATCCGTGACTTCCGGGGCCTGTCCCCGAAGTCCTTCGATGGGAACGGCAACTACACGTTCGGCGTGACCGAGCAGCTGATCTTCCCGGAGATCGAGTACGACGAGATCGACACCCCACGAGGGATGGACATCACCATCGTGACCACCGCCCGCAACGACGATGAGGGACGGGCGTTCCTCAGTGCGTTCGGCTTCCCGTTCCGACAGGAGAACCGCTGACATGGCGAAGAAGGCTTTGATCAACAAGCAGCAGAAGACCCCGAAGTTCAAGGTCCGGGCGTACACCCGCTGCCAGCGCTGTGGCCGCCCCAAGGCCGTCTACCGCAAGTTCGGCCTGTGCCGAATCTGCCTGCGGCAGATGGTCCACGCAGGGGAGATCCCCGGCGTGACGAAGGCGAGCTGGTGAGGAGGTCCTGAGATGACGATGACCGACCCGATCGCCGACATGCTGACCCGTATCCGCAACGCCAACAAGGCGCAGCACGACACGGTGACCATGCCCGGCTCCAAGCTCAAGACGAACCTGGCGAAGATCCTCGAGCGCGAGGGCTACATCGCCGGCTTCGACACCAAGGCCAACGAGGGCAAGCCCGGCGATGCCCTCGTGATCCAGCTCAAGTACGACGCAGAGCGCCAGCGCACCATCTCTGGCCTCAAGCGCGTCTCGAAGCCCGGTCTGCGCATCTACGCCCCCGCCGACGCGATCCCTCGCGTCCTTGGTGGCTTCGGTGTGGCCGTGCTGTCCACCTCGGCCGGCCTGATGACCGACCGTGAGGCCCGCAAGCGTCACCTCGGCGGGGAGGTGCTCTGCCATGTCTGGTGAGTCCACCGCCACAGAGAGGAGGGGAGCGTAGATGTCCCGCATCGGCAAGAACCCCATCACCGTGCCGTCCTCGGTCACGATCAGCGTCAACGGCGACCAGATCACCGTCAAGGGCCCCCAGGGGACCCTCGAGCGGTCGATCTCGCCGATCTTGACGATCAACCAGGAGGGCGAGACCCTCACGGTCGAGCGCCCCAACGACGAGCGGGAGAGCCGTGCGCTGCACGGTCTCACCCGGACCCTGATCGCCAACATGGTGATCGGCGTCACGGACGGCTTCGCCAAGGAGCTCGAGATCGTCGGCGTCGGGTACCGCGCCCAGGCCAAGGGCCCGGGCTCGCTCGAGCTCGCCCTCGGCTTCAGCCACCCGGTCTTCTTCGACGCCCCCGAGGGCGTGACCTTCGACGTCCCGAGCCCGACGAAGATCATCGTCAAGGGCAACGACAAGGAGAAGGTCGGCCAGGTGGCCGCCAACATCCGCAAGATCCGCAAGCCCGAGCCCTACAAGGGCAAGGGCGTGCGCTATGCCGGCGAGCGGGTCCTCCGCAAGGCCGGAAAGGCAGCGAAGTAGTCATGGCCAAGCGAACCACTCGTGAGCTCCGGATCCGTCGGCACAATCGTGTCCGGTTCTCGGTGTCCGGCACGGCGGAGCGTCCCCGCGTCGCCGTGTTCCGCTCCAACAAGCACATCAGCGTCCAGATCATCGACGACGAGGCCGGCCGCACGCTGGTCTCGGCGAGCTCGGTCGAGAAGGGCATCAACGCCAACGGTGGGAACATCGAGGGCGCCAAGGCCATCGGCAAGGAAGTCGCCGGCCGCATGAAGGAGGCCGGGATCTCCTCGGTCGTGTTCGACCGGGGCGGCTTCGCCTACCA
>CANGPS010000030.1 GCA_947456245.1 Acidimicrobiaceae bacterium
CGGCGAACGAGACGCCGGCGAAGGCCCGACGGACCGGGAACCCCTCGCCCTCGAACCCGCTCGGGGCCGTCGTGATCGACCGGACCGGTCGAGGGGTGATCTCGGGTCCGCTCGGCGCGGTGATGCGCTGGAGCGTGAGCGTGTCGGCGGTGATGGCGGGCATGAGGCCTCCTTGGCTGTCTCGGGTTGCTCAGAGCGTGACGACGGCGGCGTCGTGGTCGTGGCGGGGCAGGCGGTCGAAGAAGGCGTCCGGCCCCGGGTGTCCGACGTTCACGACGGCGAACGACCGGAGCGAGGTGCCGGCGAGGAGGTCGGCATCGATGCCGGCGGCGTCGAATCCCGCCATCGGCCCTGCGGCGAGGCCGAGCGCCCGGACGCCGATGATGAAGTACCCCGCCTGCAGCCAGGCCTGCGGAGCGGCGAAGCCGTGGCGGTGCTCCTCGGTCCCGAAGAGCTCCTTGGCCTCGGGCTTGTGGGGGAAGTTCGTCGGCAGGTGCTCGTGGAAGTCGGTGTCGTAGGCCAGCACCACGGTCAGCGGGGCCATGGCCGTCTTGGCCTTGTTGCCCTCGAACATGTGCCCGACGAGCCGCTCCTTGGCCTCGGGGCTCTTGACCACCACGAGACGGAGCGGCTGGGTGTTCATCGCCGTGGGCCCCCACTTGATGAGGTCGTAGAGGGCGGCGACCTGCTCGTCGGACACCGGCTCGTCGGTGAAGCTGTTGGCTGATCGAGCCTGGCGGAACAGGAGGTCCTGGGCCGCCCCGTCGAGGACGAGTGCCTCGGCGAGGTCTGCGGTCGGGCTGGTCATGGTGTGGCTCCTTCGTGGGCGTTCCCTCGGTGCAACGTCCCTGCGGGCATTTTTGTTGCACAGCAAGATACTGTTTCTACAGATAATATAGCGGACAGACGCCCAGGACCTGCCGGGCCGGAGAGGACCTCATCATGACCATCGCCCCCGCCGCCTTCCTCGGCCACGGCAACCCCATGAACGCCCTCGAGACCAACCGCTGGACGGCCGCCTGGGCCGAGTTCGGCGCCTCGCTCGGGGACGCCACCGCCATCCTGTCGATCTCGGCCCACTGGTACGTCAACATCACCGCGGTCACCGCCATGGCCAAGCCCCGGACCATCCACGACTTCTACGGCTTCCCCGACGAGCTCTTCGCCGTCGACTACCCGGCCCCCGGCGACCCGGAGCTCGCGCGGCGGATCGTCGACACCCTGGCGCCCATCCACGTCGGCCTCGACGAGGACAGCTGGGGCCTCGACCACGGGACCTGGTCGGTCCTCACCCACGTCCGACCCCAGGCCGACCTCCCGGTGCTGCAGCTCTCGGTGCACGCCAGCCTGCCGTTCGAGCAGCATCTCGAGATCGGTCGGGCCCTGGCCCCGCTGCGAGAGCAGGGGGTGGCCATCGTGGCGTCGGGCAACGTGGTGCACAACCTCGCCCGGATCGAGTGGGGCAACCCGGGTCGGGGCGCCGACTGGGCCGAGGACTTCGACACGTCGGCCCGGACACTCCTGCTCTCGGACCCGGCGAGCATCAGCGGCCTCCTCGACCACCCGGCCTATGACCTGGCCGTTCCGACCCCAGACCACTTCCTGCCCCTCGCCTACTTCGCCGGCCTCGCCGATGCGGCCGGAGGCGGCGTCACCACGCTCATCGAGGGCTGTGACCTCGGCTCGCTGTCGATGACCTCGTACGGGCTCCCCGGCTGAGCGACCGGCCCCTCAGGAGAGGAACGGGGCCACCCGGTCCTTCGGTCGTCCGACGATGGCGCGACCATCACGGATGATGATGGGGCGCTGGAGGAGGGCGAAGTGCTCGGCGAGGACGTCGGCCACCTGGTCGACGGTCTCGACATCGGCATCGGTGAGGCCGAGCTTGGTGAAGTTGGCGTCACGGCGGACCAGGTCGGTCACCGGGTCCTCGAGCATCCCCGCCAGCTCGACGATCTCGTCTCGGTTCAGCCGCTCGGCCTTGAGCAGGTAACGGCGCTCAGTGACGGGCACGCCGAGGTCGGCGGCCACGTCGACCGCGTGGCGCGAGGTCGAGCAGTTCGGGTTGTGGAGGATGACGATGTCAGACATGCCCCGACCGTAGCGACTCGTTGGGCAGCCGCGCTCAGGGGTGCCAGACCGTGACGGGTGGATCCCAGGCGCCCGTGGTGCCGGCCACGGCCTGCAGCGCACCCGGACGGGTGATCCACAGCACGCACAGACCGCCATCCACCGCCACGACCGCTGGCTCCCCCGGGATCAGCCGACCGCTGACCACGACCTGGTCCGGCGTCCACGAGGTGCCGTCGCTCGAGCTGATCCGCACCTCCCTGGCCGCCGCCGCCCCATAGGTCGCCGCCACCGTCGTTCCCGCCGTGGTGCCGGCTGGGGCCGTCTCGGCGCTGGTGCCGATGGAGGTCGGCGCGCTCAGCGTCACCCCGGAGAGGCGGGCCGTCTCGAGCTGTCCGTCGGGCTGGCGCCAGAAGACGTCCACCGATCCCGTCGGGTCGAGCACGGCGGACGGTCGAGCGGACACGCTCGAGGTGGCGAGGTCCAGGCCCCGTGGGGAGCGCCAGCGCCCTGAGGCGAAGCGGGAGAGCTGGAGCGAGTGGCCACGACCCCGGGCGAGGACCACCAGCTCGCCCGTCGTGGGCACCGACACCGCCACCGGATCGCTCCGCAGGTCGTCGGCGATCGCCTCGGGGCCCACCCAGGAGCCGTCGAGCAGGTAGTCGTGGTAGAGGCGGTGGTCGGGCCCGCGCCAGAAGATGTTCTCGACGCCGGTCGCATCGGTGGCGATCGCCGGGCGTCCGGAGAGCCGCTGGCCTCCGGTGGGCAGGGTCTCCGGTGCCGCCCATCGGCTGCCGTCGAAGGCCACCCGGCGCAGCGAGCCGCCGGTGCCCACCCACGCGGCGTCGGGCAGGCTGCCTGCGACCGGGTCCTCGAGCAGCCCGGAGGCAAGGATGTCGGTGGCCTGCCAGACCCCGGACGACGCCCAGGTGTGCCGGAGCTGCCCGGTGGCGTCTCGCCAGAAGGCGTTCGGGTGCCCGGTGCCGTCCACCGTGACCGTCGGGCTCGCCGGCGGTGGCAGCCGTGGGGTCACGTAGTCGGTGATGGTCATGCCGATCCGGCCAGGCGTGCTCCCCACGGACCGGCTCGACGCACGGACGGTGACGCTCTTGACCAGCGACGTCCGGGCGAAGGCCGCCCCGCTCCCCCGGCCGCCGAAGTCGCCGTTGACGATGACCACCGACCCATCGGCGTTCACCGCTCCCACGAGGCCGACATGATCGGCGTAGCTCCCGCCGTCGTAGTTGAACACCACCGCGTCTCCGACCTGGGGCACGTAGCTCGGGTCGGTGTGCACGGTGCCGGCGCCGGACGTCACGAAGCTGGCAGCCGCCGCGGTGATCCCGGCGACGTAGAGCCCGGCGTGCTGCCATGCCCATCCGGCGAAGTCCGCGCACCAGAACTCCGGCACGCCCGCGTAGCCATGGCAGCTCGACCAGAAGGCGGTGCCGCCGAGGGAGTTGAGGGAAGCGTTGACGGTCGAGCAGGTCCCGGCACCCTTCCCGACGTTGGCCAGCGCCAGCATGCCGGCCTGCACGGCGGGAGGCTCCTGCGTCGCTCCGGCCGGGACGGCGAGCGAGCCCATCGAGAGGGCCACCGTCGCCACGATCCCCGCCAGCGCACCGATCACACCTCGGCGGGCTGCGAGCGGGCTCATCGGGTGATCTCCACCGGCACCGTCGCCACGGCGAGCTGGCGATGGTCCGGGAGGCTCACCGCATAGGCGAGGGCGCTGGCGGCCTTGGGGTTGTTGGCGGTCGAGACCGTGATCCGCTCGTCGATCGTGACGCTGGCGTGGGCCGGGATGCTCACGGCGCCCACGGCGCGCTCGAGCGGGTCGTAGCCGTCGCCCTCCGGCAGCGGCTCGGGCAGCCAGAGGCCACGTGTCGGATCCCTGCGCTCGAGGGTGCCGGCCACGCAGTTGCACGGCGGTCCCACCAGCTGGAAGAGCGGAGCCACGGAGGTGGCCGCGGTGTCCCCCGAGTTGGCGAGCACGATGCGGAACCCGATCGGCCCCGACCCTCGTCGGATCGAGGCCGGGAGGCCCTCGAGCGACACCGAGACCGACGGGCCGGCCGGCGCGGTGGTGGTCGTGCTCGGGCTGGTCGTCGTGGTCGGTCGCTGCGGTGCGGTGGTCGTGGTGGACCGCTGCGTGGTCGTGACGGTGGCCGCGTGGGAGGAGCACCCGGCGGCGAGGCCCAGGGCGAGT
This sequence comes from Acidimicrobiaceae bacterium, assembly GCA_947456245.1. Taxonomy (GTDB): domain Bacteria; phylum Actinomycetota; class Acidimicrobiia; order Acidimicrobiales; family RAAP-2; genus CAIUMH01. The sequence continues at coordinate 4,280 of CANGPS010000030.1, forward strand.
AGGAGTGCTGGTGCGCTGATCGAGCGCAGGACGCGTCGCTCCACGGGGGGTCACCTCCTTGGGGACATCCATGGTACCGGCCACTGCGTGCTCGGGGGCGGCGGGACCGCCTCGGTCCCACTACCGTGGTCGGGTCGGCATCGACGCCACGACCACTTCCAAGGAGGAGCCATGGAGCGCACGCTCTACACCGACGAGCACGAGGCACTGCGGGAGAGCTTCCGCTCGTGGGTCGACAAGGAGATGGTCCCCCATGACGAGGAGTGGAACAAGGCCGGCATCGTCCCCCGCGAGGTCATCGCCGACGCCGGCAGCCACGGATTCCTGGCCTTCGACGTCCCGGAGGAGTTCGGCGGCGGTGGCGTGCCGGACTTCCGCTTCAATGCGGTGATCGACGAGGAGCTGCAGATGGCCGGCGTCGGGGCCTCTGGCCTCGGCATGTCGCTGCACTCCGACATCTGCGTCCCCTACTTCCTCAAGTACTGCACCGAGGAGCAGAAGCAGCGCTGGCTGCCGGGCATCGCCTCGGGAGAGCTCATCACCGCCGTGGGCATGACCGAGCCCGGCATCGGCTCCGACCTCGCGTCGATGTCCACCTCGGCCATCCGCGACGGCGACCACTACGTGGTCAACGGCGCCAAGACCTTCATCACCAACGGCATCAACGCCGACCTCATCATCCTCGCCTGCAAGACCGACCCGACCCAGCGCCACAAGGGCATGTCCCTCGTCATCCTCGAGCGCGGCATGGAGGGCTTCGAGCGGGGTCGCAACCTCGACAAGCTCGGGATGCACGCCCAGGACACGGCCGAGCTGTTCTTCACCGACGTGATCGTGCCCGTCGAGAACCGCCTCGGCGAGGAGGGCCAGGGCTTCGCCATGCTGGCCGACAACCTCCCCCAGGAGCGCCTCTCGATCGCCATCAGCGGCGTCGCCGCCGCTCGGGCCGCCCTCGAGATGACGCTCGACTACGTCAAGAACCGCAATGCCTTCGGCCAGCCCGTCGGCACGTTCCAGAACAGCCGCTTCGTGCTCGCCTCGATCGCCACCGAGATCGACGTGGCGCAGGCCTATGTCGACGCCCAGATCCTCGCCCTCAACGACGAGACCCTCACGGCCGCTGACGCGGCCAAGTCCAAGTGGTGGTGCACCGAGCTGCAGAAGCGGGCCATCGACAGCTGCCTGCAGCTCTTCGGCGGCTACGGCTTCATGAACGAGTACCCGATCGCCCGGGCCTACGCCGACGCGCGGGTCACCACCATCTACGGCGGCACGACGGAGATCATGAAGGAGCTCATCGGCCGCTCCATGGGTCTCTAGGAGGCCTCCTCCTCGAGCTCGCCCGGAGGGTAGAGCTCCGCCACATAGCGACGGACCGTCGCCTCGGGGAGCCGTCGGCTGACGGCCAGCGCGTAGATGACCAAGCTGAAGGCGACCACCACCAGCAGGTCGATGTCAGGGGGCAGCCACCCGATGGCACCGACGGCCACGCCCGAGAACGGGCCGAGGCCCTCAGCCATCGCCTCGTGGCCGAAGTTCCCGAGGTACTCGATCACGCCCATGCCGACGAGGTAGGGCACCAGCCAGACCACCGCACCGAGGTCCGCCGAGAGCTCCCGCTCGCCGAGGCCGAAGCTGAGCGTCGCCGCCCAGACGGCCAGCCAGAGCACGAGCGTGAGCATCAGCGTCGTGTAGATGCCCCATCCCGCCCAGTAGACGATGAGGTTGGCGCAGGCGAAGGCCAGCGGCGCGGTCACTCGGGCGGCTGGCATGCGGAAGGGTCGCACGGGCTCAGGGAGCGAGCGGCGCAGGGCGGCCAGGCTGAGCGGGGTCGCCGCGTACATCAGGATCGTCGCCGTGGTGCAGACGCTGACCAGCTTCGACCAGCTCGGGAAGGGGAACAGGAAGAGGATCCCGACCGTCGTGGTCACGGCGATCGCCACCCACGGCACCCTGGCGCGCTGAGTGCGGTGCTCGAGCTGTCGAGGGACGTAGCCGTTGCGGGCGAGGCCGAAGAGCAGTCGAGACGAGGTGGTCTGGTAGATCAGCGCAGCACCGCCGGGGCTGAGCACGGCATCGGCACGGACGACCCAGGCCAGCCAGCTGAGGCCCAGGATGCTCGAGATGGTCAGGAACGGCGAGCGCCCGAGGGCCACGTCACCGCCGAGGTGGGTCCACCCGCCGAGGTGCGCCAGGGTCGAGGGTGCCACCGAGATCACGAACACCACCTGGATCATCGTGTAGAGCACCACGCCGATCCCGAGCGAGCCGAGCACGGCGAGCGGAAGGTCGCGTGAGGGGTTGGCGCTCTCACCCCCGAGCTGCACTGCCTGCTCGAACCCGAGGAGGCCGAAGACGACCCCGCCACCGCCCACCGCTGCCAGCACGGCGTGGAGGCCACCGTCGGAGCCGGGCGCGAAGAATCCGAAGGCGGCGAGGTTCCCCGGATGGGCGTGGAGGCCGAGCAGCACGAGCACCACCAGCACCGGCACGCTGATCTTCCACCAGGTCAAGGCGTTATTCGTCCGGGCCACCCAGGCCACGCCCACCAGGTTGATCACCACAAAGGCCAGGAGCACGGCGATGGCCACCACGATGCCCTCACCGCTGAGCTGGTTGGTGTGCTGGTCATAGAGCCCGCGGCCCCAGCCGGAGGCCGAGAGGTAGCTCAGCGCGGCGATGGCCTCGATGGGTGCCACCGAGGCGGCCTGGAGGTACGAGAACCACCCGAAGATCCCGCCGGCCAGGCTGCCGAACGCGTAGTGGGGATAGCGGCTCGACCCGCCGGCCACCGGGAACAGGGTCGACAGCTCGGAGTAGCACAGGGCGATCAGGGCCAGGATGGCGCCGCCGATCAGCCAGCTGAGGATGGCCGAGGGGCCGGCCAAGGCGGCGGCCGTGAAGGCGGCGAAGAGCCATCCGGACCCGATCACCGAGGTGGTCGAGCTGAAGAGCATCCCGACAGGTCCGACGTCGCGTCGGAGACCGTCCGCCTCGAGGTCCGGTGAGATGGCAGCCGTCACGGTGAGGAACTTAACTGAGGTCAGGAGTACCCGCGGCTCCCATCGCTAGCCTTCGCCCGAGGAGGGTTCCATGCGCATCGCAGTCCTGACCGGTGGCGGAGACGCCGCCGGCCTCAACGCCGCCATCCGATCCGTCGGCCGCCACGCCCTGCGCGGCGGCGACGAGATCGTGGGCGTGATCAACGGATGGGCCGGCCTCATGGGCTCCGGTGAGACCCGACCGCTCGACGAGGCCGCCTTCCTCGGTGCCCTGCGACAGGGAGGCACGCTGCTCGGCAGCTCGCGGACCAACCCCCTGCGCATCGAGGATGGGATCGCCCAGGTCGAGGCGGCCATGGAGACCCAGGGGATCGAGGCGCTCGTGGCCATCGGTGGTGACGACACCCTCTCGGTGGCCGCGCGCCTGGCGGAGCACGGGGCCAACGTGGTCGGCCTGCCCAAGACCGTCGACTTCGACCTCGCGGTGACCGAGTACTGCATCGGCTTCGACTCCGCGGTGGCCATCGTCACCGAGAGCCTTGACCGTCTGCACACCACCGCCGCCTCCCACCACCGTGTGATGGTCTGCGAGGTCATGGGCCGAGACACGGGCTGGCTGGCGGTGATGGGCGGGATCGCCGGCGGCGCCGACCTGTGCCTCATCCCCGAGTTCCCCCTCCACCTCGACGAGGTGGTCGCCCAGATCGCGAGGCGAGACGCCGAGGGCAAGACCTCGTCGATCGTCGTCGTGGCCGAGGGAGCCGAGATCGGCGGGCTCGTCGCCGAGGCCGACGGCCCGACGGACGCCTTCGGCCACGTGAACCTGGCCCGACGCGCCCTGGCGGAGCGGCTGGCCGACGCCATCGAGTCCGCCACGAGCCATGACACCAGGGCCACGGTGCTCGGCCACGTCCAGCGGGGCGGCAGCCCGGTGGCGCGAGATCGGATCTGGCCGAGCCGCCTCGGCGTCGCCGCCGTCGATGCCATCCGATCAGGCGTCTCCGGGGTCTGCGCGGCGGTGGTGGGCGACCAGGCGTGCCTGGTGCCGCTGGCCGACATGGTGGCCGAGCAGAAGCGCGTGCCCGAGTCGCTCTACCGCGTCTTCACCGACCTCAGCTGATCACGCCCCCTCGGGCTGGTTCCACTCGATCCAGCCGAGACCCGTTCGGCCATCAGGCGTGGTGAAGCGCGCCATGGCCCGGGGGAACCGGCTGACTTGGCCCTGTGGGCCCTCGAGCAGGAGCGGTCCGAATCCGATGGGCTCGATGGCGAGCTCGAGGCCGCTCGGCGCGTAGGTCGCCCTGCCCTCCTCGGGGAAGCCCTGGGCGCCGAGGACCTCGGTCACGTCCACCGACGACACAGGGGACGTTGGCGGCTGGGTGTAGCCGAAGGCCATCGGCATCCCCGGAATCCGGATGTCGGCGCAGTGGAACCGGGTGGCGTCGTCGAGGCGGCCCGCCATCCAGCACCACCCGAAGCTCCACCAGTCCCGCACGCCCCACGAGTGGTCCCGCTGGCCGGGGCCGCTGATGGTGTACTCGACCCCGTCGAGCGTCATGGTGCCCTCGACCGTGCAGGGGATCTCGTAGCGGGTGTGGACGCCGTAGCCATAGGGCTCGCCGTCGGTGTGCCAGGTCAGGTCGATCGAGAGCTCGGCCCTTCGGCCGCCCCCGGCGTAGACCTCGAGCTTGTCGGCGTAGACCTCGGCGGGGGCCGTCGCCACGACCCGCATGGTCTCCAGGGCGTCGACCACCTCGATCGCCACCTCCGTCCCGGGGCCTGAGACCCCGAGCCGGCCGTCCGAGGGGAGCGCCAGGCCGTAGTCAGCCGACATGGCGATGAGCTCGTCGGCCACCACCAGCGCCGTCGTCCACCAGACCACGCCCTCGTTCGGGTAGTACCCCAGGCGGACGTATCCGCCCACCTTGCCGTCGGCATCGACCACGTCGAGGTAGTACGACTCGTTCCACAGCGCCTCGGCCGGGGGCTCGTGACGGTGCTCGTCGATCGGGTTGACCTGCCACTCGGTGCTCATGTCGTCTCCTCGGTTGGATCGTGGTTCAGAAGGTCAGAGGGATCAGAAGGCGCCGAGCGCGTCGTGGTCCAGGGCATGGTCGGCATGGCGGCCGACCGAGCACAGGAACATCTCGTCCCCCCGGTCGGTGCGCTGGACCAGCATTGCCGCCCCGACGCCGAGCACCACGCCGGCGAAGGTCCCGAGGCGATAGGACCGGTCGATCTCGCCGCGGCCGTAGCCCTCCACCCCGGTGGCCGCGAGGCGGACCAGGTACTCGGCGATGAGCTCCTCCTCGGCCTCCCGGCGATCGTCGGCCGTCAGGTTGCCGCCGAGGAAGTAGGCGAGGTCGTCGGCCGCCGACCCCCAGACCGCGGTCTGGAAGTCCACCACCACCGGGCGCGGGTCGCCGGGGGTGAACAGCAGGTTGTCGAGCCGGAAGTCGCAGTGGATGGCGGTCCTCGGGCCGGACTTGGCCGCGTACCAGTCCGTCATCCTCGGGATGAAGGCCTCGAGGAGGCCCACCTGGGCCGCTGTCAGCTGTTCGGCGTAGCGATCGAGGAACCCGGGGAAGACCCCCTGGACCACGCTGGCCGTGAAGGCCTCGAGGTCCGGACCGCCTCGGGCCAGCCACGCCATCGCCGCCACCTCGGGATCCTCCCAACAGGGCCCGTGCAGGCCGGCGAGGTCCTCGAGGCAGGCCCGGGCCTCGTCGACCGAGCACCCGGCGATCTGGTCGCCCTGGCTCGCCCCGACGATGTCCTCGAGCAGCAGGGTGAAGGTCCCGGCCTCGGTGTCGAGGGCGCAGAACAGGGCCTCGGGGACCCGCGTGGTCACGCGCTCGGCGAGCTCGGCGTAGAAGGAGACCTCCACCTCGTAGGCCCGCATCATCTTCCCGGTGGCCCGGCTCGTCTCGTCCGAGGAGGCGAACTTGGCCACCAGCGTCGCAGGGACCCCCTCGCCCTCGAGGCGGATCCGGACGGTGTCGGCCATCTGGCCGGTCCCCACCGGCTCCACCGAGATCCGGTCCACCCGCGCCCCTGACGGCAGGCGGCCTGCCTCGGCCAGGAGGTCGGAGACCACCGCCGCGCTGAGCTGCTCGGGCCGATCGATGACCCGCCCTGGACCGTGCAGCTTCATCGTCAGCCTCCCTCAGCCGTCCTGCTCGGTGCGCAGCGCCTTGGAGAGCACGGCGTGCATCAGGTACATCGTCGCCACGTAGCAGAGCTCGAGCATCGCCTCGTCGCCCAGCCGAGCCCTGAGGGCGTCGAAGGTCTGGTCGTCGACCTCGCCGAGGCGACCGACGAGCTGATCGACGACGGCCACCACCTCGGCCGCTGCGGGGTCCTCCGGCAGGGCGCCCGGCGTGCCCACGGCCTCGATGAGCCCGGGGTCCACGCCGAGCCGCCCGAGGGCCAGGCGGTGCTGGGCGATGACGAACTCGCTGCCGGACGCCACGCCCACGCGCAGCTGGGCGACCTCTCGCAGGATGGGGTCGAGCGCCCGATCAGGGCTCTGGTAGAAGAGGAAGCCGTCGACGGCGTGCTGCATCGCCGCGGGGCTGTTCGCCATCACCGTCCACCAGTCGCCGGAGGTCCCATCGGACGTGCCCGGCTCGGCCACGGGATCGCGATCGTCGAAGAGGTAGCCGTACATCGCCTCGACGATCGGTGCCGTGACCTCGGCCCGGGGCACCTGGCGCAGCCGCGGCATGGCTCAGCGCACCGGTCCGGCCGGACGGTGGTGCACGTCGCCGGGCCCGAAGGGTCGCGTCCACGCCGCGAGCTCGAGCAGGATGCCGTCCGGATCGAGGAAGTACACCGACCGCACGAACACCCCCGCGTGCAGATCCTCGGCCACGCCGAGCTCCGAGTCATCGTGGTTGGCGATCTCCGAGCAGGCGACGCCACGGGCGATCAGGCGCTCGCGATAGGCCTCGATCTCGTCGGCGGGGACGCTGAAGGCCACGTGGTTCATCGAGCCGATGGCGCTGGTCAGCGAGCCGGTGTCCGGGCGCACGCCGGGGCCCGACACGCCCGGAGCCGGCTCCGGCGCGTCGGGGAACCAGAAGAAGGCGAGCGTGTCGCCGCCACCGCAGTCGAAGAAGAAGTGCTGGCCGAGGCCGAAGGGCAGCTCGATCGTCTTGATCAGCGGCATCTCGAGGATGCGGGTGTAGAAGTCGACGGTGCGGGACATGTCCCGGCAGACGAGGGCGAGGTGGTTCACCCCACCGAAGGCGAAGGCCGATTCCGTGCTGTCCTGACGCTCCATCGGCACCCCCCGGTCCGCCCCGGACTCTAGCGGCGCGGCGAGGGGGCGTCCTGATCGCCCGACGCGACTCAGGCGGTGGCCACCGACTCAGCCAGGCGGTCGATGGAGCGACCGACGACCATGGTGATCTGCTCCTCCACGCCGGGCAGGCCGATCAGCGAGGACAGGTCAGCCTCGTCGACCACGTCGAAGAGGACCTCGTCCCACTCGCGCTCGTCGCCGATGACCGTGCCGTCAGAGGCGAAGCGCGCCACGGGGGTCACGCCGGCCGGGTCGGCCGGAGCCGTCGCCCCCGGGGCGAGGCGGCGCACCCGCATCACGTAGGAGCCGCCGGCAGGGATCTCCACCGCGTCGCCGACGGGCAGGCCACCCACGATGACCGTGAACTCCATGCCGGCCGCCTTGTGGACGTGCTTCTCCTTGAAGTCGTCGCGCTCCTGCATGGCGAAGAACGCAGCCCTCGTCGGGTATCGGACGATGCCGATGCGATCCCAGGACGGGTCGCCCTCGAGCTGTGCCTCGACGTCCCCGTGGAAGGCCACCATGGCACCGAGGTCCTTGAGCACCTTGACCGGGGAGTACGCGTCGTCGGCCTCCTTGCCCGAGATCGCCGGGGCATCCTCACCCTCGTAGGCGGCGACCTGGTGGTACTTCATCAGGTTGATCATCCAGATCTCGCGGTCGTCGGCGGCATCCATGCGGAACCACCGCTTGACTGTGTCGACGTTGATCTGCCCATAGGTGTGCTCGATGCGATCGGCCATGTCGTCTCCTCGATTCGTCGGTGCTCGCCGGCTCAGCGAGCCTGCGGGTTGCGGGGCCGGCGGCCGCGCTCAAGATCCTCGTTGCGCTTGGCCATCCGCTCGAGCGTCACCTGGTGGGTGATGATCCAGAAGCGGTTGGCCTTCACGGCGTAGATGATGTCGGCTGCTGCATCGGCCGCGTCCATGGCCGTCGTGCCCATCATCTGCTCGGCGAAGGAGATCGGGATGTCGCCCGGGACCGGGAGGCCGGCCGAGGCTGGCGCGTTACGGGCCGACTCGAAGATCTTGGTGTTCACGAGCTCCGGGCAGAGGCACGAGACACCGACGCCGGTGCCCTCGAGCTCCATGGCCAGGCCCTCGGTGAGGCCCACGACCGCGTACTTCGACGTGTGGTACGAGCCCAGCATCGGGGTGGCGATCAGGCCTGCCTCTGAGGCGGTGTTGACGATGTGGCCCTCGCCCTGCTCGATCATCATGCGGGCGAACGCCGCCACGCCGTACGAGACGCCGAGGACGTTCACGCCGATGACCCACTGCAGGTCCCCTGGAGTGGCGTTGATGTGGGTCTTGCCCGAGGCCACCCCGGCGTTGTTGGCCAGGAGGTGGACAGCGCCATAGGCAGCGATCGCCGCGTGCTTGAGCGCCTCGACCTGGTCAGGGTCCGACACGTCGCACACGAAGGGCGTCACGTCGCCCCCGTCGGCAGCGAGGCGGGCGGCCTCTGCCTCGAGCTTCGGTGCCTCGATGTCGGCCATGACGACCTTCATCCCCTCGGCGATGCAGCGCTCGGTCAGCGCCAGGCCGATGCCCGACGCCGCTCCGGTGATGACGGCGGTCTTGTCCTTCAGGTCCTTCATGGTGCTCCTTGTGGCGATGGCAGGGATGGCTCGTACGAGAGAGTGGGAGTTGGTGGGGCTCAGGCCTTGGCGATGACGTCGGCGCCGAAGGCCGCCAGCGCATCGGCCGTGTCGGCGTAGAAGAGGAACGACGGCACCACGACACGGTCCACGCCGAGATCAGCCAGCGCGGCCACCTCGTCGAGGGCCCCAGGCCCGAAGACGCCGCGGCCGCCGCTGGTGATCTCGAGCTGCTCAGGGTCGCGTCCCGCGTCAGCGGCAGCGTTGCGGGCGATCTCGATCAGGCTGGCCAGCTTGGCGTGGTTGCCCTCGCCGGGGAAGAAGCCGTCGCCGATGCGGCCGGCCCGACGGGCGGCGGCCTCGGAGTGGCCGCCGATGTGGATCGGGATGGAGCCCGCGACCGGATGGGGCTTGGAGATGCAGTTGGCGAACGACGTGAAGGCGCCGTCATAGGAGGCGACGTCCTGGCTCCACAGCGCTCGCAGCGCCCCGACGGCGTCGTCGGTCCGGGCGGCCCGCTCGGAGAACGGGATCCCGAGGGCGTCGAACTCCTCGGCCAGCCAGCCGATGCCGACCCCGAGGTCCATCCGTCCGCCGGAGAGGTGGTCGAGAGTGGCGAGCTCCTTGGCCAGGACCACCGGGTTGCGCTGCGGGAGGATCAGGATCCCGGTGGCCAGGCGGATCGTCGAGGTTCGCGCCGCCAGGTAGGAGAGCCAGATCAGCGGGTCCGGGATGGGCGCGTCGTCGGAGCCCGGCATCTTGCCGGAGCGGTCGTAGGGATAGGTCGACTCGTAGCCCTCGGGGATCACGACGTGCTCGACCGTGGAGATCGACTCGAAGCCCGCCGCCTCGGCGGCGACGGCCATCTCGACGGCCGCAGCGGCGTCGGCGAAGGGACCGGTGTTGGCGAAGATGATGCCGAACTTCATGATGCGACCTCCTCGGTCATGGTGCAGGTGTAGCCGATGGCAGGGTCGATCTTGTTCTCAAGCAGGTCGAGGAAGAGCGACCGGACTGCCTCGGCACCGCCGCGGTGCTCGAGCGTGAGCCACGACGGGACCCAGGCGATGAACCGGCCCCAGGCATCAGCCACCCGGCGGTTGAGCTCCTCGGTCCCCCAGTCCTCGGTCCGCTTGGCGATCTGGCTCGGTGCGAACAGGAAGGCTGGACGAGGCCCAGGAAGCGCTCCGGACGACTCAGCGACCTCGGCGTCCCAGTGCGTGTCGCCGACGATCATCGAGTGGACCAGCACGTCGGCCAGCCGGGTGTGCACCGCGGCCAGGGTGTTCTGGTTGCCGGCGACGTCGATGAAGGCCGTGGGCAGCAGAGGCAGGTCCGCAGCGTCGTCATAGGTGAGGACCTCGTCGTAGATGCCGATGGACTCGGTGAAGGCCTTGTTCGCCGGCGAGGTCATGCCGACCACCGTGATGCCGCGTGCCTTCGCCAGGAAGGCAGCGCCGAGCGCCGTCTTCGACGAGGCCGACGAGATGACCAGCCGCTCGGCCCCGAAGTCGGCATTGTCCTCGAGGAAGTCATCGATGACGAAGGAGGTGAAGAACAGCGGATAGAGCAGCATCTGCAGATCGGCCGTGGCGTCGGTGTAGCTCGGATCTGAGGCGCAGCGACGGAGCGAGTTGTACGCACCGGGCAGGTGGGCCCGGTGTGCCGAGACGTCGGAGACCGTGAAGGGGTTGGCCGAACCGACCGTGACGACGAGCTCGTCAGACATGGGCAGGTAGCCGAAGAAGCGCTCACCCACCCTCACGTCATCGGATCGGGTCTCGAGCACCGAGGCGAAGCCCCACACCGGCACGCGGCCCCAGTTCGTGTCGTCGCCAGGCTCGGTGTCCGATGCGGGAAAGAAGTCCCAGTACGAGAGCATGTCGCCGACGACCGCATAGGTGACGTTGTTGGTCGAGAGCCCGAAGCGCTCGACGCCAAGCCGCGCCTGGCCCTCAGCCAGCTCCGCCGGCTCGGTGGCGATGATCCGCAGCTCTCGGAAGTCGCCCCGGTTGATCTCGATGTCCATGGCATCCCCTCTGCTGACTCAGTATTTTGTCACTCTAGTTGCCATAAGATCGGGAATCAATAGCTCTGGTGCCGACCTAGGCTCCCGACAACCTCGCTGGGAGAGTTCCATGACAACGTCGTCCTACACCCTCTATGGCATGCCGGCCTCGCTCTACACCGCCAAGGCCCGCTCCTACATCCGCAAGCACGGTATCGCCCACGTGGAGCGCGCCGTCGGCCACCCGCACTACCAACAGGACATCATGCCGACCATCGGTCGCCTCATCATGCCGGTGCTCGAGACCCCATCCGGCGAGATCGTCCAGGACACCATCGACATCATCGACCACCTCGAGTCGGCCGAGGGCCTCCGGTCGATCTACCCCGAGACCCCACGGCAGCTCTGCGCGGCCCACGTCCTCGAGCTCTTCGGTGGCGAGGGCCTGCTGCGCCCGGCCATGCACTACCGCTGGAACTTCGATGAGGAGAACATCGGGTTCCTCGCTCAGGACTTCGCCGGCGCCATGATCCTCGGCGGCGACCCGGAGCAGCGCGCGGCGATCTTCGCCATGGCCAGCGGGCGGATGCGCTCGGCAGCCACCATCTTCGGGGTCACCCCCGAGACCCAGCCCCTGATCGAGGCCTCCTACGCCGAGTTCCTCGCCCTGCTCAGCGCCCACCTCGAGCACAGCCCGTACCTGCTCGGCGGCCGACCGACCAACGGGGACTTCGGCTTCATGGGTCCCCTCTACCCGCACCTCGCCCGGGACCCCCACCCCTCTCGGCTGATGAAGCAGACGGCCTGGCGGGTCTGGCGGTGGACCGAGCGCATGAACGCTCCGGTCCTCGACGCACCGGAGTACGGAGATGTCGAGGAGGAGCTCTTCGCCGACGACGCGATCCCCGACACGATGGAGGCGCTCCTTCGCTACATCAGCGAGGAGTACCTCGGGGAGATCTCAGCCCAGGTCGCCTGGCTCGACGAGTGGCTGGCCACCGCCGACGACATCGCCACTGGCGGGGTGGTGGGCGGCAAGCCGGCTCGCCGGACGCCCGGTGACGTGACCTTCGCGTGGCGAGGCACCGAGCTGACCACCGGCGTGTTCCCCTATCGGCTCTACGTGCTCCAGCGCCTGCAGGCGGCGTACGAGGGCCTCGACGAGCCCGGACGTCGCTCGGTCGACGCACTCTTCAGCGAGGCGGGCCTCACCGCGCTGCTCACGCTGCGCGCCCGGCGCCGGGTCGAGCGCGTGGACAACCGCGAGGTGTGGGGCCCCGAGCAGGAGCCTCAGCTCTAGATCGGCCGCTCAGCCCTCATCGCAGGGCTCGACATCTCGATCCTCGTCGACGACTGCGCGAGTGAGGCTCGACCCCTGGCAGTCGATGCAGTGGTCGAACTCCCAGACCTCCTCGGGCGCGAGGGTGATCCCGCAGATGGCGCACGTGATGAACGTCGAGCGGCGACGGCGCTGTGCCGCATCGATGGCGGTCGCCACCTTGGCCGAGGTGGCGAAGTCAGGGGGCGCACCCTTGCGGAACTCCCAGGCCTCGAAGGTTGCTCGGCCCTTGAGCGGCCGGAACGCCACCGGCAGGAGCCCATCCCAGAGCTGGGCGTAGGGAGCCACCTCGACCGTCCAGTCCCGTCGGCTCAGCGTGATGATCACCATCGGGCGCTTCTGGCCGAGCACGAGCTGGCTGTGGACGCCGGTGTAGGCGCCGGACCTCGAGAAGTTGCGACCCTTGCGGCTCCCCTCGTGGAACTCGCCGCGGCAGAACTCCTCCGGCGTGGCGAACCCGGCGAAGTTGTTGTCGATCAGGTCGGACCACAGCGCTCGTCGCCGGAGGATGGCCGGATCGAGGCGGAACTCCCGGCAGACCTCCAGCAGCGGGATGCTCATCTCCATGCCGGGCACCCTACGGAGTGCCTGTCACAGCAGACCGGCCGCTCAGGCCGTGGCGGCTCCCACCGCCGCGAAGACGTGACCGAAGCCACGCATGTCGCCGACGAGCCCGTTGCGCATCATGTTCATCATGTAGGCGACGGTGAGCTCGAGCTCCTGGTCCATGAAGATCACCGAGCCGCCGTAGCCGCCCCAGAAGCAGGCCCGGTCCCCGATGGGGAGCAGCGAGCTCGAGAGGCCGTAGCCCATCCCCATGCGCATGGGCAGGCCGAGCACGAGATCCTGTCCGTCGGCCTGGGTCTCGAAGACCCGATCGACGGTGGCCTCGGAGATCAGGCGCGTGCCGCCGACCTCGCCTCGGCCGGTGATGAGCGACTGGACCAGGGCCACCGACCGGGCGTTGCCGTGGCCGTTCGCCGCCGGCACCTCGGCCTCGCGCCACCAGCGGTGGAGCGGGGCCGACGAGTCGAGCCGAGGAGACAGGAAGGTCCGCATCGCCACCGAGTCCGACGCGATGCGCTCGGGGGCGGACTCGTTGAGCGGGATCACCAGGGACACCCGGTGCTCCTCGGACTCGGGCAGGCCGATGTAGAAGTCTGCACCGAGGGGTCCGGCCACCTCGGCAGCGAACCACTGCCCGATCGTGGCTCCCGTGATGCGGCGGACCACCTCACCGATCAGGTTGCCCTGGGTGATGGCGTGGTAGCCCGACTGGCTACCGGGCTCCCACCAGGGGGCCTGGGCGGCCAGCGCCGCGCACACGCGGTCCCAGTCGACGACCTCCTCGCCGGCGAAGGGCTCGTCGAGACCGCTCAGGCCGGCGGTGTGGCCGAGGATGTGACGGACGAGCACCCCCTCCTTGCCGGCCTGGGCGAACTCCGGCCAGTAGCGGGCCACCGGGGCATCGAGGTCGAGCTCCCCGCGGTCGGCCAGGATCAGCGCGCACACGAAGGTCATCGTCTTGGTGGTCGACCACACGTTGACCAGGGTGTCGGACTCCCATGGCCGGGTGTGGGCCTCGTCGGCGAAGCCACCCCAGAGGTCGGCGACGAGCTCGCCCTTGTGGTGCACCGCGATCGACGCACCGCAGTCGTCTCCGGTATCGATGCTCTCCGACAGCGCGGTCGCCAGCGCCTCGAACCGGTCGTCGCACGTCCCGTGGATCTCTGCCATGTGTCCCCCTCGTCGCTTCAGGTCAGTCCTCGACCGTACACAGGCTGCCAGGCGACCGCACGAGCCACGGGACTGGCGATGCTCACAGGACCGGCGACAGGCCCCCGTCGAGGTTGATCGCCGTCCCCGTGACATACGAGCTGCGAGCCGAGAGCAGGAAGGTGGCGAGATCGGCGAACTCGGCCTCGGTCCCGACGCGGCCGAGCGGGATCGTCCCCGAGGCGGCCATCGAGGCATAGAAGTCCTCGAGGTCCTGGTCGATGGCCTCGGCGAGTCGCACCCACTGGCCCGATCGGATCAGGCCGATCACCACGGCGTTGACCCGGATGCCCGCCGGACCGAGCTCCTTCGACAGGGTCTTGGTCAGCGCCAGGCCTGCGGCCCGGGACACCGAGGTCGGCGAGGAGGCGGCCGGGGGTGCCTTGCCGGCGGTGGCCAGCACGTTGATCACCGACGCCGACGACGACGCCTCGAGCAGGGGGAGGACGAGGCGTGTCAGGCGCACCGCCGCCAACAGCTTGAGGTCGAGGTCGGCGATCCAGTCGTCGTCAGACGTCGCCGCCAGGGTCCCCGCCGCCGATCGTCCGGCGTTGTTGACCAGGCCATCGAGTCGGCCGAACCGCTCCTCCACCGCGCCGACCAGTCGCTCGAGTCCGGACAGGTCGGTCACGTCGCACTCCACGGCGAGCACGTCGCCACCAGCGGCGCTCAGCTCGTGCTCGACGGCGGCCAGACGCTCGGGCGACCGACCGCACAGGGCGACCTTCGCCCCGGCGCCGACCAGCGCACCACACAGTCCTCGGCCAAGGCCGTCGCTCCCACCGGTGACGAGTACCACCTTGCCGTCGAGCTCAAGATCCATCGTTCTCCTCCGTTCGTCGTGAGAGCGCGAAGACGCGGAAGGTCCGGTCCGTGCGATCCCCATAGACCTGATAGGGCCGAGCCGCCTCCTCGAAGGCCTGCCAACCACGTTCGCGCTCCTCGTCCTCGAGCAGCGCAGCGTGCACCGGATAGCTGGTTCCGGCGATCGTGACGCGAGCGGCCGGGTTGGCGATGAGGTTCGTGCTCCACGCCGGGTGGCGATGCTGGCCGAAGTTGGAGCCCGTGACCAGGATCCGGTCGCCGTCAAGGAGATACACGAGCGGCGTGGTCCGCTCGAGACCGGACTTCGCGCCCGTGACGCTCAGCAGGAGCAGCGGAGACCCGAAGGGACCGAGCGCGGTGAACCGTCCATGGGTCGTGGTGAGCACCCATCGGTCGATCGGAACGATCGACCGGACCATCCGCGATCCGAGCGACGTCGACACCGCCCGTTGCGCCGCCCTGGCCAGGACGGTGTCACTCCTGCCCCAACGAACATCAGGGAAGCCGTGGTCGTGGGCCATGGCCTGAGTATCGCATCGCCGCCACTCCTCACGCAGGAGCACCCCAGCCACCCAATGCCGACCGGTAGGTTCTAGGCATGTCGGAGAGCACGTCAGTCCCGCAGGACGCGGCCGCCGAGACCCCCGACGAGCAGGCCACCAACCTCATGGTGCGGCGCCTCTCGCTCGTGGTGTTCCTCGAGTGGCTCGGCGCCGGGGCGATCATCCCGCTGTTCCCGCTCTACCTCAAGCAGCACGGTGCCTCGCCCTCCCTGATCGGCCTCACCATGAGCGCCTTCTTCCTCGCCGGCCTCCTCACCCAGTTCCCCGCCGGTCGGCTCGCGGACCGGATCGGACGCCGGCCCGTCCTCATCGGCGGCCTCATCCTCTACGCCGCCTCCTGCCTGGCCTTCATCCTCCCGCTCTCGGCATGGGGGTTCATCGCGCTGCGGTTCGTCCAGGGTGGTGCGGCGGGCGCCGTGGAGGTTGCCAGCCTGGCCCTCGTGTCCTCCAACGTCCCGATCGAGAAGCGCGGCCGGGCCATCTCCCGGATCTTCTCCGCCCAGCTCGCCGGAACGGCCGTCGGTCCCCTGCTCGGCGCGGTCGCCGGCGTGCAGCACATGGCGCTGCTGTTCATCGCCACGGCCATCGCCTGCACCGGCGCCGCCATCCCCGTCCTGACCAGCTCGACGATCAAGGCCCACGACGTGGCCCACATCCATCACCAGCCTCTGGTCCGGCTGGTGATGTCCCGTGCCCTGCTGGGCGCCGTCTTCGGCGCCCTCGCACTGGGTCTCGGCATCGGCGTCTACGAGGCCTGCTGGACCCTTCTGCTCCACGATCGTGGCGGGTCGTCCCTGGCCATCGCCCTGTCGTGGACGGCCTTCAGCGTCCCGTATGTCTTCTTCGTCCGGGCGGCAGGCTGGTTCGCCGACCACTGGGACCGCCGGATGCTCGCCGCGCTGGGCCTGCTCGTCTCGGTGAGCTTCTGCGTGGCCTATCCCTTCGTGACCTCGATCCCCGTCCTGCTCACCATGGGCTTCCTCGAGTCCGTCGGCTTCTCCTTCGCCCTGCCCTCGCTGCAGGCCATGATGACCGAGGGACGCACCCCTCGCGAGCTCGGCCGGGTCCAGGGCGTCTACGCCACCTCGCAGACCGGGGCGATCGCCCTCGCGTCAGCGGTGGCCGGCGTGCTGTTCGGGATGCACGCCTTCCTCCCCTTCGTCGTGTCCGGGGGCATCGGGCTGCTGCTCACCGCGGCACTGCTCATCGCCTGGGCCCCGCTCGACGGGCACGCGCACCACGCCACATCCGCAGAGCCGGCCACCTAGACGGCGCGCGCCACCACCCGCATCGCCCAGGCGTCGTCATCAGGCTCGATGAGCTCGTCGAGCGCGAACCCGGCCGAGGCGAGCACCTCTGGCCAGCCATCCCTGGCCGGCAGCCAGAGGCGCAGGCAGCGATGCGTCTCGACGCCCGGACCTCGCACGGTGCGCTCGACCACGAGACGCCGATCGGCCGCGACGAAGGTCCGACGGTCCTCCTGGACGAAGCCGTCCACCTCGATCGTGAACGGATGAGGGTCGTGGGCCAGCTCGGCCGAGACGGCGGCGGGATCGAGCGTGTCGATCACCAACCGGGCACCCGACCGGAGCCCTTCGCGCAGGTTGCACAGGACCCTGAGGTTGTCCGCGTCGGAGAGGAAGCCGTAGGTGGTGAACCACATCAGCGCACCGTCGGCCGGCGGACGCACCACCTCGTGACAGAGGTCGGCCGACCGCAGGTCGAGCTCGACGCCCCGGCGCTCCGCCGCCGCTCGAGCCCGCTCGACCTGGTCGGGGTCGATGTCGATGGCGACCACGCGGTGCCCGAGGGAGGCGAGGCGGACGGCGAGGCGACCGTCGCCGCAGCCGGCGTCGATGATCGTCGACGGGCCAGTCAGCTCGAGCAGACCGAGCGCCTCCGCCGCCTCGAGGTCAGCACGCTCCTCGGTCAGGTAGCCGACATGGAATCGGTGGTCGTCGTCGAGGAAGGCGGCGTCGAAGTCGGACATCAC
>CANGPS010000031.1 GCA_947456245.1 Acidimicrobiaceae bacterium
GCCTCGATGGTCTCCGCCTCGTCGAGGCAGGGCATGAGGATGGTGAGCTCGATCTCGGCGGGGGAGGGGGTGGTCATGACAGGGTCCCGACCCTCTCGTAAGGTCGGAGCAGCAAGTCTACCGAGTCGATCTCGGCCCCTTGGGGTCGGGTCGCGTTCTCTGACGCCCAATGGACCCCACCACCAACCCTCACCCGCTCCGACGCCATTGGGCCGACCCGGCCTGGCGCGGGGCGATCATCGTCGGCCTCGTGGCCGCCATCATCCGGGCCATCACCGCCGTCGCGCAGCCCCACGGCCTCTACTTCCCCGACTCGTGGTGCTACGTCATCGTGCGAGACGGTCCACCCTGCATGGCCCACGATCCGGCGACCGGTTGGTTCTGGTCCGTGGGGACGTTGGGCATCCGCTCGGCCGACTCGGTGCTGTGGCTCCAGGGCATCCTCGGCATCGCCACGGCCCTCATGCTCTATCGGATCCTCGTGGTGCTCTCCACCGTCCGGTGGGCCATCGCCGGGGCGTGCCTCTTCGCCGTCCTCCCGGTGCAGCTGCTGATGGAGCGGACCTTCCTCTCCGAGACGGTCGAGACCTTCTTCATCGTCCTGGGCCTGCTGGCCGGCCTGAGCGCACTGCGTGCGGCGGAGGCGTGGCGGGCGGCGATCTGGGTGGGGGCGGCCGCGCTGTCCATGGGCTGCGCCCTCGCCGTCCATGCCGCGTTCCTGCTCCCCGCCCTGGCCGCGTCGGTGGTGCTCGTGGTGCTGATCTGTCGTCGCCTGTGGAGCCGGCAGGGTCGCCCCGGGTTCATGGTCCTCGGCCTGGCCGCCGTGACCTCGCTCGGGCTCCTCGTCCCGGCCCTCCCGGAGGCGGCGAGCTACCACCGGTGGTTCGGGGTCTGGACGACCGACGTGGCCCAGGGGACCTTCCTGCTGACCCGATGGGCCCCACTCGTCTCCTGCGACATCCCTCCCGGGACCACACCGAGGGCCAAGGCGGAGATCACGGCCGCCTGCAAGGTCCACTCCTTCGGTGCACCCCCGGGCATCACGCAGTGGCTGACCTGGACCTCGCCGTTCACCTATGACGCCAGCACCCCGAAGCGGATCGCCCACGAGCGCGTCGGCTTGACCGAGGCCCAGCTGCGGCAGGCGGCGATCTCCGGGATGACGGCCCATCCCGTGGCGTTCGCCGGCCAGATGCTGGCCAGCATCGGGTGGCAGATCGGCGGCGCCCCCAACGACGACCTCTGGCAGTACCGCTCTCCCAAGCTCGACCGGTTCATCTCGCCGTGGGCGGACGACTTCCCCGACTTCACGCAGTGGTTCGGACCTGACGGGATCCCCCGAGGCCGGCCCGGAGCCCCGATCCTCGTTGCCGCCGTCGCCGGCACGACGCGCAGCGGGCAGGTCCTGCTCTGGGTGTGCCTGGGGTTCGGTGCGTGGCGCCTCGTGCGCCGCCGTCGCCAGCGACGGCCCTGGCTGCCGCACCTGACCCCTCGCACCTCGATGGCCTGGGTGTCGACGACGATGGTGGCGACCTCCATGGTGGCGGTCGCCTTCGGGACGTATCCGGTGTTCCGCTACTGGGCGCCGATCACCCCGGCGCTGATCGTGCTGGCCGTGCTCTCGGTCACGTCGAGGCCGAAGGCCACGGCGGAAGTGCCGACCCCGAGCACGGCCCCGCCGAGCACGACCGTCCCCGGCGAGCACGGAGGCCCATGAGGGGTCAGCACGCCGCTCCCAGACCGGCTCGGACCGCTCGGCTGGGCCGTCTCGACCCCCTCTGGGTGGCGGTCGGCCTCGGAGCCGCCCTCGTGCGGATCGTCCTCGGCCTCGCTGTGGGCCTCGCCCCCTACTCGGGCGACTCGTGGTGCCTGCTCCACCTCGGCACCGCCGACTTCTGCGCCAGCCACCCCCCGACGATCACCCGCATCTGGCGCCTCTTCACCTTCGGCACCTTTACCCAGGGGTCCGTCCTGCTGCTCCAGGGCGTCCTCGGCGTCCTCGGCGCCCTCCTGCTCTTCGCCCTCCTGCGTCGGGTGGCCAACCGGTGGCTGGCCGCCGCCGCCGCCCTCCTGGTCTCGGTGGTCCCGGTGGAGCTCTTCATGGAGCGCGTGATCATGACCGAGGCGGTCGAGACCTTCGTGCTGCTCGTGGGGCTCTGGTTGGGCATGTGGGCGCTGCGGGCACCCCGAAGGCTCGACGCGCTCTGGCGCGTCTGCGCGGCGGTCTTCGTGCTCGGCATGGGCGCGGCCATGCATGCGGCCATCGCGCTCACGGTGGTGACGCTGACCGTGCTGCTCGTCGTGCTGGTGGTGTGGCGCCAGGTCTCCGAGCGCACCACCGGGTCGGTGATCTCGCTGCTGCTGGCCCCGCTGCTGGCCGCCGCGGTCCTCGTGGCGCCGAGCATCCCGATGGCCCTTCGCTACCAGTCCACCTTCGGCACCCTGTCGACCCACGCCATGGCCGGGACCTACCTGGCGGCCAGCTGGGCCCCGCTGCTGAGCTGCCCTGCTCCGTCGGGCTCCCAGCCCGCCGTCGAGGCCTTCTACCGGGAGGCGTGCACCCATCGGACCTTCGGGGATCCACCGGGGGTCGTGGCCAAGCTCATGTGGGCACCCGGCCTCGAGTTCCTGCGCACCGCACCCGACCCGAGCGAGCGCGCTGCCTTCGCCAGGGCCCAGTCGACCCTGGCGGCCGCGGCCGTGTCGGGGATCGCACACCACCCGGGTGGCTTCCTCGCCGAGGTCGGGCGGTCGCTGTGGTTCCAGATGACAGCCCGGGCGTCGACCAGGGCACTGCACGTCTACAACACCGGTCGATCCCAGTGGGAGGAGGCCCAGGCAGAGACAGGACCCACGGCGGCGGCCATCCGCGGGTGGTTCGGCCGGACCGTCCCCAGCGCCACGAGGCCGAGGCCCGACCTCGGCACAGCCGTGCGCATGACCGACTGGTTGCCTCAGGCTGTGCTCTGGCTGACCATCGCCACGGGGCTGGTGCGGATGCTCCTGGCTGCCTGGCGGCGACTCCGTGGGGGTTCGCGCCGGGGTGCTCGCTCGTGGCGTCGACCCCCGTCGGACCGCGTCTGCCTCGGCCTCTTCGCCTCCGCCCTGGTCCTCACCGGGATGGTGGCGTGGGCGGTCGGGTCGTGGCCCATCTTCCGCCTCTGGTCGCCCCTCGTCCCTGGGGTGGCCATCCTGGCGGTGCTCGCCGTGCCACGACGTCGCACCCCAGCCGGCGAGGCCGAGATCCCGGAGGCGCCGGCGGACGCGGAGGTCGCCGACACGCCCGCTGAGTCGCCCGCTGAGACGCCCGAGCTGATCTCGGGGTAGTGTCAGCCCACCGATCCTCGGAGCGGTGGCCGGGTCCTGCGCAACGTTCACTTGTGAACCGAGTCAGGGTCGGAAGGCAGCAGCTCTCAGCGAGATCGAGCGTGTGCCGCAGTCAACCTGGCCATCGCTCCGAGGACCGGGCTTGCTCTTCGTTGAACAGGCCCGGGGGACGCCGTCACCGGCCACCGATAGCATCGGCCCATGTCCTCTGATCTCGCCGCCACGACCACCGGCGACGACTCCTTCGTCTCGCTCTACCGCCGATACCGGCCGGGGACCTTCGACGCCCTGCGCGGCCAGGACCACGTGGTCCGCGCCCTGCGCACGGCGGTGGCCGACGACCACGTCGGGCATGCTTACCTCTTCAGCGGGCCGCGCGGGACCGGCAAGACGTCCTCGGCGAGGATCCTGGCCAAGGCGCTGAACTGCGAGCATCTCGTCGAGGGCGAGCCCTGCGGGGCGTGCTCGAGCTGCATCGAGATCACCCGTGGCACGTCGATGGACGTGATCGAGCTCGACGCCGCCTCCAACAACGGCGTCGACGCCATGCGAGACCTGATCCAGCACGCAGCCCTCGGATCGCCCGGCCGCCACAAGGTGTACATCATCGACGAGGTCCACATGCTGTCGAACGCGGCGGCCAACGCCCTGCTCAAGACGCTCGAGGAGCCACCGCCGCACGTCGTGTTCGTGCTCGCCACCACCGACCCGCAGAAGGTGCCACCGACGATCCGGAGCCGGACCCAGCATCTCGAGTTCAGGCTGCTCGGGGCCGACACCATCGAGCAGCTGCTGCGGGACGTGCGTGACGATGCCCATCTCGATCTCGACGACGATGCGCTCGGCGTGGCGGTCCGCAAGGGCCGCGGATCGGCCCGAGACGCCCTGAGCGCGCTCGACCAGGTCGCCGCATCAGGCGAGTCGACCGACCTGCGACCGGCGTTCATCGAGGTGATCGAGGGCATCGCCGACGACGACGCCAACCGGTCGCTGCTGGCCCTGACCACGCTGGCAGGGAGCGGCTGGGGCCCCCAGCAGCTCGCGGTCGAGCTGGTCGAGGACCTCCGCCAGGGGTTCCTCCTGATGATGGCGCCCGAGGTGGCCGAGGTCGTGGGGGCCGAGCGGGAGCGCCTCAAGGCGCAGGCGGACCGGATCGGCCTCGCCCGCCTCGTGCGGTCCATCGAGCTGCTCGGCAAGGCGCAGGTCGACATGCGCGACGCGCCGGACCCCCAGGTGGTCCTCGAGGTGGCGGTGGTTCGTGCCGCCCGGGCCGACCTCGGCGGTGGCACCGCCGAGGTCGAGGGTCGCGTCATGCGCCTCGAGCGACGACTCGCCGACCTCGAGGCTCGACCGGTGGCCGAGGCCGTACCGGCACCCCCGCCGCCGCCCACGACCGACGGCTCGAGCCCGTCGCTCGGCGCCTGGCGCAGCCAGCGCACCGGCGAGAGGGCCCCGGCCGCACCGGCAGCAGCCCCGGCGACCCAGCCTGAGGTCGCGTCCCCTGAGGGCGAGACCACTCCCGACGAGCCGCTGTCCGCTCCGGCCGCCGAGGTGGCACCGCCAGCACCTGAGCCGGCACCACCGGTACCCTCGGCGGACACGGCTCCGGCTCCTGTGACCGAGCCGTCGATTGCTCCCTCGGCCGGCGTGCCCTCATTGGCCTCGATCCGCGCGCTGTGGGCAGACAAGGTCCTGGCCGAGCTCGCCGGTCGCAACAAGGCGCTCTATCGGACCGGCGAGCTGCTCGACCTTGTGGGGAGCACGCTGCGCATCGGGATGCCGAACGAGCCGCAGCTCGAGCAGTGCCGACCGGGGATCCCGGCTGTGGAGCGGGCACTGGCCCAGGCGCTCGGCCAGCCGCTTAGCGTCGAGCTGGTCATCACCGGCCACTCGATGCCTGCCCCGGCCGAAGCGCAGATCCCCGAGCCTGAGGTCCCCGCCCTGCCCGAGGACCACGAGATGGACGAGATCGGTGATGCCTCGGCACTGCCGGAGGCCCACCAGATCACCAGCTCGACGCTCGCCGCCTCGAAGATCCTCAAGGCCTTCCCCGGCGCGACCGAGGAGCGGTCCTAGATGTACACCGGTTCGCTCCGGCGCCTCATCGACGAGCTCGGTCGACTCCCCGGCATCGGCCAGAAGTCCGCACAGCGGATCGCCTTCCACCTGCTCAAGGTCCCGACCGAGGACGCCCGCCGGCTGGCGGAGGCCATCATCGAGGTCAAGGAGCGCACGGCGCTCTGCGCCATCTGCCTCAACGTCGCCGATACCGGCGAGCTGTGCCCGATCTGCGCAGACGACCGCCGTGACACCACGGTGCTGTGCGTGGTCGAGGACCCGCGCGACATCGTCGCCGTCGAGAGGACCAGCCGCTTCTCCGGTCGCTACCACGTGCTCCACGGTGCGCTGAACCCCCTCGAGGGCGTCGGCCCCGAGCAGATCCGGGTCTCCGAGCTCCTCGCCCGGATCGAGCCCGAGCGGGTCCAGGAGGTCATCCTGTGCACCAACCCGAACCTCGAGGGCGAGGCCACGGCGCTCTACCTCGGCCGGCTGCTCACGCCGCTCGGCCTGACCGTGACCAGGATCGCCAGCGGCCTCCCCGTGGGGGGCGACCTCGAGTACGCCGACGAGCTCACGCTCGGCCGCGCCCTCGAGGGCCGGCGCAACGTGGCCGAGGGCTCCTAGCTCCCGAGCGCGAGGTCCCGGATCAGGCGAAGCGGATGATGCAGAGCCCACCGACGATCAGGCAGTAGACGCCGAAGGGCCAGAGGGTCCGGGTCTCGAACCAGCGGACCAGGAAGGCCACGGCCCCGAAGGCAGCCACGCCGGCGGCGACGGCCCCGGCGATGCACTGGCCGCGGATCCCGGCGCCGAGCGGTCCGAAGAGGTCGGGGAGCTTGAGCAGGCCGGCGGCGAGGATCACGGGGGTGGCCAGCAGGAAGCTGAACTTCGCCGAGTCCTCGTGGTCGAGGCCGCTGGCGATGCCCGACCCCATGGTCACGCCGGAGCGGCTGATGCCGGCGAAGAGGGCGAGGATCTGCGAGCAGCCGATGGCCACGCCGCGGACGAGGGGGAGCGAGTCGAGCCGGCGGAAGCTGGTGGCCTCGTCATCGGAGGCGGCCACGCCGACGGCGTGCCTGCCCTTGGGAGCACGGATCCGTCCGCCTCGGGCGAGGGTGCGCCGGCGGAGCACCTCGGCACCGAGGAGCAGCACGCCGTTGACGGTCAGGAAGATGGCGGCCGAGAGGGGCTTGGCGAACTGGGTGCGGAGCTTGTGCTCGAAGGCCAGGCCGATGACACCGACGGGGATGGTGGCCAGGATGATGAGCCAGATGAGCCGCTCGTTGGGCTTGGCCAGGGAGCGGTCGCGCACCGACGTGAAGAGGCCGCCGGTGAGGCCCAGCCAGGTGCGCCAGTAGTAGGCGATGAGGGCGAATGCGGTGCCGACGTGGAGGCCGACGACGAAGGCGAGGAAGAACGACTCGCCCGAGTCCTGGCCTCTGGTCAAGTTGTCCCAGCCCAGCAGTGCAGGGACGAGGACGCTGTGGCCGAGGCTCGAGATGGGGAAGAGCTCGGTGATGCCCTGCAGGATGCCCATGACGATGGCCTGGAAGTAGCTGAGCTGCGCCTGGGCGGCGAGAAGGGTGAGGTGGGGCACGAGGGGTCTCCTTTGGGGCGTCGGCCACCACGCTACCCGGGTCAGGATGGAAGAGAGGCCCTCGCCGTCGGGCAGACTCGTGCCATGGAGACCGCACCGACCAAGACGCTCTGGCTGCTCCGCCACGCCACCGCGGAGGACGAGCCGCCGCCGGGAGGCGAGGACCGCGACCGCATGCTGAGCGCGGTGGGCATCGCCCAGGCCGAGGCTCTCGGCGCCGCCATCGTCGCCGGCGAGGTCTCAGGCCAGACACCCCAGACGGTGCTGGTCTCTCCGGCCTCGCGGACCCGGGGGACGGCGATGCTGGCCTTCTCCGGCCTCGGGCCCGGCTGCGGGTTCAACGTGGACCAGCGCATCTACCCGGCCATCCCCGACGACCTGCTGGCCATCGTGGCCGAGGCCGATGACTCGGTCGACTGCCTCGGCGTCGTCGGGCACAACCCGACGATCGCCTGGTTCGGCGTCGAGCTGGTGGACGAGTCGATGATCGAGGGGGAGCACCCCGCTCGCATCGACCACCCGCCGGCGACCTTGTCGGTGATCGAGTTGCCGATCAGCCGATGGGCTGACGTGGCCTTCGGAGTGGGCCGGCTCGTCGAGTACCGGCTGACCCCAGCGTCCTAGCGGGCTCCAGCAGCAGGGTCGGCCTGCGGGGCCGTCGACGCCGTGGAGCACCACGAGATGGACGCGTCAGCCCGTGGCCTGCGAGAGCGCCGCGAGCAACTTGGTGTCGTAGGTCTCCTCGATGATGTGGTCCTTGCGGTCGGCATGGGTGTGGGAGAGACCCTCGCCTGACCGCTCGGTGGCGGGGAAGGTCTGCGCCTCGGCGGTGAGCTGGCGGACCGGGGTCCCGCCGGCGGCGGCCGTGGCGTTGATCCAGACGTCGTCCTCGAGTCCGGCTGCTGTGCCCTTGGGGTCTCCCTGGAGGCGGAGCGCGGCCAGGAAGCTCGGGGGATAGAGGACGCCGGAGACGCCGGTGGCGAATCGACGAGGGCTCGGCTGGTCGGAGGTGGCCAGTGGCCAGGACGCGTAGGGGGCGAGGGCGGGGCCGTCGAAGACCATGGTCCGGCACCGAGGTGCGCAGATGGCATCAGGGTGGCGACGATGGGCCTCCACCAGATCGAGGAGCCACCGCCGGGGGTAGTGGCAGTCGTCGTCGGCGGTGACGAGGGGGAGGACGTGCTCGTCTTGGCTGATCAGGAAGGGGAAGTACTTGTTGTGGGGCCCTCGGTCCTCGGTCCACCAGACCTCCACCCCTCGACGCTCGAGCCGACGGAGCGACGCGGGGAGGGTTCGCGCGGAACCGGCGGGCGGCGCGGGCAGGCAGACGATCAGGCGCCGAGGGCGGATCCGACCTCGGGCGATGGCCTCGACGGACTCGAATGCCTGATCGATCCGTCGGCCATGCGTGGCCAGGGACACGATGACGTCAGCGTCGCCGACCACCGGGGATCGCCAGACCCGGTTGCGGATCCGCATGGCGAGGTACCGGGCACGGCGCCTGTTGCGGCGGATCTGGCGACGCAGCCGGTTCTGCACCGTCGGCCGCGATGGGTCGGTGGGCGTGCTCATCGGTGGGATCCTAGGCAGCGACGGACACGGGGGATCAGCCGACAGCGAGGACCACGGACGGCGCAGACGACCCGTAGGCTGGAGGCGAGCGCTCAGGAGGGGTCGATGCGATGAAGGGTTCAGGCGACGTCGCAGTGCCTGGTCCCCGCGCCGCCAAGGTCGAGCAGAACGACCGCCTGCTGCGGTCGGCGGCCATCGCGATCCTGGCCGAGGAGGGGTGGAACGGGCTCAGCACGAGGGTGCTCACCGCTCGGTGCGGGCTCACCACCGGTGCCTTCTATGCCCGCTTCGAGAACGTCGTCGCCTTCATCGACGAGCTCTGGGACGAGATCCTCCTCGATGCGATGATCGGACCTGTCGACGAGGCGATCGCCGCCGTCGAGGAGGGGGATCGGGATCGGTTCATCGGCAAGCTGGACTCCCTGGCGCACCCCAGCCCCGAGATCCTGGCGGCCACCGAGCTGCTGCAGGCGGCGATGGTCGAGCCTGAGCTCGAGCCGATCATCGCCCCGAGCGTCACCGCCTTCCTCGAGCGACGGACGCGGCCCTCTGCCGAGGTCTCCGTGGAGGAGGCGACCGTCGCTGCCGCCGTCTCCTTCGTGGGCCTCGGACTCGCGCACCTCGCCAAGCGCAGCTGGGTGGCCGACCTCGACGTCCGGCCGGATCTCGGGCGGTACTTCGATGCGCTCCGCGAGCCTGCCGAGCCGCTGGCCACCCCCACCGAGGTGATCGCCGAGTACCTCTACGTCTACCCCTTCGACACGGGCGATGAGCGCCTGGACCGACTGATGCAGGCGACCGCCATCGAGATCGGGGAGCGGGGCTACCGCCGGGCCACGGTGCAGCGGATCTGCAGGACCGCCGGGCTGTCCACCGGCTTCATGATGAGCCGCTTCAAGACCAAGCTGGATCTCTTCGCCACGATCACCGAGATGATGTGGGGGCGAGGCCTCGACCAGGTCACCGTCCACCTCGCGGAGATGTCCGAGCGCCTCGGACCGGCGATGGCCGAGGCCATGACGTGGCGCGAGATGCAGAACCCGGTGATCACCCGGGTCCAGGTGCTGGCCACCGAGACCAGTCGCATGATGGGGTTCATCCCCAGGATCGCCGAGCTGGTCGAGTCGCAGGAGCAGGCCTTCTTCTCGACGCTCAGCTCCGGCGGGCCGACGGCCTTCGTCCTGACCGAGTTCGCCCTCGGCTCAGGCCTGACGCTGGCGGTCTGGTTCTCTCCCGAGATCCGGGACCTGCCCTATCACTGCGTCACCGCGCCGCTGGTGGCATCTGCCCCCGGGCTCTGATCGGCTGATCTTCGCCGGGGCGCGACACGACCCGCCCGAAGGCGGGTCGTGTCGAGGGACGAGGTGCTCCCGGAGGGAGCGGCCCGACTAGAGCGTGCGCAGGATGGCCGCGTCGCCCTGGCCACCACCGCCGCAGAGGGCGACGGCGGCGGTGCCGCCACCACGACGGCCGAGCTCGTAGAGGGCGGCGATGGCGACCCGGTTGCCCGACATGCCGAGCGGGTGGCCGAGGGCGATGGCCCCACCGTTCACGTTCACGATCGAGGCGTCGAGGCCGAGCTCGTCGATCGAGGCGAGGCCGACGGCGGCGAAGGCCTCGTTGATCTCGACGATGTCGAGGTCGCCCACGCCGAGGCCCGCCTTGCCGAGCGCCTGGGCGATTGCCCGGGACGGCTGGGTGAGCAGCGAGGCGTCAGGACCGGCCACCTGGCCGTAGGAGACCAGCTCGCCGAGCGGGGTGACGCCGAGCTCGTCGGCCTTGGCCTTCGACATCATGACGACGGCCGAGCCGCCGTCGGAGATCTGCGAGGCGTTGCCGGCGGTGATGGTCCCGTCCTTGGTGAACGCCGGGCGGAGGCCGCCGAGTGACTCGACCGAGGTCTCGCCGCGGACGCCCTCGTCGACGGAGACGACCTTGGGGTCGCCCTTGCGCTGCGGGATGCTCACCGGGGCGATCTCCGCCTCGAAGAGGCCGGCCTCGATGGCGGCGGCCGCCTTCTGGTGGCTGGCGGCGGCGAGCTCGTCCTGGCGCTCGCGGCTGATGTTGCCTCCGGCGTAGTTCTCGGTGCCGAGGCCCATGGCGCAGTTGTCGAACGCGCAGGTCAGGCCGTCGTACATCATCGAGTCGACGAGCGTGGCGTCACCGATGCGGATGCCTGAACGGGCGCCGGCGAGCAGGTGCGGGGCCTGGGTCATCGACTCCATGCCACCGGCCACGACGATGTCGGCCTCGCCGGCGTTGATCATCTGATCGGCGAGGTAGATCGCGTTGAGTCCCGAGAGGCAGACCTTGTTGATGGTGGTCGCCGGGACGCTCATCGGCACGCCGCCCTTGACGGCTGCCTGGCGGGCGGTGATCTGGCCCTGGCCGGCCTGGATGGCCTGGCCCATGAAGACGTAGTCGACCTGCTCGCCGGTGATCCCGGCACGACGCAGCGCCTCAGCGATGGCGACGCCACCGAGGTCCATGGCGCTCAGCGAGGCGAAGGCCCCCGACAGCTTGCCGATGGGGGTGCGCGCACCCGAAACGATCACGGTCCCACCCATGGGGTCCCTCCCTGTGTTAGCGCCACCGATGGTGACGACATCCTGCGGTCGGGCGTCCTGTGCCCGCCGTCCTGCTGCTCAACCTAGCGCCTGCCGCGAGGACAGGGCACCGGTCAGTCGCAGGTGTGGACGAGGATCAGGCTCGCGGCCCGGTTCATGGCCGAGCGCTGATCCCTGACCGCTCGATCGGAGCGCAGCAGGTCGGCGCCGTGGGCCGCCGCGGTCCGGTCGTGGAGGGGGATGGCCGGCGCTGTGGTGGCCCTGGTGGGGACCGCCTCGTAGGCCTCGACCGCGCCGTCCCGGACCAGCTTGGTGGGGGTGCCGGCCGAGATCCAGCGCGCTTCGTGCAGCTCGAAGGGGTCCGTGCACCAGCCTTCGGTCATCGTGATGGCCATGGTGGCTCCTGGCGTTCGGGGCGAGGCGTCCCGAAGGGGTCGCCTCGCGTGGGGTGAATCAGCTGCCGCTCAGCACGTCGAGCGTGCTCGACGCCGACAGCCAGCGGGGAAGGGCCAGGGTCCTGGTCGCCGTCCGGGCCTGTCCCTTGGGGGCGAGGACGTCGAGCGGGGTCGGTGTGACGAGGTGCCCGGTGGGCCGCTGCGTGCTCCTCTGTCGGGGGCTCACGTTCCAGTTCGTCATCTCACCACCTCCTGTTCATCTTGGTGTCTCTCAGTTTACCTCCCGTTCACTTTAGCCGGTGCCGGGTCCGGACGGCGGTACCCCCACTAGGTTCTGCGCGTGGGAGCAGATCCGGCGCACTGGGACGACATCTACCGGGAGCGGTCCGACGCCGAGCTGAGCTGGTCCCGGGACGATTCGGGGCTGTCCCTCGAGCTCCTCGGCCGGCTGGCACCACCACCGGCCTCGGTCCTCGACGTCGGGGGCGGCCGGTCCGGCCTGGCGGCGGCGCTGACGGCGGGCGGATGGACGGACGTCACGGTCCTTGACCTCAGCGCCGTGGCCCTCGAGACGGCAGGGCTCCCGGCCTCGGTGGCCACGATCTCGGCCGATGTCACGACCTGTTTGCCCGATCGCCGGTTCGGCGCCTGGCACGACCGGGCGGTGCTCCACTTCCTGCTCTCCCCTGAAGACCGACGGGCCTATGCCCGGACGGCGGCTGCCGCCGTGGAGCCTGGCGGGGTGGCCGTCATCGGCACCTTCGGCCCCGACGGTCCCGAGCGCTGCTCCGGCCTCGAGGTGCGACGGTCGTCGGCGGCCGAGGTGGCAGCGCTGCTCAGCGACGACTTCGACCTCCTCGAGGCCCACGACGAGGTCCACCACACGCCCTGGGGCGACCCGCAGCGCTTCGTGTGGGCTGTCCTCCGTCGTCGCTGAGAGCGCTCTGCGGCGATCCCGGCTGTTTCGACAGATCTAGGATCGTCAGCGCGACCACGGCGTCGGCCGTGGGACGAGGAGGCAGCGATGACGATGACCGACACCATCGACGGCGGTGCGAGCCCGACCGGTCGACCGGCCGCCGCGGCGGTCGAGCTCGTCAAGACCTACGGCACCGGCGACGCCACCGTACAGGCCCTCGACGGGGTGACCCTCGAGTTCGCCGCCGGTCGATTCACCGCGGTGATGGGTCCCTCCGGCTCCGGCAAGTCGACCCTCATGCACTGCATGGCCGGCCTCGACACCCCGACGGCGGGCAGGGCCTTCATCGGCGACGCCGAGATCGGCTCGCTCGACGACAAGGCCCTGACGCAGCTGCGGCGCGACAAGGTCGGCTTCATCTTCCAGGCCTTCAACCTCGTCCCCACCCTGACCGCCCGCGAGAACATCACCCTCCCGGTCGACCTCGCCGGCGGCAAGGTCGACGAGGACTGGCTCCGCCAGGTCACCGACCAGCTCCGGATCACCGAGCGGCTCGGCCATCGCCCGAGCGAGATGTCCGGCGGGCAGCAGCAGCGCGTGGCCTGCGCCCGAGCGCTCGTCACCCGGCCTGACCTGATCTTCGCCGACGAGCCCACGGGCAACCTCGACTCGAACTCGTCGACCGAGGTGCTCGAGTTCCTCCGGCGCTCGGTGACCGAGTTCGGACAGTCCATCGTCATGGTGACGCACGACGCGCGCGGGGCGGCGTTCGCCGACCGGGTCGTCTTCCTCGCCGACGGCCGCCTGGTCGACGAGCTCGAGGATCCGACGCCCGACGCCATCCTCGAGAAGATGAAGAAGCTCGGCGGCTGAGGTGCTCCGGCTCACCCTGAAGGGCCTGCTGGCCCACAAGCTGCGCGTGGCGCTCACCGCGCTTGCCATCGTCCTCGGCGTGACCTTCGTGACCGGCACCCTGGTCCTGACAGACACGCTGAACAACACCTTCACCACGCTGTTCTCCAAGATCTACAGCAACGTCGACTTCGAGGTCCGTGGGGTGGCGGCGTTCGCCGACCAGCAGGGGGCGGGTGCCGTGCGCCAGCCCATCTCGGACACGCTGCTCCCCAAGGTGGCCGCTGTCCCCGGCGTGGCCGCCTCCGAGGGCCTCGTCGGTGGCTACGCCCAGTTCGTGGACAAGCATGGCAAGGCCATCACCACCGGCGGCGCACCGACGCTCGGGACGACCTTCGGCGACAAGCCCGAGCTCTCGGCGCTCCACCCGGTCTCGGGGCATGGCCCGACCGGCCCGACCGAGGTCGCCATGGACGAGGGCACGGCGAAGAAGTACCACTTCGCGGTGGGCGACCGTGTCAAGGTGCTGCTCCCCGGGCCGCCCGAGACCTTCACCATCTCTGGGATCGTCCGCTTCGGGAGCGCTGACAACCTCGGCGGAGCCACGCTGGCCGCCTTCACGCTCCCGACGGCCCAGAAGCTCTTCCACGTCGAGGGACGCGTCGACACGATCGAGGTGGCCACGGCGTCTGGTGCGGACAAGGCTGCGGTCGAGCGGGACATCGCGAAGATCCTGCCCAAGGGGGTCGAGGTCGTCTCGGCCCAGAAGGTCGCTGACGAGCAGTCGAGCGCCATCAACGACGCCCTCGGCTTTTTCTCGACCGCCTTGCTGGTCTTCGCCCTCATCTCGCTGTTCGTCGGCGGGTTCACCATCCTGAACACCTTCTCGATCACGGTGGGTCAGCGGACCCGGGAGCTCGCGCTCCTCCGGATCGTCGGGGCCAGCCGAGGGCAGGTCTTCCGCTCGGTCATGCTCGAGGCGCTGGTCATCGGCCTGCTCGCCTCGCTGGTCGGCCTCGGCCTCGGCGTGGCGATGGCGGTCGGCCTCGAGGCCCTGCTCAAGGCCTTCGGTATCTCGCTCCCCGAGGGCGCGCTGATCTTCGCGCCTCGCACGGTCGTCGTGGGGCTCGTCGTCGGCGTGGGCGTCACCGTCGTCTCCGCCGTCAGCCCGGCCCGCAGAGCCGTGCGCATCGCGCCCATCGCCGCCCTCCAGGGCGTCCAGGCCGGCACCGAGGGCAACTCGCTGCGTCGAACCGTGGTCGGGGCGGGATTCGGCCTCCTCGGGGCGGCCGCGCTGACGATCGGGCTCACCGCACCGCAGATCAGCCTGGTCGGCCTCGGTGCCTTCCTCATCTTCATCGGCGTCGGCATGCTCTCGCCGCTCGTCGCCCGGCCCATGTCGAGCGTGCTTGGCCGGCCGCTGGCCCGGCTGCGAGGGGTCCCGGGGCGTCTCGGCCGCCAGAATTCGATGCGTAGCCCGCGCCGCACGGCCCAGACGGCGGCCGCCCTCATGGTCGGTCTCGCCCTGGTGTCGACGATCGCCGTCTTCGGGGCCTCGCTGTCGAAGTCGGCCACGAGCAGCGTGAGCGACGCCATCGCCGCCGACTACATCGTCATGGCGTCCTCGCAGGGCGGACCTCCCAGCGGGTTCAGCGCCTCGGCCACTCAGACGGCCGCCGGCCTCCCCGGCGTGGCGGTGGCCTCGCCGATCTATGCGGGCCAGGCCAAGATCGCCAAGTCGGTCACCTTCATCGGCGGCATCGCGCCCAAGGACGTCGGCTCGACCGTCACGCTCCGCATGGACCAGGGCGACGGTCCCGCCGCCCTCGCCGCCGGCGACCTCCTCGTCGACACCACCACGGCCACGCGGGACAAGCTCCACGTCGGTCAGCGGCTGCCCGTCACCTTCGCCGAGACGGGGCCCACGACGCTCCGGATCGGCGGCATCTTCAAGCCGAACATCATCCTCGGGTCCTACTTGGTCAGCCGGACGACCTTCATCCGGCACTTCGCCGAGTCGACCCTACCGATCGTCCTGCTGATCAAGACGTCCTCGCCGGCGACCCCGGCCATGACAACCGAGCTCACGAAGGGCCTCGCGAGCTATCCCAACCTCACGGTGCAGACCCGAGCCGAGTACGAGAAGACCCAGGAGGCGCAGGTCAACCAGCTGCTCGGCCTCGTCTACGCCCTGCTTGCCCTGGCCATCGTGGTGGCGCTCATCGGGATCGTCAACACCCTGATGCTGTCGGTGTTCGAGCGCACCCGCGAGATCGGCCTGCTGCGTGCCGTCGGGATGAGCCGACGCCAGGTCCGGACGATGATCCGCTCGGAGGCGGTCATCCTGTCGGTGTTCGGCGCGGTCATCGGCATCGTGGTGGGGACGGGCCTCGGCATCGCCCTGGTGACCTCGCTCAAGGAGCAGGGCTTCACGGACCTCGTCGTGCCCTGGGGCAACATGATCGTGTTCCTGGTCCTGGCTGGGCTCCTGGGCCTGATCGCCGCCTCGTGGCCGGCGCGCCGCGCGGCGAAGCTGAACATCCTCGAGGCGATCGCCACCGAGTAGCCAGGGGAGTCGCACCGGTGTCCAGGTACTACGGCCCAGGCCTCTCGGCCATCCACCACGAGGCGTTCGGCGGGCACGGCGACCTGTGCGCACCCGGGATCCTCGCCCAGCTCCCCGAGGGCTGCCGGGTCCTCGAGCTCGGGGCCGGGAGCGGGGCGTTGACCCGGCACCTCGTCGCCGCGGGCCATCCGGTGATCGCCACCGATGCCTCGACCGACATGCTCGACCTGCTCGGCGAGGCCGTCCCGGAGGCGACGGTCGGCCGTCTCGTCCTCGGGGATGACGGGATCGTGCCCGCCCCGGCCATCGTCTCGGTGGGCCACGCCCTGAGCTATCTCGGCAGCGAGGCGGAGATCTTCTCGGTGCTCGAGCAGTGCGCCGAGGCCCTCGAGCCCGGCGGCCTGCTCCTGCTCGACCTCCTCGACCTCAGCTACGCCGAGTCCCGGGCCGACCTCGAGCCCATCCACTGGGAGGGCGACGGGTGGGAGATGGACGTGGCGTTCTCGCTGCCCACCCCGGATCGATTCGTGCGGGACATCTCGCTCAGCTGGACCGCTCCGGACGGCACGGTCCACGCCGAGCACGAGGTGCACGCCAACGTGCTCGTCGATGCCGAGGCGGCCCGAGCGGTGCTCGTCGACGCCGACCTCTCGGCCGAGGTGCGCCAGTCCTTCGGCGACGAGGTCCTCCCTGCCGGCTTCATCGTGCTCCGTGGGGTGCGGCCGGCGGGCTGACCCGGTGGCTCCTGAGCCCTGACCACTAGAGTCGAGGCCCATGAGCGAGATCATCACTGCAGCCATTGAGGGCGCCGGGCGCGAGGACCTCCTCGGCATGGCCATGCCGGAGACGACCAGGGCCGCCTACGTGCGCCGCGAGGACATCGGGATGTTCGAGGGCCTCGAGTCCGAGGACAAGGACCCCCGGGCGTCGCTCAAGGTGGGCGAGATCGCCCTGCCCGAGCTCGCCCCCGATGAGGCCTATGTGCTGATCATGGCCTCGTCGATCAACTTCAACACCGTGTGGACCTCGATCTTCGAGCCGCTGCCGACCTTCGGCTTCCTCGACCGCCTCGGCAAGGAGTCAGCCTGGGGCGCGCGCCACGCCACCGACACCCACGTCGTCGGCTCCGACGGCGCTGGCATCGTGCTCAAGACCGGCTCCGCCGTGCGCTCGTGGGGTCCCGGAGACCAGGTCACCATCCACTGCAACTACGTCGACGACCAGGACCCGAGCGCCCACGACGACTCCATGCTGGCGTCGAACCAGCGGATCTGGGGCTTCGAGACCAACTTCGGTGGCCTCGCCGAGATCGCCGTGGTCAAGGCCAACCAGCTCATGCCCAAGCCCACCCACCTGACCTGGGAGGAGTCGGCGGTCAACGCGCTGTGCAACTCGACCTCCTACCGGATGCTGGTCTCGGCCAACGGGGCCAACATGACCCAGGGCGACAAGGTCCTCGTCTGGGGCGCCACCGGCGGCCTCGGCGCCTTCGCCGTGCAGTACGTGCTCAACGGTGGCGGCACCCCCGTCGGCGTGGTCTCCTCGGCCTCGAAGGTCGGGATCCTCAACGAGCTCGGCGTCGAGGCGGTCATCGACCGCAAGGAGAAGGGCTACCGCTTCTGGGCCGACGAGCACACCCAGGACGAGTCCGAGTGGCGTCGCCTCGGCAAGGACATCCGCGGCCTCGTCGGCGAGGACGTCGACATCGTCTTCGAGCACCCGGGCCGCCAGACCATGGGCGCCAGCGTCTTCGTGACCAAGCGGGCCGGCACCATCGTGACCTGCGCCGCGACCTCGGGCTACATGATCGAGTACGACAACCGCCACCTGTGGATGAAGCTCAAGTCCATCAAGGGCTCGCACTTCGCCAACTACCGCGAGGCCTGGCACGCCAACCAGCTCGTCTGCGAGGGCAAGATCCTGCCCCCGCTGTCGGCGGTGTTCAGCCTTGACCAGGTCGGCGACGCCGCCTGGCAGGTCCACAAGAACCTCCACGAGGGCAAGATCGGCGTGCTCTGCGCCGCGCCCTCCGAGGGTCTCGGGATCACCAACCCCGAGCTGCGCGCCCAGGTGGGCGAGGACCGTCTGACCATCTTCCGTCGCCACGACGGCTGAGCCTGAGGAGCATCTGATGCCTGAGCTGATCCTGACCGAGATCGACCACGTGGCCATCGCCGTCAACGACCTTGACGCGGCGATCGGCTGGTATGCCGAGACCTTCGGCGCCACCGTCGACCATCGCGAGACCGTCGAGTCCGACGGCGTCGAGGAGGCCCTCCTCAAGGTGGCGGACTCCTATGTCCAGCTGCTGACCCCCACCAACGACACGTCTCCCGTGGCCAAGTACCTCGCCAACAAGGGCGAGGGCCTGCACCACATCGGCTACCGGGTCGACGACTGCGCCGCCGCCCTCGAGGCGGTCAAGGCCTCTGGGGGCCGGGTGATCGACGAGGCACCCCGGCCAGGGAGCCGTGGGACCACGGTGGCCTTCGTCCACCCGAAGACCTCGTTCGGCACCCTGATCGAGCTGGTCCAGGAGTAGTCACGCAGCCGCGCCGTCACCTGGCGTGGCTGGCGCTGCCACTGCTCGTGGCATCGCTAGGAGTCGTCGGCTGCGGCCGCCACGCCGTCCAGGATGCGGAAGGGTCGGGCGTATCGCACCGATCGCGAGGCTGCGCCAGTCCCAACGGCGCACGGACGGGAACCTCGGTGCGCGCAGTCATCGTCGACGGCCACCAGCGGCTGGTCCGCCTCATGGTGCCTCCCCTGTCGCAGAGCCCAGGGCCCCTCGTGATCGCGCTGCACGGCTGGGGTGAGGATGCCGACAGGTTCGCCACCCTCACTCGGATCGAGGAGCAGGCCGCGTCCGTCGGCGCCACCGTCGCCATCCCGCGTGCCCACCACGGAAGCTGGCAGATCGACCCAGGTGGCGCCGACGCGGCTCTTATCGACGTGCTCCGGGCTGAGGTCCCTCGTTGGGCCTGCGTGGACGTCTCCAGAATCGATCTGCTCGGGTTCTCGCAGGGGGCGGCGCTGGCCATCGCCGACGCCTGCGCCCGGCCCAACGGGCTCGCCGCCGTCGCCACCGTCGCCGTCGAGTTCCAGCTGGGCTGCCGCAGGCCACTGTCGCTGCTCGCGTTCCATGGCCGACTCGACCATGCGGTGCCGTTCGAGGACGGTGCGGTCGGTGCCTCGCTTCCGGGGGTGGCGGTCACCGGGACCTGGGCCAACATGGCCACCTGGGCGCACCTCGACCGGTGCGACGCCACCCCGAGCCGGCACCATCCGACGCCGAGTGTCGTCCAAGCGACCTGGGTGGGGTGCGCGCCGGGAGTCGGGCTCGAGCTGTACGTTGAGCGCCATGCCGGCCACAGCTGGCCCGGGGCGGATCCCAGCCGGAGCATCGAGGCCACTGACACCACGATCGACGCCACAGCGCTGGCCCTCGACTTCTTCGCCGCACATCCGAGCCGTCCCTGAACGTGGCCGACGCCGATCCTCGGGGTGGCACCGTCCTGGGCAGCGGTCAGGTCAGGTCAGGTCAGGGTGAAGGTGGCGGAGTGGCGACGGCCGGCGGGGACCACCGGGCCCGAGCTGTGGTCGCACAGCGCCAGCAGGGGCCCGGCCATCGGCTCGACGCAGACGAAGGCAGCGTCGTTGGGGGACCAGACCATGGCCCAGCCGAACCCCTCCACGAGGGTCAGCGTGGTCGTCGTGCTGGGCCCGACCACCTCGGCGACGGCTCCGGGCCGGGCCACGAAGCAGTCGTCCCTGGATCGCATCCGGGTTGGCACGAGATCGACAGCCACCGTCGTGCCGTCGGGCAGGAGGCGGTCGAGGACGACCTGCTCGACGAACGGGAGGTCGACCGTCCATCGGTCCACGGGATCGCCCCCGGCCACGAGGTACGGGTGCCAGCCGAAGCCGACCGGGACCGGTCCCTGCATTCCGGCCTTGAGGACGGTGGTGAGGGTGAGGCCGTCACGTGACAGGTGCACGGTGACCCTTAGCTCGTGCGGGAAGGGGAATGCCGGGCCGGCGAGGGCGGTCGTGGTGGCCGTGATGGTGGCGGCATCCGAACGCTCGATGACCCAGTCGGACTCGAAGGTCCGGAGTCCGTGGAGCGGCCTTCCCTCGGCGTCGTGATCGAGACGAGGATCCCGCTCATCGAGCGTCACCGATCGACCCAGGGTCTCGTACCCGTGTCGGTCGAGCCGGCCGAACCAGGGGGCGATCAGGGGGCATCCCGCCGGCCCGAGCCGGTCGACGCCGACGTACCGCAGCCAGGTGATCGTCAGGCGCCCGTCGACATGGCCGAGGCCGGCCGACCAGCCATCGCTCCCGATCTCGGTCGTGTCACCGGCCACGGCGCAAGTCTGCCTGACGTGACGCCGTCGCCCTTTGGGACCACCGGCCCCTCCTCTTGTAACCTCGCCTCCTATGGATCACCCGATGACCGAGAAGCTGGCCGACCTCGCAGCGCGCAAGGAAGCGGCCCTCCACGCCGGCTCCGAGCGCTCTGTCGCCCGTCAGCACGAGAAGGGCAAGCTCACCGCCCGCGAGCGGATCGAGTACCTGCTCGACGAGGGCAGCTTCGTCGAGCTCGACATGCTCGCCCGCCACCGGGCCCACGGCATGGGCCTCGAGGAGTCCCGGCCCTACACCGACGGCGTGATCACCGGCTTCGGCACCATCGACGGACGCAAGGTCTGCGTGTTCAGCCAGGACTTCACCGTCTACGGCGGGGCGCTCGGCGAGGTCTTCGCCGAGAAGATCCACAAGATCATGGACCTCGCCGACTCC
>CANGPS010000032.1 GCA_947456245.1 Acidimicrobiaceae bacterium
CGTCGGCGTGCCTCGACAGATGTCGGCGCCAAAGCACATCCGCTTTGACGCGTCTTCGCGCACGAACACCAAGGAGAGCCCAGTGCCCGCAACCACCCCCGACTTCAAGGTCGCCGACCTCAGCCTCGCCGAGTTCGGTCGCAAGGAGATCCGCCTCGCCGAGCACGAGATGCCCGGCCTCATGGCCATGCGCGCCGAGTTCGGCGAGTCCAAGCCCCTCGCCGGCGCCCGGATCACCGGCAGCCTCCACATGACCATCCAGACCGCGGTGCTGATCGAGACGCTCGTGGCCCTAGGCGCCGACGTGCGCTGGGCCAGCTGCAACATCTTCTCGACCCAGGACCACGCCGCCGCCGCCATCGCGGTCGGCCCTGACGGCACCCCCGAGGACCCCCAGGGCGTGCCGGTCTTCGCCTGGAAGGGCGAGACGCTCGAGGAGTACTGGTGGTGCACCGACCAGGCCCTGACCTGGCCGGGCGAGGACGGCCCCACGGCGATCCTCGACGATGGCGGTGACGCCACCCTCCTGATCCACAAGGGCCTCGAGTTCGAGAAGGCTGGCGTCGTGCCGGCCACCACCGCCGAGGACTCCGAGGAGTACGGCGTGGTCCTCGAGCTCCTCCGCACGATCGTGGCCGAGGAGCCCGGCCGCTTCACCGCCGCCGCCAACGCCATCAAGGGCGTCTCCGAGGAGACGACCACCGGCGTCCACCGCCTCTACGAGATGCAGCGAAGCGGCGAGCTCCTCTTCCCGGCCATCAACGTGAACGACGCGGTGACCAAGTCGAAGTTCGACAACAAGTACGGCTGCCGCCACTCGCTCGTCGACGGCATCAACCGTGCGACCGACGTCCTGATCGGCGGCAAGGTCGCCGTCGTCTGCGGCTACGGCGACGTCGGCAAGGGCTGCGCCGAGTCCCTGCGCGGCCAGGGCGCCCGGGTCATCGTGACCGAGATCGACCCGATCTGCGCCCTGCAGGCCGCCATGGACGGGTTCGAGGTCACCACCCTCGAGAACGCCCTGTCGCGAGCCGACATCATCATCACCTCGACGGGCAACCGTGACGTGATCCGCGTGGAGCACATGGAGGCCATGAAGCACCAGGCCATCGTGGGCAACATCGGCCACTTCGACAACGAGATCGACATGGCCGGCCTCGCCGCCGTGCCGGGCATCGTCCGCAACAACATCAAGCCCCAGGTCGACGAGTGGGTCTTCCCCGACGGCCACACGGTGATCATCCTGTCGGAGGGCCGCCTGATGAACCTCGGCAACGCCACCGGCCACCCGAGCTTCGTGATGTCGGCCTCGTTCACCAACCAGGTGCTCGCCCAGATCGAGCTGCACATCAACACCCACACCTACCCGACCGGCGTCTACGTGCTGCCCAAGCACCTCGACGAGAAGGTCGCCCGGCTGCACCTCGGTGCCCTCGGCATCGAGCTGACGGAACTGACCGCCGGCCAGGCTGACTACCTCGGCCTCCCGGTCGACGGCCCCTTCAAGCCCGACACCTACCGCTACTAGGAGCTAGGGCCGCCCTCGGGCGACCCTACGAGAGCACCCCGTCGAGGAGGTCGGTCTCCACGCCATTGCTGGCGTGGGGATCGGCCACCCGGACGAACCACTCGGAACCGAAGATGTCAGCGAAGAGCGACTCGGGGAGCTGGAGGAAGAACGAGCTCTCCGTCTGCGAGGCATGGGCGGCGAGTGCCGCGCGCTTCTTGTCGCTGTAGGCCGAAACGTCGATGACGGCACCGATCTGATCGTCGGGCGTGCCGATCTCCGGACGCTCCTCGTCAAGGTCCTCCGGGACCTCGACCCCTGCGGCACGGACGATCTCTGCCATCCGGGCGAAGGCCGAGAGCGGGATGGTGGCGTAGTAGAGCCGAGGGCTGGCCTCTGCGAGCTCCAGGGCGGCGAGGGTGATGCGGTTGGCCTGGATGTGGTCCGGGTGGCCGTAGAAGCCGTTCTCGTCGTAGGTGATCACGACCTGAGGCCGCTCCTCGTCGATGAGCGCAGCCAGCCGGGCCGCCGCCACCGGCACCGGCGTCTGCCAGAACGACCCCGCCGCGTCGTTCTGGGGCCAGCCCATCATCCCGGAGTCGTGGTAGCCGAGGCGCACCAACCGACTGACGCCCAGGATCCGACAGGACGCATCGAGCTCAGCGGCCCGGTGGGCCACCACCGCCGCCGTGTCGTGGTCGTCGTGGTCGGGCGCCAGCCCGTCCGGGCTGTCCCCGAGCTCCCCCTCGGTGCAGGTCACGAGGACGATCCGCACGCCGGCCTCGGCGTAGCGGGCGATGATCCCCCCGGTCGACGAGGCCTCGTCATCCGGGTGGGCGTGGACGAGCAGGATGCAGGGCGGAGAGTCAGGCACGTGCCTGATGCTAGGACCCGGCACCGGTGACCGGGTCGGCCACCCCGGCGAACAGGTCCGTCTCGGGCAGCGGCGAGCCCGTGCGGTCCAACATCCGCACGAACATCTCAGTCCCGAAGATGGCATCGAACAGCTCGCTGTCCATGGCGACTAGGTCGGCGTTGTCGGTCTGCGTGGCGTGGGCGGCGAGGGCGCGGTGCTTGCGCTCGACCACGTCGGTGCAGTCGATGGTCGTCTGCACCAGCTCATCAGGGGTGCCGACGACCAGGCCGTCTGCGATCCAGTCCGGCAGGTCCATCCCGCCGTGCTCGGCCAGCTCGACGAATCCGGCGAGCGCCGTCTCCGGGATGGCCACGGTGTAGAGCTTGTCGGGGATCCCGCAGGCCTCGACGGCGGCCACCGTCACCTCGTGGGCGGCGATGTGATCCGGGTGGCCATAGAAGCCGTTCTCGTCATAGGTCACGACGACCTGGGGTCGCTCCTCCTCGAGGATCTCGACCAGGCGTGCCACCACCTCGGCGCGCGGCTGGTTCACGAAGGCCTGCGGGTGCTGGTTCTCGGGCCAGCCGGCCATCCCGGAGTCCGCATAGCCGAGCTGGACCAGCCGGTCGATCCCGAGGATGGCGGCTGACGCCTCGAGTTCGGCTGCGCGTGTGGCGACGACCCTCTCGCCGTCGAAGGCGGCGTCGCGCGATCCGCGACCGTGTCCGTCGAACCCCAGCGCGCCGTTGGTGCAGGTCACGAGGACCTGCCGGACGCCTCGGTCGGCGTAGTGCGCCTCGATCCCCCCGGTGAAGAGCGCCTCGTCGTCCGGGTGGGCGTGGACGCAGAGCAACGTGAGCGGTCGGTTCGTCATGGCCGCCGAGCATACGGCGCTAGGCCAGCTGTACGGCCTTCACGAGCAGGAGCAGGACCGCCACGGTGAGGTAGGCCGCCATGCCGAACAATGCCAGTCGGCGACCACGGGTGAGCCGAGCACGCTCGAGCAGGACCACCGGCGGCATCCGCCAGTTTCTCCGATCCACGACCTCGACCTCGTCGAGCGCCAACGAGCCGCGGCGGCGAACGAGGACGAGCCATCCCACCCCGACGACCAGCAGACCACCGCCGGCCAGCCCCCCGAGGACCTCGGCCATGACGATGACGTCGACGTGCGGGAACACCGTGGTGACCATCAGGATCGACGAGAGCACCACGATGGTCGAGACCACCACCACCGCCACCGCGTTGAGCCAGCTGCGGTTGACCCACGGTCCGAGCAGCTCCTTGTCGTTGCACATCAGCAGAAGGAAGACCGTCGACATCGGCAGCATCAGGCCGGCCAGCGCCTGGACGGCCGTGGTGATCAGACCGAGCGGAGCCCCCGGGATCAGGACGAGGATCGCCGCCAGGATGACCAGCGCCGCAAAGGCACCGTAGAACCCCTTGGCCTCCCTCCAGCCCCGATCGAGCGAGTGGCTGGCGCGCGTCACATCACCGAAGGCGTAGGTGGTGGCGAGGGTGACCGCCGCGGCACCGATGATCGAGGCGTTGAGCAGGACGATGGCGAAGAAGGTGCCGGCCCACGGACCGACGGTCTCCTTGAGGCCCCGCGCCACGCCCAGGGCGTCGGTGTAGTGGCCGAGGTGGCGAGTGCCGAGGAAGGCAGCGGCCACCACCGAGACGATCACGACGGCGCTCAGCACCCCCACGAAGGAGCCGAAGACCGTGTCGACGCGCTCGTAGGAGATCCACCGCGGCGTGATCTTCTTGTCGACGATGTTGGACTGCTGGAAGAACAGCTGCCAGGGGGCCACCGTCGTGCCGACGATGGCGATGATCAGCAGGACCGAGTTCGACGTGACCCCTCCGAGGACGCTCGGGACGACGAGGTGGTGGGCCACCTGCGACGCCGGAGGGTGCGAGAGCACGAGCAGGGGCACGAGCAGCAGGTTGGCGAAGACGAAGAGGAACATGAAGCGCTCCCACCGGCGGAAGCTCCCCGTCGTCGTCATGAGGATGAGGCCGGCCGCGGCGATGGGGACTGCCAGGCGAGGGCTCACGTTGAAGTAGCTCAGCGCCAGGCCGACGCCGATGAACTCGGTGGCCACGGTGAGGAAGTTCAGGACGAGCAGGTCGACCACCGACACCATGCCCCACGCCCGGCCATAGCGCTCCCTGATCAGCCGGGCATGGCCCTGTCCCGTGACCGCCCCGAGCCGGACCACCATCTCCTGGTTGACGATGAGGACCGGGATGAGCAGCGGCAGGGTCCACAGCAGCGTGAGGCCGAAGTTCTGCCCGGCCTGCGCATAGGTGGACACCCCGCCGGCATCGTTGTCGGCGACCATGACGATGATGCCGGGCCCGAGGATGGCGAGCAGCGTGAGCAGGCGCGTCTTGAGGCTGCGTCGGCCCTCGGTGTCATGGGTCGAGATGGTGCCGAACGCACCCGTGATCTCTTCGCTTGCGTCGTGCGGCGTGGTGCGGGCCATCTCTCACCTCCTCGTCTGTGGGCCTGCATGGTCATGTCGCGACCACCCGCCCGCAGGAGGTCAGCGCCGACGGCACCCTCCGGCGGCCCGGGCCGCGTGTGGTGTCGGGACGGAGTCCCGACCTTGCGTACTTGGGGGTTTCAGAGGTCCCTCCACCGTCCGAGGCGCAGCACCCGGGGATGATGCACGATCACTCCTCCCCCTTTGCCTTGCCGAGGTCGCGGCGCCATCCCTGCGGGAGCAGGAGCTCGATGAGGTCGTCGATGGTCACGACGCCCACCATCACGCCGTGCTCGCGATCCACCACGGGCACCACCGTCAGGTTGAAGTCCGACATCTTGCGCGCCACCTGGTCGAGGTCCCACGAGGGATGGACGTGCGGCGGCTCCTCGAGCACCACCGAGGCCACCGAGTGGTCGGCCGGGGCCCGGACCAGGCTGGCGAGCGGTGCCGAGCCGTGGAGCGCACCGTCGTGGGCCAGGGTGTAGACGACGTTCAACGCCTCAGGAGGCGCCGTGGACTCGGCGACCGCCGCCAGCGCCTGGCCGACCGTGCTCGTGGCCCGCACCGCGACGAAGTCGGGGCTCATGATCCCACCGGCGGTCTCCGGGTTGTACGAGAGCAGCTGGAAGACCTTGGCCCGCTGGGGCTCGACGAGCAGCGAGAGCACCGGGCCCCGGCGCTCCTGGCTGATCTCGGTGATCAGATCGGCGGCATCGTCCGGGGCCATCTTCTCGAGCAGGCGTGCAACCTCTCGATCCGAGCGCTCCTCGAGGAACTCGACCTGATGGTCCATGTCGAGCTCCTCGAAGACATCGGCCTCGAGCTCGACGTCCTGGGCCACCGCGTCGATGATCTCCTCGCCCTCCTCGTGGCTCGCCGCCTCGACGAGGTCGGCGATCTGGGCCGGATGGAGCTTGGCGAGCTTGCGGTACGGGATCCGGAGCTTGGCGGTCGGCACGTGGGCCACGAAGGGCTCGATCGAGGCGAAGTCGACCACGCCGGAGGACGTCAGGTCGCTCCTGCCCCCACGCAGCCGGCTGAAGATCGTGCGGCGGCGAGGATCCACGGCGACGACCTCCCAGGAGCCGTCCACCAGCGCCAGGAGGATCTCGTTGGCCTTCACCAGCCGGCCGCCCACGAGGTTGATGAGGTTGCGCGAGAGGAGGTCGGCCGAGAGCAGCAGCTCGCCCTCACGGCGCTCGAACTTGCGCATGTCGACCCGCTGCCCCGCGAAGCGGACCCGACCCTCGGCCAACGAGGCGATCTTGCGGGCTGGCACGAAGAGGTCTCGGCCTCCGAAGCGGA
This sequence comes from Acidimicrobiaceae bacterium, assembly GCA_947456245.1. GTDB lineage: Bacteria > Actinomycetota > Acidimicrobiia > Acidimicrobiales > RAAP-2 > CAIUMH01. The sequence continues at coordinate 6,164 of CANGPS010000032.1, forward strand.
CGACGAGGCCCACCACCGGCGGATGCGGCCGGTCTCCGAGCCGAACCACCACATCCTGGACGCGACCGATGCGGTCGCCGTCGCTGTCCACGAGGGGGCGGTGGACGATGTCTGAAAGCTGGACGATGTCGGGGGTCACCTTCGCCGCTCCCGCCTCTCGGAGCCACCCCTGCGGCGGCACCCTCTGAGGTTACCCCGGCCTTCCCCCGTGCCCTCCGACAACCATGGAGCGCGACCGCGCTGCCGAGCTCAGGTCTGGAGTCCCTCGACCACCCCGGCGAGCGCCTCGAGCTCGCCGGGCCAGCTCGTCGGAGGCACGATCGGTCGGAGCACGAACTTCGAGAAGCCGACCTCGAGATAGGCCTCGAGGAGCTCCCGCACCGCGACGGGCCCCACGGGAACGACTCGAGAGAGGTCAGCACCGCCAGCGCGCGCCTCGAGCGCGACGAGCACGGCGTCGGGGAGCGGAGCGGCCGAGTAGCCGATGCTGACGCCGAAGTGCTCCGGATCGATCGTCCGGCCGTGCTCGGCGGCCACCTCGTCGATGCGGGTCCTCCCCGAGCCGCAGTCCTCCGGGGTGATCATGGCGGGCAACCAGCCGTCGCCGACGCGTCCGCAGCGATCGAGGGCACTCGGCAGCGATCCACCGAGCCAGAACTCGAGTGGCTGCTGGACCGGGACCGGGTCGAGGACGACCTCCCTCGTGGTGCCGAAGGGCCCTGGGACGTCGGTCGGCTCCCCGGCGAGAAGCGAGCGCAGCACGGGAAGCGTGTCCTCGATCAGCCGGCCTCGACCCTTCGGATCCACCCCGACCGCCGTCCGTTCGCCACCGCGGGGCAGACCGGGGACGGCTGTGAGCAGGAGTCGGCCACCGCTGAGGTGATCGAGGCTCGCCAGCTGTCGCGCCAATCGGAGCACGTTTCGCCCCGGGACGAGGAACGTCGTGCCGATCTTCAGGCCCGGGAGCCGCCCCGACAGCCAGGCCAGCGCCACCAAGGGGTCGAGTCCGGGACGAGAGAGGATCTCCGAGATCCAGATCGAGTCGAACCCGTGCTCCAAGATCGCCCCGCACATCGCCTCGAGCTCGGCCGGCGCCTGCTGCTCGCCGCCGGTGCCGATGCCGATCCGCACCTTCATGGCGCACTCGCGATCGCCGCCGCCGCCCGCTCGGCCCCGGCGTCGTCCACGCCGTGGTGGGTCACGAGACGCACCACGCCGGGGGCCAGGGTGTCGCCGAGCACGCCACCCTCGGCGAGGTGGGCCAGGAGCCGACCTGCGTCGGGGTGGGCGAAGACCACCATGTTCGTGTCGGGCAGGAGGACCGACGGGGCCTGATCAGGCCAGCGCTCCGCCGCGGCCGTCCGCAGCAGGCCGGCTCGGCGATGGTCCTCTGCAAGGCGATCCACCATCTCGTCGAGGGCCACGAGGCCAGCGGCAGCGAGGATCCCAGCCTGGCGCATCGCCCCGCCGAGCCGCTTGCGGTGCAGGCGACCTCGCTCCATGAGCTCGGCCGGACCCGCCAGCAGGGATCCGACCGGGCAGCACAGCCCCTTCGACAGGCAGGCCATGACGGTCTCGGCCGGAGCGGCCAGCTCTGCCGCCGGCAGGCCCGTCGCCACCTGGGCGTTGAACAGCCGAGCACCGTCGAGGTGGATCCGAAGACCGTCAGCGGCAGCGAGGACGCCCCCGAGCTCGGCGACGGTCGACGCCCTGCCTCCCGACGCCATGTGGGAGTTCTCGAGGAACAGGGCGGTCACCCTCGGCAGCACGTGGGCCTCCCCCTCGCGCACCGTGGTGATCTCCGACGGATCAAGCACGCCATCGGTGTCATCGAGGCAGTGGATCTGGACGGCCGCGTTGGCCGCCGACGCCCCGAGCTCGTAGAGCACGATGTGCTGGCGGGCCCCGGCGAGGACCAGGTCGCCGGGCGACGTGAGGCAGCGCATGGCGATCTGGTTGGCCATCGTCCCGGACGGCACGAAGATGGCCGCCTCCTTGCCCACCATCGACGCGAAGCGCTCCTCGAGGGCCGCCACCGTCGGGTCCTCGTGGTACCCGTCGTCACCGACCACGGCATCGGCCATCGCCGCCCGCATCGCCGGCGTGGGCTGGGTGACGGTGTCGCTGCGCAGGTCGACGATGGGGAGGGCCATGAGGCGATGCTAACGGGGCACCCATCACCGGGCCGTAGTCTCTGATCCATGAGCGAGCACCCCTCCCCCGACCTCGAGCTGTCCGGTGGCGTCCACGCCCAGCTCGGCGTCGAGACCATCGAGATGTCCCCCGAGCGCGTCGTGCTCACGGTCCCCGTGGGCCCCAAGGTCCACCAGCCCTTCGGCATCCTCCATGGCGGGGTGTCGGCCCTCATCGCCGAGTCAGCCGCCTCGATGGGCGGGATGATGAACGTTCCCGAGGGCAAGGTCTGCGTGGGGACCGAGCTCAGCGCCAGCCACCTCCGGTCGATCTCGAGCGGCACGCTCACGGCGACGGCGACACCGATCCGGGTGGGACGCACCATGCAGGTCTGGCGCATCGAGCTGACCGACCAGGACGGCCGGCTGATCTGTGACGCGAAGTGCTCGCTTGCGGTGATCGACCAGCCGGGACGCTGACCCGACTCCTCGCTGACTCCTATGCTTCGAACCATGTCTCCGTCGGCCGTCGCGGTCCTCCGATGAGCGGCCTCAGAGTGACCGGCTGGGGCACCGCCCTGCCCGATCGCGTGGTCACGAACGCCGAGCTCGCCGAGACCCTCGACACCTCTGACGAGTGGATCGTCGAGCGCACCGGGATCAGCGAGCGTCGGGTGGGAGGGACCACGTCGGAGCTCGCCATCGCGGCGGGGCGCGCCGCGCTCGCCAAGGCCGGCCTCGAGGGCTCCGACATCGATGTGCTCCTGCTCGCCACCACCACCGGAGACCGCATCGTCCCGGCCACGGCCCCGACCGTGCAGGACGCACTCGGCATCACGGGTGGCGCAGTGGACCTCAACGCCGCCTGCTCGGGCTTCGTCTACGGCCTCGTGATGGCCAACGGCCTCCTCGCCACGGGGGCGAGGCGCATCCTGCTCATCGGCGCCGAGACGCTCTCGAAGATCACCGACTGGTCCGACCGCTCCAACGCCATCCTCTTCGGCGACGGCGCCGGCGCCCTCGTGATCGAGGCCACCGACGGCGAGGGCGACCTGCTGGGCTGGGACCTCGGGAGCGACGGCAGCGTGACCCACATCCTCAAGTGCGAGCACCAGGGGACCATCGAGATGGACGGCAAGGAGGTCTTCCGGCGGGCCGTCCGCGTCATGGTCGACTCGTCGAGGGCCTCGCTGGCCAAGGCCGGTCTCGACGTCGGGGACATCGACCTGATCGTCCCGCACCAGGCCAACCTCCGCATCATCCACTCCGCCTGCCAGAAGCTGGGCATCGAACCGGAAAGGGCATCGATCGTGATCGATCGCTACGGCAACACCTCATCGGCATCCATCCCGCTCGCGCTAGTCGATGCCATCGACTCCGGGCGCGTCACGTCCGGCGACACCCTGCTGCTCACCGGCTTCGGCGCCGGGATGACCTGGGCCAGCGCCGTGCTGCGGTGGTCACGATGAGCGGGCCCACCCTCATCGTCCTCGCCGCCGGCCGTGCTCGGCGCTTCGGCGGCGTCAAGCCCCTCGCCCCCATCGGGGCCAACGGCGAGGCCGTCATCGACCTGCTGGCTGGCGACGCCGTCGCCGCCGGGTTCGAGCGGATCATCCTGGTGGTGAACCCCGACAGCGGACCGCTGATCGAGGCCCACGTCGCCGAGTCCTGGCCGAGCTCGGTCGACGTCCGGTTCTGCATCCAGGACCGACCGCTCGGCACCGTGCACGCCGTCCTCGCCGCCCGGGCGGCAGCCGACCCGACGTCGCCCTTCGGCGTGGCCAACGCCGACGACCTCTACGGCCTGCCGGCCCTCCGACTCCTTGCCGGACACCTGTCGGATGCCGGCTCGAACTGTCTCGTGGGCTTCCGTCTCGACCGGGCCCTCGTGGGAGACGACCCGGTCACCCGCGGCATCTGCGAGGTGGTCGACGGTCGGCTCGCGGGGATCGCCGAGCGCCGCGAGGTCACCGCATCGAGCGGCACCTTCTCGTCGGCCGACGGCCTCGAGCCGAGCGTCCTCGATCCTGAGGCCCTCGTGTCCATGAACCTCTGGGGGTTCGCCCCCGAGATGTGGGAGGTGTTCGCCGAGGCCATGGGTGCCGCGGTGGACGCCAGCGAAGATGCGGAGGTCCTCCTGCCCGAGGTCGTCGGGCGCATCGTCGACGGCGACCTCGCGGTCAGCCCGAGCAGCCTCGGAACGTTCGGCGTGCTGGCCACCGACTCCATCTGCGTCGGCGTCACCCATCCGGGCGACCTCGAGGTGGTCCAGGCCGACATCCGCTCGCAGATCGAGCGGGGCGAGCGGAGCGAGACGCCGTTCGGGGACCGCTCCTAAGGGGCAGACATGTCACGGACGGCTCGCCTCAGCCTGGCGCTCGTCCTCAACCTGGTCCTGACCGCCGGGCTCGTGGTGGCGGGTCGCTCGGCCCACTCCACCGGCCTGGTGGCCGACGCCGGCCACAACCTGACCGACGCCGTGGCCATCGTGGTTGTGCTCGGCGCCGAGATCCTCGCGTCCCGGCCCGCCAACGCCCGGCGGTCGTGGGGGCTCGAGCGTGCCAGCATCCTCGCCGCGCTGGCCAACGGCCTGGTCCTCATCGCGGTCACCGGGTCGATCGCCTGGCTGGCCATCGGGCGCCTCGTCCACCCCCAGGAGGTCCACGGCACGACCGTGCTGGTCGCCGCCTCCATCTCCGCCCTCGTCAACCTGGTGGTCGTCGGCCTCCTGGTCGAGGACCACGGCGATCTCAGCGTGCGCAGCGCGTGGCTCCATGCGGTGGGCGACGTCCTCGGCTCCGCCGTGGTGGCCCTCTCGGGTCTCGTGGCCATGCTGGCCTCCGGACCGGTGGTCGAGCGGATCGACCCGATCGCCTCGCTCCTCGTCGCCGGGCTCATCATCGTCGAGGCGCTCCGGATCACGAGGAGCAGCATCCACATCCTGCTCGAGGGGGTTCCGGCGGACCTCGACCTCGAGGACGTCCGGACCGCGCTGTGCGGGTCGGAAGGGGTCGTCGAGGTGCACGACCTCCACGTCTGGAGCCTCTCCTCCGCCACGCGGGCGATGAGCGCACATGTCGTGGTCGAGGGCGATCCCACGCTGTCCGAGGCGACGTCAACCCTTGCGGAGGCCCGCTCCATGCTGCGATCCCGCTTCGCCATCGATCACGCGACGCTCGAGCTCGAGGCCTCGTCCTGCGAGGGCGACGGGACCCACCGCTGAGCCTTCGGGACGCGACGTCGCCCCGAGCGACTGGTCGACCGAAGCCGGCCCGCCTCTCGGGGCGACGCACCGGTGATCTCGCTCATCGATCCGGGACCGTGTCGGACAACCCCGGATCAGTCCTCGCTCCCCCAAGGGGGACCGAAGGCGGACCACCCACCGTGCACGCACCTGCCGCTCGGACCACCACCCTCGCGGGTGGCACCCGGCCTGTCGCTCGCACCCCCGGAGGGGCTCCCTGCAACGGACCGCCACACCGGGGGCTCGAGGTCTCCGGTGTGGCGTTCGGCGGGCTGTGCGAGCCCGATGTGGACCGAAGTGTGCCTCCCTCGTCGTCCCGGTTCAAGACGAGCGGCCAGAATCCACGGCAAATCCACCGGAACGAGACCGTCCTCCACCGTCACGGGCGCGCTGCCCACCTGCTTTCCACAGGCGGTGCCTCGGTTGTCCACAGGCTCAGCACCCGGGCCATGCCGACGTGCTCCCAAGTGTCGCCGAGTGGGCAGACGGTCAGGCGTCGGTGGCCAAGAAGACGTTCTTGACCTCACTGAAGGCGTGGAGGGCATCCGGACCGAGCTCGCGGCCGATGCCTGACTGCTTGAAGCCGCCGAAGGGCGTCCAGTACCGGACCGAGGAGTGGCTGTTGACCGACAGGTTCCCCGCCTCGATGCCCCGAGCCGTGCGCAGGGCCCGACCCACGTCACGGGTCCAGATCGACCCGGAGAGCCCGAAGGGCGTGTCGTTGGCGATCCGGATGGCCTCAGCCTCGTCAGCGAAGGGGATCACCACGACCACCGGGCCGAAGATCTCCTCGGTCACGGCGCGATCCGAGGCACTCACCGGCGCCAGCACGGTCGGCGGGAACCAGAAGCCCGGGCCGTCGGGGCAGGACCCACGGAAGGCCACCGGAGCACCGTCGGGGACATAGGACGCCACCACGTCGCGCTGGGCGCTCGAGACCAGCGGACCCATCTCGGTGACCTCGAGCGTCGGATCGCCCACCACCACGCCGGCCACGGCAGGCTCGAGCATCTCCATGAAGCGGTCATAGGCGCTGGCCTCGACCAGGATCCGCGAACGGGCGCAGCAGTCCTGTCCGGCATTGTCGAAGACCCCGTAGGGAGCGCGGGCGGCAGCGAGCTCGAGGTCGGCGTCGGCGAAGACGACGTTGGCGCTCTTCCCGCCGAGCTCGAGGGTCACCCGCTTGATCTGGTCGGCACAGCCCGCCATGATCTTCGTCCCCACCTCGGTGGAGCCGGTGAAGCAGACCTTGGCCACCTTCTCGTGGGTCACGAAGCGCCATCCGACCACCGAGCCCTTGCCCGTCAGGACGGTGAAGACCCCCTCGGGGATCCCCGCCTCGAGCGCGAGCTCGCCCAGGCGCATGGCGGTGAGCGGCGTGATCTCCGCCGGCTTGAGCACCACGGTGTTCCCGGCCGCCAGCGCCGGAGCGAAGCCCCACCCGGCGATCGGCATCGGGAAGTTCCAGGGTACGACGACGCCGACGACGCCGAGAGGCTCGCGGAAGGTGATGTTGACACCACCGGGGGCAGGGATCTGCAGGCCGGTGTGCCGCTCCGGAGCACCGGCGTAGTAGTCGAGCACGTCGCGGACGTTCCCGGCCTCCCATCGGGCGTTGCCGATGGTGTGCCCGGCGTTGGCGACCTCCAGCTGGGCGAGCTGCTCGAGGTTGGCGTCCACCAGCGAGGCGAAGCGGCGCAGGAGCCGAGCCCGATCCCCCGGTGCCACCAGCCTCCAGGTCTCGAAGGCCCGGGACGCCGCCTCGATGGCGGCGTCGGTCTCCGCAAGCGAGATCGAGGGGACCTCGGCGATGGCCTGCTCAGTGGCGGGGTTGATGACGGTAAAGGTGCTCACGATCGAATCTTGGCAGACGCGAACAGACCGCCGGGCCCTCGGCCCGGGGGTCTGCATCGCTGCCTGCGGAGGGCGACCTAGTGGTCGTGGTGGTGGTGCTCCTCGGCCTCGTGCTGGTGCTCGATGACCTCCTCCTCGATGTGCTCGAGGATGGCCTCGTCGCCCATCACCACCGGACCCGTGAACCACTTGCGGGCGGAGAGCAGCCACCAGCCGCCGATGACCACCAGCAGGAGCACGAAGACCGGTCCGGCCCAGTTGAAGTTGTTGATGTTGGCGCCGCCCCAGAACGGGTAGAACTGCGGCGCGAAGAACAGCAGGGTGATCAGCGCCACCCAGAGCACGGCGATCCAGCCGATGGCCTTGCTCAGCGAACCGAGGTTCCACGGACCCGGTCGGAACGTCGTCGAGCGCACCCGCAGGAAGATCGGGATGGCGTAGGCGATGTAGAGGCCCACGGTCCCGATGGACACCACGGCGAAGAAGGCGATCGATGCGCCACCGTGCTGGTAGAGCGACGGCAGGCCGAGGATCAGCGCACCGCCGGCGGCGAACCAGACCGAGTTCGTCGGCGTGCGGGTCCGATCGTTGACCTTCGCCCAGAGCCGGTGGCCGGGGACCGCACCATCACGGGAGAAGGCGTAGACCATCCGGGAGTTGGCGGTCACCGACGACAGCCCGCAGAAGAACATGGCCACGATGCAGATCAGCACCAGCAGCTTGCCCCCGAACCCGCCGATGGCGTTGATCATCACCTCGCCTCCGGCGGTGGTGCCGAAGCTGGCGATCTTGGCGTACTCGGCCGAGCCGACCGAGGGCAGCGCCAGGGTCATGGCGAGGTTCAGCACGAAGGCCGCGGCGATCGAGACATAGATCGCCCGCAGGATCGCCCGCGAGGGGCTCGTGTCAGCCTGGTGGGTCTCCTCGGTCATGTGCGCCGAGGCGTCGTAGCCCGTCAGGGTGTACTGGGCGAGGAGCAGGCCGACGAGGAAGACGTAGATCCCGATGTGGGGACCTCCCCAGCCGGTCGAGTTGTTGAACGAGAGCAGCTGGTTCATCGGCAGGTGGTGGGACGGGACGATGAAGAGCACGCCGACGATGACCGCCGTCCCGATGAGGTGCCACCACACCGAGATGTCGGCGAAGACCTTGACCAGGTCGACCCCGAAGGTGTTCAGCGCCCCATGGACCAGCAGGATCAGGGCATAGACGCCGAACACGTAGAAGGCCGCGTGGCTAGTGCCGAAGCTGGGTGCGTACTGCTGGATGAAGAACACGACGAAGTACGCCAGGCCGAAGTCGATCGAGGCGGTCACCGCCACCTGGCCGATGAGGTTGAACCAGCCGGTGGTCCACGACCAGGCCGCCGAGTTCTTCTTCGCCAGCTTGGCCGACCAGTAGTAGAGGCCTCCAGCCGTCGGGTACGCCGACGTGATCTCGGCCATCGACATGCCCACCATGAGCGTGAAGAGCCCGACGATCAGCCAGCCCACCGTGATCACCAACGGGCCGCCGGCATCCATGCCGAGGTAGTAGGTGGTCACCCCGCCCGTCAGGATCGAGATGATCGAGAAGCTCACGGCGAAGTTGGAGAAGCCCCCCATCTTGCGATCGAGCTCCTGGGCGTAGCCGAGCTCGTGGAGCCGACGGGTGTCGGCATCCATCTCGGCGGGATTGACAGTTGCGTCGCTCATGCGAGACCCCCCTCGTGACGACCCGGACATCTGCCGGTGCCCGAAGGGTAGACCCGCGGGCAGGGCGCACGCGGGACTCCCGGGTCGGACCCCACCGCCGGCGCTAACCTCCCCCTCGTGCTCGACACCCACACCGACGACCAGTTCAACCTCGGCAAGGTCTTCGTGACCGTGGCGGAGGAGATCCCCGACCGGGAGTTCATCGTGAGCTCCCAGCGGCGCCTGACCTACGGCCAGGCCCTCGACCGCTCCCGCCGGCTGGCGTCCTATCTGGCCGCACAGGGCCTCGGCTCGGTCACGGAGCGCGACGGGCTCGCCGGTCACGAGTCAGGCCAGGACCACGTCGCCCTGGCGCTGTACAACGGCTCGGAGTACCTCGAGGGCATGATCGGCTCCTACCTCGCCCGGTGCGCCCCGTTCAACGTGAACTATCGCTACGTCGGCCACGAGCTGGCGTACCTCATGAACGATGCGCGCCCGGCGGCCATCATCTTCCACTCCTCGCTGGCCCCCGTCCTGGCCGAGGTGCTCGGTGACCTCGACAGCCAGCCCAAGGTCCTGCTCCAGGTGGCCGACGACTCGGGCGAGAACCTGCTTCCCGGCGCCGTCGACTACGAGGAGGCCCTGGCGTCGGCCGACCCGGCCGGCCCCGACCTCGAGCCGAGCCCTGACGACCTCTACGTGCTCTACACCGGTGGGACCACCGGCATGCCCAAGGGCGTGCTGTGGCGCAGCCACGACATCTTCATGGCGGCGATGGGAGGCCGGAAGATCGGCAGCTGGGAGATCGTCCGCTCCTACGACGCGCTGCGCGAGGGGGCGAAGAACGGCATGGGCCTCAAGGTCCTGCTGCTGCCCCCGCTGATGCATGGTGCAGCCCAGTGGGCGAGCTTCATCATGGTCTGCGAGGGTGCCACCCTCATCTTCCCGAACAACCCGCGTCACCTCGATCCCGCCGACGTCTGGAAGACCGTGGCGGACGAGGGCATCAACACCTTCACCGTCGTCGGCGACGCCACCGTGCGACCCCTGCTCGACGAGCTCGACCGAGCCGACCACGACACGTCGTCGCTCTTCGCCATCGGCAATGGCGGCGCCCCGCTGACGGCGGCCGTGCGCTCGCTGCTGGCCGAGAAGCTCCCCAACGTGCTGATCTCGGACTCCGTGGGTTCGTCGGAGACCGGCGCCCAGATGTCGGCCTCGTCGGCTGGCGGGGAGAAGGTCGGCACCTTCAAGCCGGGCCCCGGTGCGCTGGTGGCCAACGAGGACCTCACCGCCCTCCTCGAGGATGGGCACGAGGGCCTGGGCTGGCTCGCCCAGGGCGGCTGGGTCCCGCTCGGGTACCTCGGGGACGCCGAGAAGTCAGCCAAGACGTTCCCGGTGATCGATGGCGTGCGCTACAGCATCCCTGGCGACCGGGCCCGCATGACCGCAGAGGGCATCGTCGAGCTCCTCGGACGCGAGTCGGTGACCATCAACTCCGGCGGGGAGAAGATCTTCGCCGAGGAGGTGGAGGCCGCCATCGCCGGGTTCCCCGGCGTGGCCGACGTGGTCGTGGCCGGCCGCTCGTCAGAGCGATGGGGCCAGGAGGTCGTCGCCGTGGTCCAGCTCGCCCCGGGCACCGACGAGGACGCCGCCGCCATCGTGGAGCACGCCTCCGGGTTCATCGCCCGCTACAAGCTGCCCAAGCAGGTGGTCTTCGTCGACAAGGTGCAGCGCTCGCCGTCGGGCAAGGCCGACTACCGCTGGGCCCGTGACGTCGCCGAGGCGGCGGACGGCGCCTGACAGACGCTGTGAGGCTCAGGCCCCGCTGTCGAGCAGGACCCTGAGGAACCAGGTGCCCGGCGTCTTGTCGGCCACGAGGTAGTAGGGGTCCCCCTGGGCCGCCAGCTTGACGGTCTTGACCCCGGAAGCCGTCGTGGACAGCACCTCGCCAGCCATGTTTCCCTGCATGTCCATGACGTGGATCGACATGTTCTGGTTCGGCGCCACGAAGGCTCCGTACGTCACGGTGACCGGCTGGCTGCCTGAGAACGGGCCCACGACCTCGGGGCCCGTCAGCGTCTTGATGAACGGCAGGCTCACGATGCCGGTGTTGCCCGGGAAGGAGAACGTGATCGTCCACTTCCCGCTTCCGGTCACATCTGCGGAGTAGTTCCCGGCGGTCAGCGCCATCGGTGCGGTCCCCGCCTGGTGGCCCGACTGCGCGATGTTCACCGGGATCGACGCGGCCGTTCCCGTCGCGTCGTTGACGGTGATGGAGAAGCCGGACGTGCAGTTGCAGTCGAACGTGACGATGGCCAGCCCGTCCGGGGCCGAGAACGCCGGCGTCGTGACCCCCTTGTTGCCGGTGAAGGTCGCCGACTGCGCCTGGCCGTCGCCCGGCGGGATCTCGTAGACCTTCGCCTTGGTGTCGAACTTGACCGTGGTGGTCGTCGTCGCACCTCCGGCCTTGAACGCCTTCTTGATCACCGGCTTGAGGACGAGGACGCCGGCGAACAGGACCGCCACCACGACGAGGGCGATGACGCCGCGACGCCCCCACTTGTTGTCCTTCTCTTCCCACTCGTCCCAGCTCGGGTCGTAGAACCCCGGGTTCACGGGCTGCGGCATGACGAGCGGCTCGGGCGGCTCGATCATCTCCTCGCCGTCATCCCACCGCGAGGCGGGTGGCGTTCGCTTGAAGGGAAGCTTCATTGTGTTGAGATGCTAACCGGTTGGCACTCTCCGGGGCCGCCGGGACGCGATCAGGCAGAGGCCTGATCGGATGCGGGTTGGTGGAGGTGATGGGATTCGAACCCACGGCCTCTACATTGCGAACGTAGCGCTCTGCCAACTGAGCTACACCCCCGCGAGGAGTGAAGTGTAGCCCGTCCTCAGGTGCAGCCTCAGCGGCCGACGGCCCGACGGGGCTCGTCCCACCAGCCGTCGCCCGCCTGGTCCCACGACGCCGTCTCCCACTCGTCGTCCTCGGTCCATGAGGGCTCGTCGCCCCAGGCCGTGGCGTGGGCGACATGGCGCTCGGTGGAGGTGGTGCGGACGTCGTCGGCGGCGCCAGTCAGCACGACATAGGACATCAGGCCCACGTAGCCGACGAGCGCCAGCGCGGCGATGGTCGTGAGGACGAGGAAGAAGGAGACGAAGATGCCGAGGAGCCCGGTGAGCACCACCGTCGAGACGAGGCCGAGGAGGATGGACCGACGGCGCCGGGCGGCCATCCGACGGCCGGGGGCGCCTGTAGGCCATCCCGAGTCGTATCCGGGCCCGAAGCCAGGATCCTCGTCGAGGTAGTACGCCTCGTCATCTCCCTCATCGAGGTAGTCGTCGAAGTGGTCGCTCATGGTGGTCTCCTCTTCTTGGCCGGGTGGCCGGAGCAGGACGAGTCGTGGACGTTGGGCGTTGGTCACCGGGTCGATGACCGAGACGGAGCCACCTCCGACGAGGCGGTAGGCCGGCTCCACGATCTTCGTTCCGGAGCGCTCGAGCGTGTGCAGGGAGTGATGGAAGGAGTCGATCGACTGGTTGCTCGCCTGCCGCTTGAACTTGCGGACCGCGGACGGTGCGAGCACCAGTCCCCACAGCACCACAAGAATGAGGATGATCGCCATCGAACCGCCTCCCCCGCCTTCGTCTCCGGCTGGAATCAAACGGTACCGACCGATGGTGCCCAGGTGGTGGATGGATGAACGCCATTCAACCGGCGCCCACGAGCAGGTGCTCGGCACGTCGCTAGGCTCGCCTCTCGATGGCCGCCTCCTCCACCCTCCTGACGACCTCCGCGGCCGCGCCGAAGGTCCTCCTCCTCATCGCAGCGCTCGTCGCCGTCGTGGACTGGGTCAGCGTGGCCCGGCCCGACGTCCGGATGCGACGGCTCGAGTACGTGGTCAAGCCCGCCATTCCGATCCTTCTGCTGGCGGCGGTGCTCCTCGCCCCTGCCAGCGACGGAGGCGTGCAGGTGATCGCTGCGCTCGCCCTCCTCTTCAGCTGCGGCGGCGACGTCGCCCTGATGCTCCCCGACACGAAGGGCTCCCTCTTCCTCGTCGGCCTCAGCTCGTTCCTCGTCGCGCAGGTCCTCTTCGCCGTCGGCTTCTTGATCCAGCCCCACGGCTCGCTGCTGGCCTGCGTGGCGGTGATGCTGCTCGTCGCCGGTGGGCCGTCCGCCATCGTCCTGCGTTCGGTGCGCCACAAGGCACC
>CANGPS010000033.1 GCA_947456245.1 Acidimicrobiaceae bacterium
ACCCAGACCATGGCGCGGCCTGACAGCTTCGCCGGACCGGGGCAGATGGTGGCCAACGGCGTCCACGCCTGGTTCAGCGGCCGACTGGTCCTCAAGGACGTCGACCTGGTGATGGAGTCGAGCCGGGTCACCGCCCTGATCGGTCCGTCGGGCTGCGGGAAGTCGACCTTCCTCCGGATCCTGAACCGCATGCACGAGACCATCCCCGGTGCCGAGCTCGCCGGGTCGATCGACCTCGATGGCCAGAACATCTACGACCCATCGCAGCGGGCCACGGACGTGCGCCGCAACATCGGCATGGTCTTCCAGCGCCCGAACCCGTTCCCGGCGATGACCATCGAGCAGAACGTGCTGTCGGGCCTGAGGTTCAACCGGATCAAGCCGGCCAACAAGCACGACGTCATCGAGGAGGCCCTCACGAAGGCCGGTCTGTGGACCGAGGTCAAGGACCGCCTCAGCAACCTTGGAGGGGCGCTCTCCGGTGGTCAGCAGCAGCGGCTCTGCATCGCCCGCGCCTTGGCCGTCAAGCCGTCGATCCTGCTGATGGACGAGCCCTGCTCGGCGCTCGACCCAGCCTCGACGCTCCGGATCGAGGAGACGGTCACCGAGATCAAGGAGGAGGTCACGGTCGTGATCGTCACCCACAACATGCAGCAGGCGAACCGGGTGTCGGACAACTGCGCCTTCTTCCTCTCGGAGAACGGCCAGCCGGGGCACATCGTCGAGGCGGGTCCGACGGCCAAGCTCTTCAGCGAGCCTGATGACCCCAGGACGCTCGACTATGTCAACGGGAGGTTCGGATGACCGGACGGATCCGTCGTCGCTTGGCCCGGTCGGCGGCGGTGCTCGGCATCGCCTCCTCGCTGGTGGCCGGCTCGGCCGGCGTGGCCTCAGCCGACGCCACCGTCAGCGGGACGGGCTCGAGCTACGCCGCCATCGCCATCAACGCCTGGGTCTCGCAGATCTACACGACGCTGGGCACCAACGTGAACTACCAGAGCTCGTCGTCGGTGCTCGGCCTCGAGAACTTCGCCCAGAACCTCGTGGACTTCGGGGCGTCGGAGATCGGCTACTCGGCGGGGCAGACCCAGACGGATCCGCCGTCTGGCTATCAGTACCTGCCGAGCGTGGCCGGCGCGGTGTGCCTGATGTACAACGTCTTGGGATCGACCGGCCAGCAGGTGAACGAGCTGCGGCTGTCGCCGGCGGTGATCGGCGGGATGTTCACCGGCACCATCCGCAAGTGGAACGACCCGGCGATCACCGCGCTCAACCCGACGGCGCTCCTCCCCAACACGCCGCTCGTGGTCACCTTCCGTGCGGATGCCTCCGGCGACAACTACATCTTCTCGAGCTACATCCAGAACACGCAGCCTGCGGTGTGGGCGGGATTCACCGGAGCCATGGGCGCACGTAACGGTCCGTCGGCCGTGTGGCCGACGCCTGCAACCGGTGGCAACTCCGCCGGCCAGTACAACGAGGGGAGCTGGGTCTCGCAGAACGGGTCCGACAACGCCTCGAACTACGTGGCCTCCTCGCTCAACACGATCACCTATGTCGAGACGGGCTATGCCCAGGAGCACAACATGCCGTGCGCCTATGTCCAGAACGCGGCGGGAAACTTCGTCTCCCCTTCGGCGGTCAGCGACGCCCGTGCCCTAACTCACGACACCATCAACATCTCGACCGGCGAGCAGGACCTCAGCGGGGTGTTCAACGCCCCCGAGGCTGACGCCTACTCGATCTCGGCCTACAGCTACCTCGTGACCCAGACCAGTGGCATGAGCCCGGACAAGGGTAAGGCGCTGAGCCAGTTCGTCCTCTTCCTGGCCTGCCAGGGCCAGCAGTCGGCCCAGCGCCTCGGCTACACGCCGTTGCCACCTGAGCTGATCTCGCTGGACTTCGCCGCAGCGGCCAAGATGAATGGTCACGTGCCGATCCCGTCGGAGATCAACGCCCAGACGTGCCCCAACCCGATCGTCACCGGCGACTTCGCCAACGTCGGCGGCCCGCCGATCCTCGGCGCTCCCACCGACGGCGGTGCGACCGTGGTGATCGGCGGGGGAGCGGGCGGGACCACCACCGGCGGCGCTGCCGCCAAGGCGGCGAAGTCCTCGGTGCTCGGCAGCACGTCGAAGGTCGCCGGCGGCTCGCTGGCAGCCGCCGGACAGACCCCTGGCGTCGCCCTGGTGGCGGCGAGCAACCGGCTGCTGGGCCTCTCCGGGCCGACGGGCTCGATGATGCTCTGGACGCTCGGATTCCTGGTGGTGCTTGGCGTGCCGCTTGCCCTGATCGCCCTGAACCGCCGACGGGCATCGAAGGTCGGAGCGGGCGACGACGAGGCGATGATCGACGAGGAGGAGAAGATCGATGCGTGAGTCCACGCTGCTGAGCCACGCACGCGGCAGGCGGGGAGCGACCGCGGTCGTGGTCGGCCTGCTGCTGTGCCTGATCGCTCTGGGGCTCCCCTTCGCCTCATCAGCGAAGGCCGACACGCTCACTCCGGCACCCGCATGTCCGGCTCGCTGGACCTGCGTGGCGATGCCGAACAACGGCGGACAGCTCCAGGTTGGTCCAGCCAACGGTGTTGTCCCGGTCGGCGGTAGTCAGCCCTGGGTGTTCCTGCGGGGATACGGCTTCCGTCCTGGGGACATCATCCGTGTCCACTACTGCTCGCTCACCAGCGGATTGACCCCGTCGCCCTACTGCGTCTCATCGGGCTCCAACGCCTTCTCGGTGGACCCGTCGGCCACCCTCAAGGTCATGGCCGACGGCACGATCGCCGAGAGCACCCAGGTCCCGTTGAACGACCCCTCCACCCCATTCCAGGCGTCGGTGCCGGGGACGTCGAACAACAGCACGTTCAGCTGTGACGGCTCCGCCGCCAATGTCTGCGGGATCGTCGTCACCGACGGCAACCTGGCGAACCCCTACACGAATACGCCGACGGCGGGGAACTCCGCTGCCGTACCGATCAACTACGACCTCGCCTCGGCCTCGTGCCCGGACAAGCAGAGCCTGGTGGTCTCGCAGTCAGACTTCGGTATCGGGCCGCTGCTGCCCACGATCAACCGCCTGAACTGCCAGGGGGCCAAGGCCTTTAACTTCTTCAACACCGAGCAGAGCGGTGTCAGCGCGCTGAGCGAGCTCTACAACGCAGTGCAGTCCAAGGACCCAGCCGCTGTCCGGGTGGCGTTCACCGACGATCCGGAGGCCCCAGACCAGCAGAAGTTCCTGCCGGCAGGTCACTTCGTGCTGATCCCGGTGGCGCTCACCGCCACCGTCGTCGGGTTCAGCTCGCAGATGTTCCTGGCCGGGACCTCGTATCCGATGACCACCTACAACCTCAGCCCGAACATGGTGGCCGGGATCTTCACCGGGCTCTACACGGGCCCGGCGCCGGACACCGATCCGACGGCCTGCGACGGTGGCTGTCCTCACCCTCCGTGCATCATCAAGACCAAGTGCTCGCTGCTGCAGCTGGCCACCCCGCATCCGGGCTTCTACTCGGCCCAGCAGTTCGGGGCCTACTCCCTCGCCTACCAGGCCGGCATCACCGACCAGCTGACCCACTGGATCTGCCAGGCACCGCTGTCGACCGTTCCATGGGGCTCGACCGCCACCACCGAGGACGCCTCGGCGGCCGAGATCATGCAGCAGGGACTGACCCAGGGCGGACATCCCGTCTCGAGCTGCCCGATGACCGACCAGTGGCCCGCCGAGACCGTGTCGAGCGCGCTGTGGAGCGCCTCGGTCGGGCCTCAGGGCCAGATGAAGGCCATGCGCAGCTTCCTTCCGCCCATCGGGGCCGGGGCCAACTCCGGGTCCGGATTCGCCTACATGACCTGGCCGTGGGCCAGCTACCTCGGCCTCGACTCGGCGAGCCTGCTGAACGCCTCGAACACGTTCCAGGCGCCCACGACCGAGTCGATCTATGCCGCGCTCAAGGACGCCACGCTGAACCCGGACGGGACCCTGACGCCCAACTACAACAACCCGTCCAACACCGGCGCCTACCCGATGCCGAACGTGATCTACGCCGCCGTCTCGACCGACACGATGCCGGCCGACCGCAAGGACGCGCTCACCGCCGCCCTGAGCTCGATGCTCGACGTCACCGGCGGGGCCCACACCAGCCAGCTGCCGACGGGATACGTCCCGTTGACGCCTGAGCTCTACAAGCAGGCGACGGCCGAGGTGGCCACCGCGATCGGGAACCCGAACTTCAAGATCTCCAGCGTGCTTCCCCAGCTCGCCTCGACCACCCCGACCGGATCCACGCCGTTCACCGGCGGCACGCGCACCGGCGGGCTCAGCGCCTCCGGCGGCGCACGGGCGACGACGGCAGCTGGAGGCAAGAGCGGGAAGGCCGCGGACGGACCCGTCAGGATCCCGTCGTCGAGCCCCCGCTACGGATCGTTCCTGCTCACCGCGAGCTCCACCCGGATGCTGATCCCGTGGGTGGCGGGGGCCGGTGTGCTCGCCCTCCTCGCCGGGGCCTTCGTCCTGCTCTCCGGAGGCCTGGCGCAGGGAGCGCGCTCGCTTCGGCGGCGGCTCTCGCGCTCGCCGGGAGATGCGGGTGTCGAGGATGCCGGCTCGTGACCGACCTGCTCGACCCTGACGTCGTCGAGGACGGACCAGCTGATCTTGCCGACCCCGCCCTCGAGACGCGCCCCGACCGGCGGCGCCTCCGGGTCTCGGTGGGGCTCACCCTGATCACGCTGGGCCTGGCGCTGCTGCTGTTCCTGGCCTACCTCTTCTCGTTCACCGGGCTGCAGGCGGACCGCAGGCAGCGCCAGCTGCTCAACGTGTTCACCACGCCGGCCGGTGCCGTCCCGCTCTCGGGTGCGCTGCCCAAGTCGGGTGCACCTGTGGCGGTCCTGACGATCCCGGCCATCGGCCTCGATCAGGTCGTGGTCCAGGGCACCTCGCCGGTGGAGCTCGCGGGCGGTCCGGGGGCCATGCCCCAGACGGCTCGGCTGGGCACCAAGGGCAACGCGGTGATCGCCGGGCGGCGGTTCACGGCGGGCGCGCCGTTCGCCGATCTGACCAAGCTGCGCAAGGGCGACAAGGTCAAGGTGATCTCCGGCCTCGGCGTGTTCAAGTATCGGGTGAGCCACACCGCGGCCGAGGTGCAGCCCGGCCAGACGGACCCCGTGTCGCCGGCGAGACGACCTCAGCTGACCCTGCTCACCGCCTCATCGCTCACGGGCGGCGGAAGGACCTTCGTGGTGGCCAAGCTGGTCAGCGATCCGGCAGCAGCCAAGCGCCCGGTGCACCCGCCGACGGCGGCGGACCTCGGGGTGACCGGCCAGTCGGGGGCGCAGGCCTCGGCGATCATCTGGGGTCTGATCCTGCTGCTGGCCCTGGTGGGGAGCATCGTCGCCTATCAGCGAGCCAGAGGCCGGCTCGTCGTGGTCTACGTCCTCACCACGCCCATCGTGCTCGCCGTCGCCCTGATGTTCTACTCCCAGCTCTACAAGCTCCTGCCATCGATGATCTGAGGATGACCGTGCGCACCAAGAGGACCATCGCTCAGATCGGCACGACCGCAGCCATCGTGGCCGCCGGAGGGCTGGGGCTGGCGGCCTGCTCGTCGACCCCGTCGACGCCCACCACCACCCAGCGGGTGACGACGACGACCTATGTCCTGCCCCCGCAGGTCCTGACCCCGACGACCGTGATCGACGGCCAGACGATCACGGTCCCCACGCAGACGAACGGCAAGCCCATCGCTCCCTACAACGACAGTGGCGGGCAGATCATCCTCACGGACAAGGGCATCCTGCCGTTCCACCTCTTCGCCGACCTCGGCCAGACGATCACCTTCACCAACCTGTGCACCAAGGCTGTGACGGTCACCGCGCTGTCGAAGGACTTCGCCTCGCCGTCGCTCCCCCCGGGTGGGACGTTCACCTGGAAGTCCGACACGTTGATCTCGGAGCGCTACGCGGTCTCGAACGGCTTCCAGGGCCGCATCGACGTCGGCGCCTTCTCCCACTGACCTCGAGCCGTCCACTGGTCGCAGGCCGGGCTCTGACCCCGAGGGTCGGTGCGGTCAGCTGCTGCGCAGGATGACCTCGAGGATGGCCTGGCCGACCTCGGCCACCGAGCGACCCTGGGTCGAGATGCAGAGCTCTGGGTGGAGGGGATCCTCATAGGGCTGCTGGATCCCCGTCATCTGCGCCGAAGCGTTGCTGCGGGCCAGGGCGTAGAGCGCCTTCGGGTCGCGCTCCTCGCAGACGCTGAGCGGCGTGGCGATGTGGACCTCAAAGAAGGCCACGCCGAGCTCGTCGTGCCGAGCTCGGACCCCGTCCCTCGGCCCTCGGTGAGGGGAGACGAGGCTGACGAGGGAGGTGATGCCCTGCCTCGCGGCGAGCAGGGCGATCTCGCC
The DNA here is from genome assembly GCA_947456245.1 of Acidimicrobiaceae bacterium. Classification (GTDB taxonomy): domain Bacteria; phylum Actinomycetota; class Acidimicrobiia; order Acidimicrobiales; family RAAP-2; genus CAIUMH01. Next base: position 6,395 of record CANGPS010000033.1, read on the forward strand.
GGCCCTCCGGACGGCCTCCGCCCGGTCCTCGTCGTCGAAGCCCAGCTCAGAGGAGATGCCATCGCGCAGCACGTCGCCATCGAGCTCGAGGATGGTCATGCCTCGGTCTCGCAGCTCTCGGGCCAGCCACTCGGCCGTCGTCGACTTTCCTGCCCCCGACAGGCCGGTGAGCCACACGGTGCGGCCGATGGGGAGGCGTGCGAGGTCAGCCACTCGTCGCTGTGGAGTAGGGGACCGCGTCGGCCGGGGCAGTCAGCTCCACGGGCTTGCCCCACTTGGAGAAGCGGGCGACGACCTCGACCGACTGTCCGGACGCGCTCTTGACCACCCCACCCGCCGCCGGAAGCTTGGTGGTGGGGTCGATCAGCAGCCTGGTCTGGCCCGCACCCTTCACGTGGCTCTTCGACGCCGGCCCGGTGAGCGGGATGAGCTTCTTGCCGTGGAGGGTCTTGGTCGCCCCCACCGTCACGTTGCTCCCGACGGGAAGGAAGGACTTGAGCTGCGCCTCGAGGGTGAGGGTGCTTGCGATGCCGGAGAAGGGGGAGTCGTCCTGCTGGATCGAGATCCACTGGCCTGCGTACTTCTTGGCACCCTTCTTGGTGAGGCCGAGCCCCTTGAACAGCGTCGTCGCGTCGGAGCGGACATAGGCCGTCGAGCCGATCAGCATCACGTCGAGGTTTCCGGGCGTGCCAGCGGGGAAGCGGATGGACTGGAGGGAGGCCGGGGCGCTGATCTTCGAGGTCAGCGTCTCCGCGGGCTGCTGCGTGCCGTTCACGGACTGGGTGGCGACGATCTTGATCGCCACCGACCCGGCCGCCTGTGCCGCCTGGTTGGCCTGCGTGACGAGCTCGGAACCGCTGGGCGCCGCCGTGGTCGAGCCACAGGCGGCGAGGCCGAGCGAGGCGCCGATGGCCAGAGCTCCGGCCAGCAGGGCCGATCGACGCGTGCTCACGGTTCGAACGTACCATCGAGACCGTCACTGTGAGTGACAGTTCCGCCATCTTTCGGGAACTTCTCGGGCTTCTGGCGTCGAGGCCCGGCGGCGCCGTGCCCTAGGCTCGGGAGATGCGCGATCTCTCAAACGTCTTCAAGGCCTACGACGTCCGGGGCACCTATCCCGAGCAGATCGACGAGGAGCTCTGCCGGGCCATCGGGTCGGCGGTGGCGACGTTCTGCGCAAGCCCGACGCTGCTGATGGCCCGCGACATGCGCCCTTCGGGCACCACGCTGACGGCCGCGTTCGCGGAGGGGGCCAATGCCGTGGGCGTCGACGTGATCGACCTCGGAATGGCCAGCACGGACTTCCTGTACTTCGCCGCCGGCACGCTCGATGCCCCGGGGGCGATGTTCACCGCCTCGCACAACCCGGCGCAGTACAACGGGATCAAGCTGTGCCTCTCCGGGGCACGTCCCATCGGCCGAGACACCGGCTTGACCGAGATCGAGGCGCTGACCAACGGGTTCCTCGACGCCCCCGCGGCCGGAGGCTCGGGATCGATCACCAGCCGAGAGATGCTCGGCGAATTCGCCGACCACGTGCGCTCGTTCGTGGACACCACGAGCCTCAAGCCCCTCAAGGTGGTCTGCGACACGGCCAACGGGATGGGCGGACTCGTGGCTCCGCTGGTCTTCGAGGGCCTGCCGTTCGACGTCGACATCCTCTATCCCGAGCTCGACGGCACCTTCCCCAACCATCCGGCCGACCCGATCCAGCCCGAGAACCTCCGGGACCTCCAGGCGGCCGTGCTCGCCGCCGGTGCCGACGTCGGCCTGGCCTTCGACGGTGACGCCGACCGGGTCTTCCTGATCGACGAGAAGGCCCAGCCGGTCTCGGGATCGCTGACCACCGCCCTCGTGGCGGCGTCGATGCTGAAGAAGAACCCGGGCTCGACCGTCCTGTACAACCTCATCTGCTCGCGCACCGTGCCCGAGGTCATCGCCGAGAACGGCGGCAAGGGCGTTCGGACCCAGGTCGGCCACTCGTTCATCAAGAAGGTGATGGCCGAGACCGGCGCCGTCTTCGGCGGCGAGCACTCGGGCCACTACTACTACCGAGACAACTTCCGTGCCGACTCGGGCATCATCACCGCCCTGATCGTCCTCGAGCTCATGAGCGTCTCGGGCCTGTCGCTCTCCGAGATGCTGGTGCCCTTCCAGCGCTACGTCGCCTCGGGCGAGATCAACACCGAGGTGCCAGACCCGGCGGGAGCGGTCGAGGCGGTGGCCGCCCACGTGGAGGCGACCGGCGGCACCTGCGATCGGCTCGACGGTCTGACCGTGGACAACGGCGACTGGTGGTTCAACCTTCGCCCCTCGAACACCGAGCCGCTGCTGCGCCTGAACGTCGAGGCTCCCGACGCCGAGTCCTGTGCGGCCCACGTCGCCGAGGTGCTCAAGCTCGTCGCCTCCCTCACCACCACCTAACCTGTCGGCCACGAGCCGCTATCCCTAGGAGACCCCCATGGCCCTCGACACACTGCTCATCGAGATCCTCGCCGACCCGATCGACAAGGGAGCCCTGCTCTACTTCGCCGACGAGTCGCTGCTGCTCAACCCGAGGACCTCGACCGCCTATGCCGTCAACGACGGCATCCCGGTGCTGCTGCCCGACGAGGCGCGCACCGTCGACGCGGCCGAGCTCGAGCGCCTGATGGGCAAGCGGGACAGCGCGGTCGAGACCGGCCAGGGCCCCGCTGGCTGATCGACCGATCCGCAGCCTCGCCTGCACGCGACGGAGCCCGGGCCATCTCGGCCCGGGCTCCGTCGCGTGTGCTGGCCCGTCGGGCCGGCCGGGGGACTAGCCGAGGCGCTCGACGATCATCGCCATGCCCTGGCCGCCGCCCACGCACATCGACTCCATGCCGAAGCGCTTGCCGTCGTCCTCGAGGGCGTTGAGCAGCGTGGTCATGATGCGTGCGCCGGTCATGCCGAAGGGGTGACCGAGGGCGATCGAGCCGCCCTTCGAGTTCAGCTTCTCCATCGGGATGCCGAGGTGCTTGGCCGAGGGCAGCACCTGGGCGGCGAAGGCCTCGTTGATCTCGACGAGGTCGATCTCGTCGATCGTCATGCCGGCACGCTTGAGCGCCTGACGGCACGCCTCGATGGGACCGAGGCCCATGATCTCGGGGTTGAGGCCCGACACGCCGGAGGCCACGATGCGGGCGAGCGGGGTGATGCCGAGCTCCTTGGCCTTGGTGTCGCTCATCACGACCACCGCGGCGGCACCGTCGTTGAGCGGGCAGGCGTTTCCGGCGGTGATCTTGCCGCCCTCGCGGAAGACCGGCTTGAGGCCAGACAGCGCCTCGACCGTGGTGCCGGCGCGCGGGCCGTCGTCCTTGGTGATCACGACCGTGTTGCCCTCGGCGTCGACCGTGGTGACGGGCGTGATCTCACGCTCGAAGAAGCCGTTCTCCTGGCTGGCGACGGCGAGCTGCTGCGAGCGGGCGGCGAACTCGTCCATCTCCGAGCGCGAGACCTGCTCGAACTCGGCCACGTTCTCGGCCGTCTGGCCCATGGCGATGTACACGTCGGCGAACTCGCCCTGGAGCGGGGTCCAGTCCGAGGTGTAGGCCGGGCCGCGCTCGGCGGTGCGGGCCTCGGAGGCGGCGAACAGCTCGTTGTGCGGGCCGACGTCCGAGGCGCCGTACATGAAGCGGCTCACGGTCTCGACGCCAGCGGCGACGAAGATGTCGCCCTCGCCGGCCTTGATGGCGTGGGCGGCCATCCGGATGGTCTGCAGCGAGCTCGAGCAGTAGCGGTTGACCGTCACGCCGGGCACGTCGTCCATGCCGGCGAGCACGGCGGCGACCCGGCCGAGGTTGTAGCCGGCCTCACCAGCGGGCTGCCCGCAGCCGAGGATGACGTCCTCGACGAGGTTCGGGTCGAGGTTGGGGACCTTGTCGAGGGCGGCCTTGATGATCAGGGCCGAAAGGTCGTCGGGGCGGCAGTTGACGAGGGAGCCCTTGTTGGCACGGCCGATCGGCGTGCGGGCTGTCGAGACGATCACTGCTTCGGGCATGGATGCTTCCTCTCACGGTCAGCGGGCGCCACCGTGGCCCCCTCATCGGTTACCGATGGGTAACCACGGCGAACCTTAGCCCCGTTGCCGGCTGCGGTGGCCGGAGGGGGCGGAGAACTGTAACGTGTTCTACGGCCGCCGCCGAAGGCAGGTGGAGCCGACGGTGTCGAGGGAGGGTCGATGGAGATCGGGTACACGCCAGAGCAGGAGCAGCTGCGCGACACGCTGCGCTCCTACTACGCAGAGCTGCTCACGCCGCAGATCGAGGCCGACCTCGCGGTGAGCAACGGCATCGGGCCGACAGTGCGCTCCGTCGTCAAGCAGATGGCCTCGGACGGCTGGCTCGGGATCGGATGGCCGACGGAGTACGGCGGCCAGGGTCGCAGCGCCGTCGAGCAGTTCATCTTCTTCGACGAGTCGATGCGCGCCGGTGCCCCGGTGCCGATGCTGACCATCAACACGGTGGGCCCGACCATCTTCGAGTTCGGCAGCCAGGAGCAGAAGGACTTCTTCCTCCCCAAGATCCTCGGCGGCGACATCCACTTCTGCATCGGCTACTCCGAGCCCAACGCCGGCACGGACCTCGGCGCGCTCCAGACCCGTGCGGTGCGCGACGGAGACGAGTACGTCATCAACGGCTCGAAGATCTGGACGAGCCTCGCCGGCGACGCCGACTACATCTGGCTCGCCGTTCGGACCGACCCGGACGCCCCGAAGCACAAGGGAATCTCGCTGATCATCGTCCCCATGGACACGCCCGGCATCCGGGTGGTGCCGATGAACCTCACGAGCACCCACAACATCAACTACACGTACTTCGACGACGTGCGGGTGCCTGCGGCCAACGTGGTGGGCGGCGAGAACATGGGCTGGAACCTGATCACCAGCCAGCTCAACCGTGAGCGCGTCACCCTGTGCTCGCCGGGCATCATCGACCGCTCCCTCGCCGACGTCACGGCCTGGGCGGCCGAGACGGTGCTTCCCGACGGCCGGCGGGTGATCGAACAGGAGTGGGTGCAGGAGCACCTCGGTCGGGTCAAGGCCGAGGTCGAGTTCCTCCGGCTCATCAACTGGAAGGTGGCCTGGCAGGCCACCCAGGGGACGCTCGACGTGGCCGACGCCTCGGTGATCAAGGTGTTCGGCACCGAGTTCTACCTCCGGGCCTTCCGCCTCCTGATGGAGGTCATCGGCCAGGGCGGCTACCTGAAGCGCGGCTCGCGCGGTGCGGTGATCGCCGGGCGCCTCGAGATGTACGCACGATCCATGGTGATCCTGACCTTCGGGGGCGGCACCAACGAGATCCAGCGGGACCTGATCGCTATCTTCGGCCTCGGCATGCCGCGGTCGCTGCGCTAGGAACAAGGGGGACTTTCATGGACTTCTCACTCTCAGAGGAGCAGCAGGCGGTTCGGGATCTGGCCAGCCAGATCATCGGCGAGATCTCGAGGCCCGAGCACCTGACCGAGATCGAGCGCGCACAGGACCCCAAGGGTCCCTTCGACGCCGGACTCTGGTCGGCGCTGGCTGAGGCGGGCCTGCTCGGCATCGCCGTGGCCGAGGACGCCGGTGGCCAGGGCCTCGACTTCGTGGCGCTGGCCCAGGTGGTCGGGGTGGTCGGCTCCGTCGCCGCCTATGTCCCGGTCGTCGAGACGCTGGTCTCCGTCGCCGACACGATCGACCGCCATGGCTCGGCGGAGCAGCGGGCTGCCTGGCTGCCCCGGATCGCCGACGGCTCGCTGATCGGCACGGCGGCCACGGCGGAGTTCGTGGGCGACCTCGTGACCGAGGGCCTCTCGTCTCCGGCCACCACGGCGACGGCGTCGGGCGACGGCTGGGTCCTCGAGGGCGTGAAGGCCTGCGTGCCCTCAGGGCTCCGGGCCGAGCTCGTGCTGGTGCCGGCCACCCTGGCCGACGGCGGGGTGGGGCTCTTCCTCGTGGACACCGCAGACGTGACGGTCGAGCGCCAGGACGGCCCGCTCCTGCCTGAGGCCACCATGACCCTCTCGGGGGTCGGCGTGGGTGGTGACCGACTCCTCGGCGGCCAGGGTGCCGACGGGCGTGCCATCCTCGACTCGCTGGCGATCCGGACCACCGCGGCGCTGTGCGCCCTCGAGGCCGGTGCGGCCCGTTCGGCGCTCACGCTCGGTGCCACCTACACGTCGGAGCGCGAGCAGTTCGGCAAGAAGGTGGCCACCTTCCAGGCCGTGGGCCAGCGACTCGGCGATGCCTATGTCGACGCCGAGGCGATCTCGCTGACCGCGGCGCAGGCGGTCTGGCGCATCGCCCAGGGCGAGGACGCCACCGACGCCGTGGCTATCGCCAAGTTCTGGGCCGCCGAGGGCGGCCAGCGGGTCGTCCACGCGGCCACCCACGTCCATGGTGGCGTCGGCGTGGACCGCGAGTACCCGCTCCATCGGTACTTCCTCCTGACCCGACAGATCGAGCTCACCCTCGGGGGCGCTACCCAGAGCCTGCTGGCGTTGGGGGCGAGGACGGCAGCCTCCGCATGAGGCACGGCGGCGTCGTGCGGGTGCTCCTCGGAGCCCTCGCCATGACCGCCGCCCTCAGTCTTCCGTCCGTGCCGGCGGGTGCCGGTCATGCCGCCACGATGACCGTGACCCCGTCGACGGGCCTGGTCGACGCGCAGCGGGTCTCGGTGGTGCTGCGCGGCGCCAAGCCGACCAGCGTCTGGGCGGTGGCCGAGTGTGGGCCAGGGGCCCTGACCTTCTACCTCGACCACTCCCATCCGAGCCAGGACGGGTGCGAGCAGCGCACCAGCTGGGTGGTGCCGGTGGACGCCGGGCACATGGCGGCGCTGTCGGTGTCCCTCCATGCGGTCTTGACCACCGCCGTCGGCTCGGTGGACTGCCGCACCAGCCAGTGCTTCATCGCCCTCCAGGAGCTGACCAGCGTGGACGGCTCCGGCCTCAAGCTGGCCAACGTGTCTTTCGCCCCCGAGGCCTGTGCGAGCGCCCGCTCGTGTCGGACCGCCCCGGACGCCTGGAGCCCGCTCGGCGGTCGGCCCACGGCGGTACCGGGTCCGATCCAGGACACCACCGGTGGTTCCGGCATCGCCGAGGCGACCCCGGAGAGCCCAGCCACCCTGAACGCGCTCACCCCGCTCGATGCCTCGGCCTCGCCGGAGCGCACCGCACCTGGTCCGTATGCTGCGCCGCTGGCCGACGGCCTCACGGCGGGAGGGACCGGCACGCCCGAGGGCGTGCTGTCGCTCGCCCTGTCGGCGCCGGGGACCTCGTGGGGACCTGGCAACGCGTCTGCCGTGGTTGCCGACGTGACGGTGACCGACACCACCTCGGGTGCGGTGCTGCCGACCCGCCAGGTGGTCCTCTACCGAGGGGCGGAGACCTTCATCTATCCCTGCGCCCTCGGGGCGATCTCGCCGGGTCACACGTATTCCGCCTCGGTGGCGGCCGAGGCCGACGTCCGGCTCGGTGGGCTCTCGCAGCTGCCCGCCAAGAACGGCCCCAGTGGCAAGGTGGTCCAGACCGCCCGGATCGTCGTGACGGACGCCGCCCTGCTCTTCGTCGACGCCAGGTCTGCAGTCGGCCTGGCCGACCGCTACGCGCCGGTGCTCTACGGGCGATCGACCTCCGCCCTCCACGACACGCCACTCCTTCTCGATGCCACGGTCACGCCGAGCGGCGGTGGGGGATCGTCGATCGACTACACGGCCATCTTCAGCCACGAGGATGCCGGGACCGCGTACGTGCCCTCCCTCGAGCTGACCTCATGGGGTCGCCTGACGGACATCGAGACGGTGGTCCACCTCGAGGTGGCGGCCGACGGCTCCGTGACCTCGGGGACCTACTTCTGGGGCGGCGTGCCCAAGTCGGGCTACCCGGACTCAGCCGGGGCCCTCCAGGAGGTGTCCAAGCCGTTCTCGCTGACCACGCCGAGCCAGTGGGAGGGCACCCATCCGGTGATCCGGGTGGCCACGGGCAACAACGACGTGGTGGCCGGCTCGACCAGCCCCTTCCGGTTCTCGCTGCCGGTGGTGGCCGGACCGGCTCCGGGCGAGACGCGCGAGTCGGTGATGGACGCCCACCCCTTCACCTACGCCGTGATGGCGCAGGAGGCGGCCCGCTGGTACGCCAACCTCGACGACACGCCCACCTCGCCGCAGATGGGGGATGTCTCCCAGTACGCCGTGGCGGACCTGACGACCTCGGTGGCCCCGGGGACCCCGCTGAACGGACTGGCCGTCGAGGTGGAGGTGTCGGGCACGTGGTTCGCCGCCGACCAGGGCTGGGCGTTCCCGCTGGTCGGTTCGGGGCATCTGCGCACCACCGTCAAGCTGCCGTTCGGCTGGAGGGCCGATCAGGTCGAGGGCGTCCGGGTGGCGGTGTCGCCGGCGACCTCGGCTCCCGGCGTCACGGTCGACAGCCTGACGCTGCTCAAGGTGTCGGGCGACGCACCGCTCGCAGCGGTGGGTCCGCTGACCCCGACGGTCGTTGGTCGCACCGCCACGGTCCCCCCGGTGCTCTCCGCATCTCGGTACCGCGTGGGCAGCCAGCACGCCCACAGCGGCTACCTGCTGGTCCGCGTCGCCGACGCCCTGGGGTATCCGCTCGACGGGATCACGACGACCATGACGCTGCCCAAGAAGACCTGGAGCCAGACCTGTGCGACGTGTCGGAGCGTCTCTGGGGTCACCGGTTCCCCGGGTCCGCACTACACCGGGCTGACCTATCTGTACTGGGGCCTGAACGGATGGGGCCTGCCGGCGGGCACGACGACCTCGGTGACCACCGAGGACCGTGCGATGCCGCCGGTCACGATGTCGCTCGACAACGGCTGAGCGAGGTCAGCCGATCAGCTCGGCCATCGTGCGCAGCGTGGCGACGTCGCCGTTGATCAGCAGGGTCGTCAGCATCGACTCGCGCCACTCCTCGAGGTCGTCGCGGATCTTCTCCTTCGGACCCACGAGGGCGATGTCCTCGACCATCCGGGTCGGCACGGCGGCGATCGCCTCGTCCCGGTGGCCGGCGAGGTAGAGGTCCTGGATCTTGGTGGCCTCGGCCTCCCAGCCCATGCGGCAGAAGACGTCGAAGTGGAAGTTCATCTCCTTGGCGCCCATGCCGCCCACATAGAGGGCCACGGCCGGACGGTACAGGTCTGCCGCCACCTCGAGGTCGTCGTGGATGATGGTCGGGGCGAAGGCGAGGACCTCGAAGTCCTCCTTGGTCCGGCGGGCTCCCGGTCGAGCGAACCCCTCGTCGAGGTAGCCCTGGAAGGAGTCCATGGCACGGGGGGCGAAGAAGATGGGGAACCAGCCGTCCGCGATTTCCGCGGCCAGGGCCACGTTCTTCGGTCCCTCGGCGCCCATGATGATCGGGATGTCCTCGCGCAGCGGGTGGACGATGGACTTGAGGGGCTTGCCCAGGTTCATGCCGCCCGGGTAGGGGAGCGGGTAGTGCTCGCCGTCGTTGGTCACCGGCTCGTCGCGCTTGAGGACCTTGCGCACGATGTCGATGTACTCGCGGGTCCGGGCGAGCGGCTTGTTGAACGGCGCGCCATACCAGCCTTCGACGACCTGGGGGCCAGAGACTCCGAGGCCGAGCACGAAGCGCCCGCCGGAGAGGTGGTCCATGGTCTGGGCCGCCATGGCCATGGCCACCGGGGCCCGGGCGCTGAGCTGGCACAGGGATGTCCCGAGGCGCATCTTCGTCGTCGTCGACCCCCACCAGGCCAGCGGCGTCAGGGCGTCAGACCCGTAGGACTCGGCCGTCCACATCGAGTCGAAGCCGAGGCGCTCGGCCTCGGCGACCTGCTCGACGGCACCGGGGGGCGGTCCGGCGCCCCAGTAGCCGAGCTGCAGTCCGAGCTTGAGATCCGTCATCGTGTTCCCCTCCTGTGGCGACTCGCCACCGACAACCTATCGACCCATGGGAGCGATGATCTGCTCCGCGAACTTCTCGAGCTCCTCCCGACGACGAGCCGGACGGTCGGCCGGTGCGACGTCCTCGGGCACCATCATCCACGGGGCGCAGATCAGGTCGGTGACCCCGGCGTCCTCGAAGCGGCGGTAGAGGTCGACGTCGGGCATCTCGAAGAGCGACATGTAGATGGTGAAGTCGTCGTCGGCCCGGCCGGCCTTGGCCAGCGCGTCCTTGAGCGAGGCGAGGTGCGCCCACGCCTCCTCCTCGCGATACGCGCCCGCCGCGATCCACCCGTCGCACAGCTGCGAGGCCCGTCGGAAGGCCGGGGCCGAGTGGCCGCCGCCGAGGATGGGGACGATGGTGGAGGGGGAGGGCTCGATCTGGCACTCGGGGACGTCGTAGTACTCGCCGTGGTGCTCGACCCACCCGCCGGCCCAGAGGCTGCGCAGGGCGGGGATCATCTCGTCGAGGCGCTTGCCGCGGGTGGAGAAGTCCTGGCCGGTCTGGTCGAACTCCTCCTTGCACCAGCCCACGCCGACGCCGAGGCGCACGCGGTTGTCTGACAGCACGGCGGCCGTCCCGACGGTCTTGGCCACGCTGATCAGGTCGCGCAGCGGCGCGATGTAGACCCCGGTGGTGAAGGTCGTGTTGGTCGTGACCGCCGCCATGGCGGAGACCAGGCACATCGGGTCGGGCCAGGCGGTCGACTTCTCCCAGAAGGGCGAGCCATCGTCGGCGGTGGAGTAGGTGTAGCTCGACTCGAGGTTCTTCGCGTTGAACAGGTGGTCGGAGAGGTAGAGGCCGTCGTACCCGAGCTCGTCGGTGGCGATGGCCATGGGGAGGAGCTGATCCATCTCCAGGAAGGTGACTGACTGATGGAATCGCATGGTTCCCCCTCGAGATCCGCGCCATGTGCGTGGATGAGAGACTAGAACACGTTCTAGCCACCTGCCAGCCCGTCAGGTGGGGACTAGAACCTGTTACATTTCTGAACACGCACGACCGTACGACGACGGCGTGCAGTCTGGTAGGAGGTACGTATGCATCTCGAAGAGACACCTGCACAGCTGGCCCTGCGCGAAGAGCTCCGCAGCTACTACGCCGACCTGCTCACCGACGACGTGCGCGCCGCGCTTGCGGCGAACCTTGAGGGCGGCGAGGTCTGGCGCGACGTCGTGGCCCGGATGGGCAAGGACGGCTGGCTCGGCATCGGCTGGCCCGAGGAGTACGGCGGCCAGGGCCGACCGGCGACCGACCAGTACATCTTCTTCGACGAGACGCGTCGTGCGGGGGCTCCGTTCCCCTTCGTGACGATCAACACCGTGGGCCCCACGATGATGACCTACGGCACCCCGGAGATGAAGTCCTTCTACCTGCCCAAGATCCTCTCGGGTGAGCTGAACTTCGCGATCGGCTACACCGAGCCCCAGGCCGGGACCGACCTCGCCAACCTCCAGACCAAGGCCGTGCGCGACGGCGACGAGTTCGTCATCAACGGCAACAAGATCTACACCTCGGGTGCCAACGACGCCGACTACATCTGGCTGGCGTGCCGCACGGACGCCGACGCGCCCAAGCACAAGGGCATCTCCATCATCTGCGTGCCGACGACGGCCAAGGGCTTCGACTGGAGCCTGATCACCACGGTGGGCGGACTGACAACGACGGCCACGTACTACGAGGACGTCCGGGTCCCGGTCACCGAGCTGGTGGGCACGGAGAACGAGGGCTGGCGCATGATCACCATGCAGCTGAACCACGAGCGGGTCGGACTCGCCGCCTGGGCTGGCCTCGGCCACAAGATGTTCCAGGAGGTCGCCCAGTGGGCCCGCGAGACCGTGCTCGACAACGGCAAGCCCGTTATCGAGCTCTCTTGGGTCCAGGAGGACCTGGCGCGCTGCGCCTCAGAGCTCGAGGCGATGTGGCTGCTCAACTGGCGCATGGCCGTACTGGTCGCTCGTGACGAGGTCGGTGCCGCCGACTCGTCGGCCATGAAGGTCTTCGGGACCGAGCGGGTCATCGAGATCTACCGGATGCTCCTCGGCATCGTCGGTGCGGCGGGGTACATCACGCCCGGCTCGCCGGGCTCGCTCCTCGGTGGTCGCCTCGAGGCCTCGGCCCGCCAGGCGCAGATCAACACCTTCGGAGGCGGTGTCAACGAGGTCCAGCGGGAGATCTTCGCCATGGCTGGCCTCGGCATGAAGCGCGACCGGCGCTAGGAGGGTCACGATGACCACGTACCCCGACCACTCCGAGGCGCTGGCCGCCCTCGTGGGCCAGGTCTCCGGCCATCCCACGATGGGTCCCCATCGGGTCAACGAGCCGATGATCGTCCACTGGGTGGAGGCCATGGGCGACGCCAACCCGGTCTACGTCGACCAGGCGGCGGCCGTGGCGGCCGGTCTCCCCGGCATCATCGCCCCGCCGACGATGCTGCAGGCCTGGGTCATGGTGGGCCTCACCGCCACCCAGGAGCGCGAGCGCAGGCGGGCTGCCGGAATCGTCGAGGACGGGCCGGAGAGCGCCAACGACACCATGATGCGCCTCCTCGACGAGGAGGGCCGCACCTCGGTAGTGGCGACCAACTGCGAGCAGGAGTACGAGCGCCCGCTGCGCATCGGCGAGCAGGTCGCCGTGCAGCTGAGCATCGAGGCCATCAGCGACGTCAAGACGACAGGGCTCGGCACGGGGCGGTTCGCCACCACGCGCTACGACTTCTACGTGGTCCC